>NZ_JADPIQ010000106.1:0-109573 GCF_023073015.1 Bradyrhizobium sp. 87
CGGCATATCGCTCCTTCGGTGGAGAAGTGGAGGCGTCAAGCACCCCCACGATATGCCGCCTTTCCGATTCTCGCCGTCACCAACTTTCGGCGATAGCTCGCCAGGCGAGAAGCGCCCGCGGTGTTTGATAACACAGCGGAGACGTTGAGGCTTTGGACGCTTTCAAAGACGATAAGCGGGACAACAACGATGCTTCACGGCGCCGGCGCCCTTCCCTGAGGTATTTCCGGACGCTGGGATACGAGATCGTCGCGGCGGAAGAGATATCCTGGGAGGGTGCGACCTGTACTTCGAGCCCATATTCTCCGAAGATCCGTTGGCCGATCTGGCGAAGTCGCTCCTGCCGGCCCGATATCTGCCGGCCTTCTGCATTGTCCTCGCGCCGCCCGTCGAGGACAGGATCCCGGGCGACGCGCTTCGCGCCCTCGGCTTACTCGACAACGCGTCGGTCGGCTTGGTCGTTCTGAACGATGAGGGCGGAGCAAAGACCTAACGTCCGGCTACGCCTGGCGATCCGTCTCCCGGATATGCCGCCGTTTGTGAGGCATTGGCTGATCGCCGCAGGTCGTTAGGCTGAAGGCGCAAGTGGTTTTCTCGATGCGACCGCCTCACGATCGAGGCGACCATCCGGAAGCGCATGATCGCGCTGTCGCTCGCTGAAATGCGAGCCGTCGCCCGGAAGAGGCTAGGGATATCCCTAGTCGCGCGTGCCCGCGACTTGGCGCAACTTTGAGGAGGCTCGACGCTCCTGCGTGATGTCGTTGCAGCCAGATCGAGGAGAGCGAAAATGGCGCGCAAGTCTAAGTCCGCGAAGACCATGAAGGTCCGAAGGGATGCTGCCGGCAAGAAGCGGGCGGGATCGAAGGCGCAGGCCGCGGCCCCGAAGAGGTCCGTGGCTCCGGGCCGCAAGAGGCTGTTCGGCTTGGCAGGACGAACCAATCGCGCGATCTTCGATGAATGCACCGGGACGCACTGGCCGCGCGACCGCAAACTCGACCCTCCCTACAGCAGGTACGCCCTTGCGGGCCTAGCCGCACAGATCAAGCAGGCGGGCGTGCCGGTTCAGACCGCTCAGGTGCAAATGTGCGACACGGTGGGCTGCGTTCTCGACCTCATGAAAAAAGCGAATCCTGGAGGATTGTGATGGGATTTCGATCGAAGGCGGGAATCGCGGCGGGCTTTCTCCTGCTGGCCGCAATGGGGCATGCGCATTCGTCGGAGCTCACTGCGGCGGAGAAGGCGATACTCCGAAAGATCGGTGAGGATCCCGAAAAGCGCGTCCAAGCGGCAGGCATGCTCGGCACGAACCCGACGGGAGGTCCGAAGGATGCCTGGGGAGCCGTTCCCTCGGCCCGACCGCGCGAACGGATCGTCCATAGGGATGTATTTTCGGAACTAGTGCGCAAGCAGGAGCGTCCGCGAGAGGAATTGCCGTTGAAGCGGAAGACGCAGGAATTCAGTCCCTGTGCTGGGTTCAAGTTTTTGCTCCGGCAGGACTGGAAGGACATCGGTTTCCTCGAATGTCCGAAGGAAGCGGCGGACGCAGTAGGTGCGGAAGTGGCTTTCACCGACGATCGGCTCAATAAGAACCGCATTTGGTCGGTGGATGGCACTGCGGCTCTGGTCTACACGTCGGCGACATCCGATCCGGATGAATGGTGGATACCGTACTACAAGACATTTGCCACCTACGTGACCTCCCACCGAAGCTTCAATTCGTCCACCGCGCTCATGGGATCCGACATCGACAAGCTGGCCTACGGCGTCGCGGCCGAGTTCGGGTGGGTGACGGATGGCGGAGCCAACTACGTCCGCTTCCGCGGCGGCCAGGTTGAAAACAACATCAAGGGCACGACCTCCGCCAACATCACCGCAGAGTTCATTCCGGTCTACTTCCCGCTCTACTTCCAACGGCCGATCATACAGCCGTTGGGGCTTCCTATCTCGCTGCGTTTCGACCCCGAATTGCTGGTTCAATACTCCCAGATCACCGGAGGAACCAACGTTCTCGATTTCAACGGGAGAAATCAGGCTTTTCGGGTCGGACCTCAGGTCTCGCTGTTCGTCTTCCCCGAGACCGCTGGCACCAATTTTCTCTCCAAGCTGAACGGATCTCTGGCCTACCATTGGGCTTACGAAACCTATTCCGGCAAGCCGATCGACTGGCTGCAGGCGGCGCTTACATACAATATCGACGCGGCAGGTCATCTCGCCGTAGCCTTTACCTACAAACGGGGCCGCGATGAGGACACGGGGGCATTTGCGGACATCTACCGGATCGGCCTGTCGGGCAAGATCTAGGTCTCGCTCCATCTTAAACGTGACGTCGATGGATCGCTTGACCGCGGCCGTAGACGCGCCGACGTGTATCTGCAGCCTCGATCCTGCGCGAATGTTGTCTTCACGACGGGTAATCTGCAGACCGCAACGCCTTTCGCACCCGGCATCGTTTATGCCCGTGCGGGAGGACCGACACGCGTTGCTCTTGCTGATGGCCTCTGGACACAGCGGGCTAGATCGCCCGGACATTGCGAGTTGATGCGAGAGTGGGTGGCGAAGGTGATCTCTGATTTCTTACAGCTACGGCTTTGGCAACATCAACAGGACGCCGTGATCGCCGGCGAGAGATACTTCGCGTCCGGCAGCAAGCGCGGTGCTTTGATTCATATGCCGACCGGCACCGGCAAGACCGGCGTGATGGCCGTGCTCGGAATGCGGCGGGCGGCCACGGCCCCGGTGCTCGTCGTCTGCCCCTCGGCCGCGCTTGTCGCGCAGTTGATGACGGAGTTTTCCGGCCGCTTTTGGGACACCATCGGCGCTCCGGCAGAGTGGCGACCCGATGCGGTGATCCAGGCTCTTCCGGGCTCGGTAGATGTGCTTGAGACGACGCTGCTCAAATCGGCGGGCAGCGTCATCATCGTTGCGACGATCCAGGCCATCCAGCAAATTCATGCGGCAGGCGAAATAGGACGGTTCAAAGGTCGGATCGGCACCGTCATCTTCGATGAGGGGCACCGGGAGCCGGCGCCGCTCTGGGCAGCGGTGGTGCGCGAGTTCAACGTTCCAACCGTCTTGTTCAGCGCCACGCCATTTCGCGGCGACCTGAAGATATTCAACGTCGACGACGCTCAGATTCATTTCCTCTCGTTCGAGCGGGCGGTCGAGGATTGCCTCATTCGCGGAGTCACGATTGAAATAGTAAACTTGTCCGACGATGCCCGGACATTCGCTGCGCAGATCATTGCGGCAAGTGACCGCCTTGTCCGATCCGGCGAACTGGCGCCGGATCACAAGGTAATCGTACGCGGCGGAAGCGAAGACACGGTCATCGATCTCTTCGAGGCCTTCAGGGGCGCCCTTGCTGGCCGCGGCGACGGCGTCATGGCCGTGCACAACAACTTTAGCGCGGCGGGCGACAAGGGAGCGTTTCAGCGTAACGAAGTTCCCTCGGACCTAAAAAAGCGATCCGAGAGATTTCTGATTCATCAGTTCATGCTGGTCGAGGGCATAGACGATCCCAAGTGTGCCTTGCTTGCGATCTTTGAGCCATTCGGTAATACGAGAATGCTGGTGCAGCAGATCGGCCGGCTGACGCGCCAATCCGCGCCGATCGGCACGAAGATGCCGGACGCGCGCGTACTCACGAGACTGTCGGACGGGACCGCGCGTGACTGGCATAGTTTCCTGGATTATGACCGGGCCTGCGTAAGTAACGGCGGAAAGCCGCCGCTGCGCAATGGCGCAGATGTGTTGCGTGGCCTCGTTTCCGCGCTTCCTGAGATTGACTACATCGAAGGTCGCTTTCGGACCAGGATCGACCTCGACGACGACAACATCTCGGACGACCTTCGGTTTCCCAGGGCGGCGATCGTTTACGACGTCGCGGATTCGTTTGGGATGGATCGGTTCCAGGCCGAGGTTACCGCGGAACTCGACGCAGAAGACCGCTTCCAGCATCAGACCCGCGGGATAGCGGGCGGAGCATGCCGCTACCACGTCACGATGCGACTGAACCAATCGCCCTTTCTCGCGAAAGCGCTGTTTCAGACTGCGTCGCTTGAGGTGACAATCTATGCTCTCGTCGGCAGGCGCCTATATTTTTACGATAGCGCCGGTCTGTGGATCGACGAACTGAACGGTATCGGCAGCCGCGCGCGGCCCATCAATCTTCGATCATTGCTTCCCGACCATGCGGACAATTCAGTCTCATTTCTTGCCGTGAAGAATACCGACCTCGGTCCGTCGGCGCTCAGGGCGCGGACGTTGTCGGCGCGATCGCTTGAACGAGCCGGCATGTTCATGGGTGAGCACATGAACGTCGTTACTCGCGCCACGGGCTGGACGCAGGGGATCAGACGAACGGTGGGTTTCTCGCGCAGCCGGGTCAGGGACGGTGCGGGCAATGAACTCAGCGTCTCGGAGTTCATGGACTGGTGCGCCGAGGTCGACGTCGGGCTGGCTGCCGCGCCGCCGGCTTCGCCGATCTTGTCTCGTTTCGCGACCCCGACGGACACGCCGGCCGACACGACGCCCGTCAACATCCTCGTGGACATGTTGGAGCTCTCCGGGCAGTTCAACAGTTCGGCAGGCACTGGAGCGGCCCAATTCGACGCCGACGGACTTTGCGTAGATATCGAGCGCGACGACAGCAAATCGGCACCGGCGCCTTTTCGGTTTATCTTGAAGATCGATGGCACGGACGTGAAGGTGTGGATCAAGTGGGAGGCCAAAAAGAAGAAGTACTGGCTGACATCACCGGCACTCAGTGGGGTTAAGTCCAAGGCCGAAGCAAAGATTTCGCTCGCGAAAAGGCTCAACCAGTTGCAGCCGTTCCGTGTCATAACCGCCGCTCTGCAACATGCGTACGTGAATGGCGCATTCTATGCGCTTGATCTCGACCTCGCGAAACCGACCGGACCCGGACGCCTGGTCCTAGATCTCGTCGTGCCCGTGCCTGGCCTCGGCGCCGTCACGT
Organism: Bradyrhizobium sp. 87; assembly: GCF_023073015.1. NCBI lineage: Bacteria > Pseudomonadati > Pseudomonadota > Alphaproteobacteria > Hyphomicrobiales > Nitrobacteraceae > Bradyrhizobium > Bradyrhizobium sp. 87. The sequence goes on from NZ_JADPIQ010000106.1 coordinate 4,976, forward strand.
CGGAAAAAGGCTCGCCGCGCGGTGGGGCGTTCAATACGTGGCGCCGTGGCTCGCTCTTCCGCCTGATCGACGACGCGCTGCGGAAAGCGGGCGGGACACGTGAGTTTGGAGCGCCGTTTCCCGCCTTGGTATGCGACGATTTCGGGACGGAAGGCGGAGATTTCATTGGTGTCGACGGCCGTCCCTCGAGCGCGCGTGTCGCGTTCGTGGTGGCCAAGCACAGAGCCGGAGATCCCTCGGTCTCGGCTTCCGCCTTTTACGATGTGTGTGCTCAGGGGGTGAAGAACCTGGCCTTTTTAAAAAGCGACGGCGATGACCTTCCAGGCGGATTGAACAAGTTCGATCAGTCATGGCGGCTCAGTGAAGGCAAGGGGAAGGCGAAGAAGACCGATACGGTCCCGAGGCGGCGGGCCGGCCCATCCTCGGCCGCATTCCGCAGGATGCTCGCGGACGTTAAACGAAATCCCGGCGCTGAGCGGGACATTTGGCTGGTTTGCGCGGGCGGAATGCTCTCAAAAGCGGCGCTGGAACGGGAGTTCAAGTCTACACCGCCCAAGGCGCATGTTCTTCAGTTCTATCATCTCGTCATTTCGATGTACTCAGCTTGCCAGTCGGTCGGAGTCAACCTCAAGATCTTCTGCGCGATCTGAAGGATTGAGCAGACCCCTCGTTTGCGAGGCGACTTCTCGTTCTTGAATGGCGACAGCATTCACTCGCCTCCTCATAAAGAAGCGAGATCGCGGACCCTGGGACCGGATGCGGCAGGTGCGAGCCGAAACTAGGGATTTCCCTAGTGGTATCTGGCCCCGCTTGACGCGACTATCTCTGCTACCACTGAAGCGCACATTGCTACACTCATTGAACGGGCATCGGAATGAAGAACCGCCGCGGCTCGCGCCATAGCCTGCCGACGACCCAAAAGTTGACCATCATCGCACAAGATCCCTCGATCCGCGTCAACGGGAGGATCTTGACCGCGGAGGTGGAGATTCCGGCGGAGGAGATTCTTCCCGGCCCGTGCGGTTATCGGGTGAACGTGATCGACTATGACTCGACCGGCAACGTTCTGTATGAGCCTGCCAGCTATCTTCTAAATGATAATAACAGTTATACCGATCCATTCAGGCGGAAGACGCCCGACAAGACGGCGGCAGCGCACAACGAAGCGCTCTTGTCGGACCCTCGTTTTCATAGTCAGAATACCTATGCGATATCCATGCGCATTCTGGCCCGTTTCGAGTTTGCTCTCGGCCGGCGCGTTCCATGGGGATGTGAGGGCCACCAGCTTCACATTGCGCCGCACGCCTTTGCCGACGCGAACGCGTTCTATTCCAAGGAGGACCGCGGCCTCTTCTTCGGTTATTTTAATGGCTCGAACGGCAAGCCGGTGTTTGCGTGCCTTTCTCACGACGTCGTCGCTCATGAGACGACGCACGCCCTGTTGGACGGGCTGCGTGGGCGTTATCTCGAACCCTCGTCTCCGGATCAGGCGGCATTCCACGAAGGATTTGCCGATGTGGTGGCGTTGCTTTCGGTATTCTCTCTCAAGGACATCGTGGGCAGGTTAATCGACGGCGATACCGGCGGCGCGCGTCTCATCGACCAGACATTTCTCGAACCGAAGGTGCTTAGGGAATCCGTCCTTTTCGGCCTCGCCAAGCAGATGGGGCAGGAACTGTCGAATGTTCGCGGTAGGGCGTTGCGCCGCTCCGTCGAACTCACCCCGGGGAAGGACTACTCGTCGATGCCGGAATTCCAGGAGCCTCACAGACGAGGTGAGCTCCTGGTAGCAGCGATGATGAACTCATTCCTAGATATATGGCTGAAGCGTTTGGACCGCGTCGGGTTCATCCAGGCCAAAAAACGGGATCGTAGCTTGGTGATCGACGAGGGGGCCGCGGTCGCGGAGCATCTGCTCACGATGTCGATTCGCGCGCTCGACTACTGCCCACCGACGGATATTCGTTTCTCCGACTATCTTTCCGCACTGCTGACGATCGATCGCGAGGTGGTGCCGGACGACACGAGGTTCAATTACCGCGAAACGCTGCTGAAGCGCTTTGCGGCCTATGGCATTCGGCCGGATGACCATGCCGACAAGGATGGAACCTGGCGTCGATGCGATCTCGATCTCGTCTACAGCCGTACTCATTTCGATTCGATGTTGCGCGACAAGGAAGAGGTCTTTCGCTTTCTTTGGGAGAACCGGGAAGCGCTCGACATCGTCCGTGAAGGGTACGTCGAAGTCGAAACGGTCCGGCCGAGCTTTCGTATCGGCCCTGATGGCTTCATCTTGCGCGAAACGGTGGCGGAATACGTTCAGATCATGACTCTCGAGGTCGGTGAACTGAAGCAGGCGCTGGATATCGAACCGCCCAAGGACATGCCCGCATGGAAGCGCGTCCGCATATTCGGGGGCGGCGCCTTGATCTTCAACGAGTACGGTCAACTGAAATACCAGATCAGGAACCGGATCGAGGATTCGAAGAGACAGACGGCCCGGCTCCGATATCTCTGGGAGACCGGGTATTTCGAGCAACAGTCCGACGGCAAGTCACACTTTGCCGAACTTCACCTCGCCAGGGCAACGGATTGAGGATCACATGGCCCGATCTGCACCCAAAAGCCTGAAAATTCGCACGTACCACGTGGGCTTCGGCGATTGCTTTCTGTTGAGTTTCGCGTACGTGAATGGTCCGGAACGGCATGTGCTCATCGACTATGGTTCGACGGGACTGCCGCCGAAGACTCCGAAGACACGGATGATGGATATCGCGGAAGACATCAGGAAGCGGACGGGCGGCAAGCTGCATGCGGTGGTGGCCACCCACCGGCACAAGGATCACATTTCCGGATTCGAGACCAAGAAGGGCGGCAAGGGGACGGGCGATGTGATCCGGTCGCTGAAGCCGGATCTGGTGGTGCAGCCTTGGACGGAGGATCCCGACCTGGGCGTGAATGCTACGGGCCCTACCGCTCAGGCAGCGGCAGGCGAGAAGAAGCGCATTGCCATGCTTTCCTCCATGCAGGCTGTTGCGGAACAGACGATCGTTCAGACCAAGGCAACGCGATACTTCAGCAAGGAATTGCGCAGCCAGTTCTACTTCCTGGGCGAGAGCAACATCAACAATCCCGGCGCCGTCAAGAACTTGATGACCATGGGAAAGAAGACGGAGTACGTCTACGCCGGGAAGAAGACTTCGCTAGGGTCGTTGCTCGGAGTGCAGATCGACGTGCTCGGACCACCCACGGTGAAGCAGACAGCGACGATTAAGAAGCAGCGCGCAAGAGATCCAAATGAGTTTTGGCAATTGCAGGCGCGCGCGATGAGCGCTGCCTCGACGGCCGAAGGCGCGGGGGGCCAGGTTCTGTTTCCCAGGCACGTCCGCAGCAGCGGGCCGAAATTCCCTGTCGAGGCCAGATGGCTCGTCTACCATGCTCGCAATATTCGTGGCGACAATCTGCTTCAAATCGTGCGGATGCTCGATAAGGCCATGAACAATACCAGCGTCATTTTGCTGATGCGCGTGGGCAAGGCCAGCCTTCTGTTCCCCGGTGACGCACAGATTGAGAATTGGCAGTATGCATTGGACAAGGCCGAAAATAGGAAGCTGCTTGCTGCGGTTGATGTCTATAAGGTCGGACATCACGGCAGCCTCAACGCGACGCCAAAGACACTTTGGGAGGGCTTCCGCAAGAAGTCGAAGGTGCACGGCGACAAGACGCGACTGCGCACGCTGATGTCGACGATGGAACACAAGCATGGTAGCGAAGAAAGCCATACGGAAGTCCCTCGAGGGACGCTCGTGAGCGCGCTAAAGACGCAGTCGGAGTTCTTCTCCACGCAGCAGCTCGAAGGCAGTGACTTCTATCACGAGACCGAGGTGACTTTTTCTTAGCCGTCCACGATCACGGCGTCTTTCGGCAGTTTGCTCGCATATTCCTTGCCGCGTTCGTAAGCCGAACGGTGTATAGACGGTGCCGGCGGGATCGTGCGTTTTCGTCCCAGGTTCATTTTTCGACCCTCGATACCGCTATCGCGATCGTAGTGCCGCTTCAGCAGAAATTCTGCGGGCCACCACCATCCGGCGAGGGACTCGTGCGCGGGCGCGGTGCCGTCAGGCTTCACATATTTCCCGCCCCGGTCGCCTAGCACGGTTGCACGCCGCTCCTCGTCGAAAACGAGTTGCAGGCCGGCCACCTCGTCCATCATCCATTTGAGCGGGACTTTTGACAGTGCGCTCTGGCATTCGGGATATCCGCCGCCGACATCGCAATGGACGCCGGGAAACCAAATCTGCTTCATGTCTTTCGGACCTGTTTCCTCCAGGGTACGGGCCGGCCACCACAAATTCGAACGGAAGAATGCCCGTCGCTCGTCGAGCGCGATGGCATGCCGTCCGTGGGCGATTTCCGGATTGCTCGCGCTGTAGGGCAGACGCAACTGGTTCTCCACCCAGCCTACTGAACTCACGGTATCCCACACGCCGACGAAGTGGGGCCGACATTTTCCTGCTCTGTCGAATGTCTCCCGGAATTCCGATGCAAGATCGAAGCTCGCGTCGCGGTCACTCTTTTCCTTCGCGGAATTTACCGCGTGGAGCATCCGGACCGCGTAGGGTACGAAGGGCTCGCTTCCTTTAGGCAGCAGACCGTACATCTTCAATAAGGAAGCTACTGCGCGGACCGTATAGGCCCCTCTGCTGAACCCGAACATGTACACGCGGTCGCCTTTCTCGAAGTTATTCATCAGGAATACGTACGCATCTCCGATGTCGCGTTCGAGGCCGGCGCCGAAGGCGAGTCCGGCCCATTTGGTAATCGTTTTGGTGAATCCGAGCAGCGCGCCCGGCGCTTCCATTGTGCCGAGACCGGGATGATAGGATACGATTTGCTTGGCAGGATCCTGGACGAGCGCGTAGTAGAGCTTCACCACGTTCGTGCGATCGCTTGCGAACTCGTTCGCTGTGCCATCGCAGCAAAGCACAATGTTTCGGCTCATTTCGAGGTCTCCCTAATGGCCAATCAGCGTCTGCACGAGCGTAATTGCCCTTGGCCTTATGTACACTTCTTTGATGTTGCTCCGCCCCAGGGTTTCCCGGGGTTTGACACATTGAAATCGACGCAGTGTTGGTTCTGTTCCGAAAGTAAGACCCCGTTCCATCCGAGCTGGAGTTAGAGCGCCTCGACCTCGCGACCTTGATGTTCAACTATCACGACCTCGGACATCTCGGCGTCGATCGCGCGGCCATGAACAAAGCAGTGTTTCGCGCGCTCAAGCCAAGAGCTCCCTATTTAATTGCTGACCATTCGGGGCGACCCGGTTCCGGCATCTCTGAATCCGGCACCTTGCATCGCGTCGAAGAAGCGTTTCTTCGGCAGGAAATTGAAGCGGCCGGATTTAAGCTGATCGACGCAGGGATTTCCTCCGTAACCCGAACGATCCCAGGGGACAAGAATACGCCCGATCCTCCGCAACCGAAGGACGAATTCGTGCTCAACTTCGTAAAGCCTTGAGTTCGACCGGGCGAATTCGCACGTCAGTTGTTATGGAAGAAGTCGGCCCGTTCTTCACTTTCCATCGGCTGAGATCAGCTGGACACACTCAGCCGCAAATTGATCGAAGCCGCTGTTGTAGGTCTGCAGAAGTGGCACCCCAACAGTTCCCCGGGACGGGAAAACTTCTTCGATGACCGCTTTCTTGTCTTCATCTGCGCCCGGGCCTATGTAAAAAATGATCTTTTCACGCCCGTCCTCGGCTTCCTCCGCGAACTGACGAATAACGAACCGAAGCAAGGCATCATCCGGTGGCAGACTGTAGCCCACAATGATTAGTACGGTCGTTTCGTGCAGGAGCCGCACGGCCTTAGGAAAAACCGCTCTAAAATAGGGGTCAGAATAGTCCTGCTCTCTCGAGGCCAGCATCAACACAGGCGGATCACGCATCACTTGCTCTGGCGATCTTTCGTTGTAATCGAGGACATATTCGTTGCCTCGTCTAAGGATTTCGAAGCCCCCATTAATCTTCAGAAGATGACGCACCAGCCAGTGCTCATGCACGGGAACGATATTGGCTTCGTTCACAATGTCGATTGGGGTAAAGCCCCTGTATGTGTACAGAAACAGTGAATCATCCGGACCTAACGTGTTGTCCAGAATAGTTTCTATCACGTAGTCGTAGTTCGTCGTGACGAAGTGAGTGCGGATCCCCTCAACAAACGGCTGAGACCCGTCAATTCGGTCGAAAAGATAGCGAAAGAATGCCAGCACATCTTGCTGGGGCTTCGTCGGTGCTTTCAGGGGAAATTTTTGAACCTCCCCGTCGAAATAGTTGAGCTTTGTGATCGCGTCATAACGATCGAGGACGGCAGCGCGTAGAGCGCCTCGAAACATCTTAATATTCTGCTCGTCTACGTACCTCGAGCGAACGTCTGGATAACGATCATACATATCCATCCGATAGATGATCTGCCGCAGTCGTTCAGGAGTGATTTCGCGAAGGGGATCTAGCCCGAACATCCGATCAAGCGCCCCCATATTGGCCACTCGCTCTATAATTTTCGGCTTGAGCGTAAATAGCTCAGATCCGATTGGGGCTTTCGGATCCCAGGACTTCGAGAACCCCGCCCCCGCAAAGAACGTGAAGTTAGTAAGGGCTTTGTCTTGAGGCTCTGGCCCCTGTTGGTAGCTAAAGTGCCGTACGCACTCCATGAAGGCCTGCACGGCCGGAGAAATGGATTTCGAAGTCATGATTCTTGAGACCGTTGGATATTTTTTCGGATCAATTTTTGCTCTCAACCGTCACGGCAATGGCCTCTGCGAGGAGCATGCTACTCTGACAGTCCTTGCGAAAATTGGAGCGACAGAGACACCGCATTTAGCAACAGCTGGGATGAAACCGTTGCTAATCTCATTGCGTGCTCTTCTGTATCTGGAGTCGGACAACAGTCCGGCCGCTTTGCTAGGAAGTGATCGCGCGTATTCCCCGGCTGAAGCGTGGTCGCCCGGTTGTGAAAAAGCCGCTGCAAGCGTTCTTTTCGTCGCAACGATCGCATTCTTCCACGAAGCCGTTTTTCCAATCCGAGATCGACTGGAGCGCGCGCGGCCAAACAGACTTTGGAAGAACACACTTGGGAAGGTTGTACACCGATACGTTGACGCCAGCGGCACTCAAGTGATCGACGGCTCTTGCGAGCCCAGCGCCATAGTCCACCGGATCCATCCAAAGCATGGCATCGTTCGCGATGGCAAAGCCCGTGTTTTCGAGGCCCATGAACGCGACGTGATCGACGAACGGCAGATTGCGGGCAAGCCACCGGCCCGTGTCCTCAATGATGGGCGCGGTCAATGCATGCAGGACGACGCGGATTTCCACGCGTTGTCTTCGGTCCTTGAGCTTTAGGATGCCTAGGATTGTCTCGTCGAATGCGCCCTCGGCCTGCACCACGTGATCATGGACATGATCGACGGCGGCATAGACCGGAATGGCCGCCATCAAGTTCGGGTGGCCGATCTCTTTCCAGGCGTCGACGATCCGCGAGTCGGCGAACGCCCGGCCGTTGGTCAGCACCTGTATGGCGGTTGCCGGCAGCCGATCGCGGCACTCCTTCAGGACGGCGATGAAGTCTTCCCAATCCGACAGCGTCTCTCCGCCGGTGAATGTCAGCGCGGGGGTCGCGGCGTCGACGAGCGGCAGGCTTTCTTTGATTTCGCCGAGGATCCACCGGTCATCGACATTTTTAGGTGGTTGCGAGCACATCAGGCAATAATTGTTGCACCGTTCCGTGACAAGAAACGAGTTGTGCGCCGACTTCCGGCGATACAGCGTACGGAATTTCCTCGATACATGATCGAACCCGATGATGTCTCCGTCCGCGAGATGGTCATATCTCGGGGAGACCGCGACGAGCCGTCCTTTGAACGTGCCGGGTAGATCGATCGGGCTGTCAGAGATGACAAGGATGGATGGCCAATCGGCTTCTATCGCGCGTTGGACTTCGTCCGGCGTTCTGGCGATTGCGAAATCAGCCACGTGACGTTCGGCATTGCTGTCGATCGACCGGAGCCTGAGGGCTGATCGGGTCTTGTTCGATGAAAATCCATCGCTCTGCGAGGCTATGCCATAGAGAGGGAGGGTCATGCAGCGGCCCATCGCCGCAAGATGGCAGCATCTTCCGGACAACTCTCCAGAATGTCCAACAGCAGCCCCATGATGCCTTTTTGCCGAGCGCAAAATGCCGACAGAGGCTTGATTCCCAGGGCGTCACCCTGCGTCGCGTGATGATAGACCGGGTCCGCCCCGCAGTGGCTCTCGTACACGCAGGTCGAGCATTCGGGCGCGCACTGCGTGAGCGATGACGAAATCGCGCCGATCAGCTTATCCGACAGGATGAGAGAATTGTAACTGTCACGTTCGACATGACCGAGCCTGAAAGCGTCGTCACCGGTCTCGGCGAGCATCCTGCCTTCATCCGATGCGAAAACACTGCCATCATAGTTGTAGACTAGGGCGCCAAGGCCGGCGCCCGCGGGGCTGCGCAAATCAACGTAGCCGATGGGCCTGTCCGAGAGCATGCGTGTGAGAAGCAGCGCCGCATAGAACTCCCGGAACGGGGTGCCCTGTCGGTTGATTTCCAGGACGCGGCGTAATCCTCGCTCATAGAACGCCAGCCACTTCTGCGCGTCGTACTTGGCGAACTGCTTCGTTTTGATCGCAAAACCGAACGGAGAAAGCGGGCGCAGGAAGATGCCATCCAACCCCAGTTGGAGATATTCGTCGATGATTTCATCGACGCGGTCGAGGCTCGCCTCTGTAGTAGTCATCAAGGCCCCGATCATGTCGGGACCTAAAACCTCCCTGGCTCGCCGGATTCCAGCAACAGCTAGTTCATGACTGTTTGCACCGGGTCGGGGACGGTTCTTGTTGTGTAGATCGGCGGGACCGTCCAGGGAGGTGGAGAGCAGGACGTTGTTCGCTCTACAAAACTCAAGAACGGCGTCATCCAATAACGCCAAGTTCGACGCGATCACGAAGTCGAGCTTTTTGCCGGATCGTTGCTTCGCAGCGGCAACAATCTTCCTGATCAGCGGAAAATTGAGAAGTGGCTCCCCACCTTGGAACTCGATTTTGATCCGTGCCGTCGGGCTGGCGAACGCGATGTCGAGCGCACGCATCGCGGTTTCTTCGCTCATGTCGAAGCGTGAGCGGTCGGTACTTTGACGCGAGACCTGGCAATATGGGCAAGAGTGTTCGCACCGCAGCGTCACGACGAAAATATGAAGCGGGGTCGTCTGCTGCAGGAACGACATCCGGCTCCTGAGCCGGGCGGCCAAAAGCTGCCGTTGCGCCTTCTGGCTCGCTCCGGTGACCAGATGAGCGGCATAGGCCTTTTCGTAGAGGCCGTCGCCGGGTCGGACCCGAAGGTCGACCAGCCTGGTCAGTTCATCCTCCGTCAGGCGGGTGAAATCGCCGACCATGTTGGCGAGGAGATACTGGTTTGCTCCGGTGCGCTCAAAATTGAACGGCAACAACGATAGATCTTCAGTTTTCGCTCTGAACTTCTCAGGAGATAAAAACCGCGCCATGGTCCTCCGGCCGGCTTCTATCCGGCATCATTTTGGTTAGTGGCCAAGGCCCCGAAGGCAAGCGCGAGGATGACGTTCCGAACGCCTTCGGTTTTTTCAGCGATGCGAATCCGCAAGTTTTCGTCGGCGACAAGGTACAGAAACCGCTCCTTCAGTTCGTCCGAACTAAGCACAGCTCCTTTTTGCGGATTGCCAGAAGAAACTAAGCGGCAAATATAGCGGTCGCCTGCCCGGTCAACCTGGCAGGTCGCCGACCCAATGAGTCGATAGGCTGCCGCATCCAAAGCGCTCAGGCTTTGGATGCTCGCATCGAAATCGACAGCGACCTGAGGCGCCGGAGGAAACTTAGCGGCTGGATGCATGAGAGGCATGAGAAGCATGCGACGCGTGGGAGCTATGTCCCGCGACGATGGTGCCGTCGGCCTGCTTCGTCATCACGAACCCGAGAAGGTCTTCCCCCGCCTGATAGTAGGCATTTGCCTTAGGCTTAGTGCCGGTGTTTTCGGACGCTACCGCGGTCGTATCGTTGGCAACTGCGGTCTTGGCCTCAGCGCCCTGAACCGACATTCCGGTGAGCGATGCGAGTGCCGCGCCAAGCGAAAGCACAACTTTTGATTTCTCAGTCATATCCGCCAGCCCCGGTCTGATTCATCTGAAGAACTGGGTTAATACAACTTCCGAGGGCACTTAGTCTACAGCTCCATTGCCCATTATCACCCGATTTTAGTCTACCCTAGGTCAAGATCGTCCCGGGTCAGGTTTCGGCGGACGCCGGGCAGGCAGTCTCTGTCGCAAGTGGCTTGTGCGTCAAGGAAGCGCCTCTGGGCGCCGCAGTCGGCTCCATCGGCACCGTTCAAGCCGGCTTTGGCCATGCGAAGCGGAGAGCGAGATACTTTCTTGGCCATCCCGTATGAGCTGTTATGCAAGAAGTCGGCCAGTGAGCCATGTCACACCGACACTTAACAAGCCGGATTGAATGGGGAAGCTGTCCCCCGCCATTTGGGAAGTCCTTTTGCCTTGAACGACTGCCACGGGATCGCACCCCCCATCTCCAGTTACAACCCGGCATTAATGCCATTGGCTTAAGATTTGGAAGTTTCCGACCAGGGCCAATTCCATGTCACTCCTGAAGAACAGCGAAAGTTCCGCCATCCCCTTTTTCGGAGCGCGCAAGTACGCTCAAAGGCTCGTCAAGGAGAACGAACAAGTAGAGCAAGAGCGCGATGAGGCCCTGCAGCGCTGCCGCGAGTTAAGCGGCTTCGTTACCCAAATTACAGATCGATACGAAGTAGCCGTGAAGCAGCTGGAGCAAATTGGCGGGGCCTCCCTTTTGGAAATTGAAGCTCACCGAAAGCACCTTGAAGCCGAGGTCGCGATCCTGACTGCACAGATAAGCGAGGAGCGGGCACAAGCCGAGGCAGGAAAGCGCGCAATTGCAGCCGAACTTGCTGAAACACGCCGCGCCATTGTCGAGACACGAGAGATCGCACTCCTTCAAGAAGTTGGCGTGTACGAATATAACCATCCGCTTACCGATGCTGTAGCGTACCAAGCTGCGCTGAATCGACTGCAAGACGCCATCAAATCCGCAGTTAAGAAGGATGGTGGCGCGATCCTGGCAATCACCAATTGGCAGGTAAACGGATCCGCCTCCGAAGGTGAAAAGATGGTCCGTGAAGCCTCTAAGCTTATGCTGAGAGCATTCAATGCTGAGGCCGACAATCTGGTTCGCACTCTTAAGCCCTACAAGGTCGACAGCGCAATTGACCGCTTAAGCAAGGTTGAGGAAACGATACGCAAACTTGGGAAGACCATGCAGCTGCAGGTCTCTCCGGCCTACTTCCAATTGCGTGTTGACGAGCTCCGCCTGACTGCCGATTTTCTTCAGAAGCAGTCAGAGGAAAAGGAGGAGGAGAGGCAGCAACGCGAGCGCATGCGCGAAGAGCGGAAAGCTCAACAAGAAATCGAGCGGGAGCGGGCGAAACTGGAAAAAGAGAAGCTTCATTATGAGAATGCTTTTCAGGCGCTGGAGGCTAAGGGCGATCAAGATGCAATGCAGCGCCTGCGTGCGCAGATAGCAGAGGTGAACAACGCCATCGAGAGCGTTGAGGCACGGGCGGCCAATACGAAGGCCGGATACGTGTACGTCATCTCAAACATCGGCTCCTTCGGGGAAGAAATGGTCAAAGTCGGAATGACGCGGAGGCTCGATCCTATGGAGCGCGTACGCGAACTGAGTGACGCATCGGTGCCCTTCAACTTCGACGTTCACGCTCTCTTCTTCTCAAATGACGCCGTCGGTATCGAGACTGCCATGCATGAGCGCCTCGGGGGCTCGAGAGTGAATGCGGTAAATCGCCGGCGGGAATTTTTCCGCGCACGCCCGTCGGCCGTCAAAGCACTCCTGTGCGAATTGGCTGGAGAACTTCTGGAGTTCCGTGAGGCTGCCGACGCTATCGAATACAGGCAAACGCTGAACCTGCGAGTAGCGGGCGAGGAGCAGTATAGCACGAGCCGATGATTGCAGCTCGCAAGCCGCTCCGAGCGTGGGACCGGATCGGTCAGGCAACGACCGCGATTTTCAGCTCTTCGGCTGGAGCTGCTTGAGCAACTGACACAATGGCTTACTCACCTAGACGTGAAAATGTTAAAAAGGAGCACTCAGCTCTCTCCATCCTCCCCATCAAAAAGTGGAAGCTGATCTCGCGGGGGCAACGATATTCTACTCCGGCTAGCGGGCGTAAAACCGAACTCCGATGCAATGCGCATCATTATCTCTGCCTGTCGATTAGCGATTGCTAGGTAGGGTGACTGTATCGGATATCCCGTGGGCGATTTAACCATCGTACCGAAGTTCTGGATCTGCTCCATCGCTTCTGCCCACATCGCATAGGCGCCGCAGTAGGTAGCCAGAGCGCCGCGATCCAGATGAGTTATGAGGCCGAGCTTTGCAAGCTCGCCTGTCAGCCGCGCCCATTCTCGTCTAGCAACTGAATTGAGTTCTATTGGGCAGTCCGGTAGCGCGGGTTCAGGCCGCGGCTCGTGCATGTTAAGGGGACGCTTCCCGGGGTTGCCCGTCAATGCCTTAATCCTTGTTGGTTTTGGACGACGGCCACGCATGTCCGTTCTGATTATACCAACGGATCACGAGCGCCGCCCGCGGATTGCGTCTCCTGCTCCAGCGTTACAAAGACAGCACCATCTTGCTCGCGGATTGCCTTCTCACCTGTGAAGGCTTGCCATCGGCGGATCGCAACGTCGACGAACAATGGGTCGATCTCGGATGCCAAGCAGATGCGCCCACACGATTGCGCCGCGATTAGCGTCGTTCCGCTCCCAAGGAAGGGCTCATATACCGCCTGTCCGGGACTGGAGTTGTTCACCATCGGCCGCCGCATGCATTCGACGGGCTTTTGGGTCGAATGCTTGGTTTCGGCATCCTGCCCTCCGCTGCTGATATTCCAGACGGTCGTTTGCTTGCGATCGCCAGTCCAGTTGCCCTTCTTTCGGACCGCATACCAACAGGGCTCATGCTGCCAGTGATAGTCTCCCTGGCTCATGACCAATCGCTCCTTGGCCCAGATGATCTGCGCGCGAATCGAAAAGCCGCTCTTGAGAAGGCTTTCGGCTACGATGGTCGACCTTAGAGCACCATGCCAAACATAAGCGATTTCGCCTGGATATAAGCCCCAGGTAGGCGCCCAGTCGGCGATCTCGTCATTGCGGATTCTGCCCGTCCGTTTCGACTTGTTGACGCCGCGGCGATAACGCCATTCCGGGTCGTACTCGACGCCATAGGGCGGATCGGTGACCATCAATTGGGGCGATGCACCAGCCAGCAGGGAATGGACGAGAGCTGCATCTCGACTATCGCCGCACGCAACGCGATGAGGGCCGAGCTGCCAGATGTCACCGGGTCGGGAGACCGCCCCCTCGACGACCACCGGGGTATCGTTTTCGTCCGTTAAGCCGCTTTCGACCCGGGACAGCGCTGCCGCCAACTCTTTCTTGCTGAAGCCGATAGATGCCAGATCGGCTCCCAACGCAGACAGGTCGGCCAGTTCGAGGCTTAGCATTTTGCTGTCCCAACCTGAATTTAGCGCAATTCTGTTGTCGGCAAGCACCAACTGGCGGCGTTGCACCTCCGTCAGTCCACGGAGGACCACGACCGGCGCCTCCGTCAGGCCGAGCTTGCGAGCAGCGGCAAGCCGGCCGTGACCCGCAATGATATCTGCGTCTTCGCTGACGAGGATCGGATTCGAAAAGCCGAAGGCGCGAATGCTGCCGGCGATCTCGGCGACCTGGGCCGGGCTATGGGTGCGCGCATTGCGCGCGTAGGGGATCAGCCGATCAAGCGGCCAGTATTCGATTTGAAGTCGTACGTTCGCTTCTTCTGGGTGCGTCGCTTGTTTCATGTCTCGGCCTTTGCACATCGCGCTGTCATCGGTCGCCCCTCCCCCCTAGGGAATTTCGCGACACTTTTTTCGAAACGAGCTCCATTGAATTGATTCATCTTTTTGCACTCAGCCGCACGTGACCATCCCGAGCCGCGCAGAGGAAAATAATCGTCGATTTTGCCTGCTGCTTACGACGTTGAGGCCGAATACGATTGGCGACAAAACCACGCGCGCGAAATTGTGCTGCGCCTTCAGAGTGTTGCCGGCGGTCGCCGCATCGCTAGATGCTTGACGCGGTGAGGCGCCCGAAATGCATCGCTCTACGGCTCCAAAAATTTGCCTGCGCAGGAAAAAAATCCCTGCGTGAGAGAGGGGCCGGTCCGCAGCGAAAGCCTTCCGGGACTTTCGACCCGCCCCCCACTGAACACGACCTTTCCAGCGATCATCTTAGGCATCCGCATTCGTGAATGCCTTGCGCCGATCCAGCTGAACCAAAAGGAATTCAACTCCGCGGCCCCGCCGCGTCATCTCAACTTCCGTGGTTGCGTTGCTGAGATCGCTATCAATGGCATCGATCACGCCCGCAAAGAGTTCGGGTGCAGAAGCCAGTTGTCGCGTGAGAGCTTCATTCCATCGGCGTTCAGCCGCGGCGCGTGCAATTTCGCCGTAAGATCGTTTGCCGTGAAACCGCTCTTGTGCGTCTGAATACTGGCGGCCACTTTCGCTTTGCCTGGAGAGCCTCTTTACTGCTGTCGCCTCTATCGCCGACAGGGCCTGTTGGCTTTGCCTCTGCTGCGATGCAGAGGTTAAGTCGGATTGGTTGTTAGAATAGGTTTGGGTGGCGCTACCGCCGCCACCAATGTGACATCTCGGCCTCTGCAAAGGTGACAACTCTGACGCGGCCGATCGAAATTGCTTCGCACGCTTCCGTCTTTCGGTCCAACCGTTTTCCCATGCACGAAAGCGGGCCCATATTGGCTGGTAGCTATTCCGATGAAACTTTCCACCGTGCCGGTCGATACGGAAATAGCCAGATCTTTCGAGAGAGCCTGTCGCGCGAATGGCGGTGCGCCGATTGATCCCGAGTAGCGTGGCGATAGTGTTGAGAGCTGGGTCGCATTGGCCCGTGTCTCGATTGTAGTGATCGAGGAGCGTGGCAGCTACGCGCTTCTCTGTAACGGACATATCCTCGGCGAGGCTTATTGCTTTGAAAGCAATGAGGACGTCCGATTTATTTGGTCGCATATTGCCTCCGAGGAGATGGGCTGAAGCTCTGATCTTGAGCACGAAGTCACCGACGATCTGCCAAAAGCAAGTCTCCGATTTCGGCCACGTAGCTAGTCGCAAACAAACGTGAGCTATGCGTGGAACTCAGAGATATCTCGAAAGACCGACGGACCGCCGAGCGATCTCATCGCGAATCAGCGTGCCGACGTGACGGTGTTCACTTCGATCCAAGCGAGAAGATCGCGTCGCCGGTATCGAATGGCTCGCCCGACGCGAACAAAGGCTGGTCCCGCGCCTCGGCAACGCCAGGCCTGGAGGGTCCTGATAGAGATTCTTAGAAAGTCAGCAGCTTGCACCTCGGCAATTAGGGCATCGGGATCAATGGGGCTCTGAGCGGCTTGCATCGGTATCATCCACTATCGGTTTCGATAGCGACGAAACTGATGGCAATTGTAGCTCGGAAATAGATGCCACGATTTATTGGTGCGGGGATTTATGGCTGCAGGGATTTGATGGGCGTCCCGGCGAGGACCACTTTTCCGCCGGAGCTTGATTGATCGCTTCTGCCCAAACTCGATCAAACATGCGGCTGCTGAGTGATCCCCGCCACCTATCGAGGGCTTGCTTCCGATACGCCTCTTTCGGAGCCGGTCGTTGATTGGGGCTCCGACGCATCTCCTCGATAAGCCATTTCCTGCAAGCATCTCTGCTAGTCGTCTTGGACGTAGGAACCACTGCGGTCTTGGACGTAGTCTCCGCTGCGGAGGGGCCTATGATCTGGTCCGACACAAAGCCTGGGGTTTTGGGGTCGATTACGGTGGGAGCTAAGTAAATAGCACGCCACCGCCCGAGGAGTCTGCTCGTTCGGTGGACAGGATCGGAGCCGTCATTCCACTGCACAAGATCCCCGGCTTTGGCGTCGAGCAGGAAATCGTGATGTGACCAAATGGTTGGCAGTATCTCCTGGTTGTCGCCTCTTACCGGATCACCCCGGGCACGCAATTTTCCACTTTGAAGCAGGTTGAGCAGTGTACCGAAACGAAGTCGCAGCACATGCCGAAATTTTCGAACTTCGTCCGGAGTGTCTCGGCTCATCAACCGGGCTAATTCACTTTCGGTCAACTCATAAGGATCGTTCTCGTCCAAAATTCCGTCATTCACGGGCCATTGGGCCGTGCCGCGGGGCTGCCAGTTACCTTCGAGAACACGCACGGTGTCGGGATCAGCCCGAATGGCCTCAATACTGAGTTGCCGCACTTCTGGGTCGTCGAGAACGTAGTTCTGAAAGATGCCTCTCAATGCATTGCCGCTGATGAGCACACAAACGTCGGGTGAATGCAGAATTGGAAAAATGAGTAGTTTCGAAAGTCGCCTTTCGTCATCACTCCAGCCATGGCCAAAATCGGAGATGGACAGTTTAATCAAACGACCGGTTTCACCGCAGGTGTAAGCAAGCAGCTTCCCGGCAGCCAAGAGCGAAACGATTTCCGGACGCCCATTGGACGAATTTGTCACCCGTCTGATCGCTTCATCCAGCGTCCATCCCTGACTCTGCAGTTCGTGCGACATTTCTGCTGGCCGAATCATTCCGGCCGATTTTCGCACTTTGGCCACTTCTTGGCCGGGTCGGTCGCCGCTTTTGCACAGTGTTAGTGGCACGACGGACCCCCACCATTTGCGCCTGAGCGCGTTTGTCGTCGGCGAGCGATTCTTGCGCTAGATTTTAGGATTTCTGCCGAACAGGTTGGTCACCAACATGATCAGCCAAACCCAAGACCACATCGTAGAAATTGCCCAGGTGCTCGCAACCGCCCTCTTGCGCCTTGAAGGCCGTAAGTCCAGTCGAAAACCCGCCGATTTTGGAGAAAGTTCGCTTCACTTCTCGCCCGACCAGAGCGGTGGTGTCCCTCCCTACTCCGCAGAGGCTCCCCATGACTGATCCGGTTCTAGCCCAATTGGCCGCCCTCAAGAATGCGCCTGCGCCGGCGCTCAAGGCAAAATGGCGCTCCTTGTTCGACACAGAGCCACCACCCTATAACCGGCGCTTCCTGGAGAGCCGGCTGGCCTACCGCATTCAAGAACTGGCCTATGGCGGACTGAAAAAGGAGACCGTCGAGCGGCTTCGGGTGCTGGCAAAGCAATATGACGGCAAGCCAAGCGAGAGGCCGAAGGGGCGGAGTCAACGGCTGCCGATCGCCGGGACCCGTCTGATCCGGGAGTGGCAAGGGATCGAGCATTCGGTCACCGTCCGCGCTGACGATTTTGAGTACCGGGGACGCCCCTATAAGTCCCTGTCCGCCATTGCCCGTGAGATCACAGGCGTTCGCTGGAACGGCTGGGTGTTCTTTGGGCTAAAGAACCACCGTGGTGCTGCATGACTCGGAAGCCGCCCGGGACGCCCGGTCCGCTGCAAAAGCTCCGGTGCGCCGTCTACACCCGCAAGTCCAGCGAAGAAGGTCTCGAGATGGAGTTCAACTCCCTTGAGGCTCAGCGGGACTCTTGTGAGGCTTACGTGTCCAGCCAGCGCGCCGAGGGCTGGCTCCTTGTGGCCGACCGATATGACGACGGCGGGTTCTCCGGTGGCACCCTGGACCGGCCTGCGCTGAAGCGACTGCTCGCTGATATCGAGGCCGGCAAGATCGACATCGTCGTAGTCTATAAAATCGATCGGCTGTCGCGCTCACTGATGGATTTTTCCCGATTGGTCGAGGTCTTCGATCAGCACAAGGTCACGTTTGTTTCAGTGACGCAGTCCTTCAATACCACCACGTCGATGGGCCGCCTGACGCTGAACATTCTGCTATCCTTTGCGCAGTTCGAACGCGAGGTCATTGGCGAGCGCATTCGCGATAAATTCGCAGCATCCCGTAAGCGAGGCATGTGGATGGGCGGGTGGGCTCCGCTGGGCTACGAGGTCAAAGGCCGCAAGCTGATCGTCAATGATAAGGATGCCGAACTCGTCCGCTCGATCTTCGACCGCTTCCTCAAAGTAGGGTCAGCCACTACATTGGCGCAGCAGTTAGTCGCAGAAAACATCCGCAATAAATACGGCAAGCTGATCGACAAGGGCATGCTCTATAAAATGCTCAATAACCCAGTCTATGTCGGTGTGGCCCTACACAAGGGCGTCTCATACGCCGGTGAGCACAGCGGCATTATCGATCGCAAGATCTGGGACAAGGTACAGGCGAAATTTCAGGAAAACCCACGCACACGAGCTGCTGGTACAAGGACACAGACGCCCGCCCTGCTGAAGGGGATCATCTTCGGTCCCACTGGCGTCGCGATGTCGCCGACGCATACGCGTAAGAATGGCAAGCTCTATCGCTATTATCTGAGCCAGGCCGTCTTAAAGCAGGGCGCTGGCGATTGTCCCGTCGCACGCGTTCCCGCCGCTGAGGTCGAGAGGATCGTGATCGATCAGGTCCGCCTTCTCCTTCTCTCCCCCGAAATCATCGTCCAGACTTGGCGCAGCGCTCGAAAATCCATCAAGGGCCTGACCGAGTCTGACGTCCGCAACTCGCTGCTGGCCTTCGAACCGCTCTGGAATGAACTCTTTCCTGCTGAACAGTCTCGTATCATTGAACTCCTCGTCGAGCGGGTTGATATCCGGCCCGACCGCGTTGATATCAAGCTCCGGATCGCGGGCGTGACATCACTGATCGGCGAGCTAGCCGGCAATTCCGCCACCCAGCAGGATGCCGCATGACGACCAGCCATCGAGCCAGCAAAGCCCTCATCAGCCAGGATGGGCGCACCGCGATGGTCAGCATTGCGGTGAGTTTTCTTCAGCGGGCCGGTCGCAAGCAGATCCTGTCTCCTTCGGGAGCGGCTCCCTGGTCGCCCACCCCACGTGTGGACAGCGCGCTAGTCAAGGCAGTCGTCCGCGCGCACCGGTGGCGCCAAATGATCGAGAGCGGCAAATACGCCTCGTCCGCAGAACTGGCCAAAGCGGAGAAGGTCAACGATTCTTATCTGAGCCGCATTTTGCGATTAACCCTGCTCGCGCCAGACGTCATCGAGGCGATCCTGACTGGACGCCAACCCACCACGCTTCAACTTGATGAGTTGCTTAAACCTCTGCCCGCGGCGTGGAGCCAACAGCGCTCCGAGCTACGCATTCCGCAGTAGCCGTTGCCACCCCTCAGAGCGGGATTTCGCTGGTCCATCGTTATGGAATTTCTGTTGTTAATTCGAGAACGGACAGTCCGTCAGTCTCTGACCCAAAGCGCCATCGGAGCGAGGCGACGTAGTCGCATTTGCCTACGAAAGCTTATCGGCGGTGACGCACCTTAGCCGGGGAATATGGCGGTCACCTTCGCGAATGGCTGCCGCTTCTCACTGTGAAGCCGTGCCTTCGCAGCGATAACACGGCGCAAATCGAGGCGGCGAGTAAGGGTGAAATAGATGTCGGCTCCATCCATCATGATCAAACGCCGCGCCGTGAACGCGTCGAAACTCTCCCCTGAGAAGCCGCCGTAGCTGACGTAAAGACCCCGCGTCCAATCCGGTCGCTCGAGCAGCTTTCCCTGGAAGCCGTGAAGCATGTTCGCGTCGGCCGGCTTGTTGTGCCACTTGGCCTCGACAAGATATGTTGCGCCGTCATGTTGGAATGAGCCATCGATCTGTTCGCCGATGGTCCGAAACGACGCGTGAGCGTCGAGACCCCAGGTGTCGAACCAGCGCTTAAGAAATCGCTCGAAAGCGTAACCGCGTTGCTGGCGCGCCTCTTCCATCTGGACCAGCCCCATGAACTCGTGCTGCAACGCGGCCTGTATGCTCTCGCTCGGTTCGTCCGGCTTTTCTCGTGCCGACGCCGGCGACGGTTCGACTGACCGTTCCGCAGCAAGCGGCCTGCCGCCCAGTTTCACGATGAGCGCGCTGAATCGGGTACGGGCTTGCGGTACTTTCTCCTCCTCGCCACGCTCCATCCGCTCGGCCTCGCGGATCTCCCACAGCGCGTGCAAGGCCTTAATAACAGCGTTGGTTTGGCCGACCTCCAAGAAACCCCACAAGCGCTTGCCCTTCGAAGTGCCGTGGATGGCGTAAGCCTCGTCATAGATATCAATGCCGATGTCTCGCGAAAAGAACGAGGCGAATGTAGCGTTGCTGAAGTTGAGCACGTAACCCCCGTACATGCCGAACAAGCTGTCGATCAGCTTCATGTCCACGGTGGAAAGGGTAGCCATCGCATGGTCCTCGATAATTCCACGATCATCATAGATCACGTCATTTTCCACCAGACCAGTTTTCACTGCGAAGTCCTTTGACCCCTGCCTCTTCGAGCAGCTTGTAGATTTCGCTTATTTTGGCGGTGCCCTGACCTTGCCGGATGGTCATAAAGAGACGTTCGCGGGCTCGTGACGCCGCCACAAAGAAAGTCGAGTGTCCCTCGTCAGGATTGTTCTTGAAACTCCACCACTGCTGATCGTCCAGGCCGAGAAGCAGAACGACATCGTACTCAAGTCCCTTGCTTTTTGTGATGGTCATTAGCGGAGCCTGGCCTTCGCCCCGATAGCGCGACAGTGCTTCATGCCATGTGACATTTCCCGTCGCGCATTCTTGGAGAAATGCTTTGGTGGCCGCGCGCACCGAATTGAAAAAATCGCCCTGTTGATACTGGGGCGCACCTACTTTCAAAGCTGAGATCCCAAAGAATGACTCTACATCGGTCAATAACGTCCCAACTTCTGCAGGCGTAACTACACTCCCAGGTGATTTGACTCGGTTTTCTGCATGGAATGCATCCAGCTTCTCCGCAATTTCCTGAATGCGCTCAGGCTCCTCGTCGGAGACCAATCCTTCCATATCGGAAAATGCCTCGAGAACGCGCACCCATACTGCGCCGCCCCGTTCACGCAGTAAGAGTTCGAAACCGTCCATAACGGTTACCGCATACGGTTCGGTCATCAAATCCTGAATCGACGCGCCGCCAACATCGCGATCTTCGTTCCGCAAGATGACGCCATGCTTGGCAAGAACCGGCGCTAAAGAGGTTTCCCAATCAGCGGCTTTTTGTCGGACCAGCAGTCCAATATTTCGTGGTGACATTCCTGATTGCAGTTCTGCGGCCAGAAACGATCCAAGCGCTTCGGCTTCCGTTGCTACGTCGGGAGAAAGTATGACGGCACATATTTTCTCCGGTGGCAGCGCAGGTGCTGGTCGAGCTGCCCTGAAGTCGGGCTCCGTCGGCGCCAGGCGGCGCTTCAACGTGTTCAGAATTTCAACAATTCGCGCGTTGCTGCGATAGTTCAACGACAGAGTAATGTGCTTTTGCCCAGCAGAGCCCCCCTGCGCCAGAAAATCCATCTTGAACACGCCAAAGCTATCTTTTTGCGCGCCCGCCCACCCCATGATCTTTTGCTTGTCGTCGCCCACCGCCGTAATGACAGTTTCGGAGCCCCCAAAAATCGACTTCATCAACCCATATTGAACGCCTGTCGTGTCCTGAAACTCATCCATAAACAGGTGGCCATATGTCGCAAGAATTGCCGCTTTGATTTGCGGATTCGTCTCGACGATCAATTGAGCAAGGCGACCGATCATTGGAAATGTAAGCAAAACCGTATTGGCCGTGAATGCTGATCGCAGATACACAAGCTGAAGGAAGCTCCCGACGTTTGGTACCATCAACGGATGGAGGACCAACTCGTGGATCGCAAGATTGAATGAATCCAGCGAAACGCCATGCACTTGCGCGCTTGTCGGCAGTTTTCCGATCGCTGAAGCGGACCAGCCAGCAGGCGGCGTATTGTCTGACAGCGTGCCAGCCGTCGTCCGCAAGAAATCTGAAAACTCATTTCTGTTTAAAAATCGCCCGATGCGATAAGGTTTCGTTGTATTCCACGGTTCGGGAAGAGCCCGCCAAAATCGGTCAAGCAGGAGTTTGGCGAAAGCATCGAATGTCATTGAGTCGAGAAGACCGGCTTGCTCGCGTTTACAACGTCGTTGAAACCGCTCGCGTAAGTTCCGTGCGGCATCTCGCTTGAAGCTGATCGCCAGCAATCTTCGTGGATAAGCGCACGCGCCAGTTTGCAGAAGGAACACTCCGCGCTGTCCGAGCAGTTCAGTTTTCCCAGCGCCGGGTCCGGCGGTGACCAGCGTATTGCCCGTCGCTCGTACCGCTTCCAGCGCGCCGTCCTCAAGTCCTTCGATACCCAGAGGGTGCCAATCCTCAGGCCGTATCAGGGCGAAGCGGCTCATAGGATTGGGCCTTCGAGCGCTTTGGCGACGCGATCGATCAACCGTGCGATTACGGGAGGACAGGATTTGGCAATATCGGCTTCGCTCAGGTGAGCCAACGCACTGAGATGTATTGCCGGTTTACCCCTGTTTCCAAGAAACAAATACGCATACCATGGGAACAACGATAGGTTCGGACTGGCGCCATAAGCGGCGGCTCCGAATCCGTCCGCACCCAACACGCGCGCTGCGGCTTCCTGTTGACGCGCAGCATCGTCCGGTTTTTGTGGTCCCCTAGCACCGGCCGGCAACGCCGTGTAGGCGGCCGTGAATGCTTCTAGCATCAGCATGTCCAGGTCGAGCGGCGCCGAGAAGAAGACTCCATATTGTTCGAAAGATTTTATCCACGCTTGGAGCGTGGTCTCAGTCCAGCCGGACTTACTCCATTCGGAGTTGCGGTCGAACGCCTGCGCGTTGATCAAATCCGCCTTTGCAGTCGGATCGGTCGGGGGGCTGAGTTCCAAAACGGCCTTTGCTACGGCCTTGAGTTGCGAGAGATCGCCGCTGCTTCGCCCCAGGTCGAAGTCCAACAAGGTCGTGTGGGGGATTCCCAACTGTGCAACAAGGCGCCAGAAATGACCGACATATCGCCCTCCCACTGGCACGATAGCGACAAATGAACGGTCGACCGGCACGCCGAGCGCTTCCGCCAAACGCGGAAGAACAATTTCTTCCGAGGCACCTTCACCAAAGATAGCGTGGCGCGCAAAATAGATCTCGGGGTGGGCGCGAACTGCCTCACGGACGAATTTAGCGGCCTCGTCACCGTCTTTCGGCAGGAGTAACGGTGACCCTAGCGACATTCCTGTCTTTGAATCGCGACGCATGTGTCGAAGCGCACGCGGTTCCAAACGCCCAATAATTGATGGCGAGTGACTTGTAACTACGGCCTGCACCCGCTGTGTCTGGGTGAGCTTTTGCAATTCTGTGATCAGCCTCGACAGAAAGTAAGGCGCGAGATGATTTTCTGGTTCTTCGAAGGCGAAGATAGTAAGCGCCGGCGCGCGCATGAATTCGGAAGAGAACGGTGGTTTCTTACCGCGAGCGACTTCCGCTTCGAGTTCGAGCTTGAACACTAACAACGACTTTACGAGAGCGAAGTGAAATAATGATCTTTGTCCGTCACTCAAATCTTCCACGCCAAGAGTACGCCCCGTTGCCGATGGACTTAGGACAACAGATGCAGCGCGCACGATTTGCTGAAAATCTGGTGGTAACACTGAGAGGCGCGCGGATGTCTCTGTGTCCGCTGCATTCAGCTCCATCCAACATGCATTGATGGCTCCATTTACCCGCTTAACAGCCTCTTCTTCGTCAAGCGCTGTTGCGGCTTGTTTCACCAGATCAAGGATTTTCGCTTCTTCCTTCCAATAGATAGACTGAAGCAAGCTTCGCCCTAGGCTGCGAACCGTTAGTTTCGTGAGAGCCGTCACGTCCCGTGAGGCTGGGATATATCGAACAGCTATGCATGCGCGATCGGCCGCGGTCATTTTACGCTTAACGGCCGCGTCAGTGGGTTCGCCGAACGGAACAGCATCCGACGTAAGTAGCCAGTAAGCGTTATCCTCAATTACTCCATCGAGCGTTCCGGATGACTGCCATGTCGCCTCTAGGCGAACACGAGCTATAGGCGTTTTCCCAAGCCCATCTACAATCATATGGCGGAAGCCAACTGGGACGGTATGTTTACTAGCTGCTGCGCCTTTGGCCAACTCAGGAAAGCTGATCAGAATCTCGATAAACATTTCCCTTTTCGGCTCCTTGTCCAAGGTCTCGCCGGGTGGAACGAAGAAATCCTCTTGCCTTACGGTTCGCTCATCGCGAGTCTCCCCAAACAATCGCTGAAGCGCTTCCAGCAACGCTGACTTCCCTGAGCCATTGCGTCCAATCAGGCCAGTAATTTCAGCATCGAGATTCACACGAACCGGCTTGGGCTCAGGCTTTCCATCGGTGCTCGGATCATCTGATCCAAAACACCGGAACCGCCACATCTGGACCTCGACAATATTCATGCGTCCCGCTCTTAACTTCTGATCCACAGCTGGTGAATTCACCTTATGAGTGTAAAGCCGCGTTGCAGCAATCTAATTGTGGCTTGTGCGCGCCGGGTTGCACCGACCAGGCTCTATTCGCTAACGCTCGCCGAGCCAGCAGATTGCCGCGAGGATGCGGAACGTCTGCGATCCCTCGCGGCTCTCGTATCTCCGAGAGGAGCCGCAAAACTCTTCTCGTTGAAGTTCATAGGTGCTTCGAAACGTTGGAATTTCGAGAACCGTACCGAATCCGCGAAGTCCAGAGCTTCGGAGATAAATGGGCCTCTCGGAGAATAATGAGCACGCCCTGCCGAGAAGGAGTCTGGAATTCAAATGGGAGTTCGCCGCCGTTGTTCAGCGTAAGATGCCCAGAAACTTACGCGGAGAATATGTTGCTTCGGCCAAGGTGGCGGAGAGAGTGGGATTCGAACCCACGGTACGGTTTCCCGCACACACGCTTTCCAAGCGTGCGCCTTAAGCCACTCGGCCATCTCTCCGGAGCGCACTCTCTTGAAGGGGCGCCGGTGATTTTGCAAGGGATCGCGGGGAAATCGGATGATTTTTCCGTAAGATATTGTACTTTATAGACAATATCAGGCGCCACGGCGACGCTTGGAACCGGCCGCCCGCTGAACCGGCGGCGGGTTTGGCGCGACGATTCACTCAAGACCGTCAAACACGTCCGGGGGCACCATGACCATCCGCAACACCATTGCCGCGCTGAGCCTGATTTGGGCCCTTGCCGCTGCCTTCGCCGGACCGGCCGCCGCCCAGGTCTGCACCCGGCACGGGGTTGATGTCAGCTGTGACGACGGACGGCGCGGGATGCTTTCGGGCGATGCCATCCTCTGGCCGGACGGCACGCGCTCGAGCGCGACGCCGCATCAAAGCGTCATCATCGGCCACAAGAGCTCAGTGCATGTCGGGCCCGGCGTGTTCGTCGGCCAGGGCAAGGGCATGGTGCCGCTCGACGATCCGAACGCGCCGAACAAGCGGCAGTGTGCGATTCTGGAGGGCGTGTCGTACTGCTATTGAGGCTGTCGTCTTCGCCCCTGCCCTCGCTGTAAAGAACGGGGGAGAAGAAGACTAGATCAACCGCACGCCTGAGATCGCCGACTTGAGCCAGCGCAGCGCTTGCGGCGGCTGGTTGGCGAGCGGCGCGACTGCAGCCTTCTCCGTCCGGCACTTCTCCAGTTCAGCGACGAAATCCGCCGACCATTGCTGGATGGTGTGGCCGCGCAGCTTCTTCATCATCGCATCCCAGCGCATCTTGCGCTCGGTGAGCGGCATCGCCGCCGCGACCGCGATCGCGCGCGCCATGCCGTCGATGTCATGCGGATTGACCAGCAGCGCGGCGTCGAGCTCGTTGGCCGCGCCGGCGAATTTCGACAGCACCAGCACGCCGGGATCAGCCGGATTTTGCGCAGCGACGTATTCCTTGGCGACAAGGTTCATGCCGTCGTGCAGCGGGGTCACCACGCCGATCTGCGCGGTGCGATAGAGGCCCGCGAGCACGGCCTGGCTAAAGCCCTTGTTGAGATAGCGGATCGGTGTCCAGTCGGCCTCGCCGTGGCGGCCGTTGACGTCGGACACGAGCCGCGCGACCTCGTTCTGCAAATTGCCATAGGCTTCGATGGCACCGCGCGAGGGATTTGCGATCTGTAGCAGCGAAATGCTGCGCGCAAAGTGCGGATGCTCGGTCCAGAGCCGATCGAACGCGCTGATGCGGTTGACGAGGCCCTTGGAATAGTCAAGCCGGTCGACGCCGATCGCGAGCCGCTCGCCGTTGAGACTGCGGCGCAGCCGCGACACGTCCGGATGCGACGCCGACTTCGCCGCGTACTGCGCGAACTTCTCGGCGTCGATGCCGATCGGAAACACCTCGCAGCGTGTTCGGCCATGCTGCGAGATCGCAACGCCGTCTTCGACGGCGAGGCCGAGTTCGCCCGCGACATAGCTGAGAAAATTCTGGCAATCGTCATTGGTCTGGAAGCCGATCAGGTCGTAGGCCAGCATCGCCGTGATCAGCTCACGATGATTGGGCACGCCCTGCATCACCGCGGCGACAGGCCATGGCGTATGGAGGAAGAAGCCGATCGGATCGTCGACGCCGAGATCCCGCAGCTCCGCACCGAGCGCGAGGAAATGATAATCCTGCACCCAGAACGCGGTTTGCGCTTTCCGGAAGCGCATCAAGGCGCGCGCCATGAAGGCGTTGACCTCGCGATAGCTGACATAGTCGTCGCGCGAGACGCGGATCAGATCGCTGCGCGAGTGCAGCGCCGGCCACAGCGCCGAATTGGCAAAGCCCTCGTAATAGCCGCCATAGTGCGCCGCCGGCAGGTCCAGCGTCGCAATCGCGCCCGAACCCAGTGCTTCGATCTCGGCAAACGGCTCCTTCTGATGACCGTCACGCACACGGCCCGAGGAACCCACCCAGATCGCGCCCGAATGTTCCACAACGGGTAGCAAGGCCGCCGCGAGACCGCCCGTCATGGGCTCATTGGGCTTGCCGCGCGCGACGCGATTCGAAACGACGACTAAGTTCACAGGTCGTCCCCTCCTGTTTCATTCCACCCCATTTAACTGCCGTTCATCAATATGGTTCCTGATCATCCTTTGCACCAATTGAAACCAAAATCGGGCGTGCGCGTTGGAACCGGTTTACCTCCAGGCAACCTGACGATTTCGCTACACAAAGCCGGATTTGGAACCGTGGCGCGCGCAGCATGAAGCGACGCGCTGGAGGAATTACGCACGCGATATGTGGCTCCGAGATGTCGGTGCCTTATTCCAACCTTGAGTCGTCGAGCAGCCGCGCAAGGAACGTGCGCACATCGTTCGGGGCGTCGAAGTGCCCGTTGACCCCCATAGCGCGGCGACCAACCGAAAAGGCGAGCCCATTCATGTCGGGCATGATCGCGAACACGGTTTCGTCGGTGACGTCATCACCGATGAAGATCGGACGGCGCCCCTTGAAAGGCTCGTGCTTCATCAACTCGCGCACGCCGGTCGCCTTGGTAAAACCGGAATGCTTGATCTCGCAAACGAACTTTCCGGGCAGCACCTCGATCGGCGCATTGGGCAGGTCGGCGCGGATCAGCGAAACGGCTTCGTAGATCGCTTTCTCCGCATGCGGCGCAAGGCGGTAGTGCAGCGCCAGCGAATAGCCCTTGTCTTCGAGCAGAATGCCGGGACTGAGCTTGGCCACCGCCGCGAGCCGCCGCTTCAGCTCCTTATCCAGCGGCGGCGCGCTGACGGCATCGGCTTCGTTGTCAATGGAAAGCCGCATCTCGGCGCCGTGGCCGGCGACGGCGCGAAAGACATCGGGCGCGAAGATCAGGTCGATGTCGTTGAGCGAACGCCCGCTGACCATCGCCAGCGCGCCCGACGTGCGCTCCGTCAGCCGGTTCAGCGTTTCCGACAGGCCTGGCGGCACCCACACCTCACGCGGCGTCGGCATCAGGTCGAGCAGTGTCCCGTCGATGTCGAGCAGGATCGCTGTTTCATTGAGATGCGGCACGAGTGCGTGGGGCACCGGCACCGCATCGGGCGCTTCATCGTCGACCATGGTGCGCTTTAGATCCAATTCAGCCAGTTCCGATTTCATAGTCTACTCCATGGACGCAAGCGGCCGCGCGATTTCTTCGAGCGATCTGCGTTCCGCCGAGATGGCATAGCGCCACGCCACGATCGCGGCCGCGATCATCAGGAACGCCCCCAGCAAATAGCCTGCGAACACGCTCGTGCGTGATCCCGTGTCGATCAGCGCCCCGAACAATGCGGGGCCGATCACGCCGCCGATGCCGGTGCCCACCGCATAGAACACCGCGATCGCGAGCGCGCGGACTTCCAAGGGAAAAGTCTCGCTGACGGTGAGATAGGCGGCGCTCGCGGCGGGCGAGGCAAAGAAGAAGATCACCATCCAGGCGATGGTCTGCCCTTGCGCGCTCAAGGCGCCGATCGAGAACAGATAACCCGACAGCGCCAGCAACACGCCCGACGCGCCGTAGGTGAACATGATCATGGTCCGGCGGCCGAGCGTATCGAACAGGCGGCCGAGCAGCAGCGGACCAAGGAAATTGCCGGCGGCGAAGGGAAGCAGATACCAGCCGACATGATCGGCGCTGATCCCGTAAAAATCGGTCAACACCAGCGCAAAGGTGAAGAAGATGGCGTTGTAGAAGAAGGCCTGCGCGATCATCAGCACGAGGCCGACCATCGCGCGCTGGCGATAGACCGAGAACAGCGTGTGCACCACCTCGCGGATCGGCGTGTGAGTCCGCATTTTCAGGCGGATCCTGGCGAAACGCGCGTGGCTCGTCTCCTGGCCGTGTCCGAGCACCGAGCGCTCGACCTCGTCGACGATCGCGTGGGCCTGGTCGGGACGGCCGTGGATCATCAGCCAGCGCGGACTCTCCGGAATCCACATCCGCATCAAGAGCACGACGAGGCCGATGGCCGCGCCGATGAGATAAGCGAGGCGCCAGCCGAGATCGGGGCCGATCACCGCGGGATCGAGCAGCACGATGGCCGCCACGGCGCCCATGGCGGCACCGATCCAGAAGCTGCCGTTGATGACGAGATCGGTCCAGCCGCGATAGCGCGCCGGCACCAGTTCCTGGATGGTCGAATTGATCGCAGTATATTCGCCGCCGATGCCGGCGCCGGTGAGGAAGCGAAACAGCGCGTAGCTCGCGACATTCCATGACAGAGCGGTCGCGGCCGTCGCCGAGAGATAGAGCGCGAGCGTGATGAAGAACAGCTTCTTGCGACCGATGCGATCGGTCAGCCAGCCGAAGCCGAGCGCGCCGAGCACCGCGCCCGCGAGATAGGCGGAATTGGCAATGCCGAGATCGAGATTGGAGAAATGCAGGGAGGGGCTTTGCTTCAGCGCGCCGGAGAGCGCGCCGGCCAAGGTCACCTCGAGGCCATCCAGAATCCAGGTGATGCCGAGCGCAAGCACGACGCGGGTGTGAAATCCGCTCCACGGCAGCGCGTCAAGCCGTGCAGGAATGCTGGTTTCGATGATGCGATCGGCCGCGGCCACCGTGGAGACCACAGGTCCATCGTTCGGCGCTGGGCTTCGCTGCAATTCCATCGCGTTGTTGCATCTGACCAATGGACATGGCCCCGGTTCACATGGCGTGGATGGGGGCGATCCGATCAAGGGGGTGCGGCATTCCGCCTGCCACCTGCGACAACGTCTGCGGCAGGGGCGGGTTCCAGCAGGAACGACCGCTGACGGCGCTGGTTTTCGGTGGAGCCGCAAGGAGTTGACGCATGGCTCATGCCAGAAAGACGACACATTCTCGCAAAACATCGGCGCGCAAGAGCACCAGACGCGCCGCACCGAAGCGCTGGTCACAGCGCGTGACGAAAGAGAGCGACGCGCTCGACCTCAAACAAGGCGTGTTCAAGCTGACCAGTGCGAAGGAGATCGCGGCTTCGTTGAAGCGCTCGGCCGAGCACAGCGCGCGTCGCAAGACCGGCGCCTACCGCTCGGCGCTGTCGATGCTGACGTTCTACATCAACCGCGCCGGCAAGACGCTGCCGCAGACGCAGCGCACGCGGCTGGAGCGGGCAAAGGTGGAGCTGAAGCGGGCGTTCGGGAGGGAGTGAGCGCCAGGTCGTCCTGGACAAGCGCAGCGCCGATCCAGGACCTATTACCCCAGGGAGCGGTTTGGCGATGACTCGGAGTTGGCAGTTCGCCCGGCAACTCCGCCTTGGGTAATGGGTCCTGGATCGGCGCTGCGCTTGTCCAGGACGACGGCGGAGGCGTGGCGCGAAGGTCGAGCGCTACGCCGCCCGGATATTCCCCATGAAGCGGTCGAGCTCGGCGCGCAGGCGGGTGCTTTCGGACGACAGCGTCTTGGCCGAATGCAGCACCTCTTCCGAGGCCGAGCCGGTTTCGGCGGCGCCGCGGTTGACCTGGCCGATGTCGGTGGCCGCGGTCTGGGTGCCCTGCGCGACGGTCTGGACGCTGCGCGCGATTTCCTGCGTCGCGGCGCCTTGCTGCTCCACCGCGCTCGCAATCGAGGTCGAGATCGACGAGATCTGGCCGATGGTGGCGCCGATCTCCTTGATCGCCGCAACCGACTCGGCCGTGGCGCCTTGCATGCCCGTGATGTGCGAGGAGATCTCGTCGGTGGCCTTCGCGGTCTGGCTCGCGAGCGACTTCACTTCGCTGGCGACCACTGCAAAGCCGCGGCCGGCTTCGCCGGCGCGTGCCGCCTCGATGGTCGCGTTCAGCGCCAGAAGATTGGTCTGCTCGGCGATCGCCGTGATGAGCTTGACGACTTCGCCGATCTGCTGGGCGGCATGCGAGAGCTTGCCGATGCGATTATCGGTCTCCTTTGCCTGCACCACGGCAGCTTCGGCAATGCGGCTGGAATCGCGGACCTGACGGCCGATCTCCTCGACCGAGGCCGAGAGCTCTTCGGTCGCGGTCGCGACCGACTGCATGTTGCTGGAGGCCTGCTCGGAGACGTCGGCGACCTGGCTCGACAGGCTCTGCGTGGTCTCGGCGGTGCGGGTCAGCGTCGAGGCCGCCGATTCCAGCTGCACGGCGGAAGCCGAGACGTTGGAGACGATGGCACCAACCGCGCTCTCGAAATCATCGGCGAAACGAATCAGCTCGGAACGACGGCTTGCGGCCTGCTCCCTGTTCTGAAGTTCGTTGGCGGCGGCATCGCGCTCGGCCTTGGCCACGGCCTGCACCTTGAATTCTTCGACCGCGCCGGCCATCTCGCCGATCTCGTCCCTGCGGCCGAGGCCCGGCAGCACGACGTCGAAATTGCCCGCGGCAAGCTCGCGCATCGCCTTGCACATCGCGATCATCGGACGCGAAATGCCATTGCCCAGCATCAGGGCGAGCGCAGCGCCGACGGCAAGGCCGCCCAGCGCCATCATCAGCATCAGCCGCTCGGTCTCGCCGATGGTGGCATTGGCGTTGACCTCGATGCGCTGCTGATCCGCCGTCAGCTCCGATCGCAGCTCACCCGAGAGCTTGAGAATGGACGCGGCTGTCTTGGTCATCTCGCCGTTCAGCTTGACGATGACCTTCACGTTCTCGGTGAGCTTTGAAAAAGAGGCGCGGTACTGCTTGAGGAGATTGCTGATCTCGGTGACGCGGTCGGTGATCTTCTGGTCGTTGGCATAGATCGAGACCAGCAGGGTCTCCAGGAATTTGATGCGGGCGGTCACGCCGTCGGCGGTCTTCGGCTCCGGCTTGGCGACGAAGGCGCTGACCGAGGTGGAGACCGCCAGATATTGCGATGTGATATCCTTGGCCGTACCCTGAACCGAGTTCAGGCCCGCCAATGCCGCGGTATCGGCAAGATCGTCGAACTTGAACCGGATCTTGTTGCCGACGCTGTTGAGCTCCTCGGTCGCGATCTTGCCGTTCTCGCGCGTCAACGTGATGATCTCGCCGAACACCTTGGTGAAGCTCTTGAAGTCGGCCTCGAGCCTGCCGACCTGCTCGCGGCGGGCTGCGCCCGTGGTGGCCGCCGCCGACTTGGCGATCGCGGCCCTCAAATTCTCTTCAGCTGCTTTGGCTGCGGTCTCATCATCCGCCGCGCCGGTCAGCGTGTAGGCCCGCGCCAAGCCCTGGTAAGCGATCAGCTCGCGATCGACCGTCCGCGCAAGGTCCGCTTCGGCGACGCTGGAGCGGTAGGAGGCCACGGCGGCCTGAATCCGCTCGAAGCCGAAATACGCGAAAGCCATGCTGACGGCGAGGATGGCGAGCACCGCCACGAAGCCGAGGATGATTTTTGCGCGAAAACGCAAGGTGAGCAGCTTCGATCTGGTCGGCTTCGACTTGACGGGCATTCCCCACCCCATTCCATTCGCGGAAAACCAGGCGCAGCCCGGAAGCAGCCCGCTTCCTGACGCGTGAGCACGGTAAATGGCAAAGGATAAGCTGCGGTAAATTTGTGGCGCCGCAACCGGCGGTTACGTGACGCAGGGTCTCGTCGTCCTGGCCTCGTGCGCAATCGCGCACGGGGGGCCGGGACGGCTGAGCGCTTACGCCGCCCGGATATTCCCCATGAAGCGGTCGAGCTCGGCGCGCAGGCGGGTGCTTTCGGACGACAGCGTCTTGGCCGAATGCAGCACCTCTTCCGAGGCCGAGCCGGTTTCGGCGGCGCCGCGGTTGACCTGGCCGATGTCGGTGGCGGCGGTCTGAGTGCCCTGTGCGACGGTCTGGACGCTGCGCGCGATTTCCTGCGTCGCGGCGCCTTGCTGCTCCACCGCGCTCGCAATCGAGGTCGAGATCGACGAGATCTGGCCGATGGTGGCGCCGATCTCCTTGATCGCCGCAACCGACTCGGCCGTGGCGCCTTGCATGCCCGTGATGTGCGAGGAGATCTCGTCGGTGGCCTTCGCGGTCTGGCTCGCGAGCGACTTCACTTCGCTGGCGACCACTGCAAAGCCGCGGCCGGCTTCGCCGGCGCGTGCCGCCTCGATGGTCGCGTTCAGCGCCAGAAGATTGGTCTGCTCGGCGATCGCCGTGATGAGCTTGACGACTTCGCCGATCTGCTGGGCGGCATGCGAGAGCTTGCCGATGCGATTATCGGTCTCCTTTGCCTGCACCACGGCAGCTTCGGCAATGCGGCTGGAATCGCGGACCTGACGGCCGATCTCCTCGACCGAGGCCGAGAGCTCTTCGGTCGCGGTCGCGACCGACTGCATGTTGCTGGAGGCCTGCTCGGAGACGTCGGCGACCTGGCTCGACAGGCTCTGCGTGGTCTCGGCGGTGCGGGTCAGCGTCGAGGCCGCCGATTCCAGCTGCACGGCGGAAGCCGAGACGTTGGAGACGATGGCACCAACCGCGCTCTCGAAATCATCGGCGAAACGAATCAGCTCGGAACGACGGCTTGCGGCCTGCTCCCTGTTCTGAAGTTCGTTGGCGGCGGCATCGCGCTCGGCCTTGGCCACGGCCTGCACCTTGAATTCTTCGACCGCGCCGGCCATCTCGCCGATCTCGTCCCTGCGGCCGAGGCCCGGCAGCACGACGTCGAAATTGCCCGCGGCAAGCTCGCGCATCGCCTTGCACATCGCGATCATCGGACGCGAAATGCCGGTGCCGAGCAGGAAAGCGAGGACCGCGCCGAGCAGCGTACCGCCGACGGCCAGCATCAGCACCAGTTGCTCGGTCTTCCCGATGGTCGCTTCCGATTCGGACTCCAACCGCTGCTGCTCGGCAACGAGGTCCGCCTTCATGGTGGGGGCACCCTGAAGGATCGCGCTGGCCGAGCCGCTCATCTCGGTGACGAGCTCGTCGATCATCTTGGCGTTGGCGATCAGTTTCTCCAGCGATTCCCGATAGGCACCGAGCAATCCCTTGGCGTCCTTCAGGCCGGCGACGATCTTGTCGTCCATGGAATAGACCGCGTTGAGCGAGTTCTCGACGAATTTCAACCGCGCCAGCGCGCTGGTCGCGATCGCCTGGTCGGACGTCAGCACGAAATTGGTCGCCGCCCCGCTCGCGGTCTGGAATTGGGCGTTGACCTGCTTGGTCCCGAACTCGATCGCCTGCGCCTCGGAATCGGAGGCATTGTTGCCGATGTCGTCGAGCTTGTATTTCAGGAGGTTGGCGTTGCGCATGAGCTGGTTCTGCACCAGCAGCGCGCTGTCACGCTTGGCCTGGAGGACTTTCGCGAAGGTCGCGGAGAAGTTGGAAAACTCCTTGGCGAGCTTGTCCAGACTTTCCTGCCGCGCCGGCTTCTTGGCGCTCTTGACCGCCTGGTCGATGGCGCTCTTCAGGCCGGTCTCCGCGTCCAGCGCCGTCTTGGCGTCGTCCTCCTTGCCGGTGACGACGAAATATCTGACGGCCGAGCGATAGGCGAGCAGCTCCCGGTCGATGTTACGGGCGAGATCGGCCTCGGTGACACTGGTGCGGTAGGACCCGACCCCGGACGAGACCCGCTCGAAGCCAAAATAGGAGAAGGCCATGCTGCCGGCGGAGATCACCAGCACCGCGGCAAAGCCCAGAATGATCTTGGCGCGGAACCTGAGGGTCGGCATTATTGTGCGCTTCGACGACGACGCGATACGCCCGGACATTCCCACCCCCATTTTCATTCAGCCGAGATCCGGTGGCGCCCCGCCCCCTGACCTGGCTGCGCAAAACTAAGGCAGAATCGATAAGGGGCGGTAAATTCGGTGCGTCCGCAGAGCTTCCGGCTCTATCGGCCAAGGCGGACTGCAAAGGCGAGCCGGATAGGGATATAGAGGCTGGCATCCCAGCTGGCGCCCCGGAGCCGCAACCCGATCCGGCCGACTCGCCCCCCAAACCAATGTTGGGCATTCTGGATCAATGACTTTTCCATGACGCGGGCGGCCAAAATCGTAGTTGCAAAGTTCCGGGTCGCTGTCTCTAATTAGAAACAATCAAAATCGATCCCGGGAGGACTTCAACCGTGTCTACAGTCAAACTGACGGTGAACGGCAAGGCCGTTGCTGTCGACGTCGAGGACCGCACGCTGCTGGTTCAGCTGCTGCGCGACCACCTCAACCTCACCGGAACCCATGTCGGCTGCGACACCAGCCAGTGCGGCGCCTGCGTCGTCCATATGGACGGCAAGGCGATCAAATCCTGCACCATGCTGGCAGGACAGGCCGACGGCGCCAGCATCACCACGATCGAAGGCATCGCCAAGGGCGACGAGCTGCACCCGATGCAGGCGGCCTTCCGCGACAATCACGGCCTGCAGTGCGGCTATTGCACGCCGGGCATGATCATGTCGGCGATCGACATCGTGCACCGCTATGGTGGCCAGCTCGACGAGGCCACCGTCCGCCACGAGCTCGAAGGCAATATCTGTCGCTGCACTGGGTACCACAACATCGTCAAAGCCGTGCTGGATGCGGCAGGCCGCATGAAGGTCTCGCAGGCGGCCGAGTAAGCGGCCCGCCTCGAAACAAGAACGATCGCCGCCGCTTTCGAGGGAAAGCGCGGTCAAGACAAATTCCGGTCGGGAGGACCAGACATGGGCGTTGAAGGCATTGGCGCGAGCGTCGTGCGCAAGGAAGACAAGCGTTTCATTACCGGCAAGGGCCGCTACGTCGACGACATCAAATTGCAGGGCATGACCCATGCCCATTTCATCCGCAGCCCGCACGCGCATGCCAAGGTGAAGGGGATCGATCCCGCCGAGGCGCTGAAGATGCCGGGCGTGGTCGCTGTGCTGACCGGTCAGCAAATCGTCGACGACAAGGTCGGCAACCTGATCTGCGGCTGGGCCATCACCTCCAAGGACGGCAGCCCGATGAAGATGGGCGCATGGCCGGCAATGGCGCCGGAGACGGTGCGCTTCGTCGGTCAGGCCGTCGCAGTCGTGATCGCCGAGACCAAGAATCTCGCACGCGACGCGGCCGAAGCCGTGGTCGTGAACTACGAAGAGCTGCCCGCGGTCGCCGACGTCCACGCCGCGATCAAGTCCGGCGCGCCGCAGCTACATCCCGAAGCTCCAGGCAACCAGGTTTATGACTGGGTGATCGGCGACGAAGGCGCCACCGATGCGGCCTTCGCCAAGGCCGCCAACGTGGTGAAGCTCGACGTCACCAACAACCGTCTCGCGCCGAACGCGATGGAGCCGCGCGCGGCAATTGCCGATTACGATTCGGCGGAAGAGCATTTCACGCTCTACACGACGTCGCAGAATCCGCACGTCGCCCGCCTCGTGCTGTCGGCGTTCTACAACATTGCACCCGAGCACAAGCTGCGCGTGATCGCACCCGACGTCGGCGGCGGCTTCGGCTCCAAGATCTTCATCTATCCCGAAGAGATGGTGGCGCTGTGGGCCTCGAAGAAGGTCGGCCGCCCCGTAAAATGGACCGGCGACCGCACCGAAGCCTTCCTCACCGATGCGCATGGCCGCGACCACGTCACCCATGCCGAGATGGCGTTCGACGCCAACAACAAGATCACCGGGTTGAAGGTGAAGACTTACGCCAATTTCGGCGCCTACATGTCGCTGTTCTCGTCGTCGGTGCCGACCTATCTGTACGCGACGCTGCTGTCGGGCCAGTACAACATCCCGGCGATCCATGCCGAGGTGGTCGGGGTCTACACCAACACCACGCCGGTCGACGCCTATCGCGGCGCCGGCCGCCCCGAGGCGAGCTATCTGATCGAACGTCTGATGGAGACGGCGGCGCGGCAGTTGAAGGTCGATCCGGCCGCGCTGCGCCGGACCAACTTCATCACCCAGTTCCCGCACCAGACGCCGGTGATCATGGCTTATGACACCGGCGACTTTAACGCCTCGCTCGACGCCGCGATGAAGGCGATCGACTATGCCGGCTTTGCCGGGCGCAAGGCCAAGGCGAAGGCCGACGGCAAGCTGCGCGGCATCGGCGTGTCCTGCTACATCGAGGCCTGCGGCATCGCGCCGTCGAAGGCCGTCGGCAGCCTGGGCGCCGGCGTCGGTCTGTGGGAGTCCGCCGAAGTCCGCGTCAACCCGGTCGGCACCATCGAGGTCCTGACGGGATCACACAGCCACGGCCAGGGTCACGAGACCACGTTCTGCCAGCTCGTAGCCGAACGCCTCGGCGTTCCCATCAGTCAGGTCTCGATCGTCCATGGCGACACCGACAAGGTGCAGTTCGGCATGGGCACCTATGGCTCGCGCTCGGCCGCCGTCGGCCTCACCGCGATCCTGAAGGCCATGGAGAAGATGGAATCCAAGGCCAAGAAGATCGCCGCGCATGCGCTGGAAGCCTCGGAAGGCGACATCGTCATCGAGAACGGCGAGTTCAAGGTCGCCGGCACCGACAAGGCGATCGCCTTCCCGATGGTCGCACTCGCGGCCTATACCGCGCACAATCTGCCCGACGGGATGGAGCCGGGCCTGAAGGAAAGCGCCTTCTACGATCCGACCAACTTCACCTTCCCGGCCGGCACATATATCTGCGAGCTCGAGGTCGATCCCGGCACCGGCAAGACCTCCTTCGTCAACTTCGTCGCGGCCGACGATTTCGGCCGTTTGATCAACCCGATGATCGTCGAGGGCCAGGTCCATGGCGGTCTTGTGCAAGGCATCGGACAAGCGTTGCTCGAGCACGCGATCTACGACGCCAACGGGCAGCCGGTCACGGCCTCGTTCATGGACTACGCCATGCCGCGCGCCGACGACGTTCCCTCGTTCAACCTCTCCCACACCACGACGCTGTGCCCGGGCAATCCGCTCGGCATCAAGGGTTGCGGTGAGGCCGGTGCGATCGGGGCGTCAGCGGCCGTGATCAATGCGATCACGGATGCGATCGGCAAGAACAATCTGGAAATGCCCGCAACCCCGGACAGGGTGTGGCGCACGATCCACGCGGCTTAAGGGAGGAACGAAGATGTACCAGACCGTTTATCATCGCGCGTCCTCGGTTGACGAAGCCGTCAGCCTGTTCTCCAAGAGCAGCGAAGCCAAGTTCCTCGCCGGCGGCCAGACGCTGCTGCCGGTGATGAAGCAACGCCTCGCCAGTCCGTCCGACGTCATCGACCTCGGCAAGATCAAGGAGCTGCAGGGCGTCGAGCTCTCGGGCGACGTGCTGACCATCAAGGCCGGCACGACCTATTTCGACATCATGCAGAATGCCGACGTGAAGAAGGCGATTCCCGCAATTGCCTATCTCACTTCGGTGCTCGGCGACCCCGCCGTGCGCTATCGCGGCACGATCGGCGGCTCGATCGCCAACAACGATCCCGCCGCGGATTTTCCCGCCGCACTGCTCGCGCTCGGCGCCACCGTGAAGACCAACAGGCGGTCGATTACGGCGGATGACTTTTTCCAGGGCATGTTCACGACCGCGCTGGAGGAGGGCGAGCTCATCACCGCCGTGTCGTTCCCGGTTCCGGCGAAGGCTGGCTACGAAAAGATGCGCCATCCTGCGTCTCGCTTTGCGCTGACCGGCGTGTTCGTCGCGCAGACGAAGTCGGGCGAGGTTCGGGTGGCCGCCACCGGCGCCTCGCAAAGCGGCGTGATGCGGGTCCCGGCCATCGAAACGGCGCTGAAGGCGAACTGGTCACCGTCGGCGATCGACGGCGTGAGCATTTCGGCGAGCAATCTGCTGGCCGACATCCACGGCACGGCGGAGTACCGCGCCAACCTGATCAAGGTGATGGCGCAGCGCGCGGTGGCTGCCGCTCGCTGACCATCGGGCCTTAGCGCCTCGACGCAATTTTCCACGGCGCGCACTTCGGTGCGCGCCGTTTTATTTTAGCCACGCGACATGAAAACCGCTTGCCTCACTGGCGTGAAGGCGAGAAAAGTTAATCGGCCAATTAACTCGCCCCGCAGAGGAACGCCTTGGCGCTTGCCGACCATCGGCAATATGCGCCTTGGATCCGAGGAAACAAACACGTGCTCGATCAATCAGCCCAAAACTCCTCCGTCCGCACCTCCGGCCCGCTGTCGGGCTTCCGCATCGTTGAATTCGCCGGCATTGGACCGGGCCCGTTTGCCTGCATGATGCTGGCCGACATGGGCGCCGAAATCGTCACGCTCGATCGGGTCGGCGCCAGGAAGAACATGAAGTCGGTCGCAGGCCGCGGCCGCAAGGTGGTCGAGCTCGACCTCAAGGACCAGGCGGCGATCGCGGAGGTACTCGATCTGCTTGCGAATGCCGACGCGCTGGTCGAGGGTTTCCGTCCCGGCGTGATGGAGCGGCTCGGTCTCGGGCCTGACGTGGTGCTCGCGCGCAATCCAAAGCTGGTCTACGGCCGCATGACCGGCTGGGGCCAGCAAGGCCCGCTCGCCAATGCCGCCGGCCACGACATCAACTACATCTCCATCACCGGCGCGCTCGCCGCGATCGGCACGAAGGAAGCGCCGGTGCCGCCGCTCAACCTGGTCGGCGATTTCGGCGGCGGCGCGCTCTATCTCGTGGTCGGCGTGCTCGCGGCGCTGCTGGAGGCCTCGCGGTCAGGCAAGGGCCAGGTCGTCGATGCCGCGATGTGCGACGGCGCGGCATCGCTGATGTCGTTCTTCTTCGACATGACCACGCTCGGCCGCTGGACCGAAGGCCGCAACGAGAACTTTCTCGACGGCGGCGCACATTTCTACGGCGTCTACGAATGCGCCTGCGGCCATTTCGTCTCGATCGGCTCGATCGAGCCGCAATTCTACGCGCTGCTGCGCGAGCACGCCGGCCTGACCGACCCCGATTTCGATGCGCAGATGGACCGCAAGGCTTGGCCCGCGCTGAAGGAAAAACTGAAGACGGTGTTCAAGAGCAAGACGCGCGAGGACTGGTGCAAGATTATGGAAGGCACCGACATCTGCTTCGCGCCGGTGCTGACCATGTCGGAAGCGACCGAGCATCCGCACATGGTCGCCCGCAACGTCTTCGTCGAGCGCCACGGCGTGAAGCAGCCGGCGCCGGCGCCGCGCTTTTCGCGGACTCCATCGGCGGTGCGCGAGCCGGAAGTGGCGGAGATCGGCGCGGTGACCAAAGCCTGGAAGGCGGAGCGTTAAGTCCTCCGCTGTCGCATCACACTCCGGGTCGTCCTGGCCTAGTGCGCAATTGCGCACGGGGGCCAAGACCCATAGCCACCAACGCGGTTTGACGAAGACTCGGAGTTACCAGTTCGCCCAATGACCGCTCCCTGGGGTAATTGGTCCTGGCTTTCGCCAGGACGACGGCGGCACTTAATGCCACCGCGTTCCAGACAACGGCCGCCTACGCCGCATCCACCTTCAGCACCCCGCGCCGGATCTGGTCCTCCTCGATCGATTCGAACAGCGCCTTGAAATTGCCTTCGCCGAAACCGTCGTCGCCCTTGCGCTGGATGAACTCGAAGAAGATCGGGCCGATCGCGTTGGCCGAGAAGATCTGCAGCAGCACCTTGGTCTGGCCGCCGTCGACCACGCCTTCGCCGTCGATCAGGATGCCGTTCTTCTGCAGCCGCGCGATGTCCTCGCCATGCTTCGGCAACCGCGCGTCGATCCGCTCGAAATAGGTCGCGGGCGGCGCTGGCATGAAGGGCAGACCGGCCTCGCGCAAGTCCTCGATGGTGCGGTAGATGTCGCGGCAGCCGCAGGCGATGTGCTGGATGCCCTCGCCGCGATAGATATTGAGATATTCCTCGATCTGCCCGGAATCGCCGGCGTCCTCGTTGATCGGAATCCGGATCTTGCCGTCGGGGCTGGTCAGCGCGCGCGAGAACAGGCCCGAGGCGCGGCCCTCGATGTCGAAGAAGCGGATCTGGCGGAAATTGAAGAGCTTCTCGTAGAAGCCCGTCCACACGTCCATGCGGCCGCGGTGGACGTTGTGGGTGAGGTGATCGAGATAGAACAGGCCGGCGCCGGCAGGACGCGGATCGCGCGCACCCAGCCATTCGAACTCGCTGTCATAGGCCGATCCCTTGGCGCCATAGCGATCAGCGAAATAGAGCAGGCTGCCGCCGATGCCCTTGATCGCGGGGACGTCGAGCGTCTTCTGCGCGGAGGACGCATCGGCAGGTTCGGCACCGAGCGAAATCGCGCGGTCATAGGCCTTCTTCGCATCGACGACGCGAAACGCCATCGACGGCGCACAGCGGCCGTGCGCGGCGACGAAATCGTGACCCTGGGTGCCGGGCTCCTCGTTGACGAGGTAATTGATGTCGCCCTGGCGATAAACCGTGATCTTCTTCGTTCTGTGCCGCGCGACGGGCACATAGCCCATCAGCTTGAACAAGGCGTGCAGCTCTTGCGGATTGGGATGCGCATATTCGACGAACTCGAACCCGTCGGTGCCCATCGGATTCTCGGCGCTGATCGTGGCCGGCGGTGCATCGTGCGGAAACGGACCCATGGTGTTCTCCCAAATTGCTGCTGAGAGGAACTATCCTTCATGGGACGCGCAAGGGGCGTGCAAATGAGACGGCTTTTGATTAACATATGCACAGTTTGTGCATGAAGTGGGTGAAACGCGCATGACTTTGGTGGATGCCTTCGACCTCAAGATCCTGGGCGCGCTCCAGGACGACGGCCGTCTCACCAACCAGGAGCTCGCCGACCTCGCCGGGCTCTCGGCCTCGCAATGCTCGCGGCGACGGATGCGGCTGGAAGAGGAGAAGGTCATTGCGGGCTATCATGCCGATCTCTCCAGCGAGGCGCTCGGCTTCGGCGTGGTCGCCTTCATCCAGGTGACGCTGGCGACCCACTCGCCGGACAATTCCAAGCGGTTTCGGACTCTGGTCAACCGCATCGACGAGATCCAGGAGGCCTACTCGCTGACAGGCGACGCCGACTACGTGCTCAAGGCCGTGCTGCACGACCTCAAGGGCCTCTCCAACCTCGTCAACGACGTGCTGATGCCGCACCAGAGCGTCGCGCATGTGCGCTCCTCGATCGTGCTCGACAGGCTGAAGGAAAGCACGCGTCTGCCGCTGAAGGAAATCAAGCCCGGCTGAAATCGAGGGAAATCCGGCATTCGCGCTGCGCGCGCGATCTGCGATGATCCCGGCCAATCTGCGGAGATTGAGCCATGGCCCTCCAGCTTCGACCGAACTGCGAATATTGCGACCGCGATCTGCCCCCGAACGCAACCGATGCGCGGATCTGTTCCTATGAATGCACGTTCTGTGCGGACTGCGTGGAGACGAAACTCTCCAACGTCTGCCCGAACTGCGGCGGCGGTTTTGCGCCGCGCCCGATCAGGCCCACGCAGGAATGGCGACCGGGCGTGTGCACGACCAACCAGGCGCCGTCGGACAAGCGGGTGCATCTGAAGTACAGTCTGGAGGACGTCGCGACGCATTGCGCGCGGTTACGTGAGGTGCCGCCGGAGAAGCGGTAGACTCTCACCATGTCATTGCGAGGAGCCCTTGCGACGAAGCAATCCAGACTGCCACTGCGGAAAGACTCTGGATTGCTTCGCTACGCTCGCAATGACGGAGAATGTGGATAGAGGTCGCATCGCTTCCCAGCAATCACTCCGCCGGCAAAATCGTCCCCTCGACCTCGCCAAAACCAACGCGATAGCCTTCGCCCTGGCACCAGCCGCGCATGACGAGGCTGTCGCCGTCTTCCAGGAACGACCGCTTGGCGCCGCCGGGCAATTCGATCGGCTCGGTGCCGTTCCAGCTGATCTCCAGCAGGCTGCCGCGCTGGTTCTTCTCCGGACCGGAAATGGTGCCGCTGCCGAGGAGATCGCCGACATTCATGGCGCAGCCGGAGGAGGCGTGGTGCATCAGCTGCTGCACCGACGACCAGTACATGTATTTGAAATTGGTGCGGCTGATGCCGGCGGGCGCGTTGGCTCCGGCGGCGCGCAAGGAGACGTCGAGTTCGAGATCGTAGTTCTGCGGCTTGCCCTGCTTGAGGTAGTCGAGCGGCACCGGCTCCTGCTGCGGCCCGTTGAGGCGGAATGGCTCCAGCGCCTCGCGCGTCACCACCCACGGACTGATCGAGGTCGCGAACGCCTTGGCGAGGAACGGCCCGAGCGGCACATATTCCCATTGCTGGATATCGCGCGCGCTCCAGTCGTTGAGCAGCACGAAGCCGAAGATCATCTCCTCGGCTTGCGGCTCCGTGAGCATGCCGCCCATTGGCGACGGCTGGCCGACCACCACGCCCATCTCCAGCTCGAAATCGAGCCGCTTGCACGGTCCGAAGCTCGGCGCCTCCACATTCGGCGGCTTGAGCTGCCCGCGCGGGCGCTTCACCTTCGTGCCGGAGACCACGACAGTCGAGGCACGGCCGTTGTAAGCGATCGGCATATGCAGCCAATTCGGCTGCAGTGCATTGTCCTTGCCACGGAACATGACGCCGACATTGGTGGCGTGTTCTTTCGACGAATAGAAATCGGTGTAGCCGGAGACCGCAAACGGCAGATGCAATCTTGCGTCGCGTATCGGCACCAAGGCCTGCTTGCGCAACTCCTCGTTGTCGCGCAGCTCGGGATGATCGGCGCGCAGGAGTTCGCTGATCCGCGCCCGCGTCTTCGTCCAGACCTTTGGCCCCAAGGCCATGAAAGCATTGAGCGACGGCGTCGAGAACACGCCGAGCGGCCCCACGTCGAGCCGCGAGTCCTGCTCAAGCTCCCAGAGATCGAGCACATAGTCGCCGATCGCCACGCCGACGCGCGGCGTCGGATTGGCCGCGGTCGAGAACACACCATAAGGCAGGTTCTGGATCGGAAAATCGGAGGCGGGATCGACGCCGATGAAGGAGCGGAGGCTGGGGTCGTTGGGATGGGGCATCACTTGGCTCGGTCTTTCCCTTCTCCCCTTGTGGGAGAAGGTGGCGCGAAGCGCCGGATGAGGGGTATCTGTCCGCGAGTCCGAAGGAGAGGTTCACGCGCGGATAGAACCCCTCACCCGTCTCGCCGCTATGCGGCGAGCCACCCTCTCCCACAAGGGGAGAGGGTAAGAAGCTTACGGCTTGCTCGGATCGAACCGCTTCGCGAGGCCCTTCCAGCAATCCGCGTAGTCATGCTGCAACGTC
Source organism: Bradyrhizobium sp. 87 (assembly GCF_023073015.1). Taxonomy (NCBI): domain Bacteria; kingdom Pseudomonadati; phylum Pseudomonadota; class Alphaproteobacteria; order Hyphomicrobiales; family Nitrobacteraceae; genus Bradyrhizobium; species Bradyrhizobium sp. 87. The sequence continues at coordinate 48,890 of NZ_JADPIQ010000106.1, forward strand.
GCGGAATTCGCGGCGTGCGCGGTGACGCGCTGCGCGTAGCGGGTCTCGAACATGAAGGCCATGGTGCCGGTCAGCTTGACCGGCTTCAGCTCGCCGTTGCTGGCGTGCTCGAAGGCATCGCGATCGGGGCCGTGCGGCAGCATGCAATTGTGCAAACTCATGCCGCCCGGCACAAAACCTTGCGGCTTGGCGTCGTACACGCCGTAGATCAGGCCCATGAACTCGCTCATGATGTTCATGTGATACCACGGCGGGCGGAAGGTGTTGTCGGCGACCATCCAGCGCTCGGGGAAGATCACGAAGTCGATATTCGCCGTGCCCGCGGTCTCCGACGGCGAGGTCAGCACGGTGAAGATCGAGGGATCGGGATGATCGAAGCCGATCGCGCCGACCGGCGAGAAGGTGCGCAGATCATATTTATACGGCGCATAATTGCCGTGCCAGGCGACGACGTCGATCGGCGAGTGGGGCAACTGCGTCCTGAACAACGATCCGCCCCATTTCACGTAAAGCTCGGTCGGTGTGTCCTTGTCCTCGTAGTGCGCGACCGGCGTCAGGAAGTCGCGGGCATTGGCGAGGCAGTTGGCGCCGATCGGTCCGCGCTCCGGCAGCGTGAAGGCGCCGCCGTAGTTTTCGCAGAGATAGCCACGCGCCGGTCCGCTCGGAATCTCCACCCGGAACTTGACGCCGCGCGGGATCACCACGATCTCGCCGGGCTCGGCGTCGATGCGGCCGAACTCCGTGACGATGCGAAGATTGCCCTGCTGCAGCACGAACATCAGCTCGCCGTCGGCATTGTAGAAGTGCTGGTCCACCATCGATTTGGTGATGAGATAGACGTGGGCGGCCATGCCGGCCTGGGTGTTGACGTCACCGGCGGTGGTCATGGTCTGCACGCCCTGAAGGAAGGTCATGTCCTCCTTCGGGATCGGCGCCGGATCCCAGCGCAATTGCGCGATCGGCAGGTCGTTTTCGTGGCACGGTGCCGAACGCCACAGGCCGCCGTCGACCTTCTCGAAACGACCCGAGTGTTTCACCGACGGGCGAATGCGATAGAGCCATGAGCGCTCGTTGCTGCCGCGCGGCGCCGTGAAGGGCGAGCCGGAGAGCTGCTCGGCATAGAGGCCGTAGGCACAGCGCTGCGGCGAGTTGCGTCCGATCGGCAGCGCGCCCGGCAGCGCTTCGGTCTCGAAACTGTTGCCGAAGCCGGACATGTAGCCCGGCGTGACCTGGGCCGTGCTGCGAATGATCTGATCGGGCGAGGTGTTGATGTTCATGATGATCCTCCTCCTTGCAGGGCGGCCCACATCTCCTGGTCGCGCTTGTCGGTCCAGATCACGGGGTCGTCGATCCCCGACGCCTCGTCATAGGCGCGAGATACGTTGAACGGCAGACAGTGCTCGTAGATGGCGAAGCTCGAAAATTTCGGATCCATGACCTCGCGCGTCGCGGCCATCGATTCCTTCAGCGTGCGGCCCTTGGCGACCGAGATTTCGGCGGCGCCGTAGAGCGAGGTGACGAAGTCGCGCGTCATCGCGATGGCTTCGCGCACCGTGGCGACACCCTTCAACGCATCGCCGCGGCCCGGCGCGATCGCCTTGGGATTGAAGTTGCGGATCTCGTTCAGCGTCAGCGGCCATTCGCGCAGGTGTGCGTCGCCACAATAGCAGGCCGAGTGGTATTCGATCAGGTCACCGGAGAACATCACCTCGGCATCCGGCACCCAGGCGACGATGTCGCCCGAGGTATGGCCGGCGCCAAGCTGCATCAGGCGTACCTCGCGCTTGCCGAGATAGATCGACATCTCGCCTTCGAAGGTCAGCGTCGGCCAGGTCAGGCCGGGTATGCTCGATGCGTCCTGAAACAGGCGCGGGAAGCGGCCGTACTCGGAATCCCAATCCTGCTGGCCACGCTCCTCGATGAGGCGATAGGTCTCCTGCGAGGCGACGATGCCCTGCGCCTTGTAGGCGGAGGCGCCGAGCACGCGCACGGCGTGATAATGCGACAGCACGACATATTTGATCGGTTTGTCGGTGACGGCACGGACGCGCTCGATCACCTTGTTGGCCATCGCCGGCGTCGATTGCGCGTCGAACACCAGGCAGCCGTCGTCGCCGACGATGATCGCGGTGTTCGGATCGCCCTCCGCGGTGAAGGCGTAGAGATCGGTGCCAATCTCGGAGAAGGTGATCTTCTTCTCGGAGAGGTCGCCGGTGGATGCGAAGTTCTTCGCCATCAATTCATCCTTCAAGTCTTTGGGGCTATTGTTGTTGCTGTTGCTGCTGCTGGCCGTCGATCATGCGCCGCTTGGCGAGGAGAATCGCCTCCCGCAGCACGACGATATCGCCGATATGGTTGGCGAGGATCAGCACCAGCGCCGCGTCGAAGTCCGCGCTCTGCTCGTCGGTGAAGCCACGATGCGCCTCCACAATGGCGCGAAAGGCGTCGTCGGGTCGCGCGAAGTTGGAGCTGGTGGAGAGCGGCATGCGAATCCTCAATTCAAGCAAATTCTTGATTCAAGCCCTGCGCCCGTGACAGCGCTGCCGCGACGCCAGCGCGCGTGGGGTGGCGGAAGCGCGCCGCAACGTAACCGTCCGGCCTTAATAGGTAGGCTGAGCCTGGTTCCGCATCATAGCGCTTTGCAGTGAGCCCTGCCGGATCTGCGAGCCCGTCCTCACCGCCGATGCAGATGTCCTTCACACCAACAGGCGCATCGATCGCCGCGCCGTTGCCGAACGACAGCAAGGTGAAGTCTGTTCCACCCTTGCGGAATGCATCCGTCAAATAGGCTTGCTCGCCCGCGCGCGTCGTAACGGGAGCATCGAGCATCGAACAACCCGGGAGCGGGCCACCGCGCCACGCATCCGCATCCGGCGATGACAGCGGCGAGTCATAGCTGCACGGCACCGAGAGCCGCCCGCCATTGACCATGCGCTTGCCGAATTCCGTTTCCTTGGCCAGCGACAGCACCGCCTTGCGCAGCCGCGCTTCCTGATGCGAGTTCGGCGCCATGAAATCGGTCGAGCGGGTGGATTCGCGGATGTTCTCGTCGGCCGCCAGACTGCGCTCGACGTGATAGCTCTCGAGCAGGCTCGCGGGTGAGGCGCCGCGCAGCACGCGGTCGAGCTTCCAGGAGAGATTCTCGGCGTCCTCGAGTCCCGAATTGGCGCCGCGCGCGCCGAAGGGCGAGACCTGGTGCGCGGAATCGCCTGCAAAGATCACGCGGCCATGGACGAAGCGATCCATCCGCCGGCACTGGAATTTGTAAAGCGAGATCCACTCGAACTCGAACTTGTCGTGGCCGAGCATGCGCGCAATCCGCGGCCGCACGTTCTCGGGCTTCTTCTCGACGACGGGGTCGGCATAGCGATTGAGCTGAAGGTCGATGCGCCAGACATCGTCGGGCTGTCGGTGCAGCAGCGCCGAACGTCCCGCATGAAACGGCGGATCGAACCAGAACCAGCGCTCGGTCGGGAATTCCGCGGTCATCTTGACATCGGCGATCAGGAACTGGTCCTCGAACACCTGTCCGGCGAAGTCGGCGCCCACCATCTGCCGCAGCGACGAGCGCGCGCCGTCGCAGGCGACGACATATTGCGCGTGCAGGCGATAGGCGCCCTCCGGCGTCTCGATCGTCAGCGCGACGGAAGCGTTGCGGCTCTCCAGCGCCGTCACCTTGTTGCGCCAGCGCAGATTGATCTCGGGCAGCTCGCTGATGCGGTCGACCAGATAGGCTTCGGCGTAATATTGCTGGAGATTGATGAAGGCCGGCCGCTTGTGACCGTCCTCCGGCAGTAGATTGAACTGGTAGAGCTGCTGCTCGCCGTGGAAGATGCGGCCGACGCTCCAGACCACGCCCTTGTCGACCATGCGGTCGCCGACGCCGAGCCGGTCCCAATATTCCAGCGAGCGTTTCGAGAAGCAGATCGCGCGGGAGCCCTCTCCGATGCGGTCGGCGTCATCCAGAAGAACGACGCGCTGGCCGCGTTGGGCAAGGTCGATCGCAAGCGACAGCCCGACCGGGCCAGCGCCCACGATCACCACGGGATGCTCGGCCGAGCTCTGGCCGGGACGATCCTGATCGGGGTGGCGGCGATAGCCGAACTGGGTTTTGGCCTGATGCGTATTGGCCTTCGCCATGCGCTAACCTCGGCTCTGGTCAGGAGAGGCCTGATCTGCTAATAGTCTCACGTGCAACTATTTTGGACCGGAGCCGGCCGGCCGTCAACTGGAATTCGGAGCGCTCTCCTTGGCGAGGACATCCAGCGACATCGCGCTGAAGACACGCGAGGCCGATGAGGCTTCACCGCGGCCAAAAACACGGCTCGACCTGTTCAGGTTCGTGCCGTTCCGCCTCAACCGGCTCGCCGCGGAGGTGAGTTCCGCACTCGCCGTCGAATATCAGGAGCGTCACGGCCTCGACATCCCCGCCTGGCGCGTGATCGCGACGCTCGGCTTCCGCAACGATGCCTGCAGCGCGCAGTACGTCGCGCAATGCACCCGCACGCACAAATCCACGATCAGCCGCGCGGTGACCATGTTGCTGCATCAGGGTTTGATCGAGCGCGTCGAGAACGAAGCCGACCGCCGCGAATTCCGTCTGCGACTGACCAGGAAAGGCCGCACGCTCTACGAGGAGCTGTTTCCGCAATTGCTGCGGCGGGAAGACGAGATCCTCGCCTGCCTCACCGCGCAGGAGCGCAAACAGCTATCGACGCTGCTCGGCAAGATCGAACAGAGCCTCGATTTGATCCAGACCAGCGAAGAGGCCGACGCCAAGCAGGCGTATTGATCACTTCGCAAATGATCGCGACGGCGGCAAATGCAGCGCCCAGACATCGACCTTGTCGCTGGCGCGCGGATAGATCTCCGTCACGATCGGATCATGGCCGGGAATGAACCGGTCAGGATGGCCGGCGAGGCGCTCGATGGTCTCCCAGCCAACCGCCATGTCGCCGACATTGTAGACGATCGGGAATGGGCTTCTGCGCTGGAGATTGGCGTAATAATGCGCGGCATCGGACGCCAGCACCACCGGTCCGCGCGCGGTCTCGACTCTGACCACCTGCAAGCCGTCGGAATGGCCGCCGACGCGGTGCAAGGTGACGCCGGGCGCGACCTCGCCGTCGCCGGAATAGAAATTGACGCGCTCGCCATAGACATGGCGGACCATCTGGGTGACGTGCTCGACCGAGAACGGATGTCGCAGCAGTCCGTTGCACATGCAGCGCCCCGTCGCGTAGGCCATCTCGCGCTCCTGGAGATGGAAGCGGGCGTTCGGGAAGCGGTCGAGATTGCCGGCATGGTCGTAATGCAGATGCGTCACGATGATGTCGCGAATGCTCGCTGCCGCGACACCAAAGCGCTCCAGCGCGTCGACCGGATTGAGCGTCAGCTTGCGCGCCCGCGCGGACGCTTCCTCGGCATTGAAGCCGGTATCGACCAGGATGTCGCGGCCGTTGCCGCGGATCAGCCAGACGAAATAGTCGAGATCCTGCGCCGCGCTGTCATGCGGGTCGGGCGCGAGGAAGTTCATGTGGGGCGTGCGCGGCGACATCGTCGCGTAGCGCAGTGCGTAGATTTCGGAGGCGTTTCCCATAGTTTGATCTTGCTCTTTTTGTGGATGCACCTTCAGGGGCGATCGACCGCACCAAGCCATCGTCCACCGCAAAGGTCAAACACCGCAGGTTGAAGGAGGCCCGTCCGCAATGTGAGACCAATCACATTGTTGTCGCCATGGCTGCCCTAATTTGCAGCCGCAATGACAACCAGCATGACAACCAGAATGCATCGCGTGCAATCATGACCGCCCGTTTATTCCCCCGCAACATGCCCATGCGTCGCGGTCAATTGTCGCGATAGCGCCGAATCCGCAAGCGGTTGACGCCCCCCTCCCCCGGTTTGATAATGCACATTGCGTAAGTTAAGGTCGCCGCGGCGCAAGCTGGAAACGGCGCCTTTTTGGCTGGATCGCGCTAATTATGAAAATTCGCCTGCTTTTCGTTCTATCCTTGCTCGTGTCGCTCATCCCGACCGCTCCGTCACTTGCGGCCGGCGATCGCTTTGCGCTGGTCATCGGCAATGCCAAATATCCGGACGCCGACGCTCCCCTGAAGGAACCGCTCAACGACGCGCGCGACGTCGCCGACGAGCTCAAGCGCGACGGCTTTTCCGTCGAGATCGGTGAGAACCTGACCGGCGACGGCATGCGCCGCGCCTTCGACAAGCTCTACGGCAAGATCAAGCCGGGGTCGGTGGCACTGGTGTTCTTCAGCGGCTTCGGCATCCAGTCCGCGCGGCAGAGCTATTTGCTGCCGATCGATGCGCAGATCTGGACCGAATCCGACGTGCGGCGCGACGGCATCAGCCTCGAAACCGTGCTCGGCGAGCTCAACACCCGCGGCGCCGGCGTCAAGATCGCGCTGGTCGATGCCTCCAGGCGCAACCCGTTCGAGCGCCGGTTCCGCAGCTTCTCGGCCGGCCTCACGCCCGTCATCGCGCCGAACGGCACGCTGGTGATGTATTCGGCGGCACTGGCCTCGGTGGTCTCGGACGCCGGCGGCGAGCACAGCCTGTTCGTCCAGGAACTCCTCAAGGAAATCCGCGTCCCCGACCTGATGGCCGAGGAGACGCTGAACCGCACCAAGATGGGCGTCACCCGCGCCTCCCGGGGCGAGCAGGTGCCGTGGATATCCTCGTCGCTGGCCGAGGATTTCTCCTTCATTCCAGGGGCCGGCGGGTCGCGCCCGACCACCACGCCGCCACCTGCGCCTCCCCCGCCGCCGGTCGTCGCCAACAACCCGCCGCCGACTCCACCCGCACCTTCACCGCCTCCGCCGCCGAAACCGGCCGAGACGGTGGCTGCGCCCGCTCCGTCACCGAAGCCGCAGGTCGAGGCTGCCTTGCCGCCGGCACCGCCGCCGCCTCCGCCTGTGATTCCGGCCGATCCCGCCACCGCTCCGACCATGGAGAGCGGGCCGAGTGCGGCCGCCCTGGCCGAGGACCCCACCATCAAGGGGCTGACCGCCAAGATCGCGGCCAATCCGGATGACGTGAACGCGCTTTACCGGCGCGGTCAGGTCTATGCCAGCAAGGGCGCCTACAGCCTGGCCATCAAGGATTTTGACGAGACGCTCCGGATCAACCCGAAGGACGTCGAGGCGCTGAACAATCGCTGCTGGACCCGCACCGTGGTCGGCGACCTCCAGGGCGCGCTGAAGGATTGCAACGAGGCCCTGCGGCTGCGACCGAACTTCGTCGACGCGCTGGACAGCCGGGGGCTCGTCAATCTGAAATCGGGGGCGGTCAAGAACGCCATCGCCGATTTCGAGGCCGCCCTGAGGATCAATCCGCGCTTGACCTCCTCGCTGTTCGGACGCGGGATCGCCAAGCAGCGCAACGGCTCGGCCCAAGAGGGCGCGCTCGACATCGCCAATGCCAAGGCGATGGACCCGAACATTGTTCAGGAATTCGCAAGCTACGGAGTGCGTTGATATTTTTTTGAATCGGGGCCGATGTGCCTCGAACCCGCGACGGCCCGGCGAAGACTAATCGAACGGATGCCGCAGGCCGTCCTTTCGGGAGGCTTATTGCAGGATTTTCGAACCGCACCAGCTGGCTGCGCAGGAGGGACTGGCTATGAGATTGGCTGCAAAGGGACTTACCGCAATCCTGTCCATCATCACCGTCGGCGCCGCGCTGTCGCTGACGATCCCGCTGGCATTCGCAGCCGACGACGGCAACAGCAAGAACGTCACCGAGGACGAGATCGTCCGCGCGCTGGCGCCGCCGCCGAAGAAGCCGCTGACCCGCGGCCTCTCGATCGCTCCGCAGGCCGATCCCGCACCGAGTGCCACGGAGACCAAGCTGATCCAGTCCGTGCGCGGCCGCTCGACACGGTCGCTGTCGTCGACCGAGCGTGAAGAAATCGCGTCGGCGGCCAAGGACAAGCCGAACATCGATCTGGAAATCACGTTCGACTACAACTCGGCCAATATCAGCGCCAAATCGCTTGCCTCGGTCCAGGCGCTCGGCCGCGCGCTGACCAGCCCCGACCTGAAAGGCTCGACCTTCGTGGTCGCCGGCCATACTGACGCCGCCGGAAGCGAGAGCTATAATCAGGATCTGTCGGAGCGCCGCGCGGATTCGATCAAGCGCTATTTGGTCGACAAATACAGCATCTCCGCGACCGACCTCGTCACGGTCGGCTACGGCAAGAGCAAGCTGAAGGACCCGGCCCAGCCGATGGCGGAAGTCAATCGTCGCGTGCAGGTCGTCAACATGGAAAACAAGACTACCGCATCGAAGTGACCACGACGTAATCCTTTGAAGTGACAAGTCGTGATGTGGTGTAAAGTCTCGCTCCCAGCGCGCGTCCCGCAGCCTTGCGGGACGCTGCTTTATTTCAGGGAAACGCTCTCCATGGGCCGCGCGCGGATGGCCGTGAGCCAGGCCAGGACGATCCGGCAATGAACCTCTCCCAATATCTCAAGCCAGCCGGAACGGTGATCTTCGTCGTCGCGCTCGGCGTCGGCTATTATCTGTTCGAGCACCGGCACCGCGCCGAGCCCAAGGAAACGCCGAGCGAGGCGCTGGTCATCGTGACCAAGTCGACCAATGCCTGCTTCTCCGACCTGGTCCGGGTGACCGGCTTCTTCGTGCCGCGCCGCGAAGCCGTGGTCGTCGCCGACCAGGAGGGATCCAGGGTCACCGACCTCTTCGTCACCGAAGGCACCCTCGTCACCGACAATCAGGAGCTGGCGCGCCTGACCGCACCGCCCCAGATTCCGGGCCAGCCGCCGCGGCCCGGCCCGCAAGGTCCGGTCTCGCTGAAGGCCTCTGCGCCGGGCCTCGTCACCGAGGTCCGCACCATCGTCGGCGCGCCGGCCTCGCCGCAGGCCGGCCCGATGTTCCGTATCGCCGTCAACAACGAGATCGAACTGGACGCGCAGGTGCCCGCGGTGCACATGGCCAAGCTCAGCTCCGGCGCGACCGTGCGCATCAGCCGCGACGACGCGCCCGATTTGATCGGGCGGGTCAGGCTAGTCGCGCCCGAAATCGATCGCGCCACCCAGCTCGGCCGCGTGCGCATCAGCGTCACCAACAATCCCTCGCTGAAAGTCGGCGTGTTCGCCCGCGCCTCGATCGACGCCAAGCGAAGCTGCGGCGTCGCGGTTCCCAAGACCGCGATCGACCATCTCACCGTGCAGGTCGTCAAGAGCAACATTGTCGAGACGCGCAAGGTACGGGTCGGGCTGTCTTCGGACAGCGCGACGGAAATCCTGGAAGGCCTCAATGTCGGCGAGATCGTCGTCGCCGACGCCGGCTCTTCGCTGCATGACGGCGACCAGATCAAGACCATGTTCGCTGATGAACTCGATCGCACGCGGGTACGCTGATGGCTCTCAATATCTCGGCATGGTCGATCCGCAATCCGCTGCCGTCGGTCGTATTTTCCATCATCCTCCTGATCCTCGGCTGGGTGTCCTTCACCAAGCTCGCGGTGACGCGGCTACCCTCGGCCGACATTCCCGTGATCTCGGTCGCGGTATCGCAGTTCGGCGCGGCACCCGCCGAGCTCGAATCCCAGGTCACCAAGACGGTTGAAGACGCCGTCTCCGGTGTCGAAGGGGTCAGGCACATCACCTCGCAGATCACCGACGGCCTGTCGGTGACGACAATCCAGTTCGCGCTGGAAACCAACACCGACCGCGCGCTCAACGACGTCAAGGACGCGGTGACGCGCGTGCGCTCGAACCTGCCGCAGAACGTCACCGAGCCGCTGATCCAGCGCGTCGATGTCATCGGCCTGCCGATCGTCACCTATGCCGCGATCTCGCCCGGCAAGACGCCGGAGCAGCTCTCCTATTTCGTCGACGACGTGGTCAAGCGCGCGCTGCAAGGCGTGCGCGGCGTCGCCCAGGTCGAGCGCATCGGCGGTGTCGAGCGCGAGATCCTGGTCTCGCTCGATCCCGACCGCCTGCAGTCGATGGGGCTGACGGCCGTCAACGTCAGCCAGAGCCTGCGCGGCACCAATGTCGACGTCGCCGGCGGCCGCGCCGAGATCGGCAAGAACGACCAGGCGATCCGCACCCTCGCCGGCGCCAAGACGCTGAGCGATCTCGCCGGCACCATGATTCCGCTGTTCGGCGGCGGCGAGGTCCGGCTCGACGATCTCGGCACCGTCACCGACACCATCGCAGACCGCCGTACCTTCGCCCGCTTCAACGGCGAGCCGATCGTCGCGCTCGGCATCAAGCGCTCCAAGGGTGCCAGCGACGTGAAGGTCGCCGAGGCCGTGCAGAAGCGCATCGACACGCTCAAGGCCACTTATCCCGACGTCGACCTGAAGGTGATCGACACCTCGGTCGAATATACCAATGGCAATTACCACGCGGCGATCTCGACCCTGTTCGAAGGCGCCATCCTCGCCGTCGTCATCGTGCTGTTGTTCCTGCGCGACCTGCGCGCCACCATCATCGCCGCGATCTCGCTGCCGTTGTCGATCTTCCCGGCATTCTGGGCGATGGACCTGCTCGGCTTCTCGCTCAACCTCGTCAGCTTCCTCGCCATCACGCTGTCGACGGGTATTCTGGTCGACGACGCCATCGTCGAGATCGAGAACATCGTCAGGCACATGAACATGGGCAAGTCGCCCTATCGTGCCGCCCTGGAAGCCGCCGACGAGATCGGCCTCGCGGTGATCGCGATCTCGCTGACGATCATCGCAATCTTCGCGCCCGCGAGCTTCATGTCGGGCATCGCCGGACAGTTCTTCAAGCAGTTCGGCATCACCGTCTCGGTACAGGTGTTCTTCTCGCTGCTCGCGGCGCGCTTCGTCACGCCGGTGCTCGCCGCCTACTTCCTCAAACATAGCAATCACCAAGAGCCGCCGCCCGGCCGCGTGCTGCGGTCCTATCACAGGCTCGTGGCCTGGTCGGTGAAGCACTATTTCATTACGGTGCTGGTCGGCTTCGGCGTCTTCGCCGCCTCGATCTGGAGCATTACGCTGCTGCCGCAGGGTTTCCTGCCGGCGCAGGACAGCTCGCGCTCGTTGGTTGCGCTCGAGCTGCCGCCGGGCACGCAGCTCGCCTACACCGAAAAAGTCACCGAAGACATCGTGGCGCGCCTGCGCAAGCGGCCCGAGGTGAAGAGCATCTTCGTCGACGGCGGCCGCGTTCCACCGGGGACCCAGGAAGTCCGGCGCGCCGCCTTGATCATCAATTACACGCCCAAGGACAGCCGCGACATCACCCAGCGCGAGCTCGAATTCTCGATCAGCCAGGAGCTGGAGAACATTCCAGACATCCGCTTCTGGTTCCTCGACGAGAACGGCCTGCGCGCCATCTCGCTGGTCGTGACCGGCGCAGACGCCAACATCGTCAACAACGTCGCCAGCGAACTCGCGACGCAGATGAAGCGGATTCCCACCATCTCCAACGTGATCTCGGAAACCACGCTGGAGCGGCCCGAGCTGCGCGTCGAACCGCGCGCCGATCTCGCCGCACGGCTCGGCGTCTCGACCGAAAGCCTATCGCAGACCATCCGCGTCGCCACCATCGGCGACGTCGGCCCCGCGCTTGCCAAGTTCGACGTTGGCGACCGTCTGGTGCCGATCCGAGTGCAGCTCGAGGATGCCGCGCGCGGCAATCTGAAGACGCTCGAACAGTTGCGCGTGCCGCTCGGCGAGCACGGCGAGAAGGGCGGCGTGCCGCTGTCCGTCATCGCCGACGTCAAGCTCGACCAGGGTCCGACCAGCATCAACCGTTACGATCGCGAGCGACAGGCGACCGTCGCGGCCGATCTCGTCGGCTCCGCCGCGCTCGGCGACGCCACCAAGAAGATCTACGATCTGCCGGTCATGAAGAGCCGACCGAAGGGCGTGAAGGTCTCCCCCTCCGGCGACGCCGAAAGCCTGAACGAACTGTCCGAAGGCTTTGCCACCGCGATCACGGCGGGCCTGATGATGGTCTACGCCGTTCTGGTGCTGCTGTTCGGCACCTTCCTGCAGCCGATCACCATTCTGTTCTCGCTGCCGCTCTCGATCGGCGGCGCGATCGCGGCCCTGCTGATCACCGGCAAGCAGCTCACGACACCGGTGTGGATCGGCATCCTGATGCTGATGGGTATCGTCACCAAGAACGCGATCATGCTGGTGGAATTCGCCATCGAATCCATTCACGCCGGCACACCGCGCGAAGAAGCCATGATCGACGCAGGCATGAAACGCGCTCGCCCGATCGTGATGACCACGATCGCGATGGCCGCGGGCATGATGCCCAGCGCGCTCGCGGTCGGCGCGGGCGGCGAGTTCCGCTCGCCGATGGCGCTCGCGGTGATCGGTGGCCTGATCTTCTCGACCATCCTGTCGCTGGTGTTCGTGCCCGCGATGTTCATGGTGATGGACGATCTCGGCGCCCTGATCTGGCGCTTCGCCAAGCGGCTGGTCGTGCACAGCGAAGATGCGGAGGGCGCAAGTCATCACGGAGCTGCGCCGGCCGAAGCGAGGCCGCGGCCGAAGAACATCGTGCACCCTGCGGCGGAGTAGATGTGCACCAGCGTCAAGCACACGAGGCAGTTCAGCGAGCGCCATCCGAGAACCCGACATAGCGGAGGATCGTCTTCGCTACCAGGCATTCAGACGTACCGGTCGTGCTGTGCCGATCGAGGTCGTTAAAGCGTGGGTCGCGAGTTGAGACTCTTCTGACGAACTCCTTCGCCCCGATAGCGACCCAGCCTAACGGCCCCCCTACTCGTTGCGCGCGATCGCCGTCAGCTTGGTCATGTTCCGCAGCAGGATGCGGCCGCGCTGGAGATCGAGGATCGCTTCCTTGCGCCAGGCCTGAAGCTGGCGGTTGACGCTCTCGCGGGCGGCGCCGACGAAGACGCCGAGTTGCTCCTGCGAGATGTGCACCTCCGAGCCGAAATCGGCGGCGAGCGCGCAGAGGCGCCGCGCGAGGCGAACCGGCAGCGGCTGGAGCATGGACTCTTCCATGCGCTCGCTCTGCCAGCGGATGCGCTGGCAGAGCAGCGCGATGATCTTGATCCCGACTTTCGGCTCGCGTTCGAGGAAGGCGAGAAAGTCTTCGCGCCGCAGCACGAACAGCTCGCTGGCTTCGCCCGCGGTGGCGTCCGCAGTGCGGCTCTGGCCATCCAGCACCGCAACCTCGCCGAACAGGTCGCCGGGCCCCATGAAGTTCAGCGTCAGGCGGCTGCCGTCGGAGGCGCCGGTCTCGATACGGACCTGGCCTCGGCGCACGCCGAACAGCGCATCGCCTGGGTCGCCCTTCTGGAACAGCACCTCGCCATTCCCCAGATGCTGGGTGTGGCAGAGATTCGCCAGCCGCTGGAGTTCGTCTGCGCCGAGATCGGCGAACATCGCATTCATCTTGAGGATGACCGCAAATTCGGCCTGCTTGCTCATTTCAATATCCTTGTGAATTTCGTTGGCAAATCGCTTGGAACCATCAACATCAAGATCGCGTAAAACCGCGCCCGGGAAGTGTGCCATAAGTCACATAACTTTGCAGCACCCCCAGACTATTTTTACGTGCTTGGAGCCGCTTCCCGTCCCGGGATAAACTCAGGAGCCAAGGACGGGTGCAAATGACGGTCATGTGCCGGATTCGACGCCGATCGTCCGCCGCTGGAAAGTCGATATGAGAGCCGTGAAATTCGCCGGCGCGGCGGTGGCCGCAATCGTCATCGTGATCGCACTCCTGCTGGTGGTCGGGATCCCCTCGGGCTTCCTGAGTTCGACGATTGCCTCGCGTGTCGAGAGCGCGACCGGCTATCGCCTGTCGGTCGACGGCACCACTAGAATCAGTTTGTGGCCGACGCTGAACGTGACGCTGAACGACCTCACGCTTGCCGACCCCAAGGACCGCAGCGGCATCACGCGCCTGTCCATCGACAGCGTGCGGGCCGACATGTCGCTCTCAAGCGTCTGGTCGGGCCGCCCGAAGATCAGCGAGCTCGTCGTCACCCATCCCGTGCTCTACCAGCCGCTGCTGCGTGAGCGCCTGCCGAATGCCGGCGGCACGTCGAAGCCGGTCGCGCTCGATCTCGACGGCGCCGCCATCGATCGCATCAAGGTCACCGATGGCGAGATCGCATTCGCGCGCGTGCGCGATCGCGTCGAGAGCCGCATCAGCGCCGTCAATGCCGATGCGATCGTCGGCCGCGACCGCAAGTTCAACATCACCGGCACCGCACGGGTCGGCGAGCATCCGACCAAATTCGACATCAAGGCGACCACGCCAGCGCCGCCGGCCGACCGACCGACCATTCCGGTGGATTTCGCCATCGACATGCCGGACGTGCTGAAGTCCCGGCTCGCGGGCCATGCCGAGATGCGGCTGAGCGGCGATGTCGTGATGATCAACGGCCTGAATGGCACGCTCGGCGATGGCGCGTTCAATGGCTGGGCCTCGGTCGATATCGCGAGCAAGCCTCTCGTCAAGCTCGATCTCGACTTCCAGCGGCTCGCGATCCCGCTGGCGAAATCGCCGGAAGGCGCGTCCGGGCAGCCCTGGAGCGATGCGCCGATCGACGTCTCCGGGCTCAACTATGTCGATGCGCAGATCAGGATCTCCGCGCATGAGGCGGTGATCGGCGAGGCACGCCTCGCGCCGCTGGCGGTCGATGCAAAACTCGCCGGCGGCGTGCTGAAGGCCGGCACCGCCAATCTCGGCGCCTATGGCGGCCAGGTTACGGGCGAATTGATCCTGGATGCGACCAGCGGCGCGCCGAGCTTTGCCATGCATTCCGACCTCGCCGGCGTGCGCGCGCTGCCGCTGCTGCAGGGCCTCGCCGAATTCGACCGGATCGACGGCAAGCTGCAGGCCAAGCTCGCGCTGCGCAGCGCCGGCAGCAGCCAGCGCGCGCTGATGGCGAACATGCAGGGCACGGCCTTCGTCAATTTCCAGGACGGCGCCATTCGCGGCATCAACGTCGCACAGATGATCCGCTCGCTGACATCGGGCACGCTGTCCGGCTGGCAGGAAAACGGAGACAGCAGTCGGGAGCAGAGCACGGATTTGTCGCAGCTCTCGGCGTCGTTCCGGATCGACAAGGGCCAGGCGGTGACCACCGATCTCAACTTGACCGGACCGCTCGTCCGCGTGACCGGTGCCGGCACGATCGCACTCGACACCAAGATGATGGGCTTTCGCGTCGAGCCGAAACTGGTGATGACGACCGAAGGCCAGGGCCGCGCCGCCGAGCCGGTCGGCTTCGGCATTCCCGTGATGATCCAGGGCACCTGGTCGCAGCCGCGAATCTATCCCGACATGGCCGGCATGCTGGACAATCCGGACGCCGCCTATGCCAAGCTGCGCGAGATGGGCAGGGGGCTGTTCGGCGCTGATGGGGCCGGGCTCGGCAATATTTTGGGCAGCCTTGGTCTCGGGGGAGCCACCGCGCCGGGTGGCGGTAATGCCGCCGGCACTGCCAATCCGCAAAGCCAGCAGCCCGCCGGACAGAACAATTTGCTCGGCGGCCCCCTGGGGGAGGCGCTCGGCAATCTGATCCAGCAGGGACTTTCCGGTGGCGCGGGAAACGGCACCGGGACCGGGACTGCCACCGGCCGCAGCCGCAGCCTGCCTGCAGCGCCATCCGCACTGATGCCGCAAGCCTCGCCGGCGTCCCCCGCCCTGGAGGACCCGCCGGCGGCGCAGCAGGACAGCCAGCCGATGAACGACGTGCTGCGGCAGCTCTTTAATCGATGATTGCAGGACCAAAGCGCTGGACTCCAGCCCTCCCTTGCCAAGGCGATCCCCTTACATCGGCGTCCCCGGCCGCGGCTTCCTCCAAACGGATGAGACTGCGACAATTCACCACGCTTCCGCCTGCCAGCATCCAAGGGAGTAACCGAGGCCGGTAACCACGCCGGGTGCTCGGCCGTCCCTTGACCAGTCCCTTCACAGTCCCCTGGGACCAAATTGTGCTAGAAGGCTCGCAGGGTCCGTGCGGCCCGTAGCGCCGGCGCCGATGGCGGCGCGAGAGGATCGGGATGGCAGGAGCGAACGACAAGACACGGTTTCTGCGCGAGGGCCTGTTCGCCAAATACGTCGTCTCTCTCGTCGGCCTCGTCGTGTTCGTGCTTGCCGTCAACGGCGCGATGGAGAGCTGGATCTCCTACCGCGCCACCAAGACACAGCTGACCGACGGTCTCGAGGACAAGGCGCAGGCTGCCGCGCGGCGGATCGAGCAGTCGATCTCGGAACTCGAGCGCCAGATCAGCTGGGTGACGCGGGCGAGCCAGGACACACTCGAGAAGCGCCGCGCCGACTACGCCCAACTGCTGCACCAGGTCTCGGTCGTCACTCAGCTGTTCCAGCTCAACGGCGACGGCCGCGAGGTGCTGCGCGTCTCGCGCCAGTCGACCACGACCGGCAGCAATGCCGACCTCTCCCGCGACATGCGCTTCACCGACACCGTCGCCCGCGGCGTCAGCTACGCGCCGGCCTGGTTCTCCGACCGGACGCCGTTCATGTCGATCTCGGTGGCGCATTCCGGTTTCAACGCCGGCGTCACCGTGGCCGAGCTCGACCTCAGCTTTCTCTCCGAGTACCTCATCGACGCCCAGGTCGGCAAAGCCGCCTTCGCCTATGTGGTTGATCCGCGCGGCCGCGTGCTGGCGACGTCCTCGAAAGGCCCCGAGATCGGTAAGGATTTGTCGAAGCTGCCGCAGGTTGCGGCCGCGGTCGCACCGGGCCACGAGCCCGACAATTCGGGCACCGACTTCAACGGCCATGCGGTGATGAGCGCCGCGAGCACCGTGCCGAAGCTCGGCTGGAGCGTGATGTTCGAGCAGCCGGCCACGCAGGCCTTGATGCCGATCCGCGACCAGCTGGTGCGCATTGCGCTTTTGATCGGCATGGGCCTGCTGGTCGCAATCCTTGCCGGCACGCTTCTGGCGCGCCGCATGATCATTCCGATCACGGCGCTGCGCGACGGCGCGCACAAGCTCGGCGAAGGCGATTTCAGCCATCGCATCGAGGTGCACACCGCGGACGAGCTGGAAGATCTCGCCGGCCAGTTCAACCGCATGGCCGACCAGATCCAGGAGACCTATTCGGACCTGGAGACCAAGGTCGAGGAGCGCACCCGCGATCTCGCGCAGTCGATCAACGAGCTCAAGGTGCTGGAAGAGGTCGGCCGCGCGGTCGCCGCCTCGCTCGATCTCAACGCCGTGCTGCCGACGATCGCGGCGCGCGCGATCGAGATCACCCATGCCGATGCGGTGCTGATCTACGGCTATGACGCTGAGATGCGCCGCTTCAATCTGGTCGAGGCCAACGGCATCGACAAATCCGCCGACGGCGCCCATGTCACCATCGACGAAGGCCAGGATATCCTGAGCGATGCGGCCGGGAGCGGCGAACCGATCGCGATCGCCGATCTCGACCAGGCCTCCGAGCAGCCGCTGCGCGACGTCGCGGTCGAGGCCGGCTTCCATTCGGTGCTGGTGGTGCCGCTGGTGGACCAGCAGGGCACGCTCGGCTCGCTGGTGGTGCTGCGCCGCGCCAGCGGCGAGTTCGCCGCCAGCATCATCGGCCTGATGCGCACGTTCGCCAACCAGGCCGTGCTGGCGATGCGCAATGCGCGGCTGTTCACCGAGGTCGACCACAAGGGCCGCGAACTCGCGGCTGCGCACGAAACCGTGCAGCAGCAGGCCGCAAAGCTCCAGGAGCAGACCGAGCAGCTGCGCAACTGGAATCGCTCGCTGGAAGAGCGGGTCGAGAAGCAGTTGGGGGAGATCGGCCGCATCAAGCGGCTCGAACGTTTCCTCGCGCCGCAAGTCGCGCAACTGATCGCCTCGTCCGACGGCCACGATGCGCTGCTCGACAGCCATCGCCGCGAGGTCACCGTCGTGTTCTGCGATTTGCGCGGCTTCACCTCGTTCACCGAGGCGACCGAGCCGGAAGAGGCGATGAACGTGCTGCGCGAATATCACGCCGCGCTCGGCGAGCTGATCCACCGCTATGAAGGCACGCTCGACCGCTTTGCCGGCGACGGCGTGATGATCCTGTTCAATGCGCCGATTCAGTTCGCCGACCATACCAAGCGCGCCGTGAAGATGGCGGTCGAGATGCGCGACACGATCGGCAAGCTGACCGAGAAATGGAAGAACCGCGGCCACTCGCTCGGCTTCGGCGTCGGCGTCGCCATGGGCTACGCCACGCTCGGCCAGATCGGCTTCGAGCAGCGGCTGGAATATGCCGCGATCGGCAGCGTCACCAATCTCTCCTCCCGCCTCTGCGACGAAGCCAAGGCCGGCCAGGTCGTCGTCAGCCGCCGCGTCTACGGCATGGTCGAGCCCTGGGTCGAAGCCCGCGCGCTCGACGATCTCGTGCTCAAGGGCTTCAACCACCCCGTGCTCGCGATGGAGATCCTGTCGTGGCGCGAGGAGGTGGAGAGCGTGGTGGATGCCGCCGCGGCAAGGCGAAGAGGGTAGCCACAACAAAAAACTGCGAAAACAACCCCATGCACAGTAGCAGGGGCCTGCAAGATCAATGACTTACGCGGGCACGGAATTGGCTGGAGGCGGTGCGGTTGATCACACCCCGCGCTTCGGCCCGATCGCCTCGAAGCCGGCCTTCTGCTCGTCGCTTAAGTCAGCTTCGAAATCGTCGAGCGCGTCACTGACGCCGTTCACCGCTTGCAGCATCGTCTGCAGCCGCGCCTTCACGGCGGTGAGGCGTGCCTGTGGTGTCGGTGGGGCCTGTGACGGACAGGCGCTGAGCGTTTCCATGGTGCGCAGTGTGGTGTCCTGGAGCACGTCGAGGCGGGCGCGGGCGGTGTCGTCGAGCTTGAGCGTGGAGGCGATCTCGGCCGCGGGCCATTGCTGCTGCACGAGCTGCTCGTATTGGCGCTGCAGCTTCTCGTCGTAGCGGGGATCGCTGTCCGCCTGGCAGGCCGACGCCGCCTCGGGATTCTTTTGCTGGATCGACGCGAGCGCGGCGCGGCGCTCCTTGGCCAGGCCATCGAGCTTGGCCTTCTGGTCGTCGTCGAGGAGGTCGAGGAATTTTGCGAGCGAAGGTGCGACGGCGTCCGTTGCCTTGATCATGGCCTCGATGCGCTCGCGCATCAGGCCGAGGCGCTCGATGGCCATCGCGGGGACCTGCGTCGGACAGGCGGCGCGGATGGTGTCGCGCGCGGATGCCCACGCGGTGGCGAGCTCGTCGAGCGCTGTGCGCTGCAATTCATTCGGCTGCACGGCAGCGGCGATGCGATCGACCGGCAGGCCGCCGGTGTCGCTGGCATCGCAGACAGTCTCTGCGGTCGGGACCCGCCGTCCGCGCCGGCCCTGCGGCGTGGTGTAGGCCGCAAGCTCGGTGGCCGCATAGGGCGCGAAGATCGCGGCATAGATGTCGCCATAGCCGTAGAGCGAGAGGCTGGTCGTATCGCCGAGGATGATCGCGGTGGTGAGATCGTCATGCGCGAATGGCCAGAACACCGGGCCGACCCAGCCGTAGCTGCCGTCGGGATGGCGCCACCAGCCCTGCGGACGACGGCCGCCACGCCAGCCCGACAGCGCAGCTTGCGCGGTCATCGCCGCACGGAGCACGTATGGATTCGCAGGCTGGCCGCGCTCTGCGCCGCGAGGATCTTGCGACCTCAACGCTGCGGAGCGGTATCGGCTGCCCCGCACCGCCATGCGGGCATGGCGCAAGCGAGACATGCCGATCATGTGGCCGACGGCAAAGCGCGCAACACCGAGCGGGCCGCCGCGGAAGCCGAACTGCGCCTCGGCGCGACCTGGCAACAGCACGGCCAGAATCACGAGGGTTACGCCTGATAGCGCCAGCCCCAGCCTTGGCCTGAGTGCCAAGCGTGATCTCGACATGACCACTGACCTGTCCACCTTGGCCCTCCTCCGGCGCCAAGCGCACATCGCGTCGCATCACCATGACGCGCGAGGGAACCAAATGTTCCGGAAGCGTACAGGGCAAAGCGTCGCAACGCGCCCCGGCAGAGCCGATGCGGTGTTACTCCGCCTTTTGCGGCAGCACGAAGGTTTGGCCGGGATAGATCAAATTGGGATTGTGGATCTTGGCGCGGTTGGCGTTGTAGATCACCGCAAAGCGGGCGCCGTCGCCGTAAGCGAGCCGGCTGAGCGCCCACAGGCTGTCGCCGCGAGAGATCACCCGGCTGCCGCCTGTTTCCGCCGCTGCTCCGCTGACGGCGTCCGCCGGCGAGGCCGATGCAACGGTCGTGGCCGCGGGCGCCCGCGCCATGACCCCCGATCCGCCCTTCGGTTTCGGTGCGCCCATCAATCTCGGCCGGGCTGCGGGCCTGTCCGACACCGATGCCACGACATCCGACTTGTCGTCGGGCTTCTCGGCCTTCGCCTCTTGTTTCGCCTCTTGCCGCGCGACCGGTGCAGGGCGAGCGGGCGGCGGTGCGGCTTCGGCGATGACGACCGGCATGCTGCGGCCGGATTGCGTGACGGTGCCGTCAGGCGATTTCGCCCGCAAGGTCAGCTCGTAGGAACCGGCGGGAAGCTGCGGCGGCGTCATCACGAATTGGCCCGACGCATCCGCCACGACTGTGTCGATCGGCTTGCCGTCGCGCAGCAGCTCGACCTTGGCACCCGGCGTCGCCCGGCCCGCGATCACCGCCGCCTCGCCGTGATCGTCGACGCGTGCAACGTCGAAGCGGGGGCCGGTATCCGCAATCGCCGGCGGCGGCTTGACCGGTGCAAGATCGGCAAGCGCGGCCGTGACCTGCTTTTGCGTCTCGGCCAGCGCACCCGCCTTCGTTTCAGCGGGGGACGCGGCCGGCACCGGCGGCGCGCTTGCGGCCAGCTTGGGCTCTTCCGGCTTGAGTTCCGGCTTGAGTTCCGGCTTGGGTTCGACCTTCTGTTCGACCTTGGCCTCCGGCTTGGCGGCGACCACGGAATCGGTCTTGGCCCCGATCGGCAGCATGCGACGCAGCTCGGTGGGGCCGATCACCAGCACGGTGCCGCCCACCGCGAGCAGACAGAATGCAATGAAGGCCTTGGTCGCGGTCACCATCGGAAACGAACCTTGATCAGGAAGAACCTAGCAAATCAATCGAGCCGGCAAGGTGCGCCGTTTTGGCCACGGCAGCAAGACGGTCGATGGGATGATGCGCCGGCACGCCGGGATGAACCGGCGCACCCCCGCCGGCGTCAAATGATCGAGGCCGCATCGCGGCATTTTTCTTGAGGAATTTTTTCCGTGACCGCATTTTGCCGTCCCGCACAATGGCTGGTGGTTGCCCTCATCCTGGCCGCAACTCCGGCGCTCGCCGCTTCCGGCCCGCCGTCTGGCTTCGCTCTCACTGACGATGCCGATCTAGCCTTCACCTCGCCCGACAAAGCCACCAAGATCGAGCAGTACATGAAGGACAGCGGAGATTTCGACGTCAAATGGCAGGCCTGGGCGAGGCGTGGCGACCAGATGACGGAGCTGAAGCCCGAGCAGGGCTACGGCGCCGGCTTCCGCTTCACCCCCGACTCGCAATGGCTGGTGCGGATGCAGAAGACCGGCTCCGGCGAGCAGGACCTCTATCTCTACCATGTCGACAAAGGCGCCTTCGTCAGCGTGACGAAGACCTCGTTCAGCGATCTGGCCTGGGCCTATTTCCACAGCCGGCCGGACACGGGGAAGATGAAGCTCGACTACCACATCTCGGCCAATCTCGTGAAAGGCACCGAAGAGGCCTATCGCGGGCTTGGCGTGCACTGGCCGGACAACCGTTACCTTGTGATCTCGGGCGAAATGGACAAGCACCCGAAGAACGTCGCCGTGAAGGGATTGGCCGACTGGCGCTGCCGCTATGATCTCAAGACCGGGACCTTCGACGTTCGCCAAGACCAATGCGGAAGCGTTGCGATGGGAAATCCGACGCTGAGGGAACCATGGCCCCGCACCTTCAGACAAGCGATGGAACCAACCCTCTGATTCCATTCCGATTCATGTTTTCCTAACCCTCACTGGTAACGTGGTCTTGTCGGTTTTGCCGCATCTTGCATCCCACGGGAGGGCTGCATGGGCACATCGATCCGATGGAGCGCGCGCATGCGCGCGTTGCTGCGCCGTTGGCGCGGCGCGCCGCTGACATGGCTGATCGCAGGGGGCTTCGTGCTGATGGCCGCAATGGCGATCGGCACCGCGCTCACCGTCGACCGCTTCCGGCAGAATGCGATCGAAAGCGGCCGCGACAGCGTGGAGAGCGCGGTCCGGTTGCTCGCGCGCCATTTCGACCGCGAGTTCGAGGACTTCGCGGTGCTGCAGAAGAGCATCATCGCCGAGCTCGAAAGCCATGGTATCGACTCCGCCGACGTCTTCCGCAGCGAGATGGGCACGCTCGCTGTGCACGAGGCGCTGCGCGCCAAAGCCAGCGGCTGGTCGGACGTCGCCGGCGCCAACGTGTTCGACGCCAAGGGCGTGCTGATCAACTCGTCGCGGCGCTGGCCGGTCGCCGATGTTTCAGTTGCCGACCGCGGCTATTTCAATCGCCTCAAGAACGATCCGGCGTCGCAGGAAGAGATCGAGGTCGTGCCGGGACGGTTGGGCAGCGGACCGGCGATCGTGTTCGCGCGCCGCGTCTCCGGTCCCCACGGCGAATTCCTTGGGCTGGTCTCGCGCGCGATCACGCCCGACCAGCTCGAATCCTTCTTCGCCTCGAGCGGGCTCGGCGAGGATTCCTCGATCGCGATGCACCACCAGAACGGCCAGCTGCTGGCGCGCATTCCGCATGTGGAGGCGATGATCGGGCAGAATTTCCGCAACGGCACGCGCGAGCAGATGGCGGTGTTCGAGCGCACCTTCGTCACGACCCAGCTCGCAAGCCCGATCGACGGCAAGGATCGCATCGTCGCCGCACGCCTCCTGACCGGCGAGCCGCTGGTGATGGTTGCGACCAAGTCGCTGGATGCGACGCTGGCAACATGGCACACGCAGACCAAATTCTTCGTGACCGTCGCCGTGCTGTCGATCGGCCTGCTCGTGCTGACGCTTTATTCCATCTTCCGCCAGATGACGCGCCGGCTCGCCGTGGAGAAGCAGCAGCTCGACACCGCGATGAACACGATGACGCAGGGCTTGCTGATGTTCGACCAGGACCAGCGGCTGATCGTCTGCAACCGCCGCTACATCGAGATGTACGGGCTGTCGGCCGAATTGGTGAAGCCCGGCGCGTATTTCCGCGACGTGATTCAGCATCGCCATGACACCGGCTCGTTCGACGGCGACGTCGATTCCTATTGCGACGGCATTCTGGGCAGCGTCGGCCAGACCCACAGCGCGATAGTCGAGACCTCCGATGGCCGCCTGATCGAGATCAAGAACCAGCCCGGCGCCGGCGGCGGCTGGCTCGCGACCCATGACGACGTCACCGAGCGCATCCGCGCCGACGAGCGCATCGCGCATATGGCGCATTACGACGCCCTCACCGACCTGCCCAACCGCGTGCTGATGCGCGGCCATCTGGAGCGGCGCGTCGCCGAGCTTGCCCAGGGCAAGCCGTTCGCGATCCTCTATATCGACGTCGACGAGTTCAAGGGCGTCAACGATTCGCTGGGCCACGAGGTCGGCGACGAGCTGCTGCGCCAGGTCGCGAACCGCCTGCGCGCCTGCGTCAGCGGCAGCGACATGGTCGCACGGCTGGGCGGCGACGAATTCGCCATCGTCAAGGCCGGCAGCCGCGACGAGGCCGAACTGACCGCCCTCGCCGAGCAGATCCTGAAGGCGCTGCGCGCCCCCGTGGACTGCAACGGCCAGGAAATCCCGACCGATGCCAGCATCGGCATCGCGATCGCCCCCGACCACGGCGACAATCTCGACGATCTGCTCAAGCGCGCCGATCTCGCGATGTATGCGGCGAAATCCGAGGGCCGCCGCACGTTCCGTATCTTCGCGCCCGAACACGACGCCAAGGCGCGGCTGCGCCGCCAGCTCGAGTTCGATCTGCGGCAGGCGCTGGCCCGCGGCGAGTTCGAGGTGCACTACCAGCCGCTGGTCGATCTCGCGGCCAATGTCGTCACCGGCTGCGAAGCGCTGCTGCGCTGGCACCATCCGGAACGCGGCATGGTCTCGCCCGCCGACTTCATCCCGGTTGCGGAAGAGACCGGATTGATCGGCGAGATCGGCGAATGGGTGCTGAGGCAGGCCTGCCTCGAGGCGGCCTCCTGGCCCGGCGACATCCACATCGCGGTCAACGTCTCACCGGTGCAGTTCCGCTCGCGGACGCTGGCGCTGAAGGTCGCAGCCGCACTCGCCGAGTCGGGTCTCGCGCCCGGACGGCTCGAGCTCGAGATCACCGAGACGGTCCTGATCCGCGACGACCAGGAGGCGCTGACGATCCTGCAGCAGCTGCGCGAGCTCGGCGTGCGCATCGCGCTCGACGATTTCGGCACTGGTTATTCGTCGCTGAGCTATTTGCATCGTTTCCCGTTCGACAAGATCAAGATCGACCGCAGCTTCATCAGCGACATCGGTCAGTCGGAAGATTCCTCGCCGATCGTGCAGGCGGTGGTGCACATGGCCGCCGCCCGTCACATGGCGACGACCGCGGAAGGCGTCGAGACCGAAGCGCAGCGCGCGGTGCTGCTCCAGCTCGGATGCAGCCAGATGCAGGGCTGGCTGTTCAGCCCGGCCGTGCCGGCCGCGAAACTGAAGCAGCTGTTGTCGGCGCAGGCGGCCGCGGCCTAGCGGCGCACTGCCGCACGCTTTGTCATCAACATCTCTGTCCACTCCCGCCCGCCGTGCGTTCGCGAAAGCGCCGGCCGGCTTGGAGCAGGATCGGACAAAACATGGCGGGTTCAGGAAATACGCCCGGCAGCCACGGCGCCTAGAACACGCGCCGTTCCGTACAAATACGGACGACTGATCGAAAGCCCGAGCTGATCAGCAGGAGCCACATCATGACCGGGAACACTGCACTCATGCGCAATCCCTCGCACAAGGGCTTGCCGCCCGCACCCGACGTACAGCCTGACGATCGCTCGACGTCCGAGCGGCGCGCCGCCGACGCGGAGATGGCGCGCGTGCTCAGAACCGAGCCGTTTCGCATGGCCTTGGACTCCTCCGGCGCGGGGATCGCGCATTGGAAACATGATGCGCTGCACGACGTCGTCGAGCCCATGCGCCACCACGTGATCATGGCGCATAAAGGCGTGATGCAGCGCATGGAGCGGCGCTCGGGAAAATCGATCGCGATCGGCACGTTTCGTCCGGGGGTCGTGAACATCGTTCCGGAAGGGTCGAGCTCCCGATGGGACATTCCGAAGCCCGTCGACGTCGTGCAGCTTTACCTTCCCGACGCAACGCTGCAGCGCGTCGCTGGCGAGGCCGGGACCGCCGGGACCGCCGAATTGATTGAGCGAACGGCGCATCCCGACACCATCACGTCCCGACTGCTCCTGAGCGCCGCGGATTCGCTGGGGGGCCATGGCGTCCTTGATGCGCTGTTCCGGCATCAGCTCACGGATCTTCTGGCCACGCGCCTTTTGGCTGCGCATGCAGGCTCGCCAACCACGTTCCAGCCGACCATGGGCGGGCTGGCGCCGAAGGTCCTGCTCCGTGCGATCGAACGATTGCGCTGCGATAGCGAAGCGGATGTCTCGCTCGATGCGCTGGCGTCCGATGCCGGACTGTCGCGCTTCCATTTCTGCCGGTCCTTCAAGGAGAGCACCGGGCTATCGCCGCATGCCTGGCTGCGTCAGCACCGGCTCGAGCAGGCCATGAACATCTTGCGGGAGAGCGACGAATCGATCGTCTCGGTCGCCGCGGCGCTTGGTTACTCCTCGCAAACGGCCTTCGCCGCAGCATTCAAGAAGCTGACGGGCGAGACGCCGAGCGATTGGCGCAGGCGTATGCGTTAGCAGCAATCTCTCGACAGCGACGGCAATCGCGCTGGGGCAACGGCAAATCGGGTCAGCTACATCATCTCCATGTCCAGACCAATCGAGGGAGACCAAAGATGACCTGGAAAAACTTCGTCAGCCGACGGCTGATTGCCTCACGCCGCCGAAGCCTCGCGACCGCAACCCTGTACGGACTCTCGCTGGCCGTTCGCTTCACGTCGGCGACGGGCGAGGAAGTGGAAATTCCGGCTTACACCATGCACCCGGCACAACCGCCCGTTTCCATCATGATCCGAAATGGCGCCGGCCTTCCCTATCAGGACTGGAGTCGAAGTGAGCTTCAGCCCGTCGTCTTAGGTTACGGCCGGCCGCCGAATCTGCAGGCACGCTGCATCGCGCCCTGAGGCCAGCGATCCAACCCACCCCACGCGCCGACGCCGGACGCTGTTCTCAACGCAGCAGCGCGGTCGCGCGCGGTCTTTCGAACAGCAACCAAGGAGAAAACCCATGCGACTCGTCATCATCGGGGCCGGCTTCGCCGGCATGTACGCCGCGCTTTCCGCAGCCCGGCTGCGCGACATCCGGGGCGCCTCGCCGCAAGATCTGCAGATCGCGCTCGTTTCACCGGAGCCGACGCTGGTGGTCCGTCCGCGGCTCTACGAGTCGAAGCCGGAAACCGTGACGGCCCCGCTGGTCGACGTCCTCGAGGCGATCGACGTCGACTACATCCAGGGCAGCGCCGAGACGATCAACACCGAGGCCAGAACGGTGCAGATCACGCCCGCGAAGGGCCCGCGAAAGACGCTGTCCTACGACCGCCTCGTCGTGACCACCGGCAGCCGGCTATTCCGTCCGAACATTCCGGGCCTCGCCGAGCACGGCTTCAGCGTCGATTCGCTCGACGATGCCGTAGCGCTCGACAAGCATCTGCATGGCCTCGCGGAGCGGCCCGCCGCGAACGGACGCGACACGGTCGTCGTCGCTGGCGGCGGCTTCACCGGGATCGAGGCGGCCACCGAAATGCCGACGCGGCTGCGCGAAATCCTGGGCCCCGATGCCAAGACTCGCGTCGTCATCGTCGATCGCAACACTGCGATCGCACCCGACATGGGTGCAGGCGCCCGCCCCGTCATCGAGGAAGCCTTGCGCAAGGTTGGCGTAGAGACACGGCTCGGCGCCGGCGTCGCCGCGCTTGACGACACCGGCGTCACCTTGTCCAGCGGTGAGCACATTGAAACCGAGACGGTGATTTGGGCGGCGGGCATTCGTGCAGCGCCGCTGACCGCGCAGATTCCCGCCGAGCGCGACAATTTCGGACGGTTGCTGGTCGATCGCTGCTTGCAGGTGCCAAGCGTGCAGGGTGTCTTCGCGGCCGGCGACGCGGCACGCGCCGCCTGCGACGACGAGGGCAATTACGCACTGATGTCGTGCCAGCACGCCACGCGGATGGGCGCCTTTGCCGGCAACAATGCCGCGGCCGAATTGCTCGGCGTTCCGACCAGGCCCTACCACCAGAAGGCCTACGTCACCTGCCTCGACCTCGGCGAAGCCGGCGCGCTGTTCACACGCGGCTGGGAGCGCAAGGTCGAGCTGGTCGGCGATGTCGCCAAGAAGACCAAGCGTGAGATCAACACCGTCTGGATCTATCCGCCGAAGGCGGAGCGCGCCCTGGCGCTCGCGTCGGCCGATCCGGAACGCGTGACCGAAGTCTAGACGCCTCACGTGATGATGGCCGCGCTCCCGCGGGGCGCGCGGCCCGCCACAGCACCGACCATTCAGGAACCCACAGCATGAACCAGCAGATCCGCAACGTCGCCTTCGCGATGCCGCTGACGAATCCGGCTTTCCCGCCCGGCCCGTATCGCTTCATCAACCGCGAATATTTCATCATCCAGTACCGGACCGACCCGGAGGCGTTGCGCCGGATCGTGCCGGAGCCGCTGGAGCTGACCGAGCCTGTGGTGAATTACGAATTCATTCGCATGCCTGATTCCACCGGCTTCGGAGACTACACGGAAAGCGGCCAGATCATCCCGGTGTCGTTCCGCGGCCAGACCGGCAGCTTCGTCCACCAGATGTTCCTCAACGATCATCCGCCGATCGCCGGCGGCCGCGAGCTGTGGGGCTTTCCCAAGAAGCTGGCCCAGCCGAAGCTGGCCGTCGAGACCGATACCCTGGTCGGCACGCTCGACTACGGCTCGGTGCGCATCGCCACCGGCACCATGGGCTACAAGCATCGCGCCCTCGATCTTTCCACCGAAGCACGAAAGCTCATCGCTCCCAATTTTCTGTTGAAGATCATTCCGCATGTCGACGGCACCGCGCGCATTTGCGAACTGGTGCGCTTCCATCTCGAGGACGTGACGGTGAAGGGCGCATGGACGGGGCCCGCCGCGCTCGATCTCTTCTCCCACGCGCTCGCACCGGTCGCCGAGCTGCCGGTTCTTCAGGTGCTCTCGGCCAAGCATATCGTTGCCGATCTGACGCTCGGATTAGGCACCGTGGTGCACGACTATCTGGAGCGGTCCGCGGCGGCGCGATCGCGTGGAGCCGGATCTGAAATCCTGACCGAAACACACGCGGGCTGACCGAACAGGTCGCATTGCAAGGAGTAGTCACCATGTTCAACGTGACACGCGAACAAATCGATTCCGCACGACCGATCAATCCGCTGCCCTACGATGTCGTTGCGCTGGTGCTGCAGGGCGGCGGCGCGCTCGGGGCCTACCAGGCCGGCGTCTACGAAGGCTTGCACGAGGCCGGGATCCGGCCGAACTGGCTGGCCGGCATCTCGATCGGCGCGCTCAACGCCGCGATCATCGCGGGCTCCCCGGAAGACGAGCGCGTGGCACGGCTGCGCGAGTTCTGGGAGACGATCTGCGCAACCCCGGTGGAATGGCCTGCCGGCGAGGGACTGGCCGGTGCGCTACCGTTCGCGTTCGACTTCAACTCCCTGCACAACACGCTTGCCGCAATGCGCGCGCTGTTCCAAGGCCAGCCCGGCTTCTTCAGGCCGCGCTTCCCCTCGCCCCTGTGGTCGCCCTTCTCGGGCGACGCGTCGACCAGCTTCTATGACACGGCGCCGTTGCAACGGACGCTGGAACAGCTCGTCGATTTCGACCGGCTGAACTCGGGCGAAGTGCGTGTCAGCGTCGGCGCGGTCAACGTCCGCACCGGCAATCTCACCTATTTCGACACAGCCGAGCGGCGGCTCGGTCCGAAACACTTCATGGCTTCGGGCGCGCTGCCGCCCGGATTTCCCGCCGTCGAAATCGACTCCGAGCACTACTGGGATGGTGGCGTGGTCTCCAACACGCCTCTCTCTCGCGTCCTGTCGGGCGATGCGAAAGACACGCTGACGTTCCAGATCGATCTCTGGTCGGCGCGGGGCCGCGTGCCGCACGACATGATGGAGGTGTCGAGCCGGCAGAAGGACATTCAGTATTCCAGTCGTACCCGCGCCGTCACCGACCAGGCGCTACGGATGCAGGAGATGCGGCAGGCGCTGCAGCGGACGATCGACAGATTGCCGGACGCCGCAAGAAACGATCCCGAAATGCGCGCCATCGCCGAGCTCGCCCGTCACCGCTCCCACAACATCATCCACCTGATCTACCAGTCCAAGCTCCACGAAGGTCACTCCAAGGATTACGAGTTCGGACCGAAAGCGATGCGCGCGCACTGGCAAAGTGGACGGGACGACATCCGCCGCACGTTGGCCGACGGACGGCGCCTCGAGCCGCCGCCTTCCGAACTCGGCATCGTCACCTACGACATTCACCGCCGCGATTGACCTCGCCGGCAACCATCATCGAAAGGAGTTTTTCATGTTGAAAGGCAAAGTAGCGATCGTCACCGGATCGACCAGCGGCATTGGCCTCGGGATCGCAAGAGAGCTGACCAGGCTCGGCGCCGATATCGTCCTGAACGGTTTTGGAGATCCGGGAGAGATCGAGAAGATCCGCAGCGGCATCGAACACGAGGACGGCGTCCGCGTCGCGTATGACGGCGCCGACATGTCGGATGGCAATGCCGTGCGCGGAATGATCGCGGCAGCCATCGAGAACTTCGGACGGCTCGACATCCTCGTCAACAATGCCGGCATCCAGTTCACCGCACCGGTCGAGGAGTTTCCGCCCGCCAAGTGGAAGGCCATTCTCGACATCAACCTGTCGGCCGCATTTCACGGCATCGCTTCGGCCGTGCCCCAGATGAAAAAGCAGCGATGGGGTCGCATCGTCAACATCGCTTCCACGCATGGTCTCGTCGCATCCACCCACAAGGCAGCCTATGTCGCGGCCAAGCATGGCCTCGTCGGCCTCACCAAGGTGGTAGGCCTCGAAACCGCCGGCAGCGGCGTCACTTGCAACGCGGTCTGTCCCGGCTGGGTGCGCACGCCGCTCGTGGAGAAACAGATTAGCGACATCGCGGCGGAGAAAGGCATCAGCCAGAAGCAAGCGGCCGAAGAGCTTCTCTCCGAAAAACAGCCATCGCTGGACTTCGCCTCCCCTAAGCAGATCGGTGGCACCGTCGCCTTCTTGTGCTCGGCCGCGGCCGACCAGATCACGGGGACGACGATCTCCGTCGATGGCGGCTGGACCGCGCAATGAGCGCGTGACGAGCCTCTAACTCACCAAGCGATGACGGCCGCGCTCTCGCTGGCGGCGCGGCCTGCTCAACCAGGACCGGCCAGAGTCAGCACCAACCAAGTGCCTCAACCTTGAAACAGGAGACCAACATGAATCTGCACAACACCTCATATCCCGTGTCATCGGGACCTGAAGAGCTCGTTCCGTCGCGCTACGCACTGAAGATCGGCGAGATCGACGTGCTGGTGGTCAGCGACGGCGTGCTGCCGCTGCCGACCAAGATGCTCGCGCACAACGCCGACCCGGCGGTGCGGGCGACCTGGCTGCACGACATGTTCCTGCCGCAGGACGCTTTCGACTGGGCGCTGAACGCCGTCATGGTTCGCAGCGGCGGCAAGACCATCCTCATCGACGCCGGACTGGGTTCGGATCCGAACCTGAACTTGCCGCGCGCCGGGCAGTTGATCAGGCGACTGGCGGCCGCCGGCATCGATCTTTCGGCGGTGACCGATCTGGTGCTGACTCATCTGCACATGGACCACATTGGCGGCCTGCTGGTCGAGGGGGTGAAGCAGCAGCTGCGCAAGGACCTGCGGATCCACGTCGCGGCCGCCGAGGTCAAGTTCTGGGAAAAGCCGGATTTCTCCCGCACTGCCATGCCGGAAGGCTTTCCGGACGCGCTTCGATCGACCGCCAAGCATTTCCTGAAGGAGTACGGCAGTCAGCTGAGGCTGTTCGATGACGAGCACGAGATTGCACCTGGCGTCATCGCCCGTCGCACCGGCGGTCACACCCCCGGACATAGCGTGGTTCGCATGGCGTCCGGCGATGATGCGCTGACATTCGCCGGCGACGCCGTGTTTGCCGTCGGGTTCGAGCAACCCGACTGGTTTAACGGGTTCGAACACGACCCCGAGGAGGCCGCGCGCGTTCGCATCCGTCTGTTGCGACAGCTTGCCGAGACCGGGGAAATGCTGGTGGCCACGCACCTGCCGTTCCCGTCCGTGGGCCGGGTGGCAGCCGACGGCGACGCCTTCCGTTGGGTGCCGGTGTTCTGGGACTACTGACCGCTTGCCGGGTTGGAGCTGAAGCAGGGCGCGGACTCGACAAGTCCGCGCCCTTGAAAATAGGATCAAACATCGACCCTCGCGGTTATCGCCCCGCTGAGACGGCTGGAACCGGTCGGCGGCGCCAGCCAGCATTGCGTCGCGTGCAGCGCAGGCGGCTCCTCGTCTGCGTTCGTGCGCGCGCGAGATCGAGCGAGGCGACATGGCGATCGCGGCATTCAGGATGATCACTCTCGTGGCGGTTGCCGCCATGATCGGCCCATCCGTGCAGGCCCGCGACGACGGTCGCTACGCGAACTCGCCCCTCAAGGGCTGGTTCGAGAGCCTGCGCAGCAAGGGCGGCGGTCCCTGCTGTGCCGATGCCGATGGCACGGCGCTGGACGATGTCGACTGGGACACCAGCAACGGACATTATCGCGTGAGACTCCTGGGCGACTGGATCGAGGTGCCCGACGACGCCGTGATCACCGAGCCAAACCGCGTCGGCCGCACCATGGTCTGGCCGTATTACGTCAACGGCCGCGCCATGATCCGCTGCTTCATGCCCGGCAGCATGATTTGAGGTCTCAACCTTCGTCCCGTCTCGGCGCAGCATGCGATGATGCGCCGTCAAACCGGCCGGCGCGGGCTCACTTGACCTGCTTGGCCGCGTGGATCTCGACGAACTCGGAGTCGGGATGGGCGACGATGGTGGCGAACATGATGCCGCTGATGATGAGCGACCAGGCGGTGTCCCAATAAATCCAAAACACGTGCCAGCCTCCGTTTCGATCTGCTCCGCCGCGGGATCAGGGTAACGGCAAGACGAGGCTGCCGTTCCCGGTGCGAGTGCAGCGCGGGCGAGATGCTATTTTGGTTTGGTCGGCGCGGAGTTGGGATCGGTTTGGCCGGTGTGGCGCTTTGCCACGACGTCCTCATCGCGCTCGCCCTGACGCGGGCGCGGCGGCGACTTGGGCTGGCCGGCCTGACCGCCATGCTTGCCGCCCATGTCGGGCTTACCTTCGAGATCGTTTTCACGGGGCATGCCGGTTCAATGCGCTCGCGCGGCATTGGTTCGGTTCGCCTGTGAACGAGTTCATAGGATCGCCGCGATTTGCAGTGCACGATCGCCAGGCCCGCTCCCCGGGAGCATTCTCTTCATATGACTGACGGATTCGGCCTGATGCGGAAACGACTCGTCGCCTGGACGATCCTGACCTGCGCGCTGCTCGCGGTCACCGTGTGGACCGTGCTCGGGCCGCCCCACACCCGGCCCGGGCTCCATCTGCCCTCGCGCACAGCGGCCATACGGTAGACCTCCACCGATACCATTTCGGCATCGATCGATCCGCATTGGAGTTTGGCGCGGCGGGGCGGCTGCCGCTATCCTCGCCGGCAAAACGACAAATGCCGCACCGGCATCCAGGAGGACCCCATGTTGAGATCGACCCGACGCATCAGATCCGGCGTACCCCGCGCCGCGATCGCCACCACGCTTGCTTTCCTCACTCTCATTTCTGGAGTCCGCGCCGGCATGGCCGAGACGTTCGCCTATGTCGGCAATGCCGACAGTAACGACATCAGCGTGTTCAAGATGGCCGAGAGCGGCGAGATGACGCCCGTGCAGACGGCCTGCTTCACCGGCGTCGAAAAGCCCGGCTCCTCGACGCCGCTCGCGATCACGCCCGACCATCGCGTGCTGATCGCCGGTGTCCGCTCGCAGCCGTTTCTCGCGGTGAGCTTTGCGATCGATCCGAAGACCGGCCAGCTCAGCCATATCGGCAACGGCCCGCTCGCCGACAGCATGGCCTACATCGCCATCGACCGCGGCGGCAAATTCCTGTTCAGCGCCTCCTATGGCGGCAACAAGGTCGCGCTGAATCCGCTGCTCGCCAACGGCGTCGCAGGCGAACCGAAGCAGGTGATCCCGACCGGGCTGAACGCGCACGCCTTCCTGCCCTCGCCCGACAACCGCTTCGCGTTCGCGACCAATCTCGGCTCCGACCAGATCCTGGCCTTCACGTTCGATGCCACGACCGGCACGCTCACGCCGAGCGATCCGCCGGCCCATAAGGTGCCGGAGAAATCGGGACCCCGGCATTTCGTGTTCCACCCCAACGGCAAGTTCGTCTATCTCCTGCACGAGCTAAACGGCGACGTCGCGGCGTTCGCCTATGAGGCCAAGGGCGGCGCATGGGACGAGATCCAGCGCACCAGCGCGCTGCCCGAAGGATTTACCGGAAAGCCCTGGGCAGCCGACATCCAAATCACCCCCGACGGCCGTTTCCTCTACGCCTCCGAGCGCACCACCAGCACGCTCACCGCCTACAAGGTCGATGCAACCACCGGCAAGCTGACCACCATCGGCAGCGTGCCGACCGAGAAGCAGCCACGCGGCTTCCATATCGATCCCGGCGGGCGCTACCTTGCCGCCGTGGGCGAGCTCTCCGACAGCATGACGGTCTATGCCATCGACCAGAGCAGCGGGGTGCTGACCAAGCTGAAATCCTACGCCACCGGCAAGAAGCCGAACTGGGTGGAGTTTTTGAGCCTGCCGTGAGCGGGCGCTGGTACCTCCTCGTCGTCATGGCCGGGCTTGTCCCGGCCATCCACGCCTAGCTACGCGGCACAAAGAACGTGGATGCCCGGACAAGCCCGGGCATGACGCGTTTGTTGGGCGGCCGACGAACCTCTTTGCTTGTGCGGCGACTAATTCAACGGGCGGCATCGCGCCGCCCGTGCTGCTGCGGCATTCTGATCCGGCCGGCCCTGACGTGCCCTTGGCTCGCAGCGATCGCTTCTGCTAACGATGAGGCCGTCAAGGCCCCAACCGGAATGACCCATGCGATCATTGCCTGCGCGTTCTGTTTCCAGACATCTCGTTGCGCTCGCCGGACTGCTGTTGCTGTCGGCCCAGCCCGCTGCCGCCGCCGATGACGACGCGCCCAAGGGGCCGGCGGTCACGGTGCTGAAGGTCGCAAAATCCTGTTTCTCCGACATCGTCGAGGGCACCGGCACCATCATCGCGCGCGAGGCAAGCTCGGTGCGGCCGGAGCGGCCCGGCCTGAAGGTGACAGAGGTGCTGGCGGAAGCCGGCGACACCACCACCGCAGGCCAGGTGCTGGCGCGGCTGGCACTGCCCGAGGGCGGCACGCTTCAGGTCACCGCCCCCGTGGCAGGCGTGATCGCGACGTCGACCGCGCAGATCGGCAACCTCGCCTCCGCCAAGGGCGAGGCGCTGTTCACGATCGTGGCGCGCAGCGAGTACGATCTCGTCGCCCTCGTCGCGACCAGCGATATGCGCAAGCTCGCGGTCAACCAGGTGGCGACCGTGCGCATCGCCGGCGCCGGCGATATCGACGGCAAGGTGCGCCGCATCGGCCCGACGGTCGAGCCGAACATCCAGCAGGGCATGGTCTATATCGGCATCTCCTCGCAGAAGCGGCTGTTGCTGAATGCGAGCGGGCGCGCACTGATCAAGTCGGGCCAGAGCTGCAACGTCGCGGTGCCGCTGACCTCGGTGCAGTATTCCTCCGCCGGCACCGTCGTGCAGGTGATCCGCCGCAACCGCGTCGAGACCAAGCGCGTCGAGGTCGGACTGATGTCGGGCGGCAATATCGAGATTCGCGACGGCCTCAACGAGGGCGATATCGTCGTCGCCCGCGCCGGCGCGCTGCTGCGCGAAGGAGATCCGGTGCGCACGGTGATGGCCACGGAAGCGGCGAAGTAGGATTGCTCGTGTCCCGGACGCGCTGCAGCGTGTGACGCTGCCGCGCAGAGCCGGACCCATCTCTCGTCCAAGCGATAAGCTTAAAAACTAGGCCCCGGCTCTGCGTCGCATCATTGCATGATGCGCCGCGTCCGGGGCACGAGACTTCGCAGAACCTAAGAAAAACTAGCCGCCGGCTTCGCCGAAATGGACGTCCTCGAGCAGCGAGGAGGAGACGGTCGGGACCTGGTCGCCTTCGCTGGCGCGGGAGATGGCAAGGCGGGTCTTGTTGAAGACGCTCTCGGCGCTGCCCTGCGTATTGAGGTTGTTGAGGAACTCGCTGACCAGCACGCTGTGCTCGCCCTTGCCGTCGTCGACGACCTTGCCCGGCGAAGCCGAGGAGAGGATCAGCGCATTGTCCGTCGCGCTGATCGGCGCGAGGCCGTGGCTGTAGGAGCGGAAGCGGCGCTCATAGGGATTGCGGCGGGAGGCGTCGACCACGACGAGCTTGGCCTTGGCGCCCTGCTCCTTCATCATTTCGAGCACGCCCTCGATGGAGACGCCGTGACGGCGGACGTCGCTTTCCTTCCAGATCACGGCATCGACCGGCAGCATGTAGCTCTCGCGGCCGGCCTGCACGCCGTAGCCGCCGAAGAACAGCATGACGACGGTGTCGGGCTTGATCCGGGACTTCAGGCGATTGACGGCGCGGACCATGTCGTCCTTGGTCGCGTCTTCCACCATGTCGACGTCAAAACCGTTCTTGCGCAGCGACGAGGACAGCGCGCGGGCGTCGTTGATCGACTGCGTCAGCGGCGCGCTGGCGTCGGGGTAATGTCCATTGCCGATGACGAGGGCGAGACGCGAGGCTTGGCCGATCGAGCCGGTGACCTGGTCGGTCGAGACGGCCTTGGCGGCATCGAGCGCCCGCATGTTGAGGGCAGCATGGGCGCCGATCACGAGCGAGACCGTGCCGATGAGGGCTGCGGCCACCGCGATCGTGCGTCGGGAAATGTCGAGCTGCGTTACATTCATCTCGCGTCATTCCTGTCAGTGCCAAAGACCAGCCAAACACGCGCACACTGTTTGAGTAGCGCGATAGCGTCTTTGGGTTTGAGGGATTGGCCGGGGGTGTGCCCCCGAATTGCGCGCAATTTGCGGCGCCGCACCAAACAAAGCCTTAACCGGATATCGCCTCCCCCGCAATAGATCGCCGAAAATTTGAGCTAAGTCTCTGGAAACATGAGCTAATTTTTACTGCCCAATGTGTGATTTTTTTGCGTCCCCGTAGCCTTC
This sequence comes from Bradyrhizobium sp. 87, assembly GCF_023073015.1. Lineage (NCBI taxonomy): Bacteria > Pseudomonadati > Pseudomonadota > Alphaproteobacteria > Hyphomicrobiales > Nitrobacteraceae > Bradyrhizobium > Bradyrhizobium sp. 87. The sequence continues at coordinate 85,370 of NZ_JADPIQ010000106.1, forward strand.
CGGAGCCTGATTATGCAGGCTTCGTGCCGGCTTTTTCTGTGACCCTCATCACATTTGTATTTCCTGCGAATCCGGGTAGCTTTTTAACGACTTGCAGGGGGTGGCGCGCGGCTGGGAGCGCGCCGGCCGGCCCCCCGGCCAATTCCCGCGACCAGGTTATTTCATGAGCTTTCAATATTTTGCCGGCGCCGCCTGCCGGGCGCTGACGGCGCGGAAGGACGGCCCCTCGCTTTACGACGTCTGCGATCCCGTACTGTCTGTTGCGGCCAGCGGCGATCCGCATCTGCCTAAGTTCTACAAGACCGCGCTCGGCAATCCCGCATTGCGGGTGCTGCTCCGCCGGGCCGGGCTGCCCGAGCTGCGCGACGAAGGCAAACTGGCCCGGCTGCGCCAGGCCCTAGTGCGCGCCCGCGACGAGGCCGAGCCCAATTGGGCGGCGGTCGGCCAGCCCGTCGCCGATCTCGTCGACAGCATCGCGCTGGATCATCCCAAGCCGCCGCCGGCCATGTTCACCGGCGCCATGCCGCAACAATCGCAGATCGACGGCGTGATCCGCGACTGCGCGCAGCATCTGCTGGGCTCGTACCGCAAAAATGGCTTTCTGCCGACCTACGCCGCGTTCAACCTGATCGGCGATCCCGATTTCCGCGGCCGAGAGCTGACCATGGCGCTCACGGGTCTCAACGCGCGCGGCTACAAGAACTCCTCGCTGCTGTTCAACCTCGCCCGTGTCTTCATCGCGCGATCTCCGGCGCGCGCAGTCGTCAATCCGCCCTGGCGAGGGGTTGCCGAACCGATGTGGGAGCCGGTGCAGATCCGCCACCGCTCGGCCTATTACGACGCGTTCTTCATCGAGGCGCTGTTGAGCTACGTTGAGACCGGTCTCGCCTCGCTCTCCGACAAGATGGCGGCGGAGCGCGCGGTTGCCGATATGGTCGATTTCTGCGTCAACATCAGCCGCGAAGAGGTCGAGGGCATCGACGGGGCGCGGTTCAACGTCATCACCGCGCTCGCGCCGGCACCGCATCCGCGCTTCTCACGCTACTTCGCCCAGATCAAGCAGGACCTCGGCTTCGGCGTCTACGTGCCGGATTGCGACACCACGGCGTGCTCGATCTCCGCGGCGACGCAGGCCGGCTGCACCGATCCGATCCTCGACCAGCCGCTGCTGGATTTCTATGCCGGCTATCAGGTGCGCGCCGGCGTCAACGAGCCGCGCGTGACCGTGCCGATCAACGACAATATCGATTACGAGGGCGGGGTTGCGACCTGGATCGACAATCTCAAGGGCGAGCGGCCCTATGGCAATGATCTCGATCCGACGCTCAATCTCGACATTCTCGAGGTCAGCTTTCGCAACCTCGCGCGCTGGAAAGTATTGGAGACGCCGGCGCGGCTCGCCACCGTGCATCGCATCCTCGGCTTCCAGAAGCGGCTGGCGGCGAGCGGCGCCTTCGCCAATCCGCGCTCGCATATCTACTATTTGCCTGAGCTTTACAGCGCCTATTTCGGTCGCTGCTATGCTGCCTTCCTGGCGCTGCCGCTGGCGGCGCAGGCGATCATCGATCCCGACGGCGATTTCGATTTCATCCGCCACCGCGTGCTCTCCTACGTCAAGGGCGAGTTGATGGCCGCCGAAATGAACGTGTTCGACGCAGCGCTCGCCCTGATCGCGCTCGGCCATCTCGGCGCCGACCCGCGCGCCTTTGCGCCGGCGCTGAACGTGATCGTCGCGAGCGTCGGCGAAGGCGGCCGCCGCGGCCCGTTCCGCGCCTATGAGTGGAACAAGATGAAGACGCCGACGCGGATCCTGGTGGGCGGTCCGGAGGTCACGTCCGCGTTCGTGCTGATGGCGCTGGCGGTGGCCGAGCGGGCGATGGCGCGGGGATGAGGTCGCGCAGGGTGGGTTAGCGAAGCGTAACCCACCACTTCTGCCGCCGTGGAGACGAAAGAGGTGGGTTACGCCTTCGGCTAACCCACCCCTACTAAACTTCGCCCGATGACAGGAAGTTGAAAGCCCAATTGCCAGGCATATGCTGGCCGAGCGGACAAAAGCCGACCACAATTGCGAGGTCTATCGCAGTTTTCATCACACGCGGGCCGGCATGTTGCGAAAACCCCTGATTGCGCTGTCATTGCTTGGCTTCTCCTTGTCCGGCTTGCCATCGCCGGCGCGGGCCGCCGACATCACCGGCACAGCGAAGGTCCGCGCCGGCGACGCGGTGGTGATCGGCAACACGCGGATCAGGCTCGGCGGCATCGACGCCCCCGCGGTCGACCAGCTCTGCCTCAACAACAAGGGCGAGCGCTGGACCTGCGGCATCGCGGCCCGCGACGAGCTCGCCAAATACGCCGACGGCAAGACCTGGGTCTGCCATGCGCGGTCGATCGACCGGCGCGGCCGCACCGTGGCGCGCTGCGACGTCGGCGGCGAGGATATCCAGAAATGGCTGGTGCGCGCAGGCTGGGCGCTGGCCTACACCCGCGTCTCGCGCGACTACGAAGCCGATGATGCCGCCGCGCGGGAGGCAAAAGCCGGCATGTGGCAAGGCGCCTTCATCGCGCCCTGGGACTGGCGCGAGCGCAACAAGAAGACCACCATCCTCGGCGCCACCAAGCCGCCCGATGGCGCACATGCGATCCTGCTCGCTTCGGCTTCGGGCCCGGTCGCGCCCTCGCCGGACTGCACCATCAAGGGCAACGTCAACAGCGCCGGCGAGTGCATCTATCACCGGCCGACCAGCCGCTGGTATGCGCAGATCAAGATGAAGATCAGCAAGGGCACGCGCTGGTTCTGCTCGGTGGAGGAAGCCGAGGATGCGGGCTGCCGCGAGACTAAGAGATAACCCACGTCAGACCTGCGTTTTCCGGCCTTTTCTTGCACCGCGGCGCCGCGTAAAAGTGTGAATCAGCGACCCACCATCCTATTCTCAGGCAACAAGGACCAACAGCAATGACCGTTCGCGCGGGCCGGGAATTTCTGGCCATCCCCGGGCCCACCAATATGCCCGACGAGGTGCTGCGGGCGATGCATCGTCCGGCGATCGACATCTACTCCAAACAGATGACCGATCTGACCGAGAGCCTGCTCAGTGACATCTCGAAACTGTTTGCCACCAAGGGCAAGTCCTACATCTACATCGCCAACGGTCACGGCGCCTGGGAAGCAGCATTGAGCAACGTGCTGTCGCGCGGCGACAAGGTGCTGGTGCTCGAAAGCGGACGGTTCGCGATCGGCTGGGGCCATGCCGCGGCGCTGATGGGTGCCGAGGTCGAGGTGCTCAAGGGCGACTGGCGCCGCGCAGTGCGGCCGCACGAGGTCGAGGAGCGCCTGCGCCGCGACAAGGAGCACACCATCAAGGCCGTCGTCGTCGTCCAGGTCGACACCGCCTCAGGCGTGCAGAACGACATCGAGGCGATCGGCAAGGCGATCAAGGCCAGCGGCCATCCGGCGCTGTACATGGTCGACACTGTGGCCTCGCTCGGCTGCATGCCGTTCGAGATGGACAAATGGGGCATCGACGTCGCGATGTCGGGCTCGCAAAAGGGCCTGATGACGCCGCCCGGCCTCGGCTTCGTCGCGGCCAACGCGCGCGCGCGCGAGGTGCAGAAGACCGCCAACATGAGCACGCCCTATTGGAGCTGGAGCGAGCGCGAGGGCAGCGAGCACTATCGCAAATATGCCGGCACCGCGCCGGTGCATCTGCTGTTCGCGCTGCGCCAGGCCATTGACCTGCTGCACGAGGAAGGACTGGAGAACGCCTTCCGACGTCACAGCCTGCTCGGCGAGGCCGCACGCCGCGCGGTCGGCGCGTGGTCGGAAGGCCAGGTGCTCGGCTTCAACGTCGCCGAAGCCAGCGAACGCTCCAACACCGTGACCACGGTGACCATGAGCAACGGCCACGATCCGGCAATCCTGCAACGCTATTGCAAGGAGAAGTGCGGCGTCGTGCTCGGCACCGGCATCGGCGATCTCTCGGGACAAGCCTTCCGCATCGCCCATATGGGCCACGTCAACGCCCCGATGCTGCTCGGCACGTTGGGCGTGATCGAGATCGGGCTGAACGCGCTGAAGATCCCGCACGGCAAAGGCGGGCTCGAAGCGGCGGTTGCCTATCTCGGCGAAGAGGTGGCGGTGTAAGCCTCTTTTTTCCTTCTCCCCTTGTGGGAGAAGGTGGCGCGAAGCGCCGGATGAGGGGTTGTCTCCGCAATCGCAACTGCCGGACTCGCGGATAGATACCCCTCACCCGTCTCGCCGCTAACGCGGCGAGCCACCCTCTCCCACAAGGGGAGAGGGGAAGTCAGCGCGGGAACCGATACGCCGCGACCTGCGCCTTCAACGCGTCCAGCGAGGCAAGTGGCGCCGTCGGATCGACCCGATACTCCCCACGCGCCAGCCACGACAGCACCTTCGCATCGATCACCGGCGAATGGTGGATGACGTCGCCGTAATTGTCGAGGTCGTGCGTCACGTCCTTGATCGCCCGGAAATCGTACAGATGCACATTGGGAAGCTGCGTCAGGCGCTGCGCAATGACGGCCGTGAGGTCCGTGACGATTTTCAGCGTCGCAGGCGAAGCGTCGCGCATCGCGACGAATTGCAGGATCGAATAGGGCGGGAAGTAGATGTCGAAGGTCACGTCCGGATGGCGCGCGATCAGGCCGACGGCGTCACGCTCGAAATGCCGGACCATCGCGTCGTAACGATAGCCTTCGCCGAGAAAACGGCTGCGCACGGGATCGGTGATATAGGCGAAAGCCGCGAGCGTCCTTTTCGCATTATAGGCGCGCGCGACGTCGATATCGCGCGGCAACGCATAAATGTCGTCGACGTCTTCAAGCGCAAACTTGACGGGCAGAAAAGGCGCCGCCCGGGTCAGCGGCTCCCGCAGCGGCGGAACCGACCGCAGCAATGCGAACAGGGATTCCTTCGCCATCGCCGCACTGAACAGATAGGACGCGATCCCCTTTGCCGTCCCGCGATAGAGATCGGCAGCGAGATAAGGATCGGTCTCGATGTCGGCAGCATCGACAAAGATAAAGTCGTCCATCGCCCAGATCACGCGCTTCGCGCCGCGGTCGATGGCCTGCTCGAGCACAAAGCCCTGCTGACACGAATTGGAGCCGGTCATCGCCAGCTTGAGCGAGTGCACGCCGAGGGCATGGTCGATGTCGCTCTGGCGGAAATGGATCGCGAGCGAGGTGCCCATGAACGCGGTATCGAACGACTGGCTGCGGATCAGCCCGGCATTCTGCACGCGCGTGTCATCGGAATAGAACGGCGCGACGAGACGCGAAGGCCGAAACAGTTGCAGGGGATCGATGACATAGGTGAGCGCAGCCGCGCCCAGCACGCACGCGATGCTCGCGAGGAGAAGACGCCCTGGATTTGTGAACGCGCCGCGCATCAGAACCGGAAATAGATGAATTCGCTGTGGCTCTGGATACCCAAAATCCCGAACGCAAGCACCAGCGACGCACCATAGAGGACCAGCGGCCGCATCCGTCCGGACATCAGGCCGTCGCCGACCCTGCGATTGGCGTGGTCGTACCCCATGAGTCCTTGCGTGTTCGGCGCCAGCCACACCAGCGCGGCATAGATCGTGACCATCACCGACGCCGCAATCTCCTCGCGGCCGAACACGATGTTGGAGGGATCGGCCATCGCATTCACAATCCGCATTGCCCAATCGACCCGTTCGGCACGGAAGAAGACCCAGGCGACAACGACGGCGAGGAATGTCAGCACGGCTCCGGCGACACGCGTCGGGTGCGCGAGCCACTTCGGAACATTCGGCACCAGCGCGTTGAAAGCGTGATTGATACAGAGATAGGCGCCATGCAGGGCGCCCCAAATGACAAAAGTCCAGGCCGCGCCATGCCAGAGCCCGCCGAGCAGCATCGTGAGCAGCAAGTTGATGTAGCGCAGCACGCGCCCGCGCCTGTTGCCCCCGAGCGGGATGTAGAGATAGTCGCGCAGGAAGTGCGACAGCGTCATGTGCCAGCGGCGCCAGAACTCGACGATGCTGGTGGCCTTGTAGGGCGAGTTGAAATTGACCGGCAGGAAGATGCCGAACATCAGCGATATCCCGATCGCCATGTCGGAATAGCCGGAAAAGTCGAAATAGAGCTGGAACGTGTAGGCGAGTGCACCGAGCCAGGCCTGATCAAAACTCGGCGCGCGCGCATCGAAGGCGAGCGCGACCAGCGGCTGGATGCCGTCGGCAAGGCAGGTCTTCTTGAACAGGCCGATTGCGAAGATGATGAGGCCGCACAGGATCAGATGCGCATGCGGATGCTTGGTTTCCTCCCGCTCGAATTGCGGGATCATGTCCTTGTGGTGAAGGATTGGCCCCGCGATCAGATGCGGAAAGTAGGTCACGAACAGCGCATAGTGTGGCAGCGCGTAGGCCGCGACCTGCCCGCGCCAGGCGTCAACCAGGAACGCGATCTGGGTGAACGTGTAGAAGGAGATGCCGACCGGCAGCAGGATGTGGACCGCAAAGTGCGTGCCGGCCAGCGCGTTGACGTTCTCGGTGACGAAGCCGGCATATTTGAAGATGCCAAGTACGAGAAGATCGCCGGCGACGCCGAGGGCCAGTGCCACCTTTCGTTGCGACGAAGTAAGCTTGGCCACGATGAGGAGGTGGCCTATGCCGTAGTTGAAGGCGATCGATAGCAGCAACAGGGCCACGAACTGCCAGTTGCCAATGGCATAGAAGGTGAGCGAGGCCGCCGCCAGCCAGATCACCGGGGCCAGATTGCTGCGCCGCCCGAGCCAGAAATAGCCAGCCAGCGCGGCCGGCAGGAACAGCAGGATGAACGGGTAGGAATTGAACAACATCAGGCTGGACCGGCGGCAGGACTAAAGACCCGGCCCCTAAAGCATACAAGCGGCCCGTCAACAACCCGGCGACGACGCCCGCAGCGACGCTGGCAATTCACGGAAGCGGGACGATATAAGGTGAAACACGCATCTGAATGAGGATCGAGTGACACAAGCCAAAACACCTTCCCTGCCCCCCCTCGCGCCGCGCCGGCCGCATTCCTTCACGCGACACGGGATCACCGTGACGGATGAATATGCCTGGTTGAAGGACGAGAAATGGCAGGAGGTGCTGCGCGACCCCGCGGTGCTCGATCCCGACATCCGCAAATATCTCGACGCAGAAAATGGCTACACCGAGAGCCTGCTCGGCCATACCGCGGCGCTCCAGAAAACGCTGGTGCGCGAGATGCGGGGGCGGATCAAGGAGGACGATTCCAGCGTGCCGTCGCCGGATGGTCCTTTCGCCTATTTCCGCAAATTCCGCGAGGGCGGTCAGCACGAGCTGTTCGGCCGTATGCCGCGCGACGGCGGCGAGGGCCACATCGTGCTCGACGGCGATGCGCTCGCCAAGGACCATGAATACTTCAAGTTCGGCGGCAGCCGGCACTCGAACGACCACAGGCTGCAGGCCTGGAGCGCCGACACCAAGGGCTCGGAGTATTTCTCCATCCGCGTGCGCGACTGGGCGACCGGCAAGGACCTCGACGACGTCGTCGAGGAGACCGACGGCGGCGTGGTCTGGAGCAAGGATGCGACGTCGTTCTTCTACGTGAAGCTCGACGACAACCACCGCCCGATGCAGGTGTGGCGGCATAAGCTCGGCACTGGGCAAGCCGACGACACGCTGGTCTACGAGGAGCAGGATTCCGGCTGGTTCACCCATCTGCAAGAGAGCACCAGTGGCCGCTTCTGCGTGATCGCGGGCGGCGACCACGAGACCTCCGAGCAGCGGCTGATCGACCTCGCCCACCCCGACGCACCGCCGCGCCTGGTCGCGGCACGCAAGGAAGGCGTGCAATATTCGCTGGCCGACCGTGGCGACGAACTCTTCATCCTAACCAACGCCGACCATGCCATCGACTTCAAGATCGTCACCGCGCCGCTCGCCTCACCCGAGCGCAAGAACTGGCGCGATCTGATCCCGTATCGCCCGGGCATCTACATCATCGACCTCGATCTCTATGCCGGCCACATGGTGCGGCTGGAGCGCGCCAACGCGCTGCCGTCCATCGTGATCCGCGACCTCGCCTCGAACGAGGAGCACGCGATCGCGTTCGACGAAGCGGCCTATTCGCTGGATACGATGGGCTCCTACGAATTCGAGACGACCAATTTGCGCTTCGCCTATTCGTCGATGACGACGCCGTCGGAAGTCTACGATTACGACATGGTCAAGCGCACGCGCACCCTTCGCAAGCGGCAGGAGATCCCGTCCGGCCACAATGCGAGCGACTACGTCACCACCCGCATCATGGCGAAAGCGCATGACGGCGCCGAGGTGCCGGTCTCGATCCTCCATCGCCGCGGACTCACGCTCGACGGCGCGGCGCCGCTGCTGCTCTACGGCTACGGCTCCTACGGCATGGCGATGCCGGCTTCGTTCAGCGCCAACCGCCTGTCGCTGGTCGACCGTGGCTTCGTCTATGCCATCGCCCATATCCGCGGCGGCGCCGACAAGGGCTGGGGCTGGTACCTCGACGGCAAGCGCGAGAAGAAGACCAATTCGTTCGACGATTTTGCCGCCAGCGCACGCGCGCTGATCGATGCGAAGTACACCAGTGCAAAGCGCATTGTCGGCCACGGCGGTTCGGCCGGCGGCATGCTGATGGGCGCGGTGGCGAACCGCGCCGGCGAATTGTTCGCCGGCGTCGTCGCCGAAGTGCCGTTCGTCGACGTGCTCAACACGATGCTCGACGACACGCTGCCGCTGACGCCGCCGGAATGGCCGGAATGGGGCAACCCGATCGAGAGCGAGAAGGATTTCCGCACCATCCTGTCCTATTCGCCCTACGACAATGTCGCGGCGAAAGACTATCCCGCGATCCTGGCGATGGGCGGGTTGACCGATCCGCGCGTCACCTATTGGGAGCCCGCCAAATGGATCGCGCGCCTGCGCGCGACCATGAGCGGCGGCGGCCCGGTCCTGCTCCGCACCAACATGGGCGCCGGCCACGGCGGCGCATCGGGACGCTTCAACCGGCTCGATGAAGTCGCGATCGTCTATGCGTTCGCGCTGTGGGCGGCGGGGATGGCGGAGGCGTGACTTCGTAGCCCGGATGGAGCGCAGCGAAATCCGGGATTAGTGCAGACGACATCACAGCCCCGGATTGCGCTGCGCTCCATCCGGGCTACGGCCTCGAGAGAGGCGAAGCCTCACACGGCCCCATGCGCCTCCACATACAGCGCATACACCGAGTGGCTGCTTGCCATATACAGGCGATTGTTCTTCGGCCCGCCGAAGCAGAGATTGGCGCAGCGTTCGGGCAGCTTGATGAAGGCGAGCGGCTTGCCCTCTGCGTTGAACACCATCACGCCGTCGAGATCCTCCGACTTGGCCTTGAGCTGATAAACCTTGCGGCCGGCGATGTCGGTCGGCTCGGATTGCAGCGCACCGTTGGAGCCCCAGCCGCACCAGAGATTGCCGTCGCGGTCGACGCGAAAACCGTCGAGCGAGGCCTGGTCAGCCGCGTCGATCAGCTTGGTCTTGCCGCTGAGCGAACCGTCGTCACCGACACTATAGCTCCAGATGCTGCGGTTGGGCGTACCTTTCCACTCGACCACGTAGAGCTTCTTCTCGTCAGGCGAAAAGGCGAGGCCGTTCGGATTGACGAGGTCGGTCAGCATAGCGCTGAGCTTGCCGTCCTTAGCGATGCGGTAGACGTTGGTGGTGGCTTGCTCGGCCTTTTCCTTCTTGCCCTCCCACTCGCCGTTGATGCCGAACAGCGGGTCGGTGAACCAGATGCTGTCGTCGGACTTCACCACGATGTCGTTCGGCGCGTTCAGCCGCTTGCCCTCGAACTTCTCGGCCAGCACGGTGATCTTGCCGTCCTTCTCGGTGCGGGTGATGCGGCGGGTCACCGAGTGCTCGCAGCTGACGAGGCGACCCTGGCGGTCGCGCGCGTTGCCGTTGGCGTAGTTCGCGTTGGCGCGGAACACGCTGGTCTGCCCGGTCTTCTCGTCGAACTTCATGATCCGGTTGTTGGGAATGTCCGAGAACAGCAGATAGCCGCCTTCGGGAAAATAGGCGGGGCCTTCCGCCCAGCGCATGCCGGTTGCGACCTGCTCGAGCGTCGAGGAATAGAGCCGGTACTTTCCAAAACTGGGATCGAGGATTTGAACGGCGGGATCGGGGTAGCGCTGGTTCGGCGCGAACGGAAACGACTGGGCACCGGCGGCGTGGGCGAGGAGCGCGGAGGTGGCCGCAGCGCCGGCGCCGGCCAAGAGGTTGCGTCGCGTGAAATTCATGGAGTCCTCCCTGGGTGATTTAAGGCCGGCGCTTGCTGCGGCCGGCCTGTTTCTTGATATGCTTGGTGTCGGCGCGCGGCCTTTACCTTCCGTTCGCCTTCCGCCATGCGGCGAAGTCGGTCAGCGTCTGTGGGTCCGTTGCCGGATAGAGACCGAAAATGCCGCGGCCCTTGTTGACTTCCTCGGTGACGAAGTCCTCGAACGCGGTCATCTCGAAGGTCTCGTTGGCGATCTCCTCAGCGAGATGCGCAGGGATCACGATCACGCCGTCCCTGTCGCCGAGAATGACGTCGCCGGGAAACACCGGCGCATCCCCGCAGCCGATCGGCACGTTGATCTCGATGGCGTGATGCAGCGTCAGATTGGTCGGCGCGCTTGGGCGGTGGTGGTAGGCGGGGATACCGAGCTTGGCGATCTCGGCCGAGTCGCGAAAACCGCCATCGGTGACGACCCCGGCGACGCCGCGCTTCATCAAGCGCGTGACCAGGATTGCACCGGCGGACGCGGCGCGCGCGTCCTTGCGGCTGTCCATCACCAGCACGTGGCCCGCCGGGCAATCCTCGACTGCCTTGCGCTGCGGATGGGAGCGGTCCTTGAAAACCTCGATGGTGTTGAGATCCTCGCGCGCCGGCATATAACGCAGCGTGAAGGCTTCACCGACCAGTCGGCTGGTCGGCACTGAGCGGGTGCACATCCTGGATCATCTGGATGCGCAGGCCCCGCTTGAACAACGCGGTTGCGACGGTGGCGGTGGAGACGGATTTGAGCTTGTTGCGGGTGGCCTCGGCAAGTTTGGTCATGTCACGCTCTCTAGTAAATCGAGGGCTCGCCGATCGGCGCGCCGAAATCGGTCTCGAGGAAGTCGAAGTCGCAGCCGTCATTGGCCTGCTTGATGTGCTTGGTGAACATCCAGCCATAGCCGCGCTCGAAGCGGCGCTCGGGCTGCTTCCAGGCGGCGCGACGCTTGTCGAGCTCGGCTTCCGACACGTCGAGATTGATGGTGCGGGTGGCGACGTCGAGCGTGATGCGGTCGCCGTTCCGCACCAGCGCGAGCGGTCCGCCGACATAGGATTCGGGGGCGACGTGCAGAATGCAGGCGCCGTAGCTGGTGCCGCTCATGCGCGCATCCGAGATTCGCACCATGTCGCGCACGCCCTGCTTCACGAGTTTTGTCGGGATCGGCAGCATGCCCCATTCCGGCATGCCCGGCCCGCCCTGCGGCCCGGCGTTGCGAAGGATGAGGATGTGGTCTTCGGTGACGTCGAGATCGGGATCGTCGACCGCCTTCTTCATCGAAGGGTAGTCGTCGAACACCAGCGCCGGCCCGGTGTGCTTGAGGAAGCGCGGCGCGCAGGCCGACGGCTTGATGACGCAGCCGTCGGGTGCGAGATTGCCCTTGAGCACCGCGAGGGCGCCTTCCTTGTAGATGGGATTGTCGATCGAGCGGATCACATCGTCATTGTGGACCTCGGCATGCGCGATATTCTCGCCCAGCGTCAGGCCGGTGACGGTGATGCAGTCGAGATGCAGATGCGGCTTGATCTGCCCCATCAGCGCCGGCAGGCCGCCGGCATAGAAGAAGTCCTCCATCAGATAGGCATCGCCGCTCGGCCGCACATTGGCGATGACGGGCACCTTGCGGCTCGCAATCTCGAAATCGTCGAGGCCGATGTCGAGACCGGCGCGGCGGGCCTGCGCGATCAGATGGATGATGGCGTTGGTCGAACAGCCCATCGCCATCGCCACTGCAATCGCGTTCTCGAACGCCTTGCGGGTCTGGATTGTCTTCGGCGTCAGATCTTCCCAGACCATCTCGACGATACGGCGCCCGCATTCCGAGGCCATGCGGATATGGTTGGCATCAGCGGCGGGAATCGAGGACGCGCCCGGCAGCGTCATGCCGATCGCCTCTGCAATCGCGGTCATGGTGGAAGCCGTGCCCATGGTCATGCAGGTGCCGTAGCTGCGCGCAATGCCGGCCTCGATGTCGAGCCAGTCCTTGTCGGAGATTTTTCCGGCGCGCCGCTCGTCCCAGTATTTCCAGCCGTCCGAGCCCGAGCCGAGCGTCTTGCCCTTCCAATTGCCGCGCAGCATCGGACCTGCCGGCAGATAGATCGCCGGGATGTTCATCGAGGTCGCACCCAGCAGCAGCGCCGGCGTGGTCTTGTCGCAGCCGCCCATCAGCACCACGCCGTCGACGGGATGGCTGCGCAACAGCTCCTCGGCGTCCATCGCCAGCAGATTGCGATAGAGCATGGTGGTCGGCTTGAGCAGCGATTCCGACAGCGACAGTGCCGGCAGCTCCAGCGGCAGGCCGCCGGCCATCAGGATGCCGCGCTTGACGTCGTCAACGCGCGACTTGAAGTGCATGTGGCAGGGCTGCGCGTCCGACCAGGTGTTGAGGATCGCGATGATCGGGCGGTCCTTCCACTCCTCCGGCGCGTAGCCCATCTGCATGGTGCGGGAGCGATGGCCGAACGAGCGGAGATCGTCGGGTGCGAACCAGCGCGCGCTGCGGAGCTGGTCGGGCGTTAGTTTCTTCTTGGTCATGATTGGGTGCCCCATTTCTGCACGGTGTTCCGCTCGATGGCGCGGAAGATCAGGTTTTCGACAAAAAGCCCGATGATGATCACCGTCAAGAGGCCGGCGAAGACCGCAGGTATGTCGAGCAGGTTGCGGTTTTCGAAGATGAACCAGCCGAGCCCGCCCTGCCCCGACGACACGCCGAACACCAGCTCGGCCGCGATCAGCGTGCGCCAGGCAAAGGCCCAGCCGATCTTGAGGCCGGTCAGGATCGAGCCGAACGCGGCGGGGATGAGGATTTTCGCCACGTACGGCAATCCCCGAAGGCCGTAATTGCGGCCGACCATGCGCAGCGTGTTGGACACGCTCTTGAAGCCCGAATGGGTGTTGAGCGCGACCGGCCACAGCACCGAATGGATCAGCACAAACACCAGACTGCCGTTGCCGAGACCGAACCAGATCAAAGCGAGCGGCAACAGCGCGATCGCCGGCAGCGGATTGAACATCGCCGTGACCGTCTCAAGGAAATCGGTGCCGATGCGGGTGGAGATCGCGAGCACGGTGAAGATCGCGGCGAGCGCGATGCCGGCTGAATAGCCCATGAACAGCACTTTTAGCGAAGCCCAGGCCCGCATGGGAATCGTGCCGTCCTTGACGCGATCGTAGAGCGTGAGGATCGTGTCGTGCAGCGTCGGAAACAGCAGGGGATTGTCGAGGGCGAGGCCGTAGGCCTCCCAGACCGCCGCGAGGAACAGGATGATGACGGTCTTGCGGACAAAGCCGTCGTTCCACAACAGCTCGGGCACGCTCAGCTTGCGCTCGACCTCGGCTGCGCTGCCGACGACCGGCGCGTCACGCAGCATTATTCTCGCTTCGCCCATGAGAGGCTCCCTCAATGCGCCGTTGCTTCGGAGGCGAACAGGAGATCGTGAATCTCCTTCTCCAGCCGGCCGGCACTGCCATCGTCATTGGAGACCTTGTCGACGTCGACCACCTCGGCCTTGACGCGGCCGGGATGCGGCGACAACAGCAGGATGCGGTTGCCGATGCGGATCGCTTCCGCGATCGAGTGGGTCACGAACAGCACGGTGAATTTGGTCTCGCTCCAGAGCTGGAGCAGCTCGTCCTGGCAGGTTCGCCGCGTCAGCGCGTCGAGCGCGGCGAACGGCTCGTCCATCAGTAGGATGTCGGGCTCCATTGCCATGCCGCGCGCGATCGCGACGCGCTGCTTCATGCCGCCGGAGAGCGTGTGCGGATAAGCGTCGACCACGCGGGTGAGGCCCACTTTCTCGATATAGGCCCGCGCCCGCGCATCGGCATCCTTGCGCGACAATTTTCGCGCGGTCAGCAGCGGAAACATCACGTTGGCCAGCACGCTTTTCCAAGGCAGCAGCTGGTCGAACTCTTGGAAGATCATCATGCGATCGGCGCCGGGACCGCGAATCTCGCGGTCGTTGATGGTCATGCGGCCTTCGCTCGGCGCCATGTAGCCGCCGACGGCCTTGAGCAGGGTCGACTTGCCGCAGCCGGACGGCCCGAGCAGCACGAAGCGGTCGGACCTGTCGACTGTGAAGCTGACCCGTTCGGTCGCCGTGACGACGGCGCTGGAGGTCTTGTAGCGCAGCGTCACGGAGCTGACGTCGAGCAGCGCCATCAGTTGCCCTTCAGATCGTGGGCGACGGGCAGATAATAATCAGTCCAGGCCTTGGGCTGAGTCTTCAGCGTGCCGGTCTTGAACAGATGGGCGGCGAATTTCATCGTGCCCTGCGGTTCGAGATTCCACTCCATCATGCCGGGCTCCTGGAGGAGATCGAGCAGCTCTTCCACCGAGGTCTTGTCGCCGGTGATCTCCTTGTAGATCTCGACCGCCTGTCTGGTGTCGCTGCGGATCAGATCCTGAGCTTCCTTGGTCGCATCGCGCACGGCCTGGATGATTTTCGGGTTGGCATCAGCGAACTTCGTGGTGGTGAAGAACTGCGCCTGGCTGAGCGGGCCGCCCATCACGTCAGGCGACGACAGCACGACATGCGCGCCCGGCACGTTCTTCAGCTCGAGGAAGGTGAACGGCGGAATCGAAAAATGGGTGTGCACCTCGTGCTTGGCGTTGGACAGCGCCGCATAGGCGTCGGGATGACCGAGCTGCACCGTGTTGACGTCCAGCTTCGACCATTGGTCGGGACCAAAGGCTTCGGCGGCGGCGATCTGGAGCACGATGGCCTGGGTCGAGACTTTTACGGTCGGCACGGCGATCTTGTCGTTGGGGCCGAAATCCTTGATCGACTTGATGTTGGCGTCGCGGCTGATCAGCGTCATCGGCTGCGCCGAGGTCGCGACGATGCCCTTGACGCCGCCGCGGGTGCGGTCCCACAGCAGCAGCAGATTGCCGGTGCCGGTGTTGAGGATGTCGACCCCGCCCGCGAGCAGCGCATCGGTCTGCGCACCGCCGCCGGAGAAGGTGACCCATTTGGTGGTGACGCCGGCCACCCCGAGCTGAGCGGCGTGCTTCTCGATCAGCTTCTGCTTTTCCATGATGTGGCTCGGCATGTAGAAAATGCCGGGCTGGCGAGACAGCGAGATCTCGGACTTCTGCTGCGCCTTTGCTGGCGAAGCCGTCAGCGCCGCTGCGGCGATCAGGGCGACGGCCGTGAGGCCACACTGAAATTGCTTGATCATTGTTGTTCGTTTCCTCCGGCCGCCATTGACGAGCGATCTTGCTAATGCACTAATGCATTAGTGTATCAAAGGCAAGCTGGCCGGAGCGCTTCGCATGGAACCAGCCGAACCCGCGCCCCGCGTAGCCCCCCGCCCCGGCGCGCGGCTCGACCGGGCCCGGCAGGCCGCACCGCAAGTATTCGAGCGGCTGCGCAATGCCATTCTCGCGCTCGAATTGCCGCCGGGCTCGCCGCTGTCGCGCACGGATCTCGCCGCACAATTCGGCGTCAGCTCGACGCCGATCCGCGACGCCTTGATGCGGCTCGAGGAAGAAGGGCTGGTCGACGTGTTTCCGCAGCACGCCACCGTCGTCAGCCGCGTCGACGTCGGTCGGGCCGAGCAGGCCCATTTCCTGCGCCAGGCGCTGGAGCTCGAAATCGTCCGGCTGCTCGCGCAGCAGCACGGCGAAGCCCTGGTCATACGCCTCGACCACACGATCGCGCTCCAGCAGCAATTCGCCAAGGCCGGAGACTTCGAGAGCTTCATCGCTGGCGACAATGATTTTCACGCGCAGCTTTATGCCGCGGCCGGCAAGCAGGAACTCTGGACGCTGGTGCGCAGCCGTAGCGGACATATCGACCGGCTGCGCCGGATGCATCTGCCCTCACCCGGCAAGGCCCAGAACATCGTCCGCCACCACAAGCTGATCACGCGCGCGATCGAGGCCGGCGACGCCGATGCTGCGCAACAGCATCTGCGCAAGCACCTGTCGGGCACGTTGAGCGAGCTCGACACGATCCGAAGCCACTATCCGGAATATTTGACCGACTAGGCATATGGCGCGCGGTTGTCGCGAGCGCTTGTGCACGTCACCGTGCATAAATTGACGCAACCGAGTTCGCCTTTTGCGAGCAATCTTGGGATCGATGGCGAAGTGCTTGCAGGCCAGATGCAATCCGCGCAACAATTTCAGAGTTGATGGTTTGATTTGCGGTCGCTGGGACACCCCATCCGGCCCGGGAGGATACCAGACGTGGCCAACATCCTGATCGTGGATGACGATCCGGCCGTGCAGATGACGATTCGGCTGCTCCTGGAGAGGGCCGGTCATCAAATCACCGTCGCCGGAGACGGCCGCAAGGGACTTGCGCTGTTCGAGGCCGGCCAGTTCGACCTTCTCTTTCTCGACATCTTCATGCCCGGCATGGACGGCCTGGAGACGATGCGCCACATCCGGGCGCTGCAGCCGGCGATTCCGATCGTCGTCATTTCCGGCCGTTCGTTCACGCCGGACGCCCATGCGGAGCCGGACTTCCTCAAGATGGCGACCAAGCTCGGCGCGGTGGCGAGCTTGCAGAAGCCGTTCCGGGCCGACGCGCTGCTCGCCGCGGTCGCTGGCTGCCTGGACGCGGCGCGGACGGCATCGGTGAGGAATCCGGATGTCAGCACCGGCCGCCGATGACAAGAACCTTCATTCTGTTCCAACCGAGCGCGGGCACGGCCATTCAGGAAGCGGTGCAGATTTCCCCATGACACTCGCTACGCGGCTCGCCATCGCGATGATCCTGCTGGTGGCGGTCACCGTGGCCGCAGTCGGCTGGCTCGGCTATCGCAATATCACCCAGGCCGTCATTCCGCGGGTCCTGGAACGGATTGAAGCCCAGTCGAGCCTGCTGGCCACCCATCTTGAATCCTACGTTGCCGGCGCGCGCGGCGATCTGCTCGGTTATCGCTCCGCCGCGGCCATCAACGGCCTGATCCGTGCCCACATCGGTGGAGGCCTCGACGATGTCGACGGCGTTTCCGAGCAAACCTGGCGCGAGCGCATCGCAGCCCGGCTCGCAGCCGAGATCGACGCGAAACCGAGCTACGGGCAATTTCGAATCATCGGCCTTGACGACGACCAGCGCGAGTTGGTCCGCGTCGATCGCGCCGGCCCGAACGGAACAGCACGGATCGTCCCCGACGGCGAACTGGAACGCAAGAGCGACCGAACCTACTTCCAGGAGACGATTCGATTGGCGCCGGGCGACATCTATGTTTCGCCCGTCGATCTCGCCACGCGGCAGGGAGGAACCACGGACCCTCACATTCCGACGTTGCGCGTCGCGACTCCGCTGTTCACGCCTGATAGCAAGCCGTTCGGCATCGTCATCGCCAATATCGACATGCGTCCTGCGCTCGACCGCGTCCGCTCGACCACGAGCGCAGGAGGAGAAATCTATGTCGTGAATTCGCGTGGCGACTATCTTGTCCACCCTGATCGTGCGCGGGAATTCGGTGCATTGCTTGGCAACGCCAACGATTGGCGCCGGGACTTTCCTTTCTTTGCAGCCCGGGCCGGCCTGCCGCAACGATCCACGCAGCTTACGAGCGACCAAGCGGGCCGGCCGAGTGGAGCGGCGCTCGCACCGGCACTGCTGGCCGGCAAGGAGTGGTTGGCAGTCATCGAGACGGCCCCACCATCCGTGTTCAGTAGCGTTCCGGCGGCCATTCAAAAAGCCTCCTCACTGGTCGGCCTGCTTGCTGTCCTTGCCGCAGCTTTGCTTGCGGTACTGCTGGCGCGCTCATTGACGCGGCCGATCGGGCGTCTGACCGCGGCGGTGGAAGCGATCGGCAGCGGACGGCGCGCCGAGATTCCCGTCGATGCGAGCGGAGAGACAGGCGTGCTGGCGCGGGCATTCGCGCAAATGGTCGAAGAAACGAGAGCGAAGACGACCGCGCTTGAACGCGAGATCGAGGAGCATCGCCGCACCGAGGCCGCGCGAAGCCATCATGAAGCGCGCGAGCGCTTGTTCAGCGCCGCCGTCGAATCCTCCGACGAAGCGATCGTGATGCAATCGCTCGACGCCATCATCACCGGCTGGAATGCCGCCGCCGAGCGCCTCTACGGCTATTCGGCGAATGAGGCGATCGGGAAATCCACCTCGATCATCGTCCCACCCGACCGACGCGAGCAAGGCAAGGACTATTTGCGGCGGATCGCCGGAGGTGAACCGATGGAACGGTTCGAGACGGTGCGCCTGCGCAAGGATGGCACGCCGGTCGAAATCTCACTCAGCCTGTCGCCGATCAGGGGCCCATCGGGCGAGATCGTGGGCGCCTCCGGCACCGCGCGCAGCCTGACCGAGGCGCGACGGGCCGAGCGGGCGCTGCAGCAGCAGCTCGAGGAACGGCGACAGATCTTCGAGACCTCCCAGGATCTGATCATGGTGATGGACGCGCGCGGCCACATCGCGCAGATCAGTCCGAGCAGCGAGGCCATTCTCGGCTACCGGCCGGAGGAGATGATCGGCCGCAGCGGCGCCGATTTCATTCATTCCGGCCATCTCGACCAGTCGCGCGACGAGATGCGCGCGCTCAGGCGCGGCGAGCGGCTGAAGCTCGCGGACACCCGCTGCTTCCACAAGGACGGTCGTGAGGTCTGGCTGTCCTGGCTCGGCAGCTGGTCCGACCACGCCCAGCGCTACTTCTTTGTCGGGCGCGACATGACAGAAGCGAGGCTTGCACAGGAGTCCTTGCGGGAGAGCGAACAGCTTGCGCGCAACATCGTCGAGACCTCGCTCGATGCTTTCACCCAGACGGACCACACCGGGGCCATCCTGAGTTGGAACTCGCAGGCCGAGAAGCTCTTCGGATGGACCCGTGAGGAGGCGATCGGCAAGAATGCGATTGAGCTTTTCGTCGCCCCCAGTGAGCGCGAAAGCGTCAGGGCCAGACTGAAGCTCTTTCTCGAATCCGAGCAACAATCGCTGGCTAATCCACGGCGCGAACTTTTGGTGCGGCGACGCGACGGTAAGGAGTTCAGGGCCGAGCTCAGCGTCACGGCGCTCCAGCGACGCGAAGGCGTTCTCTTCAATTCGTTCTACCGCGACCTGACCGACAAGATCGCGGCCGACGAGCGCATCCGCCAGGCCGAGAAAATGGAGGCGGTCGGCCAGCTCACCGGCGGCGTGGCGCACGACTTCAACAACATTCTCACCGTCATCACCGGAACGATCGAGATCCTGGCCGACGCGGTGGCCAACGAGCCGGAGCTCGCGGCGATCACGAAGATGATCGACGAGGCCGCCGGGCGTGGCGCCGAGCTGACGCAGCACCTGCTGGCGTTTGCGCGCAAGCAGCCGCTCCAGCCGCGCGAGATCGACGTCAACGCGCTGATCATCGACACGGCGAAATTATTGCGGCCGACGCTGGGCGAGCAGATCCATATCGAATCGGTGTTCGAGGACGAGAACTGCGTCGCGATCGTCGATCCCAGCCAGCTCACCACCGCGATCCTCAACCTCGCGCTCAATGCCCGCGATGCCATGCCGGGCGGCGGCAAGCTGATCGTGGAGACGGGCGCGGCCTATCTCGACGAGGTCTATGCCAGCGTCAACGACGTCCCGCCGGGACACTACGTGCTGATCGCCGTGAGCGACACCGGCAGCGGAATTCCCGCCAACATGCTGGCCAGGGTGTTCGACCCTTTCTTCACCTCGAAGGGACCGGGCAAGGGCACCGGACTCGGGCTTTCGATGGTCTACGGCTTCATCAAGCAGTCGGCGGGCCATATCAAGATCTACAGCGAGGAAGGCCACGGCACCACGATCAAGATGTACCTGCCGCCCGGCAAGACGCCGACGGCGGTCGGCGAGGGCGTGACGCCGGCGACCATCGAGGGCGGACACGAGACGATCCTTGTGGTCGAGGACGACCGGCTGGTGCGCGACTACGTGCTGGCACAGCTGCATTCGCTCGGCTACGTCACCTTGCAGGCTGCGAACGCCGCGGAGGCGCTCGCAATCGTCGCCGCCGGAAAACCGTTCGACCTCCTGTTCACCGACGTCATCATGCCCGGCAAGATGAACGGAAGGCAGCTCGCCGACGAACTGCAGAGAACGCGTCCCGATCTCCGGGTGCTCTACACGTCCGGCTATACCGAGAACGCGATCATCCATCACGGCCGGCTGGATTCGGGCGTTCTGCTGCTAGCGAAGCCCTATCGCAAATCGGATCTGGCGCGGGCCATCCGCAAGGCGTTGAACAGTTGATGGCGCGTCGGGTGAGAGCCCGCAGCCCGGGTGAGCGAAGCGATACCCGGGAACACCACGAGCCAGGTCCCGGAAGTCGCTTCGCTCATCCGGGCTACGAAATGTCGCCCACGGAATTTACGACGCGCGCTGCGCCGCGGTCATCACGATCCGGATCAGATCGGCGGCATTGCGCGCACCGAGCTTCTTCATGATGTTGGCGCGATGGTCCTCGATGGTGCGCGGGCTGATGCCGAGCGTGCGGCCGGCCTCCTTGTTGGAAGCGCCGGCGGCGAACTGCTCAAGCACCTCGCGCTCCCTGCGCGTCAACGGCTCGCGCCCGGGGAAATGCAGCGAGCCGAACTTCGGCGCTGCGTTCTCCGACTGCCTGCGGGCATAGGCGTCGATCGCCTCGTCGAGCCGGCCGACGATCTCGCTGCCGCGGAACGGCTTCTCGATGAAGTCGAGCGCGCCGCTCTTGATGGCCCCGACCGCCATCGCGATATCGCCCTGTCCGGAGATCATGAAGATCGGTGCCGGATAGTCCTCGCCGTGCAGCTCATTGAGAATATCGAGCCCGGACTTGCCGGGAATGTGCACGTCGAGCAGGACCGCTGCAGGTGTGCGGCTTCGCGCGACGGAGAGCAATGCTGCGCCGTCCGCAAAACAGATCACCTCATAGCCCGCCGCCTTCAACACCATCGACAAGGTGTCGCGAACGGCAGCGTCGTCGTCGACCACGAAGATTTCACCGCGAGAGCTTTGTTCGGCCATGTGCCACACATCCGGTTGGCATGAAGGACTCGCGTCCGCCCCAACCGTTATGGCGTTCGGCGCGGATTCGGCCCACCGTATTTGTACGGGACATGAACTTGACGCACAAGTAGCGGCGAGGCGCCTAATTGCAGAGGACGGAGAATATCCATGCTAATTTTGGCCGCTACCGCCTTTCGTGGCAATGCCCGAAGTCGAGAGCCGTGAGCTGATTGCGGCCGACCTTCGCGTGCTGATCTCGCAGATCGAGAGCAGCATGCGCCGGACCGCCACAGCCATGGCTCAAGAACACGGGAGCGATCCGGAAAGTTCCGCCGACGTCTTCGTGCTCGACGATGTCACACCCCGGTATGCCAGGGCGATCGCCGCGCTCGACGCCTGCCGGGCGGGCCTTGGCCACGCCCTGGAATGCCTGTCGGAGGCCAGCGGTACGCTGTAGATCGCGATCGCTGCGACGCGGCGACCGCATTCTTTCATCGCATGGCCGGCCGCGGATCAGGCGCGGTGCCGCTCCACGATCGCGTCGGTGGCGACACCGCCCCAGGTGTGGATCGCCGGCAGGCCCATCGCGGTCTTGCCGAGATTGGCGAGGCTGATGCGCAACGCGGCCAGATCCAGCGGCTTGGGCAGGCTCTGGAGCTCGATCCCGACGGAACGGGCGAAGCTGCGGGCGGCGCTGCGGCGCTTGCCGTCCATGCCGCTGACGACGATCACGGCGCCGCCAAATTTCGCCTTGGCCATCTCGCCCAGCACGTCCATGCCGTCGCCATCCTCTAGCACGAGATCGAGTGTCACGCAGTCGAAGCGCGCGGTGCGGAGTTTCTCGATCGCTTCGGCCACGGACGGCGCCACGGTGACCTCGTGGCCGGCCTGCTTGGCCGCGATCGTGATCAGGCTGCGCTGTGTGCCGTCGTCATCGACCACCAGAAGCTGAAGCGCGCGCCGCTCGGCGGCGTCGGGCAGGTTTGACGGGAGAGAGGAGAAAGAGCTTCTGGGCATTGCCGTATCCTGAGATTGAGACCGGCAATGGATACACCGTTCGCGCTTAGGCGACGTAAAGCCGCGACGGCAAATTCAGTCGGATGTTTCAGCAAATGCGAACCAACGTCGCGGAAAACGGCGACGCGACGCACGTGAAGATCACGCCGCCTCGTCACGGCCACCGACGGCCCGCTTCTTCCGGTTCTTGCCCCGCAGGAATTGAATGTCCATTTCGACGCCGTTGACGCGCACCAATTCGCAGCGGCGGTAGGCAAGGCCGGTGGACGACAGCAGCAGGAAGAACTCTTTGAGGTTCAGGCCCTGAATCGAGCCTTCCACCGTCAGGATGGCGTCGGTGTCGGAGATCGCGTTGAGCTTGCAGTCGCGGCGCCAAGTGCCGTCGATGGCCATGATGCAGACATCATAGCCGCGACTGAACGTCACGCGTTCCGCGCCTTTGCCATCCTCGGCCATGCCTATCGTCCCGCCATGACCGCTAGGCGCGGCGCTGCGCCGGCAAGAACCGGCTTGGCGGCCGCCGCGCGCGGGTCGTTCGGCTTGTAGAGACCGCGCTTCTCCGGAATCGGCCTGAACGTGTCGGTCAGTCCGACCACCGTTTCGGCCGCGCCCAGCACCAGGAAGCCGTCTCCCTCGATCTGGCGAGCCAGCCGGTTGAAGATGTTGATCTTGGTGTCCTGATCGAAATAGATCAGCACGTTGCGGCAGAAGATGACGTCGAAGGTGCCGAGCTGAGCGAAATCGTGCAGCAGATTGAGCTGCCGGTGCTGGATCATCGCCCGCAGCTCGGGATTGATCTGCCAGGTCTCGCCGATCTGCTTGAAATATTTCATCAGCATCTGGATCGGCAGTCCGCGCTGCACTTCGAACTGGCTGTAGATGCCGGCCTTGGCCTTCTCGAGCACCTCCTGCGACAGGTCGGTCGCGATGATCTCGACGCGCCAGCCAGTTAGGGCCGCACCCATCTCCTTTAGGCTCATCGCGAGCGAATAGGGCTCCTGCCCCGTGGAGCCGGCGGCGCACCAGATGCGGACGCTGCGGCGGCCGGCGCGGGCCTTGATGATCTCCGGCATGATGGTGTCGCGGAAATGATCGAACGGGACCTTGTCGCGAAAGAAGAAGGTCTCGTTGGTGGTCATCGCCTCGACCACGCTGGTGACGAGCGCGCCCGAGCCAGCGCCTTGCAGCTTCTGCACGAGCTCGCCGATGCCGGAGATCCCGGCCTTGCGCGCCAGCGGCAACAGCCGGCTTTCAATCAGATATTGCTTGTCTGCGGACAGATCGAGCCCGGAATGATCCCTCAGGAACTTACGCAGATAATCATACTCGGTCGGGGTCACGGATAGGCCTCTCGGAAGCTGTACTGGGAACACTCTGGCTGGAACACTCCGCCAGACACTCAGACCATGGCTTGTCCGACCGGAATCAAGCCGACTTCTGCGAATTTGTCGGCGATGATGTCTTTATCGAAGGGCTTCATGATGTACTCGTTGGCGCCGCCGCTGAGCGCCTGAGCGATATGAGCCACGTTATTTTCGGTGGTGCAGAATACAACCTTGGGCTGGTCGCCGCCCGGCAGGCGGCGCATGTGGCCCATGAACTCGAAGCCGTCCATCACCGGCATGTTCCAGTCCAGCAGCACCGCGTCGGGCAGCTTGCGCTGACAGACCTCGAGCGCCTTGGAGCCGTCCTCGGCCTCCGTGACTTCGAATTGCAGGCCTTCCAGGATCCGGCGTGCGATCTTGCGCACGACGCTGGAATCATCGACCACCAAGCACGTCTTCATTTGGGTTCTCCGGCTTCGATGTTTTTGGGGCTCACGCAGCCATTTGCACTTCGGTTTTGAGTTCGAGGACGCGATCGACGTCGAGGACGACCATGAGCTGGCCGTCGAGACGGTGGACACCGCCGGCGAGCTTGGCCATGCGGGGGTCGAGATTGACGGGG
>NZ_JADPIQ010000003.1:0-105785 GCF_023073015.1 Bradyrhizobium sp. 87
CTCCACTTCCGCCGACGACCGGCTCCGGTGAAGACCTCGAGCCGCCGCACCGGCTCCGTGATAGCAGTATGCACTGTGTCCATTCTAAGCCTAACGGTCGAAACCGAACCGCAGACTCGCAGATCACACCGTCATCCGGTAGGTGGCCGCTGAACAGCGCTTACCACCGAGCGGCTCGCCGCGCATGTAATTGACGCCAAGTATCATTGGCATTTGCCGCTCTACCGCCAGGCGCAGATGCTGGCGACGCACGGTATCGCCATTGACCGTTCCACGCTCGCCTTCTGGGTCGGTTACGCCGCCCAGGAGCTGAAGCCTTGTGGCGCTTCCTGTGCTCCTCGCCTTCCGGAAATTCTGTGTCGATGAGACCCCGGCGCCGGTGCTGGATCCGGGGCGCGGCAGGACCAAAACCGGCTACTTCTGGGCGCTCTCGCGCGATGACAGGCCTTGGGCCGGGCCTGATCCGCCCGGGGTGGTCTATGCCTATGCACCGGGCCGTGGGGCCGTCCACGGCTTGAGGCTGCTCCAAGGCTATCGCGGCATCATCCATTGAGATGGCTATCAGGCCTACAAGACAATGACCCGAGAGACCCGTGCGGACGCCCTGTCCGGGACGCTCGCCTTCTACTGGTCGCATCTACGGCGCCAGTTTGTGAAGATCGAGCGCGAGGCTGTTCCGGCGCCAGCTCCAGTTGCCCGCGAGGCCCTTAAGCGCATCGCCCAGCTCTACGCGGTCGAGAAGGCACTCCGGGGCCACTCTGCTGCCGAGCGCTGCGCGGGTCGACAAGCTCATGTCCGGCCTCTGGCTGCAGCCTTGAAGCAGTGGTTTGAGGCAACGCTTGATCACCTTGCGGGGAAGAGCGACACGGCGAAGGCTCTGCGCTATGCGCTGCGCCATTGGGACGGCCTGACGCTCTACCTTAATGACGGGCGCATCCATGGACACGAATGCGGTCGAGCGTGCGATGCGGCCAATCAAACTCAATGCCAAGAATGCCCTGTTCGCGGGGTGCGACGAGGGTGCCGAGAATTGGGCATTGCTGGCGTCGCTCATTGAAACGTGCAAGCTCAAGGGCGTTAGCGCCGAGCACTGGCTCTCCGACGTCCTCGCAAAACTCAATGGCTGGCCTGCGGCGCGACTGGACGAACTGCTTCCCTGGGCGTCGACCTACACGATGCATGCGCACGATCCGAGGCTGGCAGCATGAGCCTGAACACGACCGCCGTCCGGATCAGGATAACCCTCAAGGACGTGAAGCCGGAGGTGATGCGTTGCCTGGTCGTACCCGTCACCCTGCGCCTTGATCGGCTGCATCTGACGCTTCAGGCGGCGTTTGGCTGGACGAACAGCCACCTCTTCGAGTTCCTGGCTGGCGAAGGGCGTTGGGGTATCCCTGATCCCGATGGCGATTTTGGCCTCCAGCCGATCGATGCCCGCAAGGCGCGGCTCTCCGATATCGTTCAAGGGACAGGCGCCAAGACGATCCACTATCTCTATGACTTCGGAACAGCTGGGACCATGTGATCAAGCTCGAAAAATGGTTCGACAACACGACGATAGAGGGGCTTCCCCTCTTGCTCGAAGCCGTCGGTCGTTGCCCCCCGGAGGACGTCGGCGGTGCGCGCGGATACGCCGACTACCTCGATGCCATCCGCGATCCCGCCCATCCGGAGCATGAACACATGCGCCTCTGGGGGCCCGAACAGTTCGATGCCAACGTCATCGACCAGAAGGCGATCGAGGCCGCCGTCAACGCATTGTCCGGAATTTGCAAGCCACGCCCGCGCAAGCTGCGATCAAAATAGACGTCAAGCGCCAATCAAAAGGGCCGCAGGGCTACGCTTACTGTGAACATCTCGCTGGATTCTGTTTTCTGGTGTGTTCGCCGCACCAGCGCTCGACCTGATTGATCCATGACGCGCAAGTCGGCGTGAAGTGGACATGATAGTGCGGTCGACCGGCGAGCCAGGCCTTGATCTTGGGTGCCTTGTGCGTGGCGTAGTTGTCCATGACGATGTGGACATCGGGGCCTCAAGGAACTTGAGGCTCGATCGCTTTTAAAAACGGCGGGACAACTTCTTCTCCTCCTATAGATCGAGCAGCGCCGCGCGGTGGAGCAGCCCTATCGGGACGCCTTCGACAATTTCCTTCGATGCGCTCGATTCAGTCGGAGGTAGTTCAACTTCGCAAGCATGGTCACCGCCGAGACCGGTAGAGGGCGTAGAACTAATTTTCGTAAGCGCCACCCCAAATCGCCGACCTCTTCTATCTCGTTGGGCGCGATCCGGGTGTTCTGAACTACGGCTAGCAACCGATCAGCGACGTCCCCCTTGACGTATAGAATCGTATTGAACCGATACCATGGCTCTACCGCTCTGTTGTTTTTCATGGCAAGGCGAATCACATCATAGGCCTCGTAGCCAAGAGAGGCGAACCGTTCTTGCCAGAACGCAAGGGGCCGTTCGTTGATATGGTTCTCTCCACCCTGCCCAGGTGTTGCTGCCGAAAACGCAACTCGGTCGGCATGCGCAGCAAGGCTAGATATGAAGGTCTCGGAACATGTTGGATCGAGATGCTCGGCTACCTCGAAACTCGTCACCAAGTCGAACTTGTCGCCGAGACAAAATGGATTCGACAGATTCACAGGAGAGAAATCTTCACGTGGAATGTGAAGGGATTCCACCCGAACATAGGGCCCGTCAATGCCCTTAGCAGTCTTGACGCCGGCCGCTTTCCACTCGCGAATCCAGGCGCCGCGCCCGCAACCTACGTCGAGGACAGATGAAGGTTGTAATAGCGGTACAATCATCTTTGCGAATTCCTTTGCGGACGCAATTGCACGGCGATCGATGTACTCAAAAAACGCCTCTGAATAGGGATGTAGTTCACTCATCACTCGGCCCTTCGTTTGACCTGATCAAGAGAGTATCGGGAGACCGCAAAGTCGTTACCAAGACGCTCATCGATGGTACGCCTAACAGCGTCGACGAATGATTGAGGAGCGTGTCCGTTGCCAAGGAGATCGTGTCGGAGCGCGGATACTTCAGTTGGCCGGAAAATCGCGAAGCTCAATTCCTTCGTTTGGAATGCTGTAGCAACCTTTTTCGCTTGGTGACCGAAGTTCGCGGCACCCGCGTTGATGTTCGTCGAATCTGCTGTGCTGAGCACTAAACTTGTTAGTGCATTCGCTATGTACAATCGTGCGAGCTCGTGCATCGAACCTACGACTTTTGCGATGGCTCCTTCTCACACTAGCAATCGGCGTTCCATTCGCGTTATCTGATGGGCGCATCCACGAAAGAAAACGCACGGTCCGTTTCTCCCAAAGGCCGTGTCGCTTTTTGTTGGTTTTCTGACATCCAGGGTCTTCAATCGGACGTGGATGGCAAGGAAGATGGGGCAAGATAGTGTGAGCCTTTTTGTACTGGCTTCGACGTCCACTTGAACATGGCGGGCCCTGCGGATGTCCGCGCTTGGCATTGATGCGTTATGCGCTGTGTGTTGCGAACCCATCGTGCTGCGCCGGCAAGACGGCTGCTGGCCGAAGTGAAGAGAACTGTGGGACCCCGATCGAATTGGCCATCGCAGCGTTGACGCAATCTGGGCGGAAAGGTTCATCCCAGCGGATATCGAATCTCTAGTCTAGTTTCTGTGAGCTGCTCCCGGTTGTCTGAACAGAAACTCCGCATCGATAAGTGGAGCCTCTGCCGGGTTTAGGCTGCCGTGCGGAGCGGCAGCGAGGTGAAGTAGGCTTGATCCGGTGTGCTGCCGTCAAGGCTCGAATGTGGACGGCGGCAATTGTACAACGACGTTTGAGAACGCCCACAGGACCGTTCTTCGCGAGGTTCTTTATCGGCATCATCCTTGGTTTGGGCGCCGAGTTTGCGTTCATGGGGCCATCGACAAGGCCGACGATGTCGTTTTTCGCTGCACCCTGGACGGATCGCAAGCAGACCGTTGGCTGGAAGTTCCCGCATGGATGTTCGACCGGACGGCATGCCATGACGCCGGGTTTCTGACAGCTCAGCCGCTTGTTAGGATCGATGCACTTGCGGCGCTTTCTGCGCTTCTCGATGTAGCGTTGAAGGATCGAACGCCATCAGCTGCCCCGCTTTCTGGCGCATCCAGAGGCTCTCACGGCCAGAATCGGGGAGCGACTCATGTCAAGCCAGACGGCAATGCCAGGGAGCGGATACCGACACAATCAACGACCGCGGCCGCAGCAGCAGATGGATCTGTTCGGGAGCGGCCTGTCGAACGGCGCCATCGGCGCGCCGGCATGGTCGGAGCTGCCGGCGGAAGCGCAGGCGGCCCTTATGAGTCTGATGACGCAGTTGATCCTCGACCATGCTGCGACGACGGCGACGCCGCGCGCGAAGGAGGTCGGTCATGATTTCTGACAAGGTCAGGCCTCATCATCTCGAGCGCAAGGCGCTTCTTTACGTGCGTCAATCCTCAGCGCATCAGGTGTTGCACAATCGCGAGAGCAGTGCGTTGCAGTACGCCATGCGGGACCGCCTGACGGCGCTCGGGTGGTCAGAGATTGAAGTGATCGATGATGATCTCGGTCGTTCAGCCGCCGGCGGGGTACAACGCGCCGGTTTCGAGCGGATGGTAGCGGAGGTTTGCCTCGGTAAGGTTGGCGCGGTTTGCGCCCGCGAGGTCTCGCGCTTCGCTCGCAACAGCCGGGATTGGCAGCAACTCATCGAGATGTGTCGTGTGGTCGATACCGTCCTGGTCGATCAGGAGACGATCTATGCACCGAGGCACGGTAACGACCGCCTGCTGCTCGGGCTCAAGGGCAGCCTCAACGAGTACGAGCTGGATCTGTTGCGCCAGCGCTCGCTCTCGGCCCGCTACGAGAAGGCGCGCCGGGGCGAGTTGGTTGTGGCGGCGCCCGTCGGCTTCGTGAAGGCCGGCGACCATTATGAGAAAGATCCGGATGGGCGTGTCCAGGAAGCGATCAAGCTGGTGTTCGACAAGGTCGAGGAACTGGGCAGCGCGCGACAGGCGCTCTGCTGGCTCCACGAGTACAATCTCGATCTGCCGGTGAAGCAGACCAGCGGCGACACGGCCTGGCGGCGACCAAGCTACTCCGCCATCCACCGGATCATTGAGAACCCGGTCTACGGCGGCGCCTATGCCTATGGTAAGACGGCTGTGGCGGCGGGATACAGCGCCGCAGGCGTGAGCGTGAAGATCCGCCGCAAGGCGCGGAACGAATGGCTGGCGCTGAAGCCCAACACCCACGAAGGGTATGTGAGCTGGGAGAGGTTCGAGGCGATCCGCACTATGGTCAGCAGCAACATTCCCACCGGCCGGCATCACGGCGCGCCCAAGCATGGTGACGGGCTGCTGGCCGGCCTGATCCGGTGCAAGCGCTGCGGCCGCAAGCTCACACTCCGATACTCCGGCATGAAGCACCATATCCCGCGCTACAGCTGCAGCCGCGCCTGGATGGACAATGGTGGCCCTCACTGCATCGGCTTCGGCGGACTGCGCGTCGATGATGCAGTCGAGGAAGCGCTGCTTGGCGTCGTCGGTCCGGGCGCTATCGCCGCTGCAACCGCGGCCGCCAAGGAAGCCAGGGAACGGCGGGATCAGGTGCGCGATGCTCTCAGTCGCGACCTCGAAGCGGCGCGCTATGCCGCCGACCGGGCCTTCCGGCAGTACGATGCCGCTGACCCCGCGAACCGGCTGGTGGCGGGCGAGCTTGAAGCGCGCTGGAACAGGGCGCTCGCTCACGCGGCGGAGGTCGAGGGCAAGATCGCAATGCATGAGGCGGCGACGCCCGCCCCCATTGCCGATCCAGCTTCGCTCGGCGTTCTAGCCTCGAACCTCAAAGCGGTCTGGGATGCGCCGACGACGGATGCTCGCCTCAAGAAGCGCGTTGTGCGCACCCTCATCCATGAGGTCGTGGCCGATATCGACGATGCGGCCTCCGAGATCGTCCTCATCGTCCACTGGGTCGGCGGCGTTCACAGCGAGATACGCCTGCCCAAGCGCCGGCGCGGGCAGCGTAACAGCACCTCCGCCAACATCATCGAGGCTGTGCGCCGACTGGTGCTGATCGCCAGCGACGATCTGATCGCCGGCCTCCTCAACCGCAACGGCCTCGAGACCGGTAACGGCAATCGCTGGACGCGCGAGCGTGTTACCTCGCTGCGCTCGAACTATCGCATCCCGGTGTTCAAGCCCGCCGAGGACGGCATCGAGCACTGGCTAAACCTCAGCAACGCCGCCAAGCTCCTGAAGATCGCGCCCAAGACGCTCCGGCTGGCCGCTGAAGCCGGTGAAATCGAAGCCATCCATCCTCTGTCGGATGGTCCTTGGATCTTCGCCCGCAGCTCGCTGATAACAACTGCTGCTCGATCTATCGCCGAACGAGCGCGACAGAACCCAAGATACCCCACGGGATCGAATCCCAATCAGCAAAGTCTTTTCTCTTCAACAACATAGACAGATGGGTGTTCTGATGCGCGGTTGTAGAAGTCCAAATAACGGCCGATCGATGCGCGAGCTTCGCTGACGCTGTCGTAGGCCCGCAGATACACCTCCTCGTATTTGACGCTGCGCCACAGCCGCTCGACGAACACGTCGTCCCGCCAGGCGCCCCGGCCGTCCATGCTGATGGTGATGCCATTGTCGGCGAGCACTCCGGTGAACGCCGCGCCGGTGAACTGCGAGCCCTGGTCGGTGTTGAAGATCTCCGGCTTGCCGTGACGGGCCAGGGCATCTTCCAGTGTCGCGACGCAGAATGCAGCCTCCATGGTGATCGACAGCCGCCACGACGGCACCCGGCGGGTCGCCCAGTCCAGCACCACGGCCATTTAGACGAAGCCTCGTGCCATCGCGATGTAGGTGATGTCCATCGCCCAGACCTGGTTCGGACGCGAGATTTCCATGCCGCGCAGCAGATATGGATAGATCTTGTGCCCGGCTCGGGTTGGGTGGTGCGCGGACGGCGGTACAGCGCCTCTATCCCCATCCGCCGCATCAGCGTTTTGACGTGCCGACGGCCGATCTTGCACCCCTCGGCGGCCAGCAGGCCTCGCAACATACGCGGACCGACGAAAGGAAACTCCAGATGCAGCCGGTCAAGCCGCTGCATCAGCGCGAGGTCTTAACGAGATTGATATTCCCTTGTAGCTGATTGCACCTCACGATCAGAGATCCGGGCGCGCCAACTCAGGATTCTGAGTTCCGCCGCGGCGCAGCCCCTTCACCCATGCACATCTCGCTGGAACCTCTAGAATGCGTCAGATGGCGATGAGAACTACAGCGACGATCGAGGCGATGGCAATTGCACTGATATGATCCCTGAACACGAATACAACCGGGTCGTCGTCCATTAGACGCCGGTGCGCCATCATGAGATTTCTTGCGATCCAATACAAAAGAATTGGACAGATAAGCCATAGTGCCTCCGGATGTCGATAGAGCGCTTGCACATCGGGTGATGCAACATAGAGTGCAAAGATCGTCACAGCGTTCAAGCCAGCCGCGGCAACGAGAGCGGCAACGACATCGAGGTCGCCGATTCTGTAGTCTCGATCTGAACGATCGGGGAGACCACAATCGAGCCTAGTGGCCAGTTCAACATAGCGTTTGATTAGGGCGAGCGATGTGAAAATAAAGATAGAGAAGATGAGAAGCCACTGTGAAATTGGCACTTCGGCTGCCACGCCACCTGCGACAATACGTGTCGTGTAGAGCATTGCCAGCACAATCACGTCCAAGAGCATCCGACGCTTGAAATAGACAGAATATGCGCTGGTTAGTACAAAATAGCCAACCAACACGTCAACAAACTCGAGTGAGATTGCAATTGCCAGCATTAGAGAAAATAAAAGTAGCACCGGGACCATGAGAAAGCCGGTCCGAAGTTGGAGAAGCCCACTTGCAAAAGGTCGTGCACGCTTAGTAGGGTGCGCGCGATCAGATTTAAGATCTAGTAGATCGTTGATTATGTAGACGGCTGACGCGCAAGAGCAAAAAGCCAGAAAGGCGATCACATCCGCGATGGTGTTAGCCAACGTAAATTGATGGGCGGTCAGGGGTGGCACAAAAATAAGGAGGTTCTTGGTGTATTGGTGCACCCGAAGGGCCTTGAGCCACGCCCGCCTATCCGCCTTCCCGCCATCTAACGCGAGATAGCTACCCTTAAGCGTAACGAGCCGACTCCGTATCGATTTGGAAAGGCCGACGCCATGGGCTTTATCGGCAATCTCCCACACCGGGAAATCCGAGGGACCGTTGCCAATGTAGTCAAATCCGTACTTGCCGAACGCAGTTGCCAGTATGTCGGCCTTCAAAGATCCCGACAAATTCGTTTTTGCGTCAGAAGCCCACCAACCATCGAAGATGCCCAAGTGATCTGCGATAGCCTTCGCGTGCTTCGCGTCGGCTGCCGTAGCGAGGTAAACCTTTCTCCCCTGTGCTTTGGCGGCCTGGATTTGATCCAAAACGCGAGTGTTGTACGGGAGAGTAGCGTAATCCAGCTCGGACGACTGGGCAAGATGATGCTTTAAGGCCGCTTTGCCGCTGGCCAGAGCCCGGACCGCAGCAAAATTCGCTTGGAACCCAAGAGGCAACACATTTAGGAAGGACTCATACAGCGAGTCCGTTAGCAGCAGAGATCCATCTAGATCCACTATTAACGGTTTGCCGCGGGGAAACTCTGCATCGTGGGCGTCAGCATCGCCGCTGGCATGCCAGATGCCGTCAAGAACTTTCGGCAAAACATCGTCGAGGAGCGTCGGAGAACCGATAAATGCAATGTAGCCGTTGCGGTCAACGACGAACGACGTGGGGATGTCGCGAGAAACACTGGGCTCCATCCAAAGCTTGATCATATTACCTGTATCGTCGCACGCGATCCGATAGTTTAGATTTGGGAATTCCTTGGATAACCATCCGTCCAGGTTGGTCCGCGTCTCATCTGGCGTTTGAGTTCGTTCACAAACGGCTATCCCGATGACCTCGAGTTCTCTATCTCCATATTTCTCTTGTAGCTGCATCAACCGGGGAATCGCCGCTACACAAGGTCGGCGCCAAGTTGTCCAAAATTCGACGATATACACTTTACCGGGCTGGAAGCTCGTGAGGGGCCGGCCGCGAAGCCAGCTCCCCACGTTGATCGGAGGAGCTGGGGACTTGATGCGCAGCGCCATGTTGCTCTCCAAAGCTATACGCAAACGCTGCACGACTTTCTGCGAGAGCTCGCTTCGCTCTCCGAAACGGGATACCGTGCGCGTCTGCGTGCACTCAGCCGTTCTCAGTGTTGCTGAATCTGAATAGCAACCGCCGTGCCAACCACGTTGTCGCGCATTAAGCACCTAGTTGAGCTGGGGGACCTTCTACGGCCCCAAGTCGTGATGTCTCGAACTTGAAGCGCTCTTGTGCCGCTGTCAGAGATCGGACACGAATTGCTGCTTCGCGCAGTTAGAAGACAGAGTTTGGCGTTATGAGCCCCGAACGGGACTTTCTAATCCGTCTTCCGGCGAGGTAGGATTAGATGAGCGCGACGATGCCGATCGAGCGACGCGTGTTCGCCGTCGACGGCGATGAACTCACTCGCTGGGCACTCTAGGTCGTGTGGACTCTAAGGATTCCCTTTTGAGGCCAAATCAGGTTCAAGGCTTCTTTTTGGGAGGGGTCCTTGGGTGTGATGGATCGTTTGATGTTGAGCGACGCGGCCTGGGAGCGCACGGCGCCGCTCATCATAGGCCGGCCTGACCAGAAAGGTTCGACCGGACGCGACAAGCGGATGTTCGTGGAAGGGGTGCTTTGGATCGTTCGTACGGGCTCTCCCTGGCGTGATCTTCCGGAGGCGTTTGGGGATTGGAACAGCGTGTTCCGGCGCTTCAGTCGATGGAGCATCAAGGGTGTCTGGTGGCGGATCTTCGAGGCGATGTCGGATGATCCGGACTTCGAATATCTGATCGTCGATTCCACCATCGTCCGGGCGCATCAGCACGCCGCCGGGGCGAAAAAGGGGGTCTGAAGATCAAGCGATCGGGCGCTCGCGCGGTGGCTTGAGGACCAAGATACATATGGCCGTTCGACGTTTGGGGTGTCCCGTGCGGTTCACGCTCACCGCAGGTCAGAAGGGCGATGCACCACAAGCCGCGACATTGATCGAGGGATTACCCGCCGAGGTCGTCATGGCCGATACGGCCTATGACGCGGATCACTTGCGCCAAGCCATCGCAGCCAAGGGCGCGCTCGCCGTCATCCCCAACAACCCCTCCCGAGCTCTCAAAATCCGCTCGACAAACATCTCTATGCCCAGCGCCATCTCGTGGAATGCTGCTTCAGCAAGGTTAAGCAGTTCCATTGCGTCGCAACCCGCTTCGAAAAGACCGCCCGAAATTACCGAGCCGTCGTCACTCTCGCCGCCATCCTATGGATGCGATAAGTGTCCACACCGCCTAGGGCAGATGGCGAATCCGCTTGCTAGTTGATCAGCACGAAACTCTTCGTCGCCAAACTTGCTGCTGTTATGGATGTTGCACATTGCGAAAACCGGTGCTTGCCGGACCAGCAAGATCAGTAACTTACCTGCGCGAAGAAAAGGGCTTGTTACTCGTCATCGGCCGTGGTTCGCCTGTTCCGTATTGAAACCCGAGCGCGAGACCGAGGTCGGATTTGAAGACTTCTGATGTGGGCTCTTCGAAACGCCAATTGCGGTGCGCTGCACAATATGGAATGCATCATGGTCGCTATGAATCCAGCCAATCTCCCCTTTAACTCCGAAAAGATGCTGCAGGGGCTGCGCGAGTGGGTCGAATGTGAGAGCCCGACCTGGGACGCGTGCGCGGTGAACCGCATGCTAGACATCGCAGCTCGCGACATGGCGGTCATAGGTGCGACGGTCGAGCGCATCGCGGGCCGGCAGGGCTTCGGCGCCGTTGTGCGCGCACGCTTTCCGCACCCCAAGCAAGGCGAGCCGGGCATCCTGATCGCCGGGCACATGGACACCGTGCATCCCGTCGGCACCATCGAGAAGCTGAAATGGCGCCGCGAGGGCAACAAATGCTACGGCCCGGGCATCTTCGACATGAAGGGCGGGAATTATCTTTCGCTCGAGGCGATCAGGCAGTTGGCCCGCGCGTCGTTCATAACGCCGCTGCCGATCACAGTGCTGTTCACACCTGACGAAGAAGTTGGCACGCCGTCGACTCGCGATATCATTGAGGCCGAGGCTAAGCGTAACAAATACGTGCTGGTGCCCGAACCCGGCCGGGCCGACAATGGTGTCGTCACAGGGCGTTACGCAATCGCGCGCTTCAACCTCGAAGCGACGGGCCGGCCGAGCCACGCCGGCGCAACGCTATCGGCGGGCCGCTCGGCGATCCGCGAGATGGCGCGGCAGGTTCTTGCGATCGACGCAATGACCACAGAGGATTGCACCTTCTCGGTCGGCATCGTGCATGGTGGACAATGGGTTAATTGCGTTGCAACCACCTGCACCGGCGAGGCGCTGTCGATGGCCAAGCGCCAGGCCGATCTCGACAGCGGCGTCGAGAAGATGCTGGCGCTGTCGGGCACAACCAATGATGTAGACTTCAAGGTGACGCGCGGGGTCACCCGTCCTGTCTGGGAGCCCGACGCTGGCACCATGGCACTCTACGAGAATGCACGCGGCATTGCCAACGCACTCGGCGCCGAGCTGCCTCATGCCAGCGCCGGCGGCGGTTCCGACGGCAACTTCACGGGAGCACTGGGCATTCCCACTCTCGATGGCCTAGGCGTGCGTGGCGCCAAGGCCCACACTTTGGAAGAGCACATCGAGGTCGACAGTCTCGCGGAGCGCGGGCGGCTAATGGCGGGGCTACTGGCGACGCTGGAGTGACGGCTAAGCCGCGGGTTGATCAACCGCAGAGAACAACTCTAAGACACCAGTTTTCCGCGTCAGCGCGAGACACAAGCTGAACAAGTTCTGTCACAGTCTCGCTCACGCGCGTCGGCCTTGTGTTCGGCCGCGGCCGTGCCAAACTCTTTAGATTGAGGATGCTCCGATGCTCCAGCTTGATGGGGCTGCGGTTTATAAGAGCCAAGGCAAGGGCTGGAACAATCCCTCGACTATTCAGACGCTGAAAGGTCGAGCCCCAATGTGAGGTGGGTCAGACATGAGTCCAAATCAACTGCTGCAGATCCAAGCTTGTGCGGCCCACAAGGTCTACGAGCTTGGCGCATTAGGCTGCGGGGAGGTGGCCTTCTTCGATGGAAGCCGCTGAGGAGACGCTTTCGGTCAGCAAAGCTCGTAACGGCCGATCTCGACCTCACTCAATCCATCAAGCGACGGAGGCGATCGTCAATCGGCAGAGGCTCGTGATGTCGTAGACGGGCAATCTCGAAATTCGGCGAATTGCGGCTGCGACCAACGGAAATCCGGCACATTCAAACAAGATGACTGCGATCTCTGGGTGCGCCTCACGGAGGCGCGCTACGCAGGCAGCGACGTCTCTTTCAATCGCGGCGACGTCCACCGGCGGTGCCGGACGCTGTAGCTCGTCATGCCAGAACTTACCGCCTTCGATGCCGCCGATCACGATTCTCGCGCGAGTGACTGGATCATTGATGCCGAGCAAATCCTCACTGCAATGCGTCGAGTCATACGTCAGAACCACGATTTTCGCTGGCGCAGGCAGCTGGCGCAACAACGCCGGTAATAAGAGGAGGCTCGACATCACCACAGGCACTGTCACTGAAGCAGCTACAGCCGCCTGATGCCGTATTGAGAAGCCGCAGTTTGAGCTGATCGCGACAGCGCCCCGGTGTACTAGACGACGAGCGGCTGCGACGTAGGGTCCCTCAAGGGACGGATCGCCCCGGACCACATTCTCCACCCACGCACCCTCGACCGTTTCGGAGATGACAGGAAAGTTGAACGTGGCCGGATTTGTCAGTGAGCCGGCTAGTGGCGTCGGATTGGGGCGCACGGGCTGCGCCCCGCGTTCGAGCAGCAGTACGCCCAGAGAGGGTTGAGTTTGCGATGTCATAGGGGCAGGTTAGCGCAATTTGGGGAAGAAATCCTCCAAATACGCGTCGCCGGCTTGAGAAATTCTGCGCAGATCGAGCCAATCTGAAGCAAGCACGCAGAGATGCGGCGCAATCCAAGCTGTTGCTCAATCCGTTCGCGCGAGAGACGACTGGCGAGGTCCACCGCCGGTGAGCCGAAATCTTCAATGTAGAGGATTGGCGGCCGAAATTCTTCACGCGAACGGAAGGCCACGACGATCTCGCGCGATGGGAAGCCGGTTAGCAAGCAATCTGACGGCGTGCTTACCACCAGTTACTTCGCACCACGTCGCTTGGCAAGATCGCACCGTCTTGCGCGTTGGCAGGGCAACTCCCTAGAGAGTTTGAATGCGCGCGCGACGCAGCGTCAGAGGCAAGGAACACCGACAATCATTCCCGCGTGAGACGAGTCGCAGGGACGCCAGCATTCACTCGAAATTGGACCACAACAAACGACAACCTTGCTGAACATCGCTGTTATTCAGGGCATGGAGCAATGGTGCATTGTAAGTCGGCATGTTTCGCTGGGCGGACGGCGAGATGATGCTCGTGGTCGGCAATGACAGTCAGTTCGCCGGGCATGCGCCGCTATCGAGGCACCTGAACTCGCTACCGATCCAAAATTTCCTCAAGAACAACGATCGCGTCGCCAACGGCAAGGAAATCATGGCGAGCTTTGCTGATCTTCTATCAAAAAATACGGTCGCGCATTGGCTCCACGAGCTGGAGAAGACCGGTGTCCCTTGTGGTCCGGTAAAGACTTTCACCAGGTAGTCGTGGATCTGCACGTCGTCGAGCGGCATGCGGGTGTTCTGAAGCACAACTTTGAATTCGAGCTGGCCTCGATCCGCAACGCGCTGACCTTCTCGGAGACACCGATCACTGAATACCGCACCCCGCCGCTGCGCGGCGAGAATACGCAAGCTGTGCTGGCCGGCCAGCTTGGCTATGATGAAGACAAAATTGCGCTTGCTGTTTTGCGCTCCGCGCCCTCGAGTTGCGAGCTCGAAGCTTCGCATTGGTGCAAATCGGCGCACTATTTTAACCGAAGTACCCCTCAAATCGGAGAAAATCGGCTTCGAAGCGCCATTAAGGTTTTCGCTAAGGTAATAACCGCCGAAATGTTACACAATCGCAACCAGAAGGGAGTGAACCATGAGCCTTTTGATGAACCGCCGGCGAGTCCTCCAGGCCGGCTCCTCCGCCCTGTTGGCAGGTGCCATGAATTCCACAGCCGGCGGCGCGCTGGCGGCAAATACGGATGAGCTGCGGGTCGTCGTCTACGGTGGCGACATCGCGAAGGCATACATCGAGACCTTCGTAAAGCCGTTCGAAGCAGAGACGGGAATCAAGGTCACCCCGATCACCGACCAGATCACCTTCGCGCAGCTTGAGCTCATGGTGAACTCAAAAACCGTTACTGTTGACGTCGCTCCGATCACTCAAGGCTCTGTTATCATCGGGAGCGAAAGAGGCCTCCTTGAGCCGATTGACTATTCAAAGTTCAAGAAGGACGAGCTGGACGGTCTCTTCGAATTCGTCAAGCACCCTTTTGGAGTGGGGCAGCTGATCTTTTCTTATGTCATGGTCTACAATACCGAAAAATTCCCCGCGGACAAGCCGCGCCCGACCACGTGGGCTGAGTTCTGGGACGTCAAAAAATTCCCGGGCGTCCGGTCAATGGTCTCTGGCCGGGGCGGTGGCGAGGGCCCTTGGGAAGAGGCACTGTTGGCGGATGGCGTGGCTCCAGACAAGATCTATCCAATGGACATCGATCGGATCTTCGCAAGTTTAGACAAGATCAAACCGCATATTCGTAAATGGTGGACCGTCGGCTCCGAGATCCAGCAGATCATGACCGATAAGGCGGCCGACCTTATGCAGTCCTATAGCGGGCGAACGGGGGTGGTGATTTCGAGAGGCGCGCCGATGGAAATGAACCGGACGCAGTCCAAGCTGCAGTGGGATAGTTGGGCTATCCCCAAGGGTAGCCCGAATGCTGAGAAGGCGCAAAAATTCATTGAATTCGCCACCCGGGGGGAACGCCAAGCTGCATTGGCTCGCTTGTGGCCGGAAGGCCCGACCAATCGAAACGCGTTCAAGCTGCTGCCGGAAGAGCTAGCGCGTAAACTCCCGAGCCATCCCGACTACTTGAAGACCGGCATTGTCATGAATGGGCAATGGTATAGCCAGAAAGGGGCGGATGGAAAGACCAATTCCGATCGGCTCCGCGAACGCTGGAACGATTGGATTCTTAGCTGAGGCTGAAAGTCTTGAAACCACTGCCACGGCGACCGGATGCATCGGTCGCCGGGCAGTTCCATGTGTTGAAGGAGCCGCCATGTCGAACGCCTTGGCTTTCATCAATCAGCAACCTGCTAATGGTTTTTCGAGCGTGGCTGTCAACAGTTCCGCCTCCATTGCCGACAATGAAGCGAAGGAGAAGGACGTGGCTCTCGCACAAATCGAGTTTCGGAACGTCACCAAGAATTACGGATCGGTTGCTGCAGTCAAGGACCTCTCGTTGAGCGTTTCCCGCGGCGAGTTCTTGACCATTCTTGGTCCAAGTGGTTCGGGTAAGACGACCACTCTGATGCTGCTGGCCGGCTTCCAGGCGCCAAGTCAAGGCG
Organism: Bradyrhizobium sp. 87; assembly: GCF_023073015.1. NCBI lineage: Bacteria > Pseudomonadati > Pseudomonadota > Alphaproteobacteria > Hyphomicrobiales > Nitrobacteraceae > Bradyrhizobium > Bradyrhizobium sp. 87. The sequence goes on from NZ_JADPIQ010000003.1 coordinate 15,658, forward strand.
ACATCTTCATCGCTGGAAAATCCGTCGCCGCCGTTCCCTCGTACCGCCGCGATCAGGGCATTGTCTTTCAAAGCTATGCCCTGTTTCCGCACCTCAACGTACGCCGCAATCTTGAATTTCCGCTCGAAATGCGTGGCATGAAAGCTGCCGAGAGGACGGCGCGTGTGGATCGAATTCTCTCGCGCGTGCATCTCAGCGGTCTCGAGGACCGCATGCCGTCGCAACTGAGCGGAGGCCAGCAACAGCGTGTGGCGTTGGCTCGCGCCCTGATAGCTGACCCGCCGATCCTTCTGCTCGATGAGCCGCTCGGCGCACTGGATCGCAACCTGCGCGAACAGATGCAGAGCGAGATCAAGAGCCTGCACAAGGAATTTGGTATCACCACTGTCTGCGTGACGCACGACCAGGACGAAGCGCTCACGCTATCGGATCGTATCGTTGTGATGCGCGCCGGCGCGATCGAACAGACTGATACACCCGAGGCAATCTACGACCGGCCGGCAACGCAGTTCGTAGCGAAGTTTTTGGGCGAGGCGAACATTCTTGAGAACCCTGGTTTCATGATCGAATCCGAGGCCACGCAACCGTCCGACACTATTGCCATGATTCGGCCGGAGCGAATCTGCGTCGCCGCACTCGATGCGCCTAAGCGGGTCGACGCGGATCTGCGCCAGTCCGTCATCGGGATCGTGGAAAACATGATCTATGCGGGTCCACTGCGAAAATATCACGTGCGTGTCGGCAGCACCATGCTTGTCGCGCGTGAGCACGTCGTGTCGGGACGACCGGCCTTGCAACCAGGCGAGGAGGTGCGACTTGAATGGCTGCGTTCCGATGTGCGATTCGTTGCTGCGTAGGACGCCACAAAGGAGACGGTTCATGAACGTTCTTCATAAGCTTGGCCGGATGTCCATTGCGCTTACCGTTCCCGCTTTGGCCATTCTGCTTGCTGTTTTTGGTGTGCCGGCCGTTCTGCTATTTCTGACCAGCCTCAATGCGCCGACCATCTCGCTCATTAATTACGAGGCCTTCTTCAGCCGCGCAGCGAATGTTCGTGTGCTCTTGCAGACGATTGAGGTGAGCGTCGTTGCTACAGCGATCTGCGTCCTTATAGGATATCCCACGGCATATCTGATCGCGGCTGCCTCGAAGCGCGTGCGCATGGTGCTTCTGGTACTCGTCGTAATTCCCTACCTCACCAGTTTTCTGGTGCGCACTTACGCCTGGATCGTAATCCTTGGCGATCGAGGCCTGATCAATAATCTGCTGCTCGATCTCGGGCTCATCTCTAGCCCCATACCTCTCATTTACAATCGCCTGGCCGTCTACATCGGCATGGTCCACATCATGCTCCCGGTCATGGTGCTCCCCTTAGTGAGTGTCATGCTGGGAATCGACAAGTCACTCGCAGCAGCAGCCCGTAGCATGGGTGCACGCCCCTTCGCCGCCTTCTGGCGGGTCTTTTTCCCGCTTAGCTTGCCCGGCGTTCGCAGTGGCTCGTTGCTGGTCTTCGTCCTCTGCCTTGGCTTCTACGTAACGCCAGCCGCGCTAGGCGGGTTAGGCGACGCCATGTTGTCAACTTTCATTGCGGCTCAAGTCGATAACTCTTTTGATCTCGCGCGTATTGCTGCCTCAGCGTTCATTCTGCTGGGACTGGCCGGAGTTATGCTTGCGATTTTCGGACTGGATCTGGCCGGCGCTCAAGGTCGGGCGCCGAAACCAGTATGGAAGTCTCCACAGAACTGGTGGCGCTCACTCGGCTCTCCTGGGCAGCATCTCAATGAGTTTGCCGGTCGTTATCGGGCGAAGCGGTGGGCCGCGACGCTGTACCAAGCAGCCGATAACAGTGGCTCGTGGAGAACGGTCGGCGCGGCCTTTGTTGCGCTTGTCATGTTTTACCTGCTGTTTCCGAGCGTTGTGGTCATTGTCATGTCGTTTAGCGCCGGACCCTCGCTGCAATTTCCGCCATCAGCTCTTTCACTCCAGTGGTACCGCTCTTTCTTCAACACGTCCTCCTGGACTGAAGCTGCCTGGACCAGCATTCAGATCGCTGTGGCGGTCGCCTTCCTGTCAACAATCGTCGGCACGCTCGCGGCCTATGGCCTCAGCCGTACCTTTCCTCGACTACGCAGTATTATCACAATGGCGATCCTCACCCCGATCACCATTCCAAGCATCGTTGTTGGTATTGGAGCCTATCTAGGACTGCTCAAGTTTGGACTCATAGGTACGAAGACCGGAATCATCCTGACGCACAGCATCGGTGCTACCGCCTATGTAGTCGTGATCGTCTCCGCGACTCTAGCAAATTTCGACCGACGTTTGGAGCTGGCGGCAAAGAGTATGCGGGCCAATCCATTTCGAACGTTTACGAGAGTGACGCTGCCGTTGGTGCGGCCCGGCATTATCGGCGGTGCCCTGTTTGCTTTTCTTCACTCTTTCGACGAAGTCGTCAAAACGTCATTGGTTAGCGGATTCTCGATCCGCACGCTGCCTTTGAAAATGTGGGAAAACATGCGGCATGAGATCGACCCGACGATTGCCGCGATAGCATCGATGCTCGTGCTTCTGCCTGTGGTTTGGCTAATCGTTTTGTACGTTACTTGGTGGAGGTCAAGGCCGAAAGTTGCTGGCTCCGTTCTAGAAACCGCTGCTTAAACGGCTAACCTCCCAGATCGCTCTTTAAACACCTGCTGGTCCCTTGGGTTGCGCCAGTTCCTCCTATCGCATTTCGTGCTTCTCCAAGCCGAATGGGCCGACGCGCAGAAAAAGCTCGTACAGCCCCGTTCGGACACGGAATTTCTAAGTTGAACGCCTCTCCATGGGGAGATTTCGGCGCCCAGTTCTTGGTAAATTTATTACAAGGAGATGAAGACAACACGCCTCTGAGAAGCAATTCTCTAAACAAAAAGTCGATCTCCATAGGATCAGCTGAATGACGGGTGCGGGCTGTGCAGGGGTAAAGATCTTCACCGAGGGGCAAATCGATGGAGTTTGGTGCTTGGTCTCACGTCAGGGGCGATCTTGAGTCCGTACGACAAAACGCTTCGGCGTTCCTGGATGGTCTACTGCCAGAGGATGATCGCGCCCAATTGGCTCGGCAGAACTGGGGCGCAACCTGGGCTGGGACCGGCGATGCCTACTGCCGTCTTGCTGACCTCAACATAACCAAAAAGAAATACGATGAAGCCACGCAGGCTTGGCTTTGCGCGCTCACTGCCTTCGAGGTCGCCAGGAGGCTAGTCGCGGACGATGATCCGCGACGGGCGGACGTTTCAGCCAAAGTCGAAGCTGGCCTTCAGAGGATCGGACTATCCTTTGGTCATGAGGTGGAAAGCGTACAGATCGCGTGTGGTGATCTGGGGGAGTTTATCGCCTACTATCTGCCTGCTGGAACTCCCAACTCGCGCGCGCCGGCGGCCATTTGCGTCAGCAATGAAGAAGAGGAGGGAGTGACATTGCTAGGCAGGCTCTTGCCTGTGGTGGTTGGCCGGGGGATATCCGTCTTGGTTGTCTCCCACGAGAACATCGCAAATCACGCACGCGGTGGATCCGAAATCGTATTGTCCCATTGTTTGGACCTTTTGTCGGTTCGGCCTGACGTTGATAGTGGTCGGATCGGCATTTATGGAGACGGGTTATCGGCCTCTTTAGTTACTGATTTTGCCGCCCACGATCGCCGCATTGTCGCGGCGGTTTGTGATGGTGGCATTTGGAATTGGACGCGCTCCCTGAGCTCCATCGATTGGATCACGTCGACCGATGACGGCGCAGACAGGGATATGGTGTCGGGGCATCGCTCACGGTTGGCTCGACTGCCGAATTGTCCAATACTCGTGGTAGCCGGTGGGCGCGGCGTCGTCAGCGTGTCCGAGGCGATCAAACTGCAAACTGTTTGCATGGCGGCGCGCATCGACGTGGACTTGGTCATGCCGCAACTCATGCGAGGAGGCCTGGGCGAGGAGGTTGACAACTTCGTTAGCTCAGATGACTGCATCTTCAGGTGGCTGGAGCAGAAGCTCGCACGAAAATCAACTTCAGGGCGAATCATAGGCTAGCGGCGATGCGGTTCTCTCCCGATCTTTTCGCAGGAGCTCTCATTAAGTCCTAGTTGTCTCTGATCGACGGATCGTAGGCGAAATCGATTGTCTTGCGGGTTTAGATGGGGCCTGTGCAGTGGTGCCGAGGGGGCGATGCGGCCTGGAGAAGTTCAATCGATGGGTCCTGCCAAAATGGACTCAAGTGCGCGCTCGACCCCCGCCGCCAGCGTTGGCAAGTGAATCTGTCCACCTTGGTCGGGAGCAAGTGATGGATACGGCCAGGCTGGATGAGGCTGTCACCCTTTCAGGCCTACAATGCGCCAATACTCAGTTTTTGGGATGCCATTCGGCTATTCTTCGCGATCGAGGTCAGCCGCTTGTTGAGGTAGTCTAGCGACGCCTGGTCCAGCCCCTCCAACAGCGCGGAGTTCAGGGCTTCCCTCTTGCTCGACAGCTTTGAGATTTCTGCTCGCGCCTTCTCAGTCAGGGACATTTGAACGAACCTTGCATCATCTGGCGACGGCTCGCGCGCCAGAAACTCCATCACCTCTAGCTTTTTCGTTTGGTTGGTAACGAACGCGGGATGAATTCGGAGTTTGCTTGCAACTGCTATCCCCGAGACACCGCGACCTTGGTCGAGTTCGTCGATAGCCATGAGGATCAGCCACTGTGGCTCGGTCAAGCCCAGTAGCTCCGCCCAACTCTTATGTATTTCCTCGATTTGGGAATGGATCTCGACAACGTTCCAGATGAAGTCCCTGACGGCCCTGTCGATTGTTTGTTTTTCAGCCATGTTGATTGTCCCGCCAAACCCAGCGACGCCCGGTAAGTCGCTGCGTGACATTTCCCCTTCGTATCTGGGTTCAGGCGCCCCTGAAAGGCTCCATTGGGTATGGATGCCATGTAAAAAATCAATTGATATATGTAACTAATTTTGCTAGTGCTCTGCTTAGATCGTTCGAGGGGCTCTTCAGCGATCATGTAAAATCTCCAAGGAGAACCTCCGGGATGCCCCCCGGAGGTTCTTTGTTTCGCGAAACTGCCTAATGTCGCACTGCAGAATGAGCTGTGTCGCTGAAATGCCACAGTTGACAGCCAAACAATGCTTTCATTCATTAATTAATTGCAGCAATTGGTGCGACCAATTAGACCGTGGGCTGACGGAGAGGGGGCGCCTCGACGTCGTCCGTCAAGCACCCGCCAGTAGGTGAGGCGAGCAGGGGCGGATCTTTGAAGGACGGAAACGACGTTTCCAACTTGGAGGTTCAACATGAAATTGATGAAGAGCTTTATCCTCGGTTCGGCCGCAATGTTTGCTGGCGCCGGGGCACAGGCCGCCGATCTTCCCGTGAAGGCCAAGGCGGTTGAGTACGTGAAAATCTGCTCGCTGTATGGCGCCGGATTCTATTACATCCCCGGCACCGACACGTGCATCAAGTTCGGTGGTTACGTGCGCGCTTCGACCCAACTGGGCACGAACAGCGTCTGGGGTGCGGCGGCTAGTGGTGTCGCAGGCGCACACAACCGCCTGAGCAACTACTACACGGCGCAATCTCGTTTCGACTTTAGCACCGATACGCGCACAGCCACGGAGTATGGTGTCCTTCGCACCTACGCAGAATTGGCCTTCACCTGGACGGCGGGCGGTTATAGCGGAGCCGGGAGCACCGCGATCAATGGCGCGACTGCCTACTCCGGAAGCAATCCCGCCGGCAGTGGCAGCGGCATGATTTCTGGTGGTTCACTCTCCGTGTACTACGCCTTCATGCAGTTTGCCGGCTTCACCTTCGGCAGGGCGCAGTCGCAGTTCTCCTCGCCTTGGACCAACTATCCTGGTAACTCTTTCGATGGCATGCCTGGCGGCGGAGGCTGGGAGGCCGTCAACCAATTCGCCTATACCGCTGACTTCGGCCAGGGCATCACGGCTTCATTCTCGGCCGAGGATCAGGTTCAACGTACAACTGGCATCTGGAACGTGAGCGGTGCGACTGCTGCAGGCCTTGCAACGGGCACTTACGGGGCGTACGACACCGGCGGCTCGCGCGCTCCCGACCTCGTAGCCATGCTGCGGGTCGACCAGGCTTGGGGCCTTTTCCAGGCGTCGGTCGCCGCGCATGACAATCACGCTGGTTATTATGGGGTCGATGAAACGACCGGGCATCCGGGCGACAAGTGGGGCTGGGCTGGTCAGCTTGCGCTGTCAATCAAGAATATTCCGACCGGCGCTGGCGACACCATCAACCTCCAGGGTGTCTACACGAACGGCGCGAGCATTTACAACTTCCAGTCATATACGCCGTTCACTTATGCGATCTACGGCGGCACGGGATTGGGAGGGGCTTACCAGAGCCTCGGTCTCGCTGGCGTCGTTGACTCTGTGTTCGTTGCCGGCGCTGGCCAGCAATTGACGACGACATACGGCTTCAATGGCGCGTACACCCACAACTGGAACCCGTATTGGAACAGCGCCATCTTCGGTGGCTTTGGTGCCGTGCGCTACAACGGTACAGCCAAGGGCTACATCTGCGGCGCGTTCGTTGCGACGCTTGCGTTGTCGAGCGGCCTTGCTGGTTGCAATCCCGACTTCAACTACTCGGTTGTTGGCGTGGCGACGCGCTGGAATCCCGTCAAAAACCTGACCTTCACGACCGAACTCGCTTACACGATGCTTGACCAGAAGTATGCCGGCGGAAGCACGGTCGCTTTGCCGGTGCAGGCTGGCATCGCCAAGCCTGCGGCTACCTACGAGCTGAAGGATCAGAGCAGCCTGCAGGTGATGTTCCGCGCGCAGCGCAATTTCTAAGTCTTCTAACGCACCAGCAAAGGAGAAGTGGCTCTATCAATTTAGGTTAACCTCCAAGAAGGCCTCCGGCATGCCCGCCGGAGGCCTTTGATTTGGTGCGAATTGTAATTGCGGAACGTGAAAATCAATCCCCCGGGCTTCCTGCGCGAACTTGCGTAGGCGAGCAAAGCACTCCGACTGGCGTGCCTCGGAGGCCCGCAGCGGGACATGACCCGTGCTGGTTTTTAGATAGAAACTCCGACTACATCCGATAAGGGCCGATGCCCCCAAAGGATTTGCTCTGCATCGCCCTGCTACCGCCTGGATCCCCCGATGCAAAGTCGAAGGGGAAAGCGGTCCGCTAGTCGCTCGAGAAGGAGCGATGATCATGACAGCCCAGTATCACCACAGCAGGAAGCCAGCGCTCTCCAATGCGAAGCGCTCAATTGAGCAGCCGGTTTGCGGGTTTGCCTCTGCACCTAGAGTCCAATTGGGAAGGGCATCGGACGGCGAGCGATCTTCATAGCTGAAATCTTTAAGAAATGCGGTTTTCTCGCAGACTTCAAGCGCCAAGCCCCGTCTGGTTGCATCATTCTAGATCGGATTGCGGTTACACTCGGCAATAACACTTCCCGACCACTGGTTCACTCAGCGACGACTCGGGCATGACCTGTTGAGCAAGGAGCGCTTGCATGGACTCTGAGACCATCGACCTTACGCCAGCATTTGTCTGGCCGAGCTAATCCGACCCAAAGGAATGTTCGTCGATTGACGACATGCGCTTCTCGGAAGCCATCAGATATCGGCGGATACGCCGACTGCGGTACACCAAGGCATGCCGAGCGATACACAACCGACTTGAACGCTGGAGAAATCATGCCGCAACGCGCAGCTTCTGAAGGCCACAACTCCATCGGTCTCCGTTCACGGGAGGCTTTCGCCCGCGCCCTGCGCGTCTTCCCCGACGGCACTACACGCGTCACCATCGAGCGGACATTGATTTCATCTCATCAGTCTTTGAGCATTTCTTGAGTTCTGTCGGTGAACTCATCGAGAATCTCAGATCTTGACGCAACCAAGCTGACCCTACGCTCGATGCGTGCGCCTCGCAGGGGGCGGTGGAGGCGCGCTCGTCCGTCCGAGCTTAAGTGAATCGTTTTCGTGAACCGACACGGGTGAACTAGTATGAACTTCGAGACCGTTGCAGTTGAACGGCGTGGCAATATTTCTTGGATTTTTCACAACCGGCCGCAGGTTCGGAATGCGGAGAGCTGGCAGCTCCTCGATGAGATGGATTCGGCGCTGACGGACGCGGTCCGGGACGATGCGATCAGGGCGATCGTCTTCGCGGGCAAAGGTGATCACTTTTCCGCCGGTCATGATCTGAAGGAGGCGCAGGCAACGCGCGCAGCTTTCACGGTTGAGCAACGCTACGCCTATGAGGAAAGGCGTTACTTCGACTATGCGCTTCGGATTTGGGATTGTCCCAAACCAACAATCGCCTCGGTTCAAGGGGCTTGTGTTGCTGGCGGCTTCATGGTCGCCAACATGTGCGACATGGTTGTGGCTTCTAACGACGCCTTTTTCGCCGATCCGGTGTTCAGAGTCTCGCCACGGCGGCGGTCGAAGTCCTGGTCCACCCCTGGGTCATGGGGTTGCGCATGGCGCGTAAGTTCTTGTTAACGGGGCGGCGCCTGTCTGCCGAAGAGGCTTATCGCATTGGCATGATCAACCGTCTCGTCGATCGAGAGCGGCTAGAGGCGGAGACAACCGAGCTCGCCGAGAAAGCTATCGCCGCATACCCTTTCGCGGCCAGGCTACTTAAGCGTTCGTTGAAGCGAGTTGCGGACATTCAAGGCTTCCGAACCTCACTTCAGAGCCATTTCGACACTCATCAACTGTCTCATGTTACGGATGAGTACAGCCGGATGCGAGATCAAGGCATCGCCTCTGGAATCTCCCGCGGCAAGGATGCATCACGCAAATAGTGACCATGCCGGAGCTTGAGGCACAAAGCGCTGGCGTCTGCAGCGACAGTGAACCGGGTATTCGGAAGATCCCTCGGTGCAACAGCACGCTTCTCGGCATTGTGGTTTGCGACAAGCAACGGAACGCATCCTTAATGTTGCTTCATGAAGGACCGTCTGGAAACCCCGTCGAGCCCGCACTCAATCAAGGTGTGGCGCCAAACACCTGCTGATTCACAACCAAGTAAGGAGCTATCGTGACCGCCTACAGTGGACCTGTCTTCGAAATGGCCGCCAAGCAATTCGAGGTGATCGCGGAATATCTGTCCATACCCGAAGACGCTAGGGCGCGGCTGCTAATGCCGAAACGCGCGGTCACTGTCTCCTGTCCGATCCATCGTGATGATGGCACCACCGCCGTTTTCGAGGGCTATCGTGTGCAGCACCATCTCACACTCGGCCCGACAAAAGGCGGGACCAGGTTCGCGCCGAGCGTTGACCTCGGCGAGGTGGCGGCGCTCGCCGTGTGGATGAGCTGGAAATGTGCCTTGGTGGGACTTCCTTACGGCGGCGCCAAAGGCGGCATTAGTGTCGATCCCTCGACCTTGTCGAGGCGCGAACTTGAAGCGCTGTCGCGTCGTTACATGCAGGAAATGATCCCCTTTGTCGGCCCTCACACTGACGTCATGGCGCCGGACATGGGTACAAACGAGCAGATCATGGCGTGGTTCATGGACACATACTCGATGTATCAGGGGCAGACGGTCACCGAGATCGTGACCGGAAAACCCGTCAGCGCCGGCGGAACGTTAGGGCGTCGGGAGGCCACCGGAAGGGGCGTCGCCCATTTGGTCCGCAAAGCCGCAGACGAGATCAAGGTACATCTGGGTGGCGCGACGGCTGTCGTGCAAGGGTTTGGCAACGTCGGTTCGATTGCTGCACTCGAGTTGCACAATATGGGTGTCAAAGTGATTGCAGTCAGCGACCACACAGGCGCACTCTATCGATCTTCAGGGCTCGACATTCCACAGCTGGTCAGACACGCCTCCCTACAAGCAAGCTTAGCGGGGTATTCCAACGAACTCGGATTTGACCCTGCAGAGATGCTGACCATCCCTTGTGATGTACTCGTTCCAGCTGCAGTAGAACGAGTCATCGATGCGAAACTTGCCGCTGATCTGCGGTGCCGGATACTCGCCGAGGGAGCCAATGGCCCCACCACTCCCGAAGCCGATCTGGTCTTGGAACAACGTCAAGGCGAGCTCTTCCTCATTCCCGACATCTTGTGCAACTCGGGAGGAGTGGTGGTGAGCTACTTCGAATGGGTGCAGGATCTCCAGCGATTGTTCTGGGAAGAGGACGAAGTCATGCGGCGGGAGTATCAAGTCCTGGATCGTGCCTTCGAGCGCGTCCTGGCGAGAAGCAAGCAAGACAAGGTGTTCAACCGCACCGCGGCCTTGGCGATAGGTGTGGAGCGCGTACGTGGTGCAAAGGAGACACGAGGGCTGTTTCCGTAGCATCATCCCTTGCCAGTCCAAAGCATCTCCTTAGATGGCTTAGCTTCAACTAATAGTCCGACCTGAAGGCTGTCAAAGTCATAAAGAGAGTGGATAAGAATGGCCGGCCTATCGAGCAGCTGACGCCGCAGGCCCATTTCGCAATACATGGTTGACTATTTGACTATGGAAAGGTTATAGGCGCAGTGCCCGAGTCGAACGGCGTGAAGTGGTGGACGTGGGCCGGCGGCGGCGCTGGTCCGAGGATGAGAAGCTCAAGATCGCCCTGGAAAGCTTACAGGCGCCGCGCCCAAGTCGCGGCTACAGCGTGGCGGTATGGCGTTTCACCCTCATTGATGGTGGTCACGGAATCTGGGCCGATCGCCCTGTCCAGCGCCAGCAGTGGCGGGTCAATCGAGATCGAGTTTGCTGATCAAGATCCTTTTGCATGATGGACTGGGTAGGTCGCTTTATGCGAGCGGCTGGAAGCGCGGCCGATTCCTGTGGCCCTCGTCCGCTGATGGCGTAGTGACAATCACCCCAGCTCAGCTGCTCAGCTTGGCTACATGCTGGAGGGCATCACTTCTTTGTTCTGACCGCCTTTTCCGCAGGCCAGCAGGATCTGGGCTCTCAGAGCCAGCGCCTGCGCCGTCTTCCGCCGCATCGTCAGCCGGGTCAGTTCGGCACGCTCTCACCGCTCAGAATCAAGGTAGCAGGTTGCGATAGACCGTCACTGCAGACCCCGTCGCTGTTTGCCTCCATTCTTGGCACGGCGACGCGACTCTAATGCGAATCTATGATTGCGAACTTGTGACTCAGGACAACTAGTTGTTCTTAGTCAGGATAAACCTAAGCTTGTGCGAGCCGATGGTATAAAAAGTTCCGCGACAACAAGCCATCCTTTAGCTCCGCGACTCCAACGCGCCAGATAAGTGCCCCCAATCTTTTCTTTCTTCCACTCCCCGCTCCAATTGCCTACTTCAGCAGCTTCCAAGCCTTGCACGTCTATAGAAAGAGGCTGCCTCACGTAAGTCACAAAATCTGGATCAGCGAAAGCCTTCGCGAAAGCTTGACCTGCATCTCCTACCCCATCATGAACTTTTCCATAACTCGTGATGACCTTAATGTCTTCATGCATAATTGCGAGAATATCTTGTATTTCACGCGATGCGATCGCCACATTTGATAGGCTACGAAGCTCTCTTATCGTGGCGGCGCTTTCATCAGAATGGCTACGTTCTATCATCCTATCGTCCCTTCACTTTCACGATAACGTTTCTTCCAAGAATCTCGGCTTTTCGCGAGCTCTTTGGACTTAAACTAAAAACCTTCGCTAAACGAAGAGCGCTTGTATGAAGAAAGCCTCGCTTTCATTCTATTCGATACTCTTGTCGCGAACACACATTTAATTTCGCGTTCGCGGAGCGTCAATCAGAAGAATACTCGTCTCACAAGACCCCAAACACAGACGTCCTTACCCGGTTGGCACGCGTAAGTGGTCGATCGTTCGCGGACCTCCTTCACCAGCGCCTTTGGGCACTGAGCTGCTGCCGGTTTGATGGACACCCGGTTAAGCTAATCCGACCTTGCGCTCGAACTCAACCGGGCTGAGGTATCCGATCGTCGAATGACGCCGGACGGGCGCAAAGCAGTATCGCTGTCGAGGGCGGCAAGCTCGCCGAGCATTTCGCTGGCCGATCGGAACAAGACCGAGTGACCGGCGATGAGCGCCTGGTAGGCGATATTCTGCGCGAGGGTCGACTTTCCGACGCCGTTTGGTCCGACGAAGACGATGTTGGTTGCGTCGTTCATGAAGGACAGCGACATCAATTGCTCCACTGCGGCGCGGTCGAGGCGCCTGGGCCAGAGCCAGTCGTAATCGGCCATCGGTTTGAAGTGGCCGATCCTGGCGTCGCGCAGGCGTCGCTGCAGCGAGCGCCGGGCACGTTCCTCCTCCTCCCATTGCAGCATGGGGGCCAGCCATGGGGCGCCGGCGATTTCGTCCCAATGTTCGACCAGGCCGTTGAGGCGCAGCGCCTTGGCACGGTTCAGCAGGGCATCATCAGTGCTCATCGTCGTTATCTCCAGAAGGAGCCAGTTGGTCGTAGCTGTCGAGGCGGTGCGGCCGGACCGTTGTATCCTTGCGCCGCACATGTTTGGGCAGGCTGGTTTCGACAGGGGGCGGTTCACCACGCTCCAGGCGCCGACGTTCGAGTGCGGCGCGGACCGTCGCCGCATTGACGGAGCCCGCACGCAAAGCGTCCTCGACCGCAGCCTGCAATTCCGTTGCGCCGTAGCGATCAAGCAGCCGCAGCAGCGCGGTCGTGAGCGCACCGATGTTGGCGCCACGTTCGGCGGCCCTGATCATCAGGGTCTGACAGATCGGCACGGCCCGGGTGAGGCTGTTGAGGCCGCGATGCTGGCGCGCCTCACGCTCGATCTCAACGAGATCCTTCAGGTGTCGTCGGTCTTCGATCTCTTGGCCACGATCATAGCTGCGACGGTGACTGGCGATCATCTGCGCGCCGTCGAAGATCCGGACCTGGCTGAGATCGGCCCGCACGCTCAGCATGCGCCGAACATGGGGATGGGGAACCGTGTAGTCGTTCAGGTCGAACCGCACATAGGGCGTTTTGCCGACCTTCACGGCGACCTGCTCCTCAACGGGATACGGGTTGGCGGGCAGCGGCAGAAGCAGTGGTTGCTCCTTTGCGAACGCCTGGCGTACTGTCATCTCGCGATCCTCCGGACATGGTCGGTCCGCCGCTTCGGATCGGCACCATTGTTCGGCCTGGGCATTCAGGTCGTCGAGATCGGTGAACTTGCGGGCGATGAAGAATGCCTCCCGGATATGTAGCGCGCTCGACACGGCCTTTTTCGTTGCCCCGGGCAACCGCGACAGGACGCGGCTCGAACCGATAATGGCCGGCGAAGGCAAGCAGCGTGGGATGGAATCGGATCGCATCGCCCTGGCGCTCGAGCACCGCGCTCTTAAGATTGTCGTAGAGCAGGACCCTGGGCAGCCCACACCATGTGTTGAACGCGCCGATGTGGCCGCGCAGGAAGTTTTCCACGCGCGCATCGAGGAAGAAGCGCAAGTAGATGTCGCGCGAGTACGACAGCACCATGACGAACGCCATCAGCGGACGGCGGGCGCGACCGATCTCGATGTGACCGAAGTGCCCCCAATCCACCTGCCCTTGTTCAGACGGCAACGTGCGGAGCCGCAGGAACGCCTCGGCTGGCTTGCGTGGACGGTGCAGAGCGATCAGGTGCCGGAAGTAGCTGGGCGACCCGCGGTAGCCGCGCTCACGCATCATCGCATACAGGCGGCTGGCCGTGAGTGCGGGGAACTGCTCCAGCGTCTTCAGGACGATCGGCAGATAGGGCTCGATCTTCGTGGGGCGCAATATCGGCCTATTCCTGGGCAGTCCGGCCTGGGTCAGGACGCGATGCACGGTCGTGTGATGAACGTGCAACTGCTTCGCAATGGTGCCGCAGCGCCATTTCTCGACGTGATACAGACGCAGAATCTGCGCTTCCAATTCAGGGGTAACGGTCATCGGTCGGGTCTCGGCCTCCATAGGGGTGAGCATGACGAGGCCCCCGGCGACGCACGAAGCCGGTACGAAGGAACAGCGACAACCGACAGCGGCAGAACCGACAACTCGGCATGGGCATGATCGATGTCGTCGCTCGCTCGCCGACGTCAGTAGGTGCAACAACGACATCGTCCGCAGGCCGGCGCAGTAGTGAACCGACATGGCATGCGGGTGGAGAGTGATGCGTCACGTTGTTGTGCCGCGCCCGGTATCGTCGGGCCCGGGTCGCATGCGCCAGGCGTCCGCGGCGGCTGCGCTGATAACGCCGTCCCGCCTCGCGCAGGCTCTCGCGGCGGGCAGCACGGGCGCAGTCATGGCCGCAATAGCGTTGTCCCTGTCGCAGTTGCGGTAGATCGTTACCTGCGAACGGCAGCGGCCGCACAGAAAGAAGCGCCCCGTGAGCATCCGCGGCGGTCCTTTCGGAGCGCCGCCGGAGGTTGGTGGAAAAGGTCGACGGAATGCGCTGACAGTGCGATAGTGCAGGCTGCGCACCGTCCGTGGGGCGTGACATCGAGCCCCACTTGCCAGTTGAGATCGGTCTTACGCCGGCTTTGTTTCTGCGGCGCTGATTACCCGCAGCTCTACCATAAGGCAGGCGCAAAGCGGGGTACGTCGAAAGGAGCCTGAGGGCGCCCGAAGACGTGCCCCGCGTCTTTATTCCTCAACTTAGACGCTGGTCGTCGCCGCGAAGGCGTCCGCCCGCTACGGCGCAATTGGAAAGCGCGCGTGCGGAGCCTTCGCTCTACTGCCGTCATACCTTGTCGTCATTTTTGCGCGGTTTTCGACAGTCAACGACACCCGCGGTGCGCTGTGCGCGAGAGAGCTACGAGCAGCTTTTGTCAGACGGATGCAGCCCGAGTTGAGTGGTTGACCAGTATGGAGAATTGACGGTCTGATGATTAGGTCGGCTCAATAAAGCCGGGTGCCGTAGATTTTATGCGTGAACCTTGGAGCCATTGCATGAATCGATATTGATATTCTGTTATTCTACTGGATCTCCGAACTGAATTTGCTTCAATTGGTGTTGCTGTCAAAGACGATCGAGCAAAAGCACCATTGCGGTGGATCCGGAGCGTCGCAACCGAGGTTTCTTTGCCAGAAAGACTGGTCAGCTACTCGGCTGATTTTGATGTTCAACAAAGGAGTGCAGCGTGAGTGAGGTGGTTAAGCTCGAGCGTCATGACGAGTCGGTGTGCTCATGGTCAACAGTCCTCCGGTCAATGCGCTCAGCGCGGCGGTATTCTGGAATGCATCAAGGAAGCGGTCGCCGATCCCGCGATCAAGGCCATCGTTCTGACCTGCGCCCGCCGCACCTTCATTGCTGGCGCCGACATCACCGAGTTCGGCAAGCCGCCGAAGCCACCCGGAGCCAGCGACGTGCTCTCCGAGATCGAGAACTCGCCGAAGCCGATCGTTGCCGCCATTCACGGCACCGCGCTCGGCGGTGGTCTCAAAGTTGCGTTGGCCTGTCATTTCCGCGTCGCGACCAAGGACGCCAAGCTTGGGCCTGCCGGAAGTTAAGCTTGGTTTGCTGCCCGGTAGCGGCGGCACCCAGCGCCTGCCGCGCGCGGTGGGGCCGGAGCTCGCGGTTCAAGATGATCGTCGGCGGCGATCCCATTGGAGCTTCAGAAGCGCTCAAGGCCGGGCTGATCGAGGAGATCGTCGAGGGACCGGCCGCCGGCGGCGAGGCCTTCGCCCGCAAGCTCGGCGCCGAGAAGCGCCCGCTGCGCCGGCTGCGCGATGACGACAGCAAGATCGCGGCCGCCAAGGCCGACCGCTCGATCTTCACCAATGCGGTCGCGGCCATGACCAGGAAGTCGCGCGACCTGGAAGCGCCATTCGCGGCGGCCGATGCGGTCGGTGCGGCGATCGGCCTGCCATTCGGAAGGAGCGCGAGGGATTCCTCAAGCTCGTCGCCGGCGACCAGTCCAAGGCCCAGCGCTACGCCTTCTTCGCCGAGCGCGAGGCCAACAAGATCGCGGGCGTCCCCGAAGGCACCAAGCCGCGCCCGGTTAGCCGTGTTGCCATTCTCGGCGCCGGCACCATGGGCGGCGGCATTGCATGTCGTTTGCAAACGCGGGCGTTCCCGTCACCCTGATCGAGACCGGCGAGGAGCAGCTCAAGCTCGGCATGGGCATCATGCAGAAGAACTGGGAAGCAACCGCCGCGCGCGGCGGCATCCCGGCGGATGCACCGGCCAAGCGCATGGCGCTGATCAACGGCGTCGTGGGGATCGAGAATGTCGGCGAGGCCGACCTCGTGATCGAGGCCGTCTTCGAGACCATGGCGATAAAGAAGGAGGTGTTCGGCAAGCTCGATCAATATGCCAAGCCCGGCGCGGTGCTCGCTTCCAACACCTCCCTTCTGAACATCGACGAGATCGCGAAGTCGACCAAGCGGCCGCAGGACGTGCTCGGCATGCACTTCTTCTCACCGGCCAACGTGATGAAGCTGTGCGTGATCGTGCGCGCGGGCAAGACCGAGGGGACGCTCTGGTCAGGGCCGTGTTCATCGCGCGCAAGATCGCGAAAGTGCCGGCTGTCGTCGGCGTCTGCCACGGTTTTGTGGGCAACCGCATGCTGGCCCAGCGCAGCAAGCAGGCCGAGAAGCTCCTGTTCGAAGGCGCGCTGCCGCAGCAGATCGACGCTGTCGTGACAAAATTCGGCATGCCGATGGGGCCGTTCGCGATGAGCGACCTCGCCGGCCTCGACGTCAGCTGGCGCTCGCGCAAGGACCGCGGCGTCAGGTCGGAGATCGCGGATGCGCTGTGCGAGGCGGGCCGCTTCGGCCAGAAGACGGGCACGGGCTACTACAAGTATGAAGCCGGCTCGCGCGCGCCGCTGCCGGATCCCGAGGTCGAGAAGCTGATCGACGAGACACTGCTCCGCCTCGGGCGCAAGAAGCGCGTTGTCAGCGACGACGAGATCCTCGAGCGCATGATGTATCCGATGATCAACGAGGGCGCCAAGATCCTCGAAGAGGGCATCGCGGCGCGTCCCTCCGACATCGATGTGGTCTGGCTCTACGGCTACGGCTGGCCGATCTACCGCGGCGGTCCGATGTTCTGGGCCGACAGCGTCGGCCTCAAGCGTATCGCCGATCGCTTGGCCTTCTACGCGAAGGAGACCGACGAGCCGAACCTCGAGCCGGCACAGCTGCTGAAGAAGCTCGCCGACGAAGGCAAGACGTTCGCCTCGCTCGTGGCAGCGTCAAAAGCGTGATCAAGCATTTGTTATCAATGACTTAGCCGGACACACCAAGGCGGCCAAGCGAGAATATTGATGCTTTGGCTACATCCCCAAGGCAAAACTCGCGCGCCCCAAATTGCCTTGTTGCACGAGCCCCGAGAGCACACCGATCGCAACTGAGACCGATTTCATCCTTTTCGGTCACCTGCGAACCATAGCCACTACTCAGGGGAGTGTGGAGTACGACGTAAACAGGCTGGAGCTCGCTGAAGGCCGTTCGCCCATAACCACACAATGGTGGAGGTTCCCCTCAGCTATAGATCTCGAACAGTCCGGCGCCCCCCTGACCGCCGCCGATGCACATGGTCACGACGCCCCACTTGGCCTTGCGGCGGGCGCCTTCCTGCAGCAGGTGGCCGGTGAGACGGGCGCCGGTCATGCCGAAGGGATGGCCGATCGCGATCGAGCCGCCGTTGACGTTGTACTTGGCGGGGTCGATGCCGAGCTTGTCGCGACAATACAGGCACTGGCTGGCGAAGGCCTCGTTGAGCTCCCACAGATCGATATCGTCGATCTTGAGGCCTGTACGCTTCAAGAGCTTCGGGATCGCAAACACCGGGCCGGTGCCCATCTCGTCCGGCTCGCAACCCGCGGTGGCCCAGGCGACGAATCGGCCGAGCGGCTTGAGACCGCGCTTCTCGGCGTCCTTGGCCTCCATCAGCACCACCGCGGCGGCGCCATCCGAGAGCTGGCTGGCATTGCCGGCGGTGACGAACTTGCCCGGGCCCTTCACCGGTTCGAGCTTGGCAAGGCCTTCCATAGTGGTGTCGGGGCGATTGCATTCATCGCGATCGACGATGTAGTCGACGATGGTCTCGACCTTGGTCTGCTTGTCGACGACCTTCATCTTGCTCTTCATCGGGACGATCTCGTCCTTGAACTTGCCGGCCTGCTGCGCAGCGGCCATGCGGCGCTGCGATTCCAGCGAGTATTCGTCCTGATATTCGCGGCTGAGCTTGTAGCGCTCGGCGACGATATCAGCGGTGTCGATCATCGCCATGAATATGTCGGGGGCGACCTTCAGGAGCTCTGGATCGACTACTTCCTGGGGCAGAGGACCGCCGGGAATAGAAATGCTCTCGACCCCCCCGGCAACGATGCAATCGGCACCGTCCGAACGGATCGAGTTGGCGGCCATCGCGATGGCCTGCAAGCCGGAGGAGCAGAAGCGGTTCACGGATACGCCGCCGGTCGTCTTTGGCAGGCCCGCGAGCAGGGCGGCCTGGCGGCCGATGTTCCGCGCACCGTGGGCGGAATTGCCGAGATAACAGTCCTCGACATAATCCTTCTCGACACCGGCGCGCTCGACGGCATGCTTGATCGCGTGGGCCGCAAGGCTCACCGGCGCGGTGATATTGAACCCGCCACGACCTGACTTCGCCAACCCGGTGCGCGCGTAGGATACGATTACGGCTTCACGCATTTGTCTTCTTCTTTCTTTCGGACGCTCTCGATCGCGGCAATGTCAACCGCGGGCGCAGGATGCTTTAGCTCGTCATGTCAGAATTTGCCGTCTTCGATGCCACACACACGCCTCTCAAGAGACGCGTAGCCCCGTACGACATTCAACCCAGGCCATCTCGGAGATGACGGGCAATTTGAACGTAGCCGGATTCGTCAGGGAGTCGGCGAGCGGCGTCGGATTGGGACGTAAAGGCTGCACCCCTCGTTTGAGGAGCAGGATGTCGAGAGATGGTTCAGCTTGCGATTTCATAGAGGCAGCTTAGCGCCGGTTCGGGCAGAATTTCTCCAAAAAAACGGTGTCCGTTTGAGAAATAATGCGTTGATCGAAGGAATATAAAGTAGTTTGCGAAGATGCTTCGCAGAATTCACGACGGCGAGCGGTGCACGATCGTCCGCTGCGGGCTGCGGTCCATCCATGCGGTCGTTGCGGGCCAATGCCGCTCGAACGAGAGTCAGACCGCGAGTCCACTGCTCTTCTGGCTTCGTTGAAACCCGCAACGAAAGTTGTTTGGCCAGCGCGCGAGATAGTCCGATGCTGCGGCCCATTCACTGGCGGCGAGAACCGGTGGTAAGCGCGCCATCGACGTTTCAGGCAGCGCCGCTAGCCCGGTAGTCTCCACTCACGGAAAAAACCTTCACGGTCGTTCGACCGTGTGAAGAATTCCGGCTATTCAATCCTCTACATTGAAGAACTTCGGCTCAACGAGGTGGCTAAGTATACGAGGATGCAAGAGCGCAATGCAGCTGGACTCTCGTGCCGCTTAGAGGCAGCAGGTCGAGTAGCCCAGATTGCCGCCGATCACTCTGGCGGCCGCTCGAGTTGTTGAAGTTGGGTTGTTGATGCAGCTCTTGCTCTAATGGCGGCTGGTGACAGGCAAGATCTGTTTCTCGTGAGAATGATTGCCAGCTTCTTGCTGCTGAGCTTGGTGTGTCTTCTGTTCTTTAGTCAGAGCTAGGACTGAATAATGCTTCACGTGAATCCAGTGTCCACGCAGGCGCAAGCCTACAGGCAGTCCGGGCGCCCGACCGAACGATCGGTGATCAAGGTGCTGGCTGGACTCTCCAATGTGATCGCCGATGCTCGTGGCCGTATCGGCTCGACCGACGTCAATCCATTTCTACTCACTGCCGAACATGGTGTCGCAGTGGATGCACCCGTGGTATTGCGCAATCTTGCGAGCAAGAGCGCCTAACCCACTGCAATATGCTCATGTATAACCAACCTTCACGGAAGAGCCCCTCCGCGAACCGCGCAGTCAGAGCGATGCGGCTATCGAACTCGAAAACGTTTGCTGTCGCGAGCGCCAAGTACGCGGGCGTGTTCACCCTTGAGAATAGTCAATAGGAGAAAACTCAATGTCGATCATGCCGCTTTCTGGCATCAAGATCCTTGATCTTACGCGCGTGCTGGCCGGGCCTTTGTCGGGCCAGATGCTGGGCGATCTCGGTGCCGAGGTGATCAAGATTGAACGGCCCGGTGCCGGCGACGAGGCGCGCGCCTTCGGGCCGCCTTATCTGACTGATCCTGAGGGAAGGGAGAACGGCAACAATTCCTTCTACCTCTGCGCGAACCGCAACAAAAAATCGGTTACGGTCAACATCGCAATACCCGAAGGGCAGGAGATCATCCGTCAGCTTGCCAAGGACGTCGACGTCTTCATGGAAAACTACAAGGTGGGAGACCTCAAGCGCTACGGCCTCGATTACGAGTCGATCAAGACGATCAATCCAGGCATCGTCTACTGCTCGGTGACCGGCTTCGGCCAGACCGGTCCCTACGCGCCGCGGGCGGGGTATGACGCGATTTTCCAGGCTATGGGTGGCTTGATGAGCGTCACCGGCCATATGGATGGTGAACCAGGCGCGGGGCCTATGAAGGTCGGTCCGTCCATCGTCGACTATATGACCGGCATGAATACCTCGATCGGTATCCTTTCGGCCCTCTATCACCGCAAGGTCAATAACGGAGCAGGGCAGCACATCGACGTCTGCCTGCTCGACACCGTGATCGCCTCACTCAGCCACTATCTTCAGATCTACCTCGTTAACGGGAAGAGCCCGCCCCGGCGCGGCACCTGGGGAAATGGTAGCCTGCCTCTGGGCGTGTTTCGCTGCGCAGACGGTGAGCTGATGCTGGTGGTCGGCAACGACGGTCAGTTCGCCCGCGCCTGCGCCGCTCTTGAGGCACCCGAACTCGCTACCAACCCGAAATTCGTCAAGAACAACGATCGAGTCGCCAACGGCAACGAAATCATGGCGATCTTTGCCGATCTTCTACTAAACAACACCGTCGCGCATTGGTTGGACAAGTTTGAGAAGGCCGGCGTGCCCTGCGGGCCGGTCAATGATTTTGACCAGGTGTTCGCCGATCCGCACGTAGCCGAGCGGGGCATGCGGGTGACCGTCAAGCACAAGTTCGCACCTGAGTTGTCCTTGATCCGCAACGCATTGACCTTCTCGGAAACACCGATCACCGAGTACCGTGCCCCGCCACTGCTCGGCGAGCATACGCAAGAGGTATTGGCCAACAAGCTTGCCTATGATGAGAAAAAAATCGCACAGCTGAAGCAGATCGGGGCAATTTAGCCTGAAATGATCTCGTGATCGTGAGGAATATTGAAGTCGCTGCGATTCGAGCGGATCAGCTTGCAGTCGAGCTGTCTGTGGTGCGTCCGGAGCTAAACAAGGCACACCGCGCTCGGGAAAGTGACGACTGCGTCTATCGGCTTCGCGCGGTTGGCGGGGTTGTCTTCGGCAGCATTCGCCGCATCACGACGATACAATGCCGACTCGCGCCCATGTCGACAGTAGCGCGAGTTGGGCAAGCTTACTCGCCCAGTGGGAGCAG
This sequence comes from Bradyrhizobium sp. 87, assembly GCF_023073015.1. Classification (NCBI taxonomy): domain Bacteria; kingdom Pseudomonadati; phylum Pseudomonadota; class Alphaproteobacteria; order Hyphomicrobiales; family Nitrobacteraceae; genus Bradyrhizobium; species Bradyrhizobium sp. 87. Next base: position 37,105 of record NZ_JADPIQ010000003.1, read on the forward strand.
GCAATGCGATTGGACGCGGCCGCAGCTGCGCTGCGGAATGATTGTTGTTCTGCGCGACGCCTTTACCATGCTAACGAAGCAAAAGTATCTCGATCTTGCAAGAGCTGAGAATCTGCTATCGCCATTGGGTATCCTTTAGCTCCAGTGATCAACAGCGTGATCCGTAATCACGGATTCGCCCGAGCGATCCTTATCGCTGGCGCTCAGCGCTGGTGAATGTCTACGTGCCAGTATGACTATCCTGCAACGAGGGTTAGATAATGGGCGAGTATTCCAGAATTGGATAGGCTGTCGCGTCCGCCTTGAGAGAGAGGGGGGGCTCTTGTTAGAACGGACGCAGGCGGCATTGAGCGGGGCGACCAGCACGGATGGTCTGATGATCAAAGTCAGCTTCGTAAAGCCGATTGCGCAGCATTTATGCGTGATCCTGCGAACCATTGCATTAATCGATATCGCTACCCCGCTATTCTGCTGGATCTGGGAGACGAAGTTGCTTCGATCGGTGATGCTGTGAAGGGCGACTCAGCAAATTAGCTAACAGACTGGTTCGCTACCCAGTAAATTTCTGATGCTTAACCCAGGAGTGCAGCGTGAGTGAAGTGGTCAAGCTGGAGCGTCATGACGAAGTCGGGATCGTCACGGTCAATAGCCCTCCGGTCAATGCGCTGAGTGCCGCGGTCCGCGGCGGTATCCTGGAGTGCGTCAAGGCCGCGATCGCCGATCCCGCGATCAAGGGCATCGTGCTGACCTGCGCCGGCCGCACCTTCATCGCCGGCGCCGACATCACCGAATTCGGCAAGCCGCGGAAGCCGCCCGCTGTCAACGACGTGCTCGCCGATATCGAGAATTCACCTAAGCCCGTCGTCGCCGCGATCCACGGCACCGCGCTCGGAGGCGGCCTCGAGGTCGCGCTCGCCTGTCATTTCCGCGTCGCGGTCAAGGAAGCCAAGCTTGGCCTGCCCGAGGTGAAGCTCGGCCTGCTGCCGGGCGCTGGCGGCACCCAGCGTCTGCCGCGCGCAGTCGGTGCCGAGCTCGCGGTCAAGATGATCGTCGGTGGGGATCCCATCGGCGCGGCTGAAGCGCTCAAGGCCGGCTTGATCGACGAGATCGTCGAAGGCCCGGCCTCCGGCGGTGAAGCCTTCGTCCGCAAATTGCTGGCCGAGAAGCGCCCGCTGCGCCGCCTGCGCGACGACGATTCCAAGATCGCGGCGGCCAAGGCCGACCGCTCGATCTTCACCAATGCGGTTGCTGCCATGACCAAGAAGGCGCTCGGCCTGGAAGCGCCGTTCGCCGCCGCTGACGCCGTAGGCTATGCCATCGACCTCCCGTTCGACCAAGGTCTGAAGAAGGAGCGCGAGGGCTTCCTCGAGCTCGTCGCCAGCGACCAGTCCAAGGCGCAGCGCTACGCCTTTTTCGCCGAGCGCGAGGCTAACAAGATCGCGGGCGTGCCTGAAGGCACCAAGCCGCGGCCCGTGAACCGTGTCGCCATTCTCGGTGCCGGCACCATGGGCGGCGGCATAGCGATGTCTTTTGCGAACGCCGGCATTCCCGTCACCCTGATCGAGACCGGCGAGGAGCAGCTCAAGCGCGGCCTCGGCGTCATGCAGAAGAACTGGGAGGCGACTGCCGCTCGCGGCGGCATTCCGATGGATGCGCCCGCCAAGCGCATGGCGCTGATCAACGGTGTCGTTGGCATCGAGAATGTCGGCGATGCCGACCTCGTCATCGAGGCCGTGTTCGAGACCATGGCGGTGAAGAAGGAGGTTTTCGGCAAGCTCGATCAATATGCCAAGCTTGGCGCGGTGCTCGCTTCCAACACTTCCCTTCTGAACATCGATGAGATCGCGAAGTCGACCAAGCGTCCGCAGGACGTGCTCGGCATGCACTTCTTCTCACCAGCGAACGTGATGAAGCTGTGCGAGATCGTGCGCGCGGACAAGACCGCGCCGGACGCACTCGTCACGGCCGTGTCCATCGCGCGCAAGATCTCGAAGGTGCCGGCTGTGGTCGGCGTCTGCCACGGTTTTGTGGGTAACCGCATGCTGGCCCAGCGCAGCAAGCAGGCCGAGAAACTCCTGTTCGAAGGCGCCCTGCCGCAGCAGATCGACGCTGTTGTGACACAATTTGGCATGCCCATGGGGCCTTTCGCGATGAGCGACCTCGCCGGCCTCGACGTCAGCTGGCGCTCGCGTAAGGATCGAGGCGTCAGGTCGGAGATCGCGGACGCGCTGTGCGAAGCCGGCCGCTTCGGCCAGAAGACCGGCAAGGGCTACTACAAATATGAAGCCGGCTCGCGCGCGCCGCTGCCTGATCCTGAAGTCGAGAAGCTGATCGAGGAGACGTTGCTGCGTCTCGGCCGCAAGAAGCGAATCGTCAGGGATGACGAGATCCTCGAGCGCATGATGTACCCCATGATCAACGAGGGCGCGAAGATCCTCGAAGAGGGCATCGCGGCCCGCCCGTCCGACATCGACGTGGTCTGGCTCTACGGTTATGGCTGGCCGATCTACCGCGGCGGGCCAATGTACTGGGCCGATACCGTCGGCCTCAAGCACATCGCTGATCGCCTCGCCGTCTACGCCAAGGAGACCAACGACCCAAATCTCGAGCCGGCACTGCTGCTTGAGAAGCTCGCGGCGGAGGACAAGACGTTCGCCTCGCTGGCTGGCGAGTCGAAAGCAGCGTGATGATGCATTTTCCATCAATGTCTAGCGGGACACGTCAGGGAGGCGAAGCGAGAATATTGAGGCTCTAATAACATCCCCAAGGCAGAAACCGGCCCCGATTGCTGATCGCGCGATCACCGACAGCACAGCGGTCCCATCGAGACCGATTTCATCATTTTCGGTCACCTTCGGGCCCCAGTCGCTAGTCAGTCGGAATATGGAGTACGACGTAAACGCGGTAGCCATCGGCGCAAGTCATGCCAGTCGCCCTGAGCGCGCCGACGTAGGCTGTCGTTCTACGTTCCCGGTTCGCAGGCGCATGGCGGACTTCGCCACTCATTGATCATTTCGACCGCTGTTGAGGCGCCACGCCGGACCGCTGCGACACCCCGTGCTCTCATCTTTCACGGGCCCAACAATGAAAGGGCAACGGTCCGGGGAAGGGAGTTAGTTAACGAGGTTGGTCTCTATGACCGGCGCTCGGCACAATTTGCCCGGAGGGGAAGCCCCTGCAGATCCCGCAGGCCGCTCTAGTCTACATCGACCGATTGCGCCAGCGAACGCGCTCGGATGCTACCGCTCATTCCGGAACTGCGGAGACGAGGCCCGAGGCCCGAGAATAGATCAGACGAAGGTCAAAAGCCGCTTCGGTGTCCGGACGATGATCGTGTCGATCTCCGCCTCGCTGTAGCCGCGGCGACGCATCATCGGGATCACATTGGCGAAAATGTGTTGATAGCCGTGCCCGCCGAAACGCGTTAGACGCGTGCGGTGGCAGATGTCGTGACTGATAACGATCTGTTCGAGATGCCCGCGCTTGATCAGTGCCCGCATCAGGCGCAGACGTACAGCATCGTTCGGCATGTCGATATCCGCGTGACTGTAGTAGGACTGCTCCATGCCAAATAGGTCGAACTCGATGACGCAGCCCGTATCGGCAAGGCGCAGCAATCGATCCTCGTCGAAGATCGTCCGGTCAATGTGGCTCATCACCATGCGATCCATGGGAGCGCCCTGCTTCAAGAAGAATTCCGCGACCTCTTGTGGCTGGTCTTCATGACGACCAGGGTGCACATTGATCGTAGCACCGGTTTCCCGCTGCGCAAGGATCGCGCCCTGCATCACGCGCCGCTCAAGGTTCGTCCACGGCAATTGACAACCGATCTCGCCGATGATTCCGGCGCGCACGTCAGTTCCCCACGCTCCTTCCAGAACCTGCGAGATCATCTCAGACGCGAAATCCTCAACCCCTCGCGCGTGATTCCGCTGGTCCTGGAAGTCGTGAACATAATGACCGCAACCCATCACAATGTGAGCTCCGCTGGCCCGGGAGATATCCGCCAGTCCGCGCGGATCCGGTTTCAAACCGCCCGAGGTGAGCTCGACAATTGTCCGTCCGCCTGCCGCAACCATCTCGCGGATTTCGTTTGCTGCAATATCTTGCTGATTGAGCTTGGTTTTGAGGCCGGATCGCTTTTGCCCGTAGTTGATTTGCCAACAATTGCAGAGATCGATCTCGACGTCTTCGATGCCGGCCGCGACAAATTTCGGCGGCGTGATATCGCAGATGACGTGCTCGTGCATCAAAGTGGGTCCAAGGGCGGCAGGGTCGACGATCCCCAGCACCGTTTGCGCCTGTCCTTTTAGGGCAAGTCTGTCGAGCTTCGACATTGGTAGCCTCACTGCTCCGGCTTGAGTCCAGCGAACTCGATCGCCTTCTTCCATTTAACGTTCTCATCGGCGATCAACGTCGCCATCTCTTCTGGCGAGCCGCCGACCGGATCGGCGCCGAGCCTTCGCATTTTCTGTGCCATGTCCTTGTCGGTCAAATAGGTATTCGCGCTCCTGTTTAGCTTGGCGACGATGTCTGCACGCGTCTTAACAGGAGCTGCGATCGTGAACCAGGAGGAGGCCTCATAACCCGGAACCGCGGCTTCGGCGACAGTCGGCACGTTTGGCAATTCCGGCCAGCGCTTTGCGGTGGTTACGGCAAGTGCGCGGAGCTTACCAGCCTCCACATACGGCAGAGCCGCAGGAAGATTGTCGAGCGACATCTCGACCCGGCCTCCGATCACGTCAGTCAGCGCCGGTGCGCTGCCGCGATAAGGCACGTGTAGCAAATCGATGCCGGCCATCGACTTCAAAAGCTCGGTCGCCACGTGGCCAGTGCCGCCGGTGCCCGGCGACGCGTAAGAAAGCTTGCCCGGGTCCGCCTTCGCGAGCGCGATAAGCTCCTGCAGCGTATTCGCCTTCACATCGAGATTGACCGAGATCAGGTTAGGCACGCGCGCAATCACCACGACGGGCGCAAGGTCCTTTGCACCGTCGAACGGCTGGTTCTTGTAGATATACTGGTTGATGACGTGCGGACCGGGCGTGCCGATCACGAGAGTGTAGCCATCCGGATCAGCCTTCGCGACGTAATCGGCGCCAAGATTGCCCCCGGCTCCTGTCTTGTTCTCGACGATGAACTGCTGGCCGTATTCCTCAGATAACCTTTGCGCCATCAGACGGCCGAGGATATCGGTTGTACCGCCCGCTGCGAACGGCACGACCACCTTGACTAGCCGCGTTGGCCATTGTGCTTGACCGGACGCCCGGCCAATGAACCGCAACGACAGCGCTGTAGCGCTAGCGGCGAGTACGGCGCGGCGGCTTGGATTGGATATACCCCTGAATGTGCGTTCCGAGCGCATTGTACTTCCAGAAATTGCCACGCTCCGTCGAGACGCGGATCAGCTGCGAGCGGGACGTAGGCTGGTCGTGTCTGCCGCAAATAGCAGTTTCCGCCGCCTGAGAAATTGGTCGAAGGCGGCGGTAAATCTTTCGCAGGCGGCATCATCAGTCTCGAACGAAAGCGCCGCCATGCCGCGCCTGGCAAGATAGATTCCCTGCTCGAGAAGATCGAAGAACAGCAGTTCCTTGATGCGCTGATCTTGCGCGATGGTATCGGCAATCGATCTCACCGGTCCCGCGACACTATGGATGGTGAACAGCGAACCGATCCCGGTGACACACAGGGGGGCATGATATTCCCGGCATAGCGACTCGAGCCGGGTACGCAGCGCTTCGCCGCGCGCATTGACGCGATCCAATGCCTGCTGCGTAGCGACTTTCGTCATCATTGCAACGCCGGCGGCCATGGTAAGTACGTTGTTGTTGAAGGTGCCGGCATGGGCAAGCGCATCCACCTTACGCGGATCGAAACGCTGCATCAAATCGGCGCGGCCGCCGAAGGCGCCGAATGACAGACCGCCTGCCACATACTTGCCAAGCGTCATCAGGTCTGGACGAATGTTGTAGCGGGTCTGCAGACCGCCCGGCGCAAGACGCGAGGTCATCACCTCATCGAACACAAGAAGCGCACCGACTTTCTCGGTCTCCTTGCGTAGGGTCAAGAGGAAATCTCGCTCGGCGGGAATGCAGCCGCCAGAGCCCTGCATCGGTTCAACGATCACAGCGGCAATGCCGTCGGCATGCTGCGCGATCAGCTTTGCCGCGGCGGCAGCGTCGTTGTAGGGCGCAAGCAGCCAATCGAAGGGTACGTTGACTTGATTGACCGCTGCTTTAAAAGTGAACACGGAGCCATGATAAGCGCCATCAAAAGCCATCACTTTGTTCTTGCCGGTCGCGATGCGCGCGAGCGTCAACGCTAGCAGCGTTGCCTCAGTGCCGGAATTGGTGAAACGCAGCAACTCCATCGCCGGAAACCGTTTTGCAATGGTCGCGGCAAACTCCGCCTCCACGCGCGTGTGGCCCGATAGGCTCAGTCCGTTGTCAACCGACTGCTTGATTGCCTCGCCGATTATCGCATTGGAATGCCCGGCAAGGCCCGCCGTGTACTCGCCCATAAAATCGAAATAGCGATGGCCGTCGACGTCGGAAACTTCGCAGCCCTTCCCGCAACGAATCGTCAAGGGGAACGGCTCATGGAACAATACAGTGCGGGTGTTACCGCCGGGCATGGCCTCGCACGCGGACGCATGCTGCTTCGCGCTGTTGGGATTGCGCGCCACATAAGCGCCGATGGCACCGCGAAGCGCCTCATCGAGGGGCGAATTGGCACTCAGGGTCTCGACAACATTCATCGCTGTTCCTTTTCCTGTCGTCAGGAGCTTTACAATTCTATTCGGCCCACAAAGCCGAATTCTTCTGATGTAGGTTCTACAGGGCCGAAATTATGCAGCTGATCGCTTCAGTGCGATGCTTTCATGCACTCAGGGAAGGACAATGATCTGTTGTTTTATGGCTCGCCAACTCTCTTGTGGAGAGGGAAACCGGTCCTTGCCTCTCCTTGCCAATTTCCTCTCGAAAATGCCGGGGGCGGTTGGAGTGTCAAAGGGCGGGTCTGCTGAAGCACCGAAATTCTCGAAATGAGCCACATCTATGTTGGTACTGCCTATCGAACGGGCTGCGGCTCCGGTGCGGCAGTAGTGCCGGGTATGGCGCTCGAGTGTCAGTAATTCCAGAGACTGAACTAGCGGAACCGATCGAGGTGGATCCTCCATTGGAGCAGCTGCGCTTCGTCAGTCGTTTCTGGAAATAGCACGTGCACACTATGCAAATCGATCCTGCCGGCCGAAGGATGCTCGCTCATTTCGTGGAGAGCGGCGCTGCTGTTCTTCAGCATGCAGTCTTAGAACATCTTCTAACGGATACGCATCTAGCAGTGAGCAGTGCGAAAGACCCTGTCAACAGCCCGATGGCAGAGTGTGAGATGGTGCCAGGGTGTGTTCTGGCAGATCTGATGTTGGGAGTGGGGGGGCTGCATCCGCCGAACCGATTTTTACGCACTGCGCGGCGGCTCGCAGAGATGCTGCGGCCGATGTTCGAGAGGCTAGCAGGCCGATCACAACTTCGTCCTCCCAGAGTAGGTAGTCTCCCGACGCCCTCCAATCAGCTATTGTGACCTACCGGACGGCACACGCGGACAGGAGACAGCTATAGCGATGAAAGCCTTGGTCAACCCCTTGCACGTCTCACGGTTCATTCATTCGTACGACGAGGCAGCCATTCAAAAGGGCATCAATCTTTCGGTAGGATTCGACTTTCATGAGTATGTCTCGATAACAGAGGCTACTCCAACGAAAGGAAAGACATACCCAATTTTTCGCCCGGACCGCTCGCCGATCGAGGCAGGCGAGGGATACTGGCTGGTGGGGGTAGATAAGAATAATGAGGTCGTTCTTGTTGAGGCGGCCCGGCTATATGACCTCTCGCAGAGCAACCTTGCCGAACATCTCCAATCCCTGAAGTTCTTTTATGCAGACCCAGCCAAACATGCACATCCTCAGGATCGCTGCATCTGCAAGGCACCAAGCGCATGGCGGATCACTGGAAAGGTAGTTTATCACGGAGACATTTGGGTGCGATCAGATTTCAGGGGGCAAGGCATAACGAAAATTATGGCGGGAATAATGCGAGGAGTGTCCCTCGCCATGTGGGCTCCTGACTTTCGGTGCGGACTTGCCGGGCGCTGGTCGATAGATAAACGCGTCTACGATGTACCGCATGCTGAGCCTAGTGGGTCAGTACTGCGGCTTGTGGCGGAGGATATTGTGGACGACGATTGGCTTTTCTGGACCACCGGTGAGGAGATGAGAATCTTAGTCGATGGTTACGACAGATGGGCATCAAACATATCGCCGCCGCTTCGCGCCCAGGATGTTAGCTAACCTGGTCCAGCCCCAGAGGAGCAGCGTTGAGGGGCTGCGAGCGTGCCGATGCTATCCCCGCCAACGAAGCAACCTTGGATCAGCATGGAGACTGTCCTTGATACAGCAGCATCATCTATCGACCGAAATCCCGACTTCTGGACGGGTGAGGGCGATTGGTCTCCTGGATGACGCGTCCCATCCCGGGGCGAAGCCTGTAACGGGAAGCTGTGTGACGGCACAGGTCGCAGACTATGTATCAAGGATCAGGTACGAGGACCTGCCCCCAGACGTCATAGTGTGGGCGAAATGGCTTGTTGCGGACAATGTCGCCTGCGCCATCGCCGGTGGCCAGACGGGCATAGCGGCCAGCTTCCTCGAGTATCAAGAAAGCCATGGGGGCAGGCCTACGGCGGCGGTGCTCGGCCGATCGACGCGTCTGCCTGCTCCGCAGGCGGCCGACGTCAACGCCTACGCGGCGACACTGCTGAGCTTCGACGATTCCTTGGTCAGATTGGGCCATCCGGGAACGTCGGTGATCCCTGGTGCGATCGCGGTAGCCGAAGAGCTCGATAGGCCTGGCAGCGAATTGCTGGTGGCGATCATCGCAGGTTACGAGGTGTCCCTGCGATTGGGGACTGCAATCCGACCCTCGCCGGAGCGCGCCGCCACTGTTCTCGGCCTCGCCACTTGGCAGATCTATGGTGCGGCCAGCGCGGTCGCGCGCCTTCATCGTCTGTCGCCCGCAGCAACGCGCGATGTCTTCGGCCTTACGGCGCAGCACGCGCCGGTGCCCTTCCTGCGGAAGTTTCACGGCCGCCCGATGCCGTGGCTGAAGAACAATTACGGTTGGGCAACGATGGGCGCGGTCACGGCTGGGTCGCTCGCCGCGCGCGGCTTTGCCGGAAGCCGCGACATCTTCGATGGCGAGACCGGCTTCTGGCGCATGGCGGGATCGGACCAGTATGATAGCGCTGAAATGACTCGAGCGCTGGGCTCCGAGTTCCGACTGATGCAGGTCGGGTGCAAGCCCTACGGCTGCTGTCGCTGGGTGCATCCGGCGCTGGATGTCCTTCGCACACTGGCGGCCGAACAGCCGATTGAACCGGCAAAAGTTACTCGCATCGAGGTCGCAACCTTTGGGGAAATCGTGCGCGACTTCGCCGGGAAGTGGCCGGATACAATCATCGAAGCGCAGTTTCATCTTCCCCTGCTGATCGCGCTCGAGCTGTTGGGGCGGTCCTCTGCCAACGGTCTGGTCGAAAGCGCGCTTGAAGAGCCGCAAGCGCGGGAACTTGCGGCGAAGGTTTCTCTTTCGCTCCTGTCCGGTGCGGACGACGCTTTCTTCGGGCGGTCGCTGCTGCCGTTCAGGTTGAAGGTTATGCTGACCGATGGATCCATTCGCGAAGGCTATGCAGAGATTCCGGGGGGAGCGCCGGGAGGGCCGCCTTTCGGGCCTGATGAGATCGCGCGCAAGTTCCATGTGTTGGTGGAACCAACTCTTGGCAGCCCTCAGTCGGAGCGGCTCCTCGATGCTGTGTTGGATATCGAGACAACAAGCGCGCGTGAGATTGCCGCGCTGGCACAGCCTAGCCGGCGCGAGAGCATCCGCGCTAAAGAGGGGCGGTCCGATGAACGGTAGGCTGAGGCTTGCGGCAATCGTCGCGGCGCCTTTGATGGTGTTTGGCGCCGGCTGCCAAGAGCAGCAGCGGCCTTTGGTCGTTGTCACTAGCGGCGGGACCTTTGAGCGAGCTCTGGCGCGACACTTCTATCAGCCTTTCACGATCCGAACCGCAATCCGCATCGCGCCAGTCGGCGCAAGCCTGGGGTCGCAGTGGGCCCGCCTCGCGGCCATGCGGCAGGCCCGAAGCATCGAATGGGATGTGGTGACCGCCTTTCCCGAGGATTTGATTAGTCGCTATCAGGAACTGCTCGAGCCGATCGATTGCGCCCGGATACCCATCGCAAAGGAGACCCAACTGCCCAACACCTGCACTCCACATGGCGTGTTGCGAAGCATCGGAGCGGGGGTGCTGACCTGGAACACGACGCATTTCAAGGGGAAGGAGCCAAAGAATTGGTTCGATTTCTGGGATCTAAAGACCTTTCCAGGTCCGAGAACCCTGCCGAGCACACCCTCAGCCCATCCCTGGTTGCTGATCGTCGCCCTGCTCGCCGACGGTGTTCCACAGAAACAGTTGTTCCCACTCGACGTCGGGCGTGCCCTCCGCAAGCTGGAAGAGATTAAACCACATGTCTCTGTTTGGTGGAGCACGGGCGAGCAGAGCCAGGCTGCGTTGCGCGATGGTGACGCAGTGATGGGCTTGCTTTGGGTCAGCCGCGTCGTGCCATCTATCGCGCAAGGCGTCCCGCTGCGGCTCTCATATGAACAGTCGATTCAGAATATTACCTACTGGGGCATCGTGCGCGATACGCCGAACCGCGAGGCCGCCTATCGCTTTCTCGAGTTCTTTCTGCACAACCCCAAGGAACATGCGGCATTCACTGAGGACGTCGGAGTTGCAACTCCCAGCGCGGCAGTCCGTGAATATCTTAGCGAGGCGGAGTGGGGCTCGATGCCAACCAACCCGGAGAATTGGAGCAAAACCATCGAATTGGACGCGAAGTGGATCGCCGATAATCAGGAGATGATCTCCCGCCGCGTGATGGATCTGCTCAGCAAATGAAAGGGGACGCAGGCCGCGCGGTTGCTATCGTGACCGGAGGCAGCAGGGGGATCGGCGCGGCCGCCTCTCGTTTGCTTGCGCAGCGCGGCTGGGCGGTCGCGGTGAACTATGTCGCTGCCGACGACGCGGCCCATGCCCTCGTTGCAGGGATCGTTGCGTCAGGCGGACGGGCGACCGCTATCAAAGCAGACGTCACCGATGTAGGCGCCGTCGTGGAACTGTTCGCTCGCTGCGACGCCGAGCTGGGGAGGCTGTGCGGACTAGTGAACTGCGCGGGCCTCGTAGGCATGCGCGGACGTTACGTCGACGTTCCCGATGCCGTCGTCCGGCGGGTCTTCGACGTCAACCTCTTCGGCGCGATGGCCTGCATCCGCGAAGCAATCCCGCGCATGTCGTTGCAGAGCGGCGGACAGGGCGGCGCCATCGTCAACGTCTCGTCTGGGCTGTCCACAAGCGGCGCTCCCAATGTCGAGATCCACTATGCGGTCTCGAAGGCCGCGCTGAACTGCCTCACCCTCGGTCTATCCCAGGAGCTCGCGGGCGAAGGCATCCGCGTCAACACGGTGAGTCCCGGCGCGACCCGCACTGAGATGCCCGGTGCCGCCGTGCTCGAAGCTGCCGCAGCCGAGATTCCAATCGGCCGCGTCGCTGAGCCCGAGGAGATCGGAGAGGCGATCGCATGGCTTCTATCCGATCAGGCTAGTTACGTCTCCGGCGCCTATCTGCGCGTCGGCGGAGGCAAGCCGGGCTAAAGAACCGGTCGGCATTCGGGTACCAATGAAGGAGCGCCCCTTTGGCGATCGGAGTAGGAAGAGCGGATGAACAGGGCACACCTGTTTGGAACGGCCATGGCGTCGCTTCTGTGGCCCGGGCCATAAAGGCGTTGACTCTACAATGTAGTGGAGTTCGCAGGGGAGAGTTCGAACGCAGGATAAGCCAGCGATTTTATCGTCGGTTTCTCCGCAAAGGCGGCGTCGCGCGGTCCTCCCTGGGGATAGAAGCAGCAATAGGCGCATGGTATTACGAAGCCGGAGACCGGCGCCGCCAAACGCGTCATCAGGCGCTGGCACTATGTCAAGGCCTTTAAATTACCAGTGCCAGCTCTGAAGGAGGCGTGCAGGGTGGCAGCATGGGAATGTCGAGAAATCTCTCAAGTTAGCGCGAAAGGCTCTCAATGGTCCTTAGCCCTCGCGAACATCGTGCTCCTTCGCGGCACACCTTCGTGCCGTTGTTAGTGCAGGCGTTCGATCGGCGGCCATATGGTTCGAAACGCCGCGCCGATTTTGCGCAAAGCTGGGATAAAGGTCGTTCAGCCATGGACCCACGCTGACACGACTGAGGCTATCTTAACTTGGCCGTTCTCGACGGCTATGTTCTGGGCATTGCTTCCAATCACATGTTTCGTTCCTGGGACGAGCAGCAGCCTGTCGCCGGCAGCGCCTCCGCGATCGCACAGAGCCTTCCCAAGAACGCCTGGCGCGCCGCATGTCCCTCCGCAAGATGCCGTTCTCCTTCGTGGCGGCGGACAGCCTGTATGGCCGGGCGAGATTGAAACCCTGCTGCGGAGGCCGGCAAAGGGCGGCAATCGCGCGAGCAATCATGCGACGCCTGATCTTGGGCTTCGTCGCAAAGTCCACATCGCTTGGTACGTGCGCGGCTTTTGAGGTGAGCGGGTTCCTCCATCCACCCTTTGGCAGACACAGCGCGCGAGGGCGTGGCCATGCCGCGCACATGGAGCGAACACTCCGATTCGTTTCAAGAAGCCGATCATCAATGACCAGAATCGCGCTCATCGCCGAGCGTTTCCAGCGCGTAACTCACGCACAATGTCGCGTAACGCGTCGGCATCTCACTGCGCCCGATCCAGGATCACCTGCTGGCGCCGCGGCCCTGTATCGTCGGTCACTTCCGCCCGCATCCAACCCGTCTTCGCTGTTTGTTGCCAAACAGTCCGCCGAGAAATTGCCCCGCCGAGGCCGCGACCGCTCCTGCGTAAACACCAGACGGATGCGTTGCTTGGCTTCTCGCAACGACGAAGCCCACAGCGTCAGCGCCCCTCCAGCCGACGCGGCACCAATCATCAGATCCCGAACCATGGTCACCCATGGATTCAGAATTTTCAATGAAAAGCAAACTGTAATGCTAGATCAGTCAACGCGCCTGAAATCGCATCCTGCCGGTCACGCGGTGCCTCCTCTCGCGATGTACAATTCGCCGTGGAGGTCCGGTCGGGCTTGTTGCACTCTACGTCGAGGTCGTACTGCGTGCGCGCAGCCACTCGACGCCGCCCATCAAAACCAGCGACAGGAGGACCATGACTGTCGATGCGGCTGCAATGACCGGTGTCAGGTTATAGTCGATGTCCTCGAAAAGCTTGCGCGTGAGCGTCTTGCCTTCGATGCCGGAGATGAAGAAGGCGACGGTCGCTTCGTCAAACGAGGCGAGGAAGGCGAAGACCGCGCCAGCAGCAACGCCCGGAGCAATATTGGGCATTACGACATGGGCAAAGCTCTGGGCTCGCGAAGCGCCGCAGTTGAGCGCCGCGAGTTCGAGGGCGGGATCGATGCGCTGGAGCGCCGCCGTCGCGGTCAGCAGGATATAGGGCACCGACAGCATCGTATGGGCAATGGCAAACCCAACGAAATTGCCGGTGAGGCCGAGGGGCGCGAACACGAGATACAGTGCGACCGCGAGCGCGATATGCGGGACGATGAGCGGGGCGAGTGTCAGCACATGGATCGCCTGTGCGCCCGGCAGCTTGCCACGCACGATGGCAATTGACGCCAGCATCCCGACGATGGTTGCCGCCGCTGTCGTAGCCAGTGCAATGCGCAGGCTGAACCATGTTGCGTTCATCCAGTCCCTGTCGCCAAAATAGACCTGGTACCATTTTAGCGTCAGGCCTTTTGGCGGGAATTGGATGTAGGAAGCTTCGCCGAGTGACATCGGTACGACGAGCAGAGTGGGCAGCAGCAGGAAAGCCAAGACGAGAGCAACGAAAAAATTGAGAAGACACCGTCCGAACGGCAAGGACCGTATCCGTTCCATCCTCCTGCGGGCGGAGCCACTGTACATGGAGAAGGTAGAGGCTGTGAACGGCATATCAGGAGCCCTTTCCGAAACGCAGGAATCGCTTGAACGCCCCGACGAGCGCGAGCGTCACCGCCAGCAACAGGCCGGTAAGAGCTCCGGCGAAGGGCCAGTTCAGCATATCGGTCGTCTGCTGGCCAATCAGTGTGGCGATGGTCAGGTTTTGCGGACCGCCCACCAAGGCCGGAGTGATGTAGAGGCCGAGCGATAGAATGAATACCATGATCGCGCCCGCATAGAGTCCGGGCAAGCTGAGGGGGAGTGTGACGGAAACAAAGCTCCTCCAAGAACTGGCACCGAGATTGCGCGCAGCGCGATCGAGCTCCGGCGGGATGGACTTAATTGAAGAGAAGGTCGGTAGGATCATGTAGGGTAGGAGCACATGCGTCATCGCTATGATGACAGCGCCCTCAGTGTAGATCAGCCGGAGGGGCTGGTCGATCAGCCCCCAACTCTTGAGCGCACTGTTGACGATCCCGTCGCGCTGCAGTAGCACGATCCAGGCATAAGAACGCACCAGCACGCTCGTCCAGAGCGGCACCAGAACGCAGGCCCCGACCAGCATGGCGGCGAGTCCCTGCAGACGCGCCATCACGATTGCAACCGGATAGCCGAGCATGACGGCAGAGATCGTGACGACCGCCGCAGTCCGGACCGTACGCAGAAGGATGCGTAAAAAGATCGGCTCCTGCGCGATCCTAAGATAGTGTTCGGCCGTGCCCCTCGGCGCGAAGACGCTGCCCAGAAGCAGTTTGCCGATGGGCAGGAGGAAAGCGAAACCGAGCAGCAAAACAAGCGGCAAAGCGAAACCGAGCGACAGGCCACGCGAAAGCTGCCAGGCGTGCGATTTGTCCGACGAGGTATTGGCTGAGAACTCCATGCTCAGACCTCGCGCGGAAACAGGCGGACGGCTGCCGCATCGATTGTGAAATAAACCAGGCCGTGCCTCGGCTCATTGTAGGCGCGAGAGTCAGACGGTGTCAGAATTTGAAGCTGCGTTCCGTCATCGGTTCGCACAATCAGCTTGCGGCGCGAGCCGAGGAAGACGGACGTCTCGATTTCGCCGCAAATCGAGCCGGCAGAGATCTCGGTAACAGCGATGCTTTCGGGACGCGCGGCGATCCGAATTGGCTGCCCCGTAACAAGCGCTGTTCCGGGCGCGAGCTGCGATCGCGGGATTCCGACGATGCCGCCAGCGACAAGGATATACAGTCGATCTCCGTCGATTGCCTGCACGTAGCCGTTGAGGAAGTTCATCTTGCCTATGAAGTCGGCGACGAAGCCGCTGTTGGGGGCATGGTAGAGCGCTGTTGGGCTACCGACCTGTTGGATGTTACCTTTGTCCATCACGGCAATGCGATCGGACATCGTCAGCGCCTCTTCCTGGTCATGGGTCACGTAGATGATCGTGATCCCGAGCCTCTCATGTAGCTTCTTGATCTCGATCTGCACTTCCTCGCGCAGCTTCTTGTCGAGCGCGCTGAGCGGTTCGTCCATCAGCAACACCGGTGGCTCAACTACCAGCGCGCGCGCCACCGCGACGCGCTGCTGCTGACCGCCGGAGAGCTGGCGTGGCATCCGGGCATCATAGTGTTGCAAGCGTACGAGCGCGAGCGCGCGCTCGACGCGGGGGCCGATCTCCTTTTTGAGCACGCCGCGCATTCTGAGTGGAAAGGCAACATTCTGGGCGACGGTCATGTGCGGAAAAAGGGCGTAGCGCTGGAACACCATACCGATTGCGCGCTGATTAGGCGCGACGTGCGTGATGTCTCGCCCGCCCACGGCGATAGAACCAGACGTTGGCGTCTCGAATCCGGCCATCATCATCAACAATGTGGTCTTGCCCGAACCTGATGGGCCTAGAAGCGAGAGGAACTCGCCGGCCCGAACCTCCAAGTTGATCCCATCAACGGCAGCGACCGAGCCGAATCGCTTGGTGATGCCGCGAAACGTGATCGTCCCGCTGTTGATGGGCACTTGGCTGGAGACCCGGGAGTACACGCTGTTCAACATCTAACTGACGATCTTGAGTGATGCAGGACAGCACTTGGAATCGTGACAGACTGAGTCCAGAAGGCTACGTCTGCGTTTTTTGTCTTTTGGTGTATCATTCATAATGGGATTTCACGCTCGCCAGCAACCGCACGGACCGCAACCGCGCTCGCTGGGACAATGAGCGAACGGGTGTGGTGCAACGTTGCCCTGCCATTGAGGCTTTTCAAGCGGCTAGAAATGGTAGTTTCTGGTCTCGTCGGATGATGCGAACTAAGTTGATCGTACGGTTTGCAAGCTTCCCGAAGAGGAGGAAGTTTGTGATGCATCTTACGACGTCGGGCGGCGTGCTGACTAGCGGGTTGCCCGATCATCGCTGTTCAGCAGGAGATGAGGTCCGGAATGTCCATTATAGATAAGGGGGTGGTATTTGTTGGTACCAGGGGACTCGCGAGCCGTTGCATCTTGTTTATCATCGAAACCTGCGGAAAAGGTGCAGTCTCGGCAATTCTCGGTGCAAACCGAAACGAGAAAACGTGGTGGAGCGACGAAACCGCCGAAGAGCTTTGGGAAGTCGCAGACCGATATGGAATACCCTATTTCGAGTCAATCGACGACATTTCCTGCCACGGAAGCCTTCTTGTTAGCGTGATTTGGCCCAAGATCTTCTCCGCTCATACTCTTGCGCGCTTTGATCAAGGAGGAATTAATCTCCATCCGGCTCCATTGCCCCAGTATCGCGGCAGTTTTACGCGGACGCATGCCATACTCAATAACGACAAGAGCTTCGGAGTGACCGTTCATTACCTTTCCGAGCTGGCTGATAGGGGCGATATTATCGGTGAGTTACAGTTCCCCGTGTTGCCGTTAGAGACTGCTCTCTCTCTCGAAACCAGAGCCCAACACTATGCATACGCGCTTTTCTGTGAGGTGTGGCTGCGCCTACTAGATGGATCCGTTACAAGTCAATCTCAGGCCGCGTTGATAGCTGAGGGTAAGCGCGAGCCGCGCTTCTATTCCAAGTGCATGATGTCCGAGCTCTTGGATTCGGCGGACATTCCTCGCAGCCCTGAACAACTCAACCAGCTTTACCGTGCCCTGTTTCTTCCTCCACGCATCTCGCCACCCAAGTGGCTCGTTGAACGGGTTCAGGCAAATGGAGGGTTAGGCATTCATTCCGGTAGCGATTCCGAGGCTTAGGTTCGAACGCGACGAGAAGCTCTCGTGGTTCTGGGCCCGCCCTCTTACCACGACGCTTCGCCAACATAGGACGATCTCGCCTCAATTGTGCATAGCTTGCGCTTTGCGGACAAGCGACAGTGGGATTGTTAGGCAGCGTTCTCTATACCGCGCCGGCCTTCTGCGCGTATTCCCATGAGGCCTTTGACAGCGGCACGGCGCGCTTGGCTGACTCTGGCGCCCTGGCATTGGCGGCGGTCCCGTCGCGGACGCGGCCGGCAATGCCCTGGGTGATGCCGGCGAGACGAAACAGGTTGTAGGCGAAATACCAGTTGAGATCAGGCACCGTCATCTTTGTGACGTTGCAATAGATCTGCGCGGCCTCTTCAAGGCTCGGAATGTTGAGCGCCTTGAGGTCGGCACCCTCGAGGCCCGGCATGATCCACTGCATCAACAGGTAGGTGAAGTCGGCCATGGGATCGCCGAGCGTCGACAGCTCCCAGTCCAGTACCGCCTGCACCCGCGGTTCCGTCGCGTGGAAAATCATGTTGTCGAGGCGATAGTCGCCGTGGACGATGGAGACGCGCGCCTGCTCCGGCAAGGTCTTGGGCAGCCATTCGGCGACCTTCTCGAACTCCGGAATGTGCTGGGTTTCGGAGGCACGGTACTGCTTGGTCCAGCGGTCGATCTGGCGCGCGAAATAATTGCCGGGCTTACCGAAGTCGCCGAGGCCGATCGCAACCGGATCGAACATGTGGAGCTTCGCCAGCGTCTCGATCTTGCTGGTGAAGATCTTTCGGCGCACATCGGCATTCTGGCTCGGCAGCGTTGGATCCCAGAACACGCGGCCCTCTTCCATCGACATGATGTAGAAGGCAGCGCCAATGACGCTATCGTCCTGGCACAGCGCATAGGCGCGTGCCACCGGAAAGCCTTGCTTTCCAAGCGCTGCGATCACGCGGTATTCGCGATCGACGGCGTGCGCCGAAGGCAGCAATTTGCCGAATGGCTTTCGGCGCATCACATAGGAACGGTTCGGCGTGTCGAGCCGGTAGGTCGGGTTGGACTGGCCGCCCTTGAATTGGAGCACGACCAGCGGGCCCTCATAGCCTTCGACGTTGTCGCGCATCCAGGCCTCGAGCCGTAGCTCGTCGAAACGATGCCGCTCCTCGACCGGCTTGGTGCCCGAGAACTCCTCGTCTTTCCTGACGCCGTCAGCCACGATGACGCTCCCTCTTAGTCCTGACCATTTCAGGTCGAGCATGATCCTAATCGGTAACCACTGACGCACTTGCGTCAAGCGGTCATCCGACGCGGATCATGCCCTGTCGTTTCTTCAAGTCGGGAGCGCCGTCCGGCTCTCCCGCTTCATTTTAGTGACTTGGAGAGTTTGCATACTTCCGAAGTTCAAGTCTGGCAATGGCGCGATTGTGCACCTCGTCCGGACCATCGGCGAGCCTCAGCGTGCGAATGTGGGCGTAGTCCTTGGCAAGACCGGCCTCGTCCGACACGCCCGCGCCGCCAAAGGCCTGGATCGCCTCGTCGATGATCTTCAGCGCCATATTGGGGGCTGCGACCTTGATCATGGCGATCTCAGCCTGCGCAGTCTTGTTGCCGACCTTGTCCATCATGTCGGCCGCCTTGAGGCACAGAAGACGCGTCATCTCGATATTGGTGCGGGCCTCGCCAATGCGCTGCTCCCACACCGAGTGCTCGACGATCTTCTTGCCGAAGGCGGTGCGCGAGGCGAGCCGCTTCACCATCTTCTCCAGCGCCTCCTCGGCCTTGCCGATGGTGCGCATGCAGTGGTGGATGCGGCCAGGGCCGAGCCGGCCCTGCGCGATCTCGAAACCGCGGCCTTCCCCTAACAGGATGTTCTCCTTCGGCACCCGCACGTTCTCGAGCAGCACCTGAGCATGGCCGTGCGGCGCATCGTCGAAGCCGAACACGGGCAGCATCTTCTCGACCTTGATGCCGGGCGTGTCGAGCGGAACCAGGATCTGCGACTGCTGCTGGTGCTTGGCCGCTTTGAAATCGGTCTTGCCCATCAGGATCGCGATCTTGCAGCGGGGATCGCCCACGCCGGACGACCACCATTTGCGGCCGTTGATGACGTAGTGATCACCGTCCCTCTCGATGCGGGTCTCGATATTGGTGGCGTCCGACGAGGCCACCGCCGGTTCCGTCATCAGGAAGGCGGAGCGGATCTCGCCGTCCATCAGCGGGCGCAGCCATTTGCGCTTCTGCTCCTTGGTGCCGTAGCGGATGAACACCTCCATGTTGCCGGTGTCCGGCGCCGAGCAGTTGAACACCTCCGAGGCCCAGGTGATGTGGCCCATCTCTTCCGACAGCAGCGCGTATTCGAGATTGGTCAGCCCCGCGCCGCGGAATTCGTCGTCCTCGTGCTCGGACGGCGGCATGAACATGTTCCACAGGCCTTCCGCCCTGGCCTTCTTCTTGAGGTCTTCCAGGATCGCAATCACCTTCCAGCGGTCGCCGCTCTTGTCCTGCTGGTCGTACACCGGCACCGCCGGGCGAACGTGCTTGGTCATGAAAGACCGCACGCGGTCGAGCCATTCCTTCTGCTTGGGCGAGATAGTGAAATCCATGAGAGCCTCCTGAACTTTGAGAATGTGGCCTGCAGTGTTGTTCTCCATTCTTTCCTAGCTGACAAATCTATACTCACCAAAAGTTGCAGAAAACTGGACATACACTAAGAGGCGCCCACGACCCAGGCTGAGATACCAAATCGCTTTCGTCGTTCAAGGAGCAGAGTAAGGGCACTACAGCCCGTCACTTGGATACCGTGGCGAAGACATCTGCTACACCGACCTCTGGCCGGTGCGCGATCGTTTCTGATCATCTATACATCGCGAGGCGCTTCGATTTGGCCAACCCATCTGAATTAGTAGCTGCACGAGCGACGTCGGTAGTGTTTGGTAGCCGGAGCAGACGAGAGAGCTGTCCGCAATGCCTCGCGGTGGATCTTAAGTTCGGCCGATTTCGTTAGACCTCACATTGCGCCGCGCTTATCGAGAGCGACTGGTTCGCAGATGGAATGGTGAATGCAATGCAGCAACAAAATGTGCTCTCTAGTGGTGGGCGGACCGGACACTTTCGTAACACCGCCTACGTGATCGAGGAGAGCAGGAGCTATTTCGATGCCGCGCACGCGGCTGGCCTCATGGGTATTCATGGACGCTCAACGATCGGACGGGCTTTTGCTTTGGGTTGCGGCCCGCTTGATAGCCGACCACTGGTACTTGATTTCGTGCGGTGCTCCTACTTGGGCCTCGACAACCATCCCGTAGTCATCGCTGGTGCGATCGAGGCGATAAAGGCGCATCGATCATTGCATTGGTCCTGCGCGCGAACGCGGCTCAATTTCGACCTCCTGGCGGAACTTGAAGCAACTCTGTCAGATATGTTCCGCGCGCGCGTGCTTACCTATTCCACCGTCATGCTCGCCAATTTAGGCGCAATGCCCCTCCTTGCATCTGGTCAACTAACGGGCGGACGGAAACCGGTCGTAGTATTCGATCGCTTTGCGCACGCCTCGCTCGCCTATCACAAGCCCGTGGTTGCCGATGAAGCACGGGTCGAAACGGTTGCGCACAACGACATCGACGCTCTCGAACGTCTGTGTCGCCAACAGCCGGTGGTGGCCTATGTATGCGATGGAGTGTACTCCATGGGAGGCCATTCGCCGATCAACGAACTGCGTCAACTTCAGGAACGCTATGGGCTCTTTCTTTACATCGACGATGCACATGGCACATCGCTATTTGGACGGCACGGTGAAGGATTTGCTCGCTCCCAGTTTCCGTCCGGACTCGGTGACCGGACGATCATCGCCGCCTCACTAGGCAAGGGGTTCGGCGCATCAGGCGGCATGTTGATGCTCGGGACTTCCGACCAGGAGACTTTGTTCCGACGGTATTCCGTCCCCTACGCGTTCTCGGTGCCTCCCAACCTAGCGGCAGTTGGAGCGGCGCTTGGCTCGTGCAAGATTCACCGTTCGGAAGAACTCGGTCAGCGGCAGAGGCGCTTGGCGCAACGCATAAAACTCTTTGATCGTCGGGTGGTAACTGCGGAGCAAGGCAATTCACTTCCGATCAGAATGATCGCCACCGGATCAGAAGCCAAGGCCATTGCAGTAGCAAGAGAGCTTCTAGATGCCGGGCTCTATACGTCGGTGACGTTCTTCCCAACCGTTGAGCAAGGAAGAGCGGGGATACGAGTGTGTATTACGGCCGATCATGAGGCTCACGATATAGAGCGGTTATGCGACTGCGTCTTGGAAAGAATCAATGACATGACCGTGGGCCTCCATACGGACCAGCCCGGTCCGTGAGAAAATGGTGACGCTCGTGCGAAATAGTCGTACCCGCTCTATGCACAAGATGAAGCCCCGCTGCCTTCCCGATCGATCTTGAACTTCGAGGCAGGTAATTACTTTCCAGGCCACGTTCATTGGCGCGCGAAGATGAACGACTCAGGGTTTGTCCTCGGACGCATGAAACGCAAACCACCCACGTGTCGCTACTTGTAAGCCGTGTCATCCTTCGCGCATCGATAATGTCCGATTGCGTAACAGGCGATGATTCGTGGCTGCAGCATGGTTGGAACTTTGGAACCAGTATGGGAATACTGTCAGGCCTGCGAGTCGTTGAGATCGGAAGCTCGGCTACGACAAGTTATTGCGCACGATTGCTCGCCGATTTTGGCGCGGATGTTCAGAAAGTCGAGCCACCCCTAGGCGACCCACTTCGTCGCAGCGCGCCACTGACACCGAGGGGCCAAAGCGCGTGGTTTGCGTTCCTGAACTTCAATAAGTCAAGCGTCATCATCGACCCGGACGACCAACACGCGATGACGAAGTTAACGGCATTAATCGAAAACTGTGACATTCTGATTGACGGCCGCGATATCGATCCCGCAGATTGTCGGTCCATTGATGTCGCGACGATCCGGCAGCGTCGCCCGAGCTTGATCTGCATCGAAGCGAGCTGGTTCGGCAGCGGGGGACCCTACGCAGGATTCGCGGCAACTGATTCGACGGTACGTGCTCTGGCCGGGCTCATCAAGCTGGTCGGACCGATTGAGGGTCCGCCGTTGTATGCTCCGGATTTCCAGGCGGGCATTATTGCAGGCCTTTGGGCCTTCATCGCCGTGGCATCTTCGATCTTTGCGCGGACGCAGGGAGGGGCAGGCCGGTCGTGGTCGGTCAGCATTTTCGAAGCGAACCTCGCTCTCAGCGAGAATCATATGTTCGAAGCCGATGCTCGGGGTGAAATGACACGTCGGCGCGGCATTAATCGCTTCTGGCCAATGTTTCCGGCAGGCATCTACGAAACCAAAAAGGGATGGCTTGGAGTTACAACGTTAACGCCCGCACAATGGCGCTCATTCTGCGATATGCTCGGTCTATCGGAGTTACGTGACGATTCAGGTCTGGTGCTCAGCGCAGATCGCTTGCCATACATAGACCAGATCGAAAGAGAGTTTCTGCCAAAGCTTAAAGCTCGGACGGCGCAGGAGTGGTTCGTAGAGGGATTGCAACGGAAGATTCCGATCGTACCTGTACCCGAAATATCGGATCTGCTACTCGACCCCGAGAAAAGCGCGCGTGGCGCGATTGTGCCTGTGTTCATTGGCGAAGAAGAGGGCATAACCGTGGGTTCGGTGCAGCGGCTGACCTCGACGAATCCCCGTCGAGGCGGAAAGGTTCCGACTCCCGGTGAGCAGCAGGAGCTCGCAACCGGCCGAACAAATCCCCCCTTCGCAGTGGAGGCTTCGCCTCGCTGCGTCGCTCCCAACCGCCACCCGTTGGCGGGGGTTCTCGTAATTGACTTCACGATGGGCTGGGCGGGCCCATTGTGTACTCGCACGCTCGCCGATCTTGGTGCAGATGTTATTAAGATCGAGGCCATCCAGCATCCAGACTGGTGGCGCGGCGTTGACAGCCGGGCCGCTTACGTCCGCGGTCAAATGTATGAAAAGGCGGTGCGCTTCTGTATCATGAATCGCAACAAGCGCGGTATCACACTCGACCTAGCGCGCCCGCAAGGCGTCGCTCTCGCAAAACAGTTGGTTGCCCGAGCTGATATTGTCGTTGACAATTTTTCTGTTGATGTCCTGCGAAAGTTCGGGCTTGGTTATGACGTGCTTAAGGCGGTCAATCCGCGCCTCGTGATGATGTCGATGTCAGCCTTTGGTTCGAACAGCGTCCATCGCGATTGCCGGGCTTACGGATCGACTCTCGAGCAGGGATCGGGATTACCGAGTGTAGTCGGCAATCCCGGAGGGGCACCCACTATGAGCCACACCGCCTTCGGAGACCCGGTCGGTGGGCTCAACGGCTGCGCCGCGGTTCTGCTCGCGTTGATTCACGCCCGCACGAGGGGCCAGGGGCAGTTCATCGATTTGGCGCAGATCGAATGTATGATGCCACTCGCTGCGCCATGGATCACGATTCAATCGATCGGCGGTCTCCCGCCGATAAGATACGGCAACCGACATCCTCAGTTTGTGCCGCACGGGTGCTTCCGGTGTGCGGGTGTGGACAACTGGATCATGGTAGCCGCGACAAATGACGACATGTGGCGGAGGCTCGCACTTCTTATTGGCCGGTCAGACTGGGCCACCGATGCGTCGCTGACGTCTGCAGAAGGTCGTCGGGCTGTTGAGGACGTCATTGAGACAAGTATCGCAGCCTGGACGCTCACCCGCGATGCGGACGAAGCGATGTTTGAGTTGCAATCCGTCAAGATTGCTGCCGGCGTGGCGCGGCTACCAGTTGACCTGCTGAAGGATCAGCATCTTAGGTCGCGCGCGTTTTTCCAAAATATCCAACGCGCCTTCATGGGCTTGCAGCCGCAGCCGTCGATGCCAATTCGCGAAGGTGCAGGCCATCCCTATGCGATCCGAACGCCGGCAC
Source organism: Bradyrhizobium sp. 87 (assembly GCF_023073015.1). Classification (NCBI taxonomy): domain Bacteria; kingdom Pseudomonadati; phylum Pseudomonadota; class Alphaproteobacteria; order Hyphomicrobiales; family Nitrobacteraceae; genus Bradyrhizobium; species Bradyrhizobium sp. 87. Next base: position 61,313 of record NZ_JADPIQ010000003.1, read on the forward strand.
CGACGCTGGGACAGCACAACGGAGAGATCCTGTCAGACTTACTCGGTCTCTCCGAGGCGAATATTGCTGAATTGCGGAGAGAAAGGATCATCGGAACGGCGATGCTCTCCGAAGGGCCGGTCGAAAATTAGCGCAGGGAACATGACAATCGATCTTACGAGTTAGTTGCCCAACACGAGCGCAATACCCGCAACGCCGCGCTCGCGCAGTTTACGAGCCAGCAGCCGAGCATTTGTTGAAGTTCCCGAAACCGCCGTCGCCATCGACCAGAACGGGCAGTTGACTCGAATCTACGATGCGTTCAGCCGCGTCAACAAGTTGGCTCCACGACGCTTCGTTGGCGTCACGATAGCCCAGAGTGCAGGCAATCGATAGACCGGACGCCCAAAGACCTTTGAAGCCTGCGCGCTGGGCGATCGCAGCGGAGAGGCCATCATGTGCTTCCATCAGGAAGGGAAGTTCGGTGCTGGAGCAGACCTCTCTGCGCAGCGTATCAGCAACGGAAGAATTAAGTCCACTGCCGAGGAGAGAATTTGCGTGATCTTAGAGTGCAGTCTCCGGGTGCGCCGATCGGTCTGTGTTCATTGCCCGCCACGTGACATGTTTCTAACAGCTCGATCAATTGCTAGAGTTGATAGGTGGCACGGGAAGAAAAGATCGGTGCATTTCGCTATGGATGCGAGTCGGCAGTTAAGGGCGATTGCTCCGCTTGAAGTCTAACCCAGTCTTGGCGTACGGCATGGACACGAGTGTCAAACGCCATGCGGCAGTGCCCCTTTGCGTCATGAAGAACTCACCCGACCCTCGGGTTCATGATGTCGATTGAAGCTTGGCTCCGCCGCTGACGGGACGGAGGTGGGCGGAGCCGACCGGAAGGCTGCCAGCGGCGGGCGGATTGATGAGGCCGCTCTTTCGCTTGGCGCGGAGCCGGTAGGTATCGCCGCGGATGGTGAGCATGTGGCTGTGGTACAGTGGCCGGTCGAGAATCGCGGTGGCGACCACCGGATCGGTTTAGTAGCGGCGGCTGACCAGCTGGAAGAACAGGTGCGCCGCGTCCGGCTTCAGCGGCAGCTAGCCGAGTTCGTCGACGATCAGCAGCTTTGGCTTCGCCAGTGCGAGCAGTTTCTCGTCCAGGCGCCGCTCGCCATGCACCTTGGCAAGGCCAGCGACCAGCGTCGTCGCCGTGGTGAACTGCACCGTGTAACCGGCCAGGATCGCCTCTGGCCCGAGTTCGCGCTCCGGTCGGCGAGGTGCGCTTCGAATGCCTCCCAGCTCACGAATGAATGTCCCGCGATCGCGTTCTTCTTCACGTAGCCTACGCCATTCTCCGTCTTTAAGCGAATGTCGGGCTCACCCTTTCAACGGTATCTGTTTTGCCAAATCTGGCGTTGCGGCGCTCAGAGGCGGGTGCGAATCTCCAGTTCAATCTCGCGCGTGACCTCAATGATGCTCTCTGGATGGCCCCCATTCTCGAACAGCGCATATTTCAGTGCTTGGGCGCGGTTGACAAACAGGCCGCCAAAGGAGCCGCCTTGTTCAACGGCGACCCAGTAACCGGCTCGATTCCTGCCAACAAGAACGATCCGTGTGGCGGAGCCACGCGAAGTCTTCATGTCCCCTCGCGGAACGACGTCTGAGGCTCGCGGGAGGGAGGCCATAGCGGAGGCATGCCAACTCGCATCACGAACAGTCGCTGAACGTCAGGCGACTTACTAGGTTGGAGTGGCATCGTTTTCGCGAGGGTCCACACAGGCTATGGCGGTACGCGCGTGCCGCGCGCCGAGCTCGCAATCAGTACGCCGAATGCGGGCGACCGTCTCCTACCAGTTCTGGCAAATTGCGAGATTGGCGAGAATGCCCGGCCCGAGGGGGTTAGCGATCAAAACTCGCAACAAAGGCGGTCATTCTACGTAATTTCGCGAAGAACTTACCTTGAGCTCTGGAGGGCCGGGCGCCGTCCGGACAGGCTCAGGGGCCTGTGAGATGGCGACCGACGGAGACCAATCTAAATGATCGGGCCGGTGTTCTCATCATGCTGCGGCTTCATGCTTTAGGCCGAATGCCTTGAGCCGCTTCATGAGCTCCATCAAAACGTCAGGCCTTTTACCCTCGGCCCACGCCACGGCAAGCAGCTCTCCGATCAGTGCCGGATTTTTCCCAAGTCCTCCGGCAGACGGATCGATGGCCCGCCGAGCCTCGTTGGTAATCCTCTCCCAATCAGCAGCGTCAAAACATAGCCTAATCGAATCTTCGATGTTGTTCGGCCAAATCGCACAGCAGTCATCCCATACGATCTCCGGCGGGAAGGCGGCACACCCTAGCTGGAGAGCTGTCAGCAACGCCTGATTATCCAACTCCTGACGGCGTCGACGGTCGGGATGCGTTACATCGCCATCGGCATCGAATATAACAAAAGAGGGAATCTCCAGCTCCTGAGCGATCGTCAGCAACTGAAGGATGTTCGACTTTCCTTCGGCCGGCAGAGTATGCCGCCCGGCCCTTCGCATTGCGTTCCATTGGCCATTCAGATGAAGGGCCGCTGAGAGATAGGCGCGGTCGGAAATGCCTTCGACAAGCACCAAGCGTTGGCTAAAGTACAATTCAGACCGCTCGGGCCTGAGCGCGGCAAGCAGCTTGGCCCTTGCAACCGGGTTTTTATCCGGCTTCCTAGCCGTCGCTTTAGCCATGCGCTGGGCAGCCTATCGAAGTCAGTAGATTTTATGTTCGACTTGCCGGATTTTGCCGTCCCGACGAAGAAGCCGGATTTCCTCGAACTCCTCGCCTGGTGCTCTGGTTGCGGCGGATGCTGGTAGAGCTCGGGTTCCTCGCACCCCAGAATAAGGGTTGGTTTTTCGTTGCCCTCACCCGCTGTTGCTGCGCTTTCGACGGAAGCCAGTTCTTGCAGAATTGCTAAGAGGAGCCGCGCAGGAAATCCTCGGGGAGGAAAAAATACGACGAACAGTTGTTCTTACCGACCTGGCGTCTTCGGGCTGGAACGTGCGCCGGCGCGGGTGCCGCGTCATTTTTGCTGGTGGCTCAGCGCGGGCATGTGCGAGATGCCGAGCCTGGGATCGTGAAGTTAAGCGACGGCTTTCAAGAGGTGCTTTGCAGATGGTCAATGAGCTGATGCAGAGCGATTGGGATCCAAAAAAAATACTCAGGCAAGTAGACGAGCTCAAGGTCAAGCTGCTTCGCGCCCAATCGGTTGTCGCGGAATGTAAGGCAGGATTGGCGGATCTGGAGAAAAGCCTTGAGCGCTGAGCGATCTCATGATCGTCCGATGACGCCAGAGCAAGTCCGCGGCAATCCATACAACACGGAACGCACGACCGCGCAAATCCAGAAGCGTCGAATATCCTGTCGACCAGGATGTCTGCCGTGGCGTTTTCGCGTCGATCAGGGGACCCCCGAAAGCTGCCGCCGCGCACGTTAGCGGCGACAGGTTTTGTCACAGACTTGGCGAAGATCTCGAGAAAGCATGGTGTTGCGAACCCGGCACTGGACAACCGCGTGCGGCACTATAGAATCGGCGTTTTGGTTGATCGCTGCGCGTTGGTCAGGGGAGGCGCGCGGAGTAGCATCAGATACCGGGACGTAACGCCGCGTCTTGGCTAGAGCCTCCTATTTCGGGGGGTAGTGTGCAGGAGGTTCTGCAAAAAGCTGAGAGGCTGAAGCGGTTCGATGATCACCGCTCGTAGTGGCTTGGATCCACCATGACCATGACGAAGATTAGGACGATGTGACTGCAGTCAAAGAGTTCTTGAGGTCGGACAAGGAGTACCTGAAGCCGCTGATCCAGGGGCGTGCAGGATATTCCCGATGCCGAGATGATGGAGACGCTGGCTGCGGAGAAAGGGGAGGGAAGCGAGAGGCGGATTGACTATCGCTCCGGCTACTATTCCCGCTCGCTGATCACCCGGATAAGATCGAGCTGAAGGTGCCGCAGGACAGCAGGGACGGTCCTCGACCGAGCTGTTCGAGCACTACCAGCGATCGGGGCTCGATGGAAGATTCAATGTTCGCAACGCTCTCTTGAGCTGCGCTGCTATGCAGACGCCCCGCATTTCTGCCGGAGCTCGCATGGACTGATTGCTCCAGACGATTGTGGAGACGCGCGCTTCGATAGGCAGAGATTGGCGTTCAAAAGTACGTCGGGAAATTGCCGAACCGCCGTCACCGTCAACGAGCACAAGTGGCTCTGTCGAGGCAACCATGCGTTCGACGCTCTGGAGGAACTGGGTCCATGAAGCTTCATTGCGTCACGATAGCCGCGCGAACTGGCAATCGACAAACCAGAGGCCCAGGTCCCCTTGAATCCTGAGCGCTGGGCAATCGTGGCAGACAGGCCAGCACGCGCTTCCATCAGAAACGACAGATCATCATTCGAGCAGGCCCGGGTGCGAAGCATTTCGACAAGCGACTGCCGTGCGCATTTGGCGACCTGCTGTAGGCCCAACGGCTTGTGGTTGATGCTGCATGCCTAAATCCTGGAAGCCGATCCTCGATTGGCGCCAACGTCACAGTTCATGTCTTTTTGGGGAAGCGCCGATCATGACCAGCATTGGTAGTTTTTTGAGACGCGCAGATTTGGTAATTGCGGGGGCGGCGCAGAAGGCAAAGCTTTCGCTTTCGGTTGAATGGGACTCCCCAAAAGGCTGGAAAGAAGGGCCTTGGTTGCAAATGGATGACCTGGGTTCGCGAGCCTGGTCCTACGGCCCAGGAGAATTCCCCACTCCTTGGAAGGAGGGGTGTTTAGTGAAAGGGCGATATCCGGCTCACGTAGATTTGGACACAATATCGACAGCCACGATTCTCGCAGTGCTGATGTTACGTTTGCGATATATGTCGCAAGCCTGTCGACAAGGCTGCAATGGAATGGCGGCCTCGCGCGAATGTTGAGGCAATCGTCGAGGAAGTCATCCTACTTCCCCGTGTTTGCTGGGCTACTGAGTGGCATCGCATTTGCTGATGGCTCTCCTGTTCTGTCGATCCAGGAGAAAATCATGGCGGATGTGCAAGAGGTTGTGCTGTCGGAACGGGAAAAACAGTGTTTGCGATGGATCGAGCAGGGAAAGTCATCATGGGCAATCGGAGTCATCCTGAACGTGAGCGAGAACACCGTCAACTTTCATGTCAAGAATGCGATGCGAAAGTTGGAAGCGACCAGCCGGACGCAGTGCGTCGTCAAGGCGCGGCGTTTAGGTCTTATCTAAAGTAACGGCCGCTTTGGCGTTGCCGCTGTAGATCGAGCGAATGTAAGGGGTAACTGTCGGTTGCTCCGGCGGAATGCGAGGTGGATTACGCACTGCAGCTGTCGAGCTATGGACGGCGCTACAATTTTCATCGCCGATCGTCACGGCGCGCTGTGGACCACTAGGCGAGGTTAGATCCGGGGCATAACGCTCTTGAAAGCTTGACGGCCAGTCGGCTGCCTAGGTTAACGTAGTGATCGGTCCGTCCCCCCTGCTGCGGATGCCAGCGGTCATATGCGTGTGCACAAATTTGGGAGAGTTGATCGTGGCAGCTCCGCTACTGAAGTCGTCGTCATCGGAAAGCCGGTTTAGACGGCTGGGACTTCCGCGAATCCATTTCCAAAAGCGTGCTGTCCGTGGAACTTGCACCATTCCAGCGTCTGCGCTGATCCAAGCGCGGGCGATTCTCACCGAGCGTGGCTGGCTTAAATGCAAAAGGTTGCGTACTTCCGATGATATAGCAGATAGATAAGTTCGAGCATGTTTGCGGCGGACGCGCCGCTCCGGGCGTTTCTGAGTCTCTGTGCGCAGGAGATGGCCTTAGGCCTGCGACGCCTTCCAGCTCAGATGATCGATGCAGATGAAACCGACCGGTTCGTTGAATTGTGCGCTATGGTTCCCTAATGAAACGCGTGCCAGATGGATAGTCGATGGTGCGTTCTTCTCCTGGCTTAGGCTGTCGCACGAAGCGAGGTAGGACGGCTAAAGACGCTTACCTTGAAGGTTGCAGTTCGTACGCTCAAGAACATCGTTTGCGAGTGCCCGGCTCCGACGGGTCGTCGAATGCAGAAGGGCAGTCAATCCTTTGTGTTCTGCAGTTCATGGCCTGGGAATTTCGAACTCGATCTCACGCGCCACTTCGATGATGTTCTCTGGATCGCCTCCGTTCTTGAAGAGAGCGCATTTCAGAGCTTCAGCGCGGTCGATAAAAAGCCGCCAAACGCGCCGCGTGTTTCGCGAGCAACCCAGTTGCCGGCCCGATTTCTGCCGACAAAAACAATCGCTCCAATATGGGTTGTTTCATATGAGTGTGAGCTGTTATCTGAGCAAAGCGTCATGGTGATTCAGGTCCTCGAGTCCTATTCAAGTGACTGCGATCCCGCCGTTCTCCGGCTCGCGATCGGAAAGCGATGTCCATTGTCGTGCTACTCACATCGCAAATTAGAAATCAGCATCAGCGACTCCAAAGTTTCGGCTATTGGCCGCCAATCGGCTCTGGCCTTGCCTGGGCGGCAAATATTCCTCAAGCTGGAGGAATCGCTCAAACGGCAACGGAGTTCTCCTATCAGTTCTGATTGCACAGGTTGGAGCTCATGCGAGTAGTCTGTGATCAGAATGGGAGCGATACGATCAAGTTCATGTGCTATCTACAAACCTCGTCCGTGAACACGCCGGGAAGTGTACGTCGCGCACACCTCGTGAGCATGAATCCGTTAGCAGAACACGGGCCGGATCCCGGCGGACTATGTGTTTCGTGATGGTCTCGGCTCGGCAATACGCAAGACGGGCTGCACCTCCTGTCTCGCTCAAAAAGGCCCGCGCTGATTAAAGGGAGCGGCCCCGCTTAACCAGGGCTCCAGCTTGATGTGCGCGCCGGGCTCGATTGCTGGGCTGGGCCAATTCCTCGCCAACCGAAGTCGCCGCGCAAGTGATCACCGATGCTGACTTCTCCGCAGTCGCCGTCGGAGCGCCCGGAGACGGCGTAACGGCGTAGATGGACCAGCGTTCGCTTTGAGATCAATTGCCAGGGTTGGTAGTTGATCGGAGCGTATCTGGTGATGAAGGTGCAGTCGGGGCGGCGGCTTTCCCTCCCTTATCGGGCGCCTTTCAGAACTGAAAGGCACCCATCGTCAAGAGTCGGTCAACTGCATGGTGCATCTTCAAAGACTCTCGGCGTCCTGAGATCGCCTGACGGGCTCGTTCTACCCGCCCAGCGGCTGCTAAGAGCGTTTGACAGGGAATTCGAGAGGATATTGCAGTCGCCGACCGGCATTGCGATGGCTCCTTACGACTGGAGGAAATGTGTTGTTGAATTCTATTTGTAGCCAAGATGGCTGAGTGTTCCGTCGTCAGAGCCAGGATTGCGTTGCTGATCAGCGGTCTGAGCCAATCGTCCAGCGGCTCCGAGTCCACCTCCACGCGCCTGCGAACGCAGAGTGTTAGCAGGTACAGTCTTTAGTGCTCGCGCAATAAGCAGCACGAGACATCTTGGCTGTTCCTCCTCTCAAGAACAAATGAACTTAATATGCCGCTTCGCAGCCACATGGTGTCGTCGCCTTTAACCGGCAGGCGCGATACGTTTGGGGAAAGTGCAAATGCGTTTTAATGTTTTCGACGTTGTTCGTGCGCTGAGCTGCTTTGTGTCATCGTGGGTGTCTCAGTCATTAGGCGCCTATGCTCAATATGCCGCGACGTGCCTATTGCTGGCGGGCATCATGGGAGGTTTGATCATCATCGGCAAGCGCGTCGCTCATGCATTTGATGACAGAATGACAGCGCTTTGGCGCAGAGCCGTCGCGCCAACGCTTCGCGCACTCAATATTGCGCGAAGCTCAGCGTTCAATAGACGTGACCTCATCCTGAGGGGATTGCGTTCGGGATGGCCCCATTACATGTGTCCGGCGCTTCCGATCGTTGCCATCGCTTATCTAGGAATCACCGTGGGCAACCGCCTTGTGTTCACAGCCGTGGATCAAGCTGGCTTTTTTGCAAGCCGACGAAGAACCGCCAGCATCCCGGATGCAGGTGCGCTGGTCTCGTTTGAGACCTTCAATATTTGCTTTGCCACGGGCTACAAGGTCGCTCATCTTGAGCGATACTATCTCTGGACCAATCCCGATCCGGCAGCCCTTGCCAGGCAGTATAAGGATTATGCGACCAGCAAGGACACCTGCAAAGTCACCGCGGCGACCGCAACTCCCCCTCCCGCGTCAGTATCGGTGGCTCTACAAGGACAATGCGGGATGCATCTCATTCTTCATCAAGCCGTCGAAGTCGCCTTTACGGACGGACGTGGGGACCTGGTGGGCTCCGTAAATGGGAACTGGCCGCTCCTGGCGTAGCGACGATTGGCTGTCACCATGCGAACTATAACCTGAAGCTGCGGTGAACGAGGAACTTGCTCCCTTGAATGAGTCAGGTTCTTCTCTAGACTTCAGGACGGTCGCCTTCAGCCAGCCCTGTCAAGCGACGTCCGGATTGACCCCGACGTCCGGCAAGCCAGCTCTCGATATCTATTCGCGAGATCGTTTGGATCATCGACCTCGGCTTCTCGACACCGGAGGGCTTAGCTCGGTTGATACGCCTCGGAGAGCCGTAAGCGCAGTACTCACCTCGAACCGCTTGAGGTGATCGAGACTGGTCGCCGGCGGTGCTGGTCGATGACGAGAAGCTGCGAATCGTCACCGGATGGTTGTGATAATGCTCTAGCGGCAGGGTTTTAAGCCTGACGTGGCGATCTGTGAGCGAACGGCTCGTTACGGCTCACGGCGAGCTTGCGCATCACCTTGGCTTTGAGGTCGGCGATCTGTGAAGTTCCGCCGCGGGATGATTTGCACCGCCACCTTTCACCTTCGCCTTATCGTGCGGCTTGCGCGGACGCATAGGCAGGATAAAGGTGGCGTGATCTTGGCCAGCTCCTCGTTAGGTTGGCGACCTCATAGCGACAGATGGCGGTTACGCGGATCTCAGAGCGTCCCAGCCGATCGCCGTCGGCCCGCCGATCGCCCGCCAAGCATTAACGTGCATCGCAATCCAGTCAGCTACCGCCTGCGACCAGCGCGCCGCGGCAAACGTGCGGTTGGATGCTCCAGCAGGCGACGAAGACATGGCCAGCCGCTGCGCGCCAGCCAAGGCGTCGAACACCGGCACCTTGTCTCGCCCACGAAGCCGACGAACAGCTTCTCTCCAGGCCCAAGCGCCTGCCGCATCTCGGCGAGATCATCTCGCTCCACTCCGGTAGAGGTTGCAGAATCGGCTGCAACCAGCCGCCGGGGTGCTCCGTGCGCGGCGATATTCATCCATACCGTAGATGTAGCCCATCAAAACTATGCATTTTACAGCTCGTGGGGCCTCCATATAGGATAGGTTGAGGGCGGCTGGGGCCAATCTAAGGGAGCGACTCTCGAATGAAAAAATTGGCTTTTGTAACTGCGAGCGCCGTGGCGCTTGCAGCGGCGGTACCCCCTGTCGTTGCTGAGGTTGCCGCGCAACCGGAACGCGGGTAGCCAATACACACTACCCTCAATGCGATGAGATGCCCTTGGAAGGCTTCCGCTGTCAGACGCCGCTTTTAGAATGGACACCGAGGACGGCCTCATCTGGTCTTCGGTCTCGGTGACCACGAGATCATGGCGTTCACCGACTACGGCAGCGAGAACCTGGTGGAGCTCATCAGGATACACAAGGACAACCTGAACTCCTCAAGCGGTGACATCGGTGGATCCCTTGTCCGCCCCCCGGGTAGGTTTGCGGCAGTTGCGAAATTGACGTGAGCGGCTTGGGCGGCAAGTACAAAGCGCGTGCCTGAGGAGTGTTATTTCTTTCTGCTACGTGGGGGTACGGGCTTTCGACCCTTACGCAATGGCTTGGGAGCCGTCGCCCCTTTGGGTGGCTGAAGAAAGAATTCAGACAAATGAACTCCAAGCGTTTCCGCGATACGGTCGAGAAGATCGATCGTCGGGTTCTCCGATTGCTGCTCGATACCGCCCATATAGGAGCGGTCGATCCTGGCATCGTATGCCAATCGCTCTTGCGAAACACCGCGATCTACGCGGATCCGGCGCACATTCCAGGCGACAAGCGCACGAGCTTTCATGCGCTAAAGCAGCCATTCCGACGGCCATCAAACCACTGGCTATAACCATACGATTGCGGTACGTTCGCCCAAAATGCAGATGAGCAGAGTCCGCGCGTAATCCGAATGAAGGAGCGGTACTGAATTCAGATGGCGCGCCGAATCAGCCTGTGCTGACGAGCTACGACGAGCTGCGTCCCATTTCGGCCTCTTGATTCGAAAGGCTGGACGACAGTTCTGCTGATCGAGCGGAACGGACTGCGATCAAATGCATTCGGACGATGGTCGGAGCGAACGAATTGAAGGGAACGACGGCAGTCAGCGGTGTTAGGTATTCATTGACTTTGGCAAGAATGCTCCTGCAGGCCGCGACAATCGGCTCTCTACGAAGAGGTTCTGAATACAGCTAGCTTCCCTAAAATCGAGGTTTCTCAATCTGGTAGGACTTTCAGGCCGTGCCGTCCGATCCCAAGATCGCAGATTTCGCGCCTAACGCGCCGCAGCTCACGCCATATGACGAGCAACATGCCGTCACGTATATGCGTCTACTGGATGCCGAGGCCGATAACGCTAATTGGCGGGAAGTTGCGCGCATTGTGCTTGGTATTGATCCCACCCTGGATCCGGATCGCGCCCGACGTATCTTTGAAAGCCATCTGGCTCGCGCCAAGTGGGCGGCACGTCATGGCTTTCGGCAGCTCCTGCAGCGCGGTTGGCCGAAGAGTGAGGAATAAGTGCGTTCGAAACGGACGTCCCTTCTGGTGATGACCGATCGCAAAATTAGATCGTCATATCGCGCAAACTGCATCAATCGCGAAGACCTGCATTGGGTCAACCAGAAATAGTCACATTCGTCGGGCTGCAATTCCCTGCATGTGTGTTATCAACATACGGGGAAAGTGGTGCGATGCTAGGTGCTGACTGGAGATCAGAGAAGGCCTATCCCGATGCCAACAAAGCAGAAGCTGCGGACATAGCTTGGGAGTGGCTACGCCGCAACGGCGAGTACCAACGAGACTATTTGGCTCTCGCCATGAGCGAACGATCCGACGCGATGCCGGAGCATTTCCGGCAGCGGTGGGGGCTGTCTTTTCGCAGCTGATCCGCAAAAGACCTTCGACCAACAAGCCATTTTCTGGGCGCCCGAGGTGCTCGCGACCGTGCTGCCGTTGCGCGCGGCTGTCCGCTCGGCAGCGTTGTACGATCTGGATTTCAGAAAATTGGCGGGTAGCGAGCTTCGCCATGCGCCGGATGGATGGCATGCCATCGTGGCGCTCGGAGGAGCAAAGCATCGCCTGTGGCTAACAGAACTTCCACCGAGCGGCTCCTCGCTTGCCGTCGACCTGCCGTTCGACGGCAGTTTCGAGGTTCGTTTGCTGGCAGCACATCGTTTTTGGCTGGCGCTCGAACGGCGCGCCATCGGACCACCGCCTCTGACGCTGCCAATCTTGACCCGCCGTCGGCTCATCCTCGCCTTGCGTGCGGTCGATGGGTCGTTGGAGGGACACAGCTATCGCGAAATCGCGCAAGGCTTGTTCGGCAAGCATCGCATTCCCCATCGCGGCTGGAAAACGCACGATCTGCGCAGCCGGACCCTTCGCCTGGTCAAGACTGGGCTGCATCTGGTGCGAGGCGGCTATCGCGCCTTGCTCCGTCGCAAGCGTAAAGGAGAGGACGACCCGTCCTGAGCTTTGGCTGATCGGCTAGGCCCCGTACTTACAAGACGATCAGAGTCAGCCGGTTTGAACGCGAAAAGAGTTATGGCGGGCGCGGTTAACGTCTTTATTTGCGGGCTGGCCGCGGTGCTCGCAAAATGGCGAGCTCGCCGGCAATCGGAACAGTCAGCATTTGCAAATGGACACGCTAAGATTCCAAAGATTGATCAAACGTCTGCCATCACGCAAATGCGCGATTAGGCGGCTTCCGGAATCGCGGCCTTCTTACAGAGCCGCGCGACCCATCGGCAAAAGGCGCGAGCGACTTCGAGATTGTCACTTCGGTCCACCGCATAGGCTCGATACTGCATGCCGCTTGAAGTACGCGATCCCGGTATCACATGGAGCGCCCCTGTACGCACGAGATCGCTCACAATGATTTCCGGCGCCACCAGCAGGCATTTCCCGGTTATGACAGCCGGCAAAGCAAGGTAATTATGATCGTATCGCGCCCCCGACTTGATGTCCTTCGCGGTCAGGTTCATAGCTCTGAGCCAGGTGGGCAGTATGTCGGGCCGCGATGTGATATTCAGAATTGGCATCGAACGGGCAGTGGAGAGCGTTTTTCCCATGACGTGATTTGGAGCGCCTACGCATACGAGCATCTCATTGTAGATCGCCCAATCGTCGGCCGGTTCAGCGACACAAAGATCGCGAGTAAGCAGGATGTCGAAATTGTCGGAGGATCTCGGTGGAGACAATGAACTGATCACGTCGACGACAACGCCGCCCATCTCGGCAGAGAACGCCTGGAGATTTGGAATCAGAAAGGAGTAGGCGAAGGTGGAAAGAGAGGTGTGGACTACAATTCGATTGGCGTCCGTTCGGTTCCTCCGCCGCATTCTCTTCGCGGTGAAGCACACTGTATCAAGCGGTTCGGCCACGGCGTTCGCAAAGAGCCTTCCAAATTCTGTCAATTCACTGCGTCGGCCCCGCCGTTGAACGAGATCCGTGCCGAAGTAGTCTTGCAACACAGCCAAATAGCGGCTGACCGAGCTCTGTGTCGTTCCCAATGTGCTCGCCGCACGCGTGACGCTTCCCTCGCGCGCAATGGTCACAAAGACCCGGATAGCATTGAGGGGCACTTCATTGTGTTCGGCAGCCATTTTCTGCTCCGGTAGCTTCTGGGCTCTCCGCTGATTGTCACGGCGGGCCATTGCCAGAAGCTCCATCACATTATTCGATGTCTATAGCCGGATTGCCGCTTATAAGTGATATCTCGCGCACAAAATCTGCCTTCTCGAGGATTCGGGCGATCTGGCTCGGCGACTTCGATTGCTGTCGACGGCTTTCTAAGAGGTGATCTCCAGGTGCCGGCAAGGGGAATGACTGCTGATGTCGGGATCGACATCGAGGGCCGTCGAGATGACAGGCCCGAGACTTCTTAGGTGCGTTCAGGATTGCGTGCGAATCAGAGCTCGCTGCTGAGTGCCGTCTCAAAATCTCGCTGGCAGGCATCGGTTCAGCGTTTAGCGAAGGAAGCGAGCTTCAGCCGCCTTGGCCTCTTCCATCTTCTGGATTCTGAAGATCTCATCCACCGGCAGAATATCCTTGTGGACATTCTGGACGCCACCATCCGCGATGATCCGGCGGAAGGTCTCCTGCATGGCGGTTGCAGCAGCACGAATGCCGTAATTGCCATAAATCATCATGCGGATGTTGCCGAGCATTTTGACCCGTTTGGCATCGAGGTCAGGGTAGGCGTTCGGCACGATGACCAGCGGCACCGTTCCGGTCCAGGCGCGCGCAAAGCTTTCGATCTCGCAAGGAGTCTTGCTTTTCGAATGGATCAGGATCATGTCCGCGCCAGCCTCTACATAGGCGTGTGCCCGATGCAGGGCCTGCACTTCGCCGAGGCCGGCGATCAAGGCTTCCGTGCGGGCGATGACGAGGAAATCCGGATCTGATCTTGCCGAGATGGCAGCCTCGATCTTCCCCTGGAATTCTTCAATGCGCAATAGGTCCTGGCGGCCCTCGGCAGCAAGGCTCGTTAGTTTTGGAAAAGTCTTGTCCTCGATGACAACGGAACTGGCGCCGGCGCGCTCATATTCCGTGATAGCGTGAATGACGTTAATCGCATTGCCATAGCCTGTATCAATGTCCGCGACGATCGCAAGCCTCGTGCGCCCGGCGATCGCCCGCAGCATGTCGAGATGCTGTGTCATTGAGATCAGGCTCATATCCGGCAGCCATAAAGCGCAGATAGCTCGAAGCCGGACGCCCACACTCCGTCGAATCCGGCTTCTTCAGCGAGCATCGCTGAGAATGGGCTGTGGGCGGCCATGATATGGACAAGGCCAGTCTCGGCCATGCGGGCACGGAGGCGTTTGGCAGAGGACATCGGAAAATCCTTCAGGACAGGCTCGCGCAGGCGGCGATGATCCGGTCGCAGGCGCGCGTGAGGTCCTCGAGCGAGGAAGCATAGGAGATGCGGATATAGGGCGAAGCCATGAAGCCGCTGCCAGGCACGACAGCCACGGCAAAAGCGTCGAGCAGATACATGGCAAAATCACTGTCGGTCTCGATCATCTTGCCGTCGGGCGTGCGCTTGCCAATGACACCCGCGCAGGAAGGGAAAACATAGAAAGCACCATCCGGCACACGGCAAGCAAGCCCCTTGGCCAGCTTGCCGATAACAAGATCGCGTCGCTGCATAAACGCGCGCGCGAACTCCTTGATATGGTCCCGTCTCCCTGACAGCGCCTCGAGCGGCATATTGAGAAACCGAGCTGGTGTGCCAAGAGGTCTGGCTCTGGATGAGGTTCATGGCCTTGATCAGCGCCAAAGGCCCGGCGCCGTAGCCGACGAGCCAGCCGGTCGTCGCGTCTGCCTTGGACACCCCGTTGACCGTTAAGGTACGCTCGCACAGGTCCGGCGCGAGTGCGGCCATTGTTGCAAAGTCGGCGTCATAGGTGAGTTTTTCATAGAGTCGTCGGATAGCACATGCACATGGACATGCCGGCGCAACACCGCAGCGAGCGCGAGCAAATCACTTCGGCTGTAGACCGCACCGGTCGAATTGCATGGCGAATTCAACATCAGCCATTTGGTGCGCGGCGTGATCGCCAGGTCCAGTACCTCGGGGCGCAGCTTGAAGCCATCGCGTTCACTGCAGGCGACGAGCACCGGCTTGCCGCCGGCCAGGGCCACCATGTCGGGGTAGGAGACCCAGCATGGCGTCGGGATCACAATCGTCGCCCGGATCGAGGCTGGCAAATAGTGCGTTGAACACAACCTGCTTGGCGCCGCAGCCCACCGTGATCTGGTCGATACCGTAGTTGAGGCCATGATCGCGACGGAGGCTCTCGCCAATTGCTGCCCGCAATGCTTGATTCCGGCGACCGCCGTGTACTTCGTCTGCCCGGCACGGATGGGCCGGATGCCAGCTTCACAGATAACGGACGGCGTATCGAAATCCGGCTCGCCTTGGCTGAGCGTGATCACATCGGTTCCCTGATCTCGCAGCTCGGCGGCGCGAGCCGTCATGACCTTGGTTTGAGAGGGACGGACGAGTTTGAGCCGTTCTGAAACGAGAGACAAGACACAATATCCTACGCGTTCGAATGAGCGGTTGGGGATCTATCCGAACTCGAACGACCAGACGAGCCAGGTGATCGCGGCTTTGGATAAAATCATAAGATTACGATAACCGTAGCGCTTTTCGTGCGGCTCTGTTCGGCGCTCGCATGAGTCGTTTGTGTCTCAGCTCCTCCTCATCATCGGCCTGCCGATCATCGGATAGTTGCAAGCATACATCGACTTTTTCGATGTGTGTCATTCTGGCGTAGCAGTTCAGGCTTTTAAGGTCGCACACAATCGCGAAATTGAGCAACAAAAGCGCTCGATTTCGGGATCGAGAGTTTGTGCCGGTCGAAAAATTCGCGGTCTGGCATTCGCATCAATGGAATGGAAGCGGAGGCGGTGATGACCCGTATCGACCTGACGCGACGGCAAGCCATCGCAGGTAGCCTTGCCGCAAGCGTGGTAGCCAGCACAGGCGCCGGCGCTGTGGAGAGTGAGCCTAAGACATTGCCGCGTCGCCGCCTCAAAGTCGGCATGTCCGGATTTCCGCGATCGTTCGACCCGAATATCGCGACCGACACTGCCATTCGTCGGGTCGTGCCGCAGCTTTTTGATAGGCTGATCAGAGTAGACCATGCTCACGACATGACGCTACGGCCGGGCTTGGCCGAGCGTTGGGAGCGGATCAACGCGCAGTCGTTGCGGCTGTTCTTGCGCAAGGAAGTCGGTTTCCACGATGGGGCGCCTTTGACGGCTGAAGATGTTGCCTTTAGCCTTGGTCCTGACCATCTGCTGGGACCTGGACGCAGCGGCATGTCCGAGGCGCTTCAGTCGCTTGATCGGCTGGAGAAGGTCGAAATCATCGATCCTTACACCGTCATTGTGCATGCAAAGGGTAGCGACGCCCTCCTCGAGCAGCGTCTGGCTGCTTGGGGATCTGAGATCGTGAGCCAGCGCGCCTTTTTGGCGGCGGGCTCGTGGGAGCGCTGGACCACTGCCCCTGTCGGAAGCGGTCCCTATAAGCTCGTCGATCACAAGCTTGATATTCGTGTCTCATTGAGCGCCCACGATGCGTATTGGGGCGGGCGGCCGCCATTCGATGGCATCGAATACCGTATCATTCCCGAGCTTTCCGCGCGCGTGAACGGCCTGCTCGCCAGCGAGCTCGACATTGCCACTGACATTCCGCCCGACCAGTTCGCGGGCATCCAGAAGCGTGCTGATCTCGAGATCGTGGGTGGCGCCGTGCAGAATATCCGCTCGCTCGCCCTCGATCAGACTGATCCCATTCTGAAGGATGCGCGTGTTCGCCGTGCAATGAGCCTTGCGCTCGATCGCAAGCTGATCGTGCAAAGCTTGTGGGAGAACCGGGTCCCGATTCCGAACGGCTACCAGCTGCCGAGCTACGGGAAAGGCTATATCCACGAATTCCCCTCGCTTGTCTACGATCCCGGCAAGGCCAAGGAGTTGCTGGTTGATGCGGGCTACAAGGGAGAGCAGATCACCTATCGTCTGCTCAACAATTACTACCCCAATCAGGTCTCTGGCGCGCAAACGATGATCGAGATGTGGCGCGCGGTTGGCCTGAACGTCAAAATCCAGATGATGGAAAACTTCGCGCAAGTTCAGCGCCAGCCGGTGCGTGCCATCTTCGATACGTCAAATACTGCGCTGTTTCTGGATCATCTCGGCCATCCCTGGCGTGAATTCGGGCCGAGCGGCACTCTGCCAAGGTCGATCGGAGTCTGGAGGAACGAGGAATATTTTGCGCTCGGCGCCAAGCTCCTGGACACCGTGCAGAGCGAACAGCGCCGGCCGATCATCCGTCGCATGCTCGAGATCATCAACGAGGTCGTTCCCCCTTGCGTGATCTTGCACGTCTCAGGCCAGTTCTATGGCAAGCGCCGCGATGTGCCATGGCTGCCGGGATTGACGCTCGACCTCAATTTCGGCCCATTCAACAGAGCTCTGATCCGGACCTGATCGCGACGACGCATACCTTGAATCGGCTTAAAGCGGATGCGGCCTGTATGATGAGGGACGAGCAGGGGCCTCGCATGGAAGCGCTTCTTCAGATCGAAGGTTTGCGTGTCGCGTTCGCCGGTGTGCCGACGCTGCGCGGAATCAATCTCACGCTCGCGCGCGGCGAGTCGCTGGGCATGGTCGGTGAAAGCGGTTGTGGCAAATCGGTGACATGGCTTGCTGCGCTTGGACTGTTGACGCAGCGCGCTAAAGTGACGGGCAGCGTACGCCTGGCCGGAGAGGAGCTGCTCCATGCACCAGCCTCTCGCCTCGAGAAGGTGCGGGGCGCGCAGATCGCCATGATCTTCCAGGACCCGGCGAGCGCGCTTAATCCTGTGCACAGGGTGGGCGATCAGATTATCGAGGCCTTGAGGCTCCATCGTGACATGGAGCACCGCACGGCGCAGGCCGAAGCGCGACGTCTGCTCGACCAGGTCGGCATCCCCGATGCAGCGCGCCGGCTTGGCGCCTATCCGCACGAATTGTGGGCAGAACCAGCGCGTCATGATCGCCATGGCGCTTGCAGGACAGCCCGACATCTTGATCGCTAACGAGCCTACCACCGCCCTGGATGTCACAATTCAAGCGCAAATCCTTGAGCTTCTGCGGCAAATCCAGCGCGAGACGGGCATGGCGCTGGTCCTGATCTCGCATGATCTCGGCATCGTCAGTGAGATCTGTGAACGCGTACTGGTCCTTTACGGGGGGCACATCGTCGAAGACTTGCCCACCGACCGTCTCTTTGACCAACCTGCTCATCCATATACCAGAGGTCTTCTTGCGGCTCTTCCAAGTCTGGATGCGCCGCGGCAACGCCTCTTCGCCATTCCGGGTGTCGTGCCAAACGCAGCCGATTTTCCGCCAGGCTGTCCTTTTGCCCCCCGTTGCGATCGGCGGATCAAACGTTGCAGTGAATGGGCGATTGAGCTCGCCTCGCTGGATGTCGAGATCGGACACAGGGCTGCCTGCTTGCATGTCACGAGCGAACCGCACCAGGGCGAAGTCGTGGCTGCATGACCGAAACTGCTCCGCCGATCCTCCAAGCCGATGGGCTTGGCCGTCGATATCGCTTGCCACAGGGCCTTTTCCAGCGTCCAGCGATGGTCCACGCGGTCAATGGGCTCTCGCTGCAGCTGGTTCGCGGCGAAACTCTCGGACTGGTTGGCGAATCCGGCTGTGGTAAGTCTACTGCGGGCCGGCTCCTGATCGGCCTGGACCGACCAGATGCCGGCTCGGTGACCTTCGGCGGAGAAGCTTTGCCTGCTATCGGCGATAGTCGATGGCGCCGGCTCAGGATGCGAATCCAAATGGTATTTCAGGATCCGCTAGGTGCGCTCGATCCCCGCCTGACGATCGGCGCGCAAATAGCCGAGCCGCTCGAAATTCACGGGCTTGGCAGCAAGTCGGAACGAGAGGGGCGGGTCAATGCGCTTCTTACCGATGTGGGGCTCAGGACCGACCACCTCGCCTGCTTTCCGCACGAGCTTTCAGGCGGCCAGCGCCAGCGCGCCGTCCTGGCTCGTGCGCTGGCCACAGATCCGGATCTCCTTGTCTGCGACGAGCCAGTATCAGCACTCGACGTCTCGATCCAGGCGCAAGTGATCAATCTTCTGCGCGACCTGCAGGAGCGACGACGCATGGCGATGATTTTCATCAGCCATGATTTGCGAGTGGTCCGGCTGATCAGCAATCGGATTGCTGTAATGTATCTCGGCAGCATCGTCGAGGAAGGATCGTCTGAGGCGGTTCTTCTGGATCCTTTGCATCCCTATTCGCGGGCGCTCGTTTCCGCGGTGCCCAGGCCGGGGAGACATCGGTCTCGCACGATCCTGCAAGGAGATCCGCCCGATCCGGCTGCGCGACCGGGCGGCTGCGCATTCCATCCTCGCTGTCCGGTAGCGCTTCCACTTTGCGCGCGGTTCGCCCCTGAGCTCAGATCCGTTCCCGACGGGCGCCGCGTCGCCTGCCATCTGATCGGCGCTCATGGTGCCGAACTCGAC
Source organism: Bradyrhizobium sp. 87 (assembly GCF_023073015.1). NCBI lineage: Bacteria > Pseudomonadati > Pseudomonadota > Alphaproteobacteria > Hyphomicrobiales > Nitrobacteraceae > Bradyrhizobium > Bradyrhizobium sp. 87. The sequence continues at coordinate 80,619 of NZ_JADPIQ010000003.1, forward strand.
AAGGAGGCATGATGGCTCGCTTCATAGTGGTCCGCTTGGCGCGCGCGTTGCTGACCATCGCAGTTGTGGTCACATTTGCATTCATGGTGCTGCGCGCCGCTGGCGATCCCGCCCGCGCGTTATTGTCGCCGGAAACCCCGGCGGAGGCGGTCGAGGCCTTTCGAAAGACCTGGGGGCTCGATGCGCCACTCTGGGTGCAATACCTCAAATACCTCTTTGCGGTCGTTCATGGTGATCTTGGCAAATCGATGCGTGACGGGCGTTCCGCGATCACTGTCGTGGCCGAGCGCATTCCCGTCACGCTGATGCTGACTGCGCCGGCACTGATCCTCAATCTGTTGATCGGCATTCCGGCTGGCATCTACGCGGCTCTCAAACGAGATAGCATCGCGGATCGATTGGTGATGATGGTAGCGGTCGTGGGCTTCACCGTGCCATCTTTCGTGCTCGGCCTCGTGTTCGTATTGGCTTTCGCAGTCGAGCTCTCTTGGTTCCCCTCGGGCGGTGCAGGCACTTGGCAGCATTTGATGCTGCCCGTCATCACGCTCGGTCTGGGTGGTGCGGCCGTTTTGGCCCGCTTCAGCCGCAGCGCCATGCTCGAGGTACTTGGGCAGCCCTATATCCGTGCCGCCAGCGCCAAGGGTGTGCCTTGGGCGAGAGTCGTGACCGGCCACGCTCTGCCCAACGGCGCGATAGCGGTGCTGACCATCGTCGGCTTCATGGTTGGCAATCTCATCGCGGGAGCCGTGCTCGTCGAAAGCGTTTTTTCGTGGCCAGGCATTGGCAGCCTGCTGGTCGTCTCAGTTGCGAGTCGTGATTTGGCTGTCGTCCAGTGCATCCTGCTCGTTGTAGCCGCCGCCATGATTACCACCAATGTCACGATCGATCTGCTCTATGGCGTGCTCGATCCACGTATGCGTGAGTTGCGCCCTGGGAGGCTATAATTGTCGAGCATTTCCGCAGATCGAGGTCTGCCGACTTCGAGGATGCGCAGATTGTGGCGGTGGCGCGACCGCGGGGTCACAATAGCGGTTGCGTGGCTAGGCCTTATGCTTCTTGTCGCAATCTTCGCTGATCGCCTCGCCCCTTATGACTATGCAGCCCTCGACCTTCATCATCGCCTCGCTGCACCTCTTGGTCTCGGCGGAACCATCGCGCATCCCTTCGGTTCGGACGAACTCGGCCGGGACGTGCTGGCGCGTCTGATTATATCCATCCGCATCAGCTTACTTATTGCTTTCGGAGCGACGTTGATCGGCGCCGTCCTTGGCATCACGCTTGGCATTTTGGCCGCTCACTTCCGCGGCTGGGTGGAGCAGGTCATCCTCGGTTGTGTGGATTTCCAGGCGAGTATGCCGTTTCTCCTTTTTGGCGCTCGCGGTGCTTGCTTTCTTCGGCAACTCTCTGCTCCTTTTCGTGGCGCTCATTGGTCTGCACGGATGGGAACGCTACGCGCGTGTCACCCGCGCGCTTGCCATGAGTTCCAACGAGCAAGCCTATGTGATCGCCGTACGCCAGCTTGGCGCAAGGCCATGGCGTGTCTACGTGCGCCACGTCATGCCGAACATCGCGTCGACCTTGATCGTCACCATGACGCTCGCGTTTCCGGACGTCATCTTGCTCGAGAGCGGCCTTAGCTTTCTTGGACTTGGAGTGCAGCCGCCACTTACGTCGCTTGGCCATATGGTCGGCTACGGTCGTGACTATCTGACCCGTGCTCCCTGGATCCTTGTGCTCCCTTCGCTGGTCATCTCGCTCACTACTTTGTCGATTTCGCTCGTTGGCGATTGGCTACGCGATCGGATCGATAAGACATTATCATGAGCCCTCCAGAACCCTGCTTTCGATCCCTCAGCCCCGCAACATCATGCCTTTCGACAAGCTGCAGCGATCTCGCGGCGGCCGCACGAATAGGGAAGGGCGCTTTATTGACCGGAGGCACGATGCCCAGGGTGGCGCGACCGGCTGGGCTTGATGGACCAGATGGGCATGTGATGTTGCTCGCCGACGCCAAGATCGTGTTGCCAGCATTCGCGAGCGTGGCGATTCACCAATCGGCTGCATGAGCTAATCATGTGGTGACGTACACACGCACCATCATTGGCGTGAAGGCGAAACTTCAGAGCAGGCCATAATCTTCAGGCCTTGATGATGAGCTCGGGATGAAATGTCGGCAGCTGACGACGGCGCTGCCGCGCGAGCATCACGTTCGGATTCTTGATCTAGAATCTGCGGCTGGCGGGACAATGGCAGAGCTTCATCTCTCTGGTCCGAAAACGAGAGAGGATAGGGATCGCGCTGTTCGCGGGATCGGGAAGACGACCTAACCGGGGAGACCAGGCTTGTGACGCGACATACGATCGGTGCTGGTGGGCGTGATTTGTATCGAGTCTCGCGCGTGCAGTTTGCACTGAGTCTAGGCCGTCTTAAGACCTGGCTACTCAATGACCAAAGGGTCGCGTTTGGCGATCTGATCGAGCACTGCCTGTCTCAAACTCATACAGGCCGGAAGTCGGCTGGCAGAAAGAGCCGAGGTTCGCTTTCGGCCTGTTTTTGGCGGGCCGATTCCCGGTGACCGCCACCTGCGACGCTCACTATGCCTCACCTGATCGGCAACGGACTCAACTTCAAGTGTCGTTCCTTTGGCATTCAGCGCGACCGGCAATAGTAAAGCTCCGTGGGGATCCCATAGTACTCGCAATGAGTATCGGCCAACGCAGCCTTAGCTCTGACCAAGCCATCTCGGCGCTGCATACGCGCTAAACCCGACAGAGGCGGCTGAGATTTTTAGCTGTAGATACAGTGTGCCAACATTCAATCCGCTGAGGTGCTGCTATCACGAACACGCAACAGGAGGAGCCAGAAAGCTCCGTCAAGCTCTCAATGGAATTTCTTCGGTCAGTCTCGATGAAGATCAGCGTTTGAGATGTTCGCGATCTGCTGTCGAAGTTGGCCGCAAGCGTCCGGCATCGCGTTTGTTTGAAATCCATTGCTCGACTATCGAGGGAAACGAATGATACTGTATCACTACACAACCGCCGCAGGTCTCCATGACATCGTGGCCAGGTCGACCGTCGTGGCGCCGAGATCAGAGATATCTCATCGCTTGCCTGAGAGACGGTCGCACTCTTTCGTCAACATAGCAGAGAAATTCATGGCTTCGTCGGATTCTGACATCTGAGGGCGATCTGCTCTCGCAATGGCGAGGCTACAATCGTGGACAAGGATTCTCAATCGGCTTCAGTGCAGACTGGCTTTTGCAGAACGCTGCAGCCCAGGACTTTGATATCACGCCGGTCCTCTATGACACAGAGCAACAGCGGGCGGCGGCTGATAGGGCGGTGATGCTGCTCATCGGACGGCTGGTGGAAGGAACGGATGAGCCGGAGGGCGCCCGCGCGCAAGTCAGGACCTGATGGCCGCATGCGTTGAAGACTGCTCTTGTTCTCAAGAACCAACACTTCCAAGAGGAGCGGGAGTCGCGCCTGATTTGGGTTGGAGCTTCCTGGCCTGGCGACCTGAAGACGTGTCTCACCAGCCGGACTCGTTCCTTACCGGGCTTGTCTGTTCGACAAAGTCGTCATCAACAATGCTGCTCTTCATCCCAATAATTGCGGCATCGAAGAAATCATCATCGGGCCCGCGTTGGGGCGACAGCAAACAATCGCCGTGGAAGCCCTGCTGACCACACATCGTATGCGCTTGACGATCAAGCGCTCGGAGATCCCTTATATTGCGGACTGAGCGGCTTGCGCTTCCCGGTCCGGGCGGCTTTCAAATGATCTGTAGTCTCCTGTCTCGCGCTCTTGAAGGCGTTCGATCAATGCGCGATAAGAAGCAAACAAACAACTTGCGACCGATTTCCAGATGGGCTTCCGATTTCGCCGTAGTTTTAAGATTATCCCGGGCGTCCGCTTAAATCTAAGCGGCAGTGGAGCGAGCGTCTCGCTTGGCCCGCGCGGACAGCATTACACCATCGGGCCGCACGGCACGAGAACGACCGTCGGCCTGCCAGGCTCGGGGGTTTCGTGGACGTCCCATCAGCCATACGCATCGGTCGGCGCATCGCCGCCCCCTCTGCCGGAAGCGCCCAATTCCCCAACCCGTGAACCAATCGGCACTGTCATCGACAGTGCTTCGATCGATGAACTCGTCGCCAACTCGACCATCGAGATTGCTCAGACCTTGGCAATCGGCCGATCCCGCTGGCGCCGATACAAGATACTCATCGCGATATTGTCGGCGCTCTTCGCGGTCAGTGCCCTCATGCTCGCGGGTTCAGCTTCGGCCGCTCGTCCTGTTGCAGCCTTTGTCCTGACTGCTGGGGTGGTTCTTGTCCTCGGATCTCTGGCCATCCATGGCCGCGAAACGAGTACCGTGTCGCTTGTGTACGAGCTCTCAGCGGAGCAGTCAGTGCGGTTTGAGGCCCTGACCCGCGCATCCCATGACTTGGCGAGTTGTGGTTGCATATGGAATGTCCCTCTTGAGCGACAAGAAGCGGACTGGAAACGCAACGCGGGCGCCTCGAAGCTGATTCAAAGACACCAGATTTCGTTAGGCAGGGACAAGCCACCGCTGGTCAAAAGCAACGTCGATTTCCTGAAGTTGCCGCTCGGAAAAGAGACGTTCTATCTGACACCTGACGCGATCCTGGTTACCGCCGGCAAGACTGTTGCCGGGTTCGGCTACGAAGACGTTGAATTCATGTTTCGAAGCGCTCGCTTTATCGAGGAAGAGACGCCGCCCGCCGACGCGACTGTCGTAGACCAGACCTGGCGCTACGTGAATCGTAAGGGCGGCCCGGACCGGCGCTTCAACAACAACCGGGAACTACCGATCTGCCTATATGGTGAAATCGATCTTCGCTCGTCCAACGGAGTGAACCAGCGGATCCAGTGTTCGCGCGTTGAAGCAGCCGAGAGATTTGTCGCATCCCTCGCTGCAATATCTGCTTGAGAATGCGATCCCGATAAGCGCCTCGCGCGGCGCTCCGATGCGCAGCGCTGATCGTCGTCGGACAGGAAACGGCCTCGGCGGTGCCGGGAGATTTGCTGACCCGATGCTTCTCGCGCAAGACAGAAGCTAATTCAGAAACGAGCTTGGCAGATTCCTCAGGGCAAGTCGATCAGCCGATGCGCAGACTTTCGGCGCTCATCTTGCCCGAACGACCAGCCATCAGCTCGTAGCTGACCCGAGCGCCTTCCGCGAGATTGGTGTAGCCGGTCTTCTCGACCGCGCTGATGTGAACGAAGACGTCAGCTCCCCCGTCTTCTGGCTGGATGAAGCCGTATCCCTTGGCCGCGTTGAACCACTTCACAGTCCCCATTGCCATTGCGTTATTTCCAAACTGAAGTTCCGCGATCTAATCGAAGAACTGCCTGACCACAGGGACGTTCGCGCGACCCCTCACGTTGAGCGCCCATCACGCGTCTACAACCGTTTACGCCCAGGACGGTTTCTGCGGGCCATGGGTCGTGGCGGCGCAGCCGGCAATGGCGGTCGCTCATCGCCAGCTGGATCATCGGCCTGTGCCTCGGGCTGGCCTTGCGCCGCACATCGATCGAGCTTCTCAAGTGCCTCGAGGACCTTCCATCCCTCCTCAGTGATGGTCCAGTATCCCACCTCCCGGTCGATGAGCCTTTGTCCGAAGATATCGAGGTTCGGCTCGCGGCTCGCGATGCGCTTCATGCGCGCTGGCCACTCGGGTCCGCTGGTGTAAAAGATGGCCAAGTGCTGTTTGACGACTTCAAGAGCGGCTCGGCCGCCCGGCTGGCCGGCAAGTATTTTCAGTATGGATAGCTGAAAGCTCACATGCGCACGCAAAGATTCGATGAACTCCCAACGATACCGGCACTAGCCTCGGCCGGGTAGCGTACATCAGCGCTTTCAAACGAAAACCTTGCCGAATAAGGCTAACGAGGCAGCACAGTACCGCATTCATATGCAGCCTTTCCTGGACAATCCCGTGCAAGGCCCAGGAAGGGGAAGTCACGATCGACGTCTATGGCTTCCTAACTTGTGCCACCAATGTCGAGAGCACGTCATTTTCCAAGGTGCCAAGCCTGGGATCGAGGCCACGCAGCTCATCAATGTGATTGCATATCGATATCTGTGATGCAGTCGAGCAAACGAGTCAATCCCGCTAGGTCCTCCTAACGGATGAAATCACGCTCGCCATGTGGCGCATCGCCGCCCTCTCGCCGCTGAGCACGCGATGCCGGTTGTCTTGTTTGCGACGTGCTGTCGATCTCCCGACAAGTCCGCTTGGAGAAGAGCGAGCATCTATTCAATCCGTCGCAGTTGGCAGGGCTTTGAAGAGTGAAATGGGCTTTGAAGAGCGAGATCCCATCCATTGCTCAGGAGTGCAGGGATGGCTTGTGGGATGATAAGTCTTCAGTTCGTGGCATGGATCGGGTCCGACTTCGGGCCTCCAACCTTTGGCATCAACGCAGTGGCCTGCGCATGAATCGCCTCTATGATCGACCTGGCTCCATCCCGATGCGCGCCGTTTCCATTGCACGATTGCGGTGATTGGCCAATTCTGGCGCGGCATTTGCAACCTCTCCTTGGCGCTTATTGCATGCGAAAATCGGCGCCGCGCTGGTCGAAGCCCAGCGGCCAAGCCGTGGTCCGTTTTTGCGTCTAAACGTGCGGTCGCACGAGGCTGCCCGCGAGCAGCATCGCAGGCTGACCGCGAATTCACGTCAGAACGTAATACTCCCGTGAAAGAAGCGGTATTTCGTTCGCCGACGCAAACGGCGGCCTGATGATATGGACAAGATAGCCAAGACAAAGCCGGCATTAATCTGGCGACCAGAAGGGACGAGACGGGCAGCTATCCGTCGCTTCTCTATCGAGCTCGGCGAAACCGCGAAGCTCGCGTTGCCAATGGTGCTGACGCAGGTTGCGCAGGTTGCGATGATGACGACTGATCTTGCCTTCATCGGGCGTATCAGCGCTGAGGCGCTCGCGGCGGCAGCGCTGGCAGGCCGGCTCTATCTCATTAGCGTCACATTCGGCGTGGGACTACTAAGTGCCATTGCGCCTTTGGCGGCGCGGGCGTTTGGGGAAAATAATCTAGGCGCGGTACAGCGCTCGCTGCGCATGGGCCTATGGCTGGCCCTGATCCTGTCATTCCCGATCATTGCTGTGGCGCTGCGAGCAGAGCAAATACTGCTTGCCTTGGGCCAGACCCCAGATGTGGCGCAGCTCGCCCAGCAATACCTCTTCGGATTAGCCCTCGGCACGGCTCCGGCACTGGCGTTTTTGGCTATCCGCAATTTCATGGGTGGGGTCAATCGGCCACAGCCAGTCTTCTGGATTACGCTATCCGCCATCCCCCTCAATGCGTTGTTGGTCTATATTCTGGCCTATGGGAAGCTTGGGCTGCCCCGGTTGGAACTGTTCGGGGCAGGTCTTGCGACCACGCTGGTCAACTGCGGCATGTTTTTGGCGGGCTTGTGGTTCGCTGCACTGCGCCGGCCGTTCCGTGAGTACCATGTGCTTGCGGATCTCTGGCGTTTCGATTGGCGCGCAATGCGGCAGCTCATCGCATTTGGGACGCCGATCTCCATCGCTTCATTGATCGAGTCGGGACTATTTGTAGCCACGTCGCTCGTTGCGGGCTCGATCAGCAACAGCGCACTGGCCGCTCACCAGATTGTTGTTCAGGTTTCCTCGACCCTGTTTATGATTTATCTCGGCATTGGGACGGCTGCTGCCATGCGCGTTGGCCATGCCGCCGGCCGCGACGACCGTGCAGGCGTCAAGCGGGCGAATCTGGCGGCGATGTTGCTCGGTATGGTCATAGCTACAACGCTAACGCTTACGTTGATCACCGTGCGTTTTGAGGTCGTGGAGCTGTTTCTGGGCAGAACGGCTCGCGATTCGGAGGCAACGATCAGCCTCGCTGCAACGCTCCTCATCGTCGGCGCAACCCTCTTTATCACTGACGCCGCCCAGTGCATTACGGCAGGCGGTCTGCGCGGGCTGAAGGACACGCGGGTGCCGCTGCTGTTTGCGACTATTGCTTGGTGGCCGATCGGCTTTTCCCTCAGCTATTGGCTCAGTCTGAAGATCGGTTTGGGGGCCGTCGGTATATGGATTGGCTTGTCGACCGGATTCACAATCTATGCGGCGATCCTCGTGCTGCGGTTCCGCCACTTAGCAAGTCGCCCTCTCTGAGGCGCGCGCATCACTGATGCCAGCGGCGACGATATGCCCGGGTGCTTGCCCGTGCGGTTGTGACCGGGGCGAACGCCCGGACTGAAAATTGAAGGTTTCGCGTCACGGCGCGACTGCAGGGATAACATAACAACGAAATAGTAACTCAACTAGCATCATATTTTTCGATCATTTCATTTCAAAAAACGATAGCCAAAGTGTGGTTAGCTCGTTCGAGTGCGAGTAGGAGTCCTCAAGGCGTCCCTGGCGATTTGCAGGCTTTCCAACTTGTCACTTCTGCCAGAATGGCTCAACGGGTCCCTCCCTTCGCGAGCAACGCCGGCAAAATCGAGCAGCCCAGCGCACCGGGCGTCGATACGATCACGCTTAGTCGGGGCATATCAATTTTCGAGACGCCCACCGGTGTCTGCGAGCGCCACAGCTGTGAAATGCCAAGCACACGAGATGCATCGCATTCGCAGGAATCAAGCCGCCAGGCAAAACGATCTGCCGGCAGCATCGATCACGCTTGCTGGCTCAAGCGACGTCGACCAGATCAGGATCGGCTAGGGCGCGAGCAGGTTCTCCTGGACGCGGCATTTGCTACGCTTGCTTGTGGGGCCGTGCTATCGACGGCTTGCTGGACATCCTACCTGACGTCCTCGCCGGAATTGGGCGATCCTCGGGGCCTGGTGATGATTTCCGTGTCTTCACGCTGTGCCCGCAGAGGTGCATCAGGCGATCATGATCAGACCAAACCACTGACGCCGCAGCCTCCGTTTTAGACAAGCCGGGCCGATCTACAGCTGAGGAGAGCTGCTGGCGCTCGCACGCCGCTAATCCCGGCTCGGGAGCGGCCGTCGCGCTGGCCGGGCTTTGGTCAGCATGGCTGGGAGCGCCATACCCGCATTGCGCTCGTGCTAGCGATCAGCCTCGGCTCCAAGTCGATGGCGCTGGGCTGCGCCAGCCAGGTCCTGGTCGCTCCCAGTCCGCTACGTTCCAGTTAGACGAAAGTTTTACATGTTCGACCGACCGATCCGGAATCGGGTTCTCATCGTGCTGTTCGATGGGCTTCGACCCGATCTCGTCAAACCATCATTGACGCCGAAACTGGTCAGGCTCCAGCGCCGCGGTGCTGTGCTGGCCAGGCAGCGCACCGTCTCGGCCCAGCGAAACACGAATAGCGCTCACGAGCCTCGTCACTGGCGCGACGCCTGATCGCCGCGGCATCATTGAGATCAATATCTCGACAGGCAGTCGCCCATACCGCGCTCTGTCGACACGAGCGATGCGCGCCTGATCGAGCACCTTGATGCCGCGAGCAAGGGCCATCTAGTCGGTGTGCCATCACCTGGTGAGATCCTCGCGGCGAACGGCAGAACCTTCTCAGTCCTCGCTTCCAACTCGGCGGGGGCAAGGCGCCTGCTGAACCATAAAGCTCGAAAGCTCGGACAAGTGACGCTCTCCGGCCACTTCCCTTGCATCGCGACCTCCGCCGAGATGCTCAGACGAGTGGAGACCCTGCTGGCGCCGACGCCTGCGGCGTCCCCCCGCCGGCAACCCAGATCTTGCCTCTCAAGCCTTCCTGACTTCAGCGTTCCTCGACGTAATCTGGCCTCAAATTCGGCCCGACGTCGCAATCCTCTCCTTCCGCTGCTGGTCTCGCATATCTTTTCAACCTTACGAGGTACGTCCTGTCCATCATCGATAAAGATCTCTGCGAGCGCACGAGCGGTCATCGTTGCCCGTCGCGAAAGGCCCAGAAGACCGAGCACTGTCGGCGCAATGTCGCAAATGCCTGAGGGAACTTGCGAGACGAAGTCGTTTTTCGATCAGCGGTCCCGCCAAAATGCCGACCGACGACATCTCGTTGGCATGCCACCCGCCGTGCACTCCGAAGCCGACCGCCCCATCCGCACTCAAGGTGCGGCCCATAACGCCAAATGGATCGAGACCATCCGACCGGAACGAGAACAGAATGTCCGCCGATAGGGCATGGTCGGCGAACACCAAATGGCGGGCAAAGCTGGCCGCTGCAATGCCATAGGCCGCGCCACCCGCGGTAAGCACCGGACCACACCAGGGCCGCTCGATCATCGATCCTACTGTGCGGCGGATAACGGCGTCCGATGGCTCGGCGGCAAATTGCTCCGACTTGGCCAAGTATGACGATGGCATCGATGCCGGCCGCGGTGCCGGGCCGCAGCGCAGCCCGGCAGCCTCGAGCGTCTCAAATAGATCGGCCCGCGCATGCACCGTCACATGTCCATGATCGGAGGCGGCGATCAGGTGCACGCCAAGGGAGGCGCCCTCAGCCTCCTACCAATCGAGCACGCGGCGCAACTGCCGATCGACAAAGCTGATCGCTGCCATCGTCTTTGGCGCGCCAGTCCCACAATCGTGCGAGGAAATATCGGGCTTCCCGGTGCATACCGGCAGCACCTTCGTCGTGTGCAGGTCGGTGAGGCAGTCTATCTTGATTTTGCTGGCGTCGTGGGGCGTCCCAATAACTGACATAACTCAAGCTCGATCTGCGTCCCGCAAGCGCCGGTCTGCTGCCACCGATGGTGAAATTCGTCGAAAAATTCGATGGAGCGCCAAATTTAAGCGCTGGCTCGAGAGTCATTGCACTAATTCAAACCCCCATGTTTGCTACCACATACGAACAAATGCACCCATCTCCGTCGGGGACCGATTTATGTCGAAAGTTTCACCATTTCATTCAACGAAGCCTGGTGCGCGAAGCGTCTATCACGATAACGACAAGTGTACCGAGGGCAATAACATCGAACGGCAGAATCTCGCCTCCGGCACCGGAGGGCGGCCGCGCTGCGAACATTGCGGCCGCCTAGCCTAGTTCGCAGCTGCCGTGGCGGGTAAAACGAGCCCCGCCACGGGCCTGGGGCAGGAAAATATGTCAAGCTTGAGAGGGCAGCGTTCTTTGCTTCGTTCGCGTCGGCTTGGCCTCCGCGGTGTGCTCGCTGACTCAGTTCAAGTCAAACTCAAGCCGAGGTCACTGCAGATCTTTCCGATGGTCGATCGGTCGGCCTGATTGATTTTCAGGCAGCGCTTTCAAGTCGGCTTCATTGTGCCAGATGGGTGGCTCAGTTCTAATCTCAATTTCATTTGGCGAGGCGTTCTGGGCGGCTTTGCAGGGCTAGTAACGTAAGCGATTAGTGGCGCATCGTGCACAACCACTAGGACCACGTCCGAAATCGCTGTTTGTCGAGACGTCTCGGATTGACGCTGCCGCACAGAAGCAGGTGGCCAGCCCAGGAATAGCAACCATATGGCCGCTGACGATCTTCCCTTTTCATCTACGGTCTCATCCGTTGTCGATGCCTTCTTGAAAAAGCTCGAGGACCAGAAAACCCTTTCGCGGGCGTCTTTGTCGGCGCTGCGAAAGGCACTGGCGGATCATCAATTGGACGCCGAGAGCCTACGGGCGGCCATTTTCAATGCTGCTGAGCCGAGCAATGATCCAGATTGAAGAAATCGAAATTGTCGAGTTCCGTGGAATTCGTCATCTCAAGCGCTCGTTGGGCCGAAGGAGTTTTGGCATTGCGGGGCCGAACGGTACTGGCAAGAGCGGCATCGTGGATGCGATCGAATTTGCCCTCACCGGAAACATCACTCGTCTCGGCGGTGCGGGCACGGCGGAGCTGAGTGTCAAGGCGCACGCTCCACATGTCGACGCGAGCAAAAAGCCCGAAACCGCGCTCGTTCGCCTGCAGGTCTATGCGCCCGCTCTCAAAAAGAGCTTCATAATCGAGCGGAGCGTCAAGAATCCAGGCGCCGCGGTACTCAAGCCGAGCAGTGCTGAAACCATGGCGCTTCTGGCGCAGCTCGAAACCCATCCTGAGTTTGCCCTGTCTCGTCGAGAAATCATCAAATATATTCTCGTTCCTGCAGGCAAACGATCACAATACGTCCAAGAGCTGCTGCGCCTTGATCAGCTCGAAAAGCTGCGGGTCTCACTCCAACGCGTCGCCAACGATGCAAAACGCGACCACGGAAGGGCCGAGGTGGAGGATCGGCGGACCAAGTCCGATTTCTTTCACCATATCGGCATTGCCACTCCAAACAAAACTGATCTGCTTGCTTCTGTAAATGCTCGTCGAGCTGTGCTGAAGCTCGATCCTGTGGCGGACCTCGCGCCGGAAAATGCCTTGAAGGTAGGCATCAATCCAGATGCCGAGCACGAGGCGTCGCAGCCATTCTCCAAGCTCGGCGCCAAGAATGACCTTGCGAGCTTCCTGAAGAGGCTGGCTGTCTCGCAGGAAATAACCATAACTGGCGCAAAGTCGGATGCAGTCGCCGCTCTCGCCCAGCTCACGGACGATCCGGCCCTGTTAAGGGGTGTCAAGCAGCGCGCTTTGGTTGAGCGGGGTCTTGAGCTGGTCGAAGGAGACGCTTGTCCACTGTGCGACGGTCCCTGGGAGATGGCCCTCCTGGCAACACATCTTCAAGAGAAGATCGCAAAGGCAGATGCAGCCTCGACGGCATTGAAGCAACTGGCCCTGGCGATCGACCCCCTCGCGGCTCACCTGCGGGCGATGGCGCTTGACGCGGGCAAAGTGGCCGAATGGTGCGAAAAGGCCAGTCCTCCTATAGATGCCACGTCGCTGCGGTCCCACGCAAAGGCCCTCGACGGTGACCGCGACACACTAGACAAGGTCGTCCGGGACCCGGCAGCGATCGCCCACGCGCTGCAAGCCCTTGGTCGACTGGGGGCATCGCCCGCGGTCGAGTTGCTTCAGCCCGCCGATCGTCTGGCGGCCTATATCGAAACGCTCTCCGACCCTTCAAAGGAGCAAGAAGCCAAGGAATTCTTGATCGTCGCCCAAGAGAAATACGATCAATGCCGCGGGACGCAGCAGACCCTCAATATCGCGGCCCAGCAGGCCGAAACAGCTTCTGCGGTGTTTAGCCACTACGGTACGGTCAGCACCGCAATGTTGGAAGGCATCTACGACAAGGTGCAGAAGGACTTCACCGAATACTACAGTTTCATCAACCGCGACGATGAGGCCAAGTTCGAGGGCAAGCTCTCTGCATCATTGGGCAAACTGGCCTTCGATGTCGACTTTTACGGACGAGGCAGATTTCCTCCCGGGGCCTACCACAGCGAGGGCCATCAGGATGGCATGGGGCTTTGCCTCTATCTTGCACTGGTGAAGCACACGCTCGGCGCCGGATTTACGCTTGCCGTCCTCGACGATGTGCTGATGTCGGTCGACGCCGGCCATCGTCGTGAGGTTTGCGCGCTCCTGAAGCAGAAATTTCCAAACACGCAGTTTGTCCTGACCACTCACGACGGCGTGTGGCTCAAGTTCATGCAGAGCGAAAAGCTGGTTCAGAGCACTCTTAGCTTTGGCGGCTGGACGGTCGACAGTGGCCCACAGGTCTGGAACGAGGGTCACGTCTGGACGCAGATCCAGAAACACCTCGCCAATGACAATGTATTTTTGGCGGCAGGGACTTTGCGACGCTATCTGGAGTTCACCTCGACGATCCTTGCGGATAATCTGCGCGCTCGCATCGAATATCATGGAAACGGACAATACGACCTGGGCGATCTCTGGCCCGGGGTGTTAGCCGCATGGAAGGCCCGTCTCAAAGAGGCGCGCGACTCCGCCTCCTCGTGGGGGAAAAATATTCAGGATGCCGAAGCGCTCCAGATAGAATCCAAAAAGCGGGTGGCGGCGACAAAGTCCGAAGAGTGGATGATCAACAAGGCGGTTCACTACAACGCCTGGGCGGACCTGCAATCGAAGGAATTCGCTGCGGTCGTGAGTTCGTTTCAACAATTGCTTCAACTGATGCAGTGCCCCAACACCGATTGCGGCGAATTCCTCTGCGTTTCGCCTATCAAGGGTGACAAGGAAGTGCTCCGCTGCAGTTGCAGCGCTGTCAGTCTCAACCTCGTGCCGAAGAAGAACTGATGCTCCGCGCCCGGCCCAGACCGTCGCTGACGCGTGTATGTGAACCTGTGGCCACGCACCCTCGAGGCCGATCATGCGGTGAAGTTGGTCCGCTCGTCGCCCCGACCGGCAGCGCCGATGACGGATCGCGATGATCGCGCATTCATTGTGGCCTGACACCGCCAAGATGATGGGCGCTGCACCTGTGGTTGGTGCCGACGATAATGGCCGCAGGGGTTCAGGATCAGGCCGCACGCCGGTTGGCGGCTGGCTTCTGCGCGGGCAGAAGGCCACTGAATCGCGAACAGTGCATTCGCCGGACCGGCTGTCTTCGAAGCGATAAGCCGGCACCGGAGGACCGCTGCGACCAAAGTTCCGGCTTGCGGGTCTCGTTGCCGCTTACCTATCATCTTATACGCCCGTGCTCCGGTCTGAACCCGATTGTGACAGAGTTCCCGGACATGGACTTGATGCCTTTGAGAGATGCGTCACGCGAAGCGTAGTGGCGGACCACGTTGGTCAAGAGGTGCGGGCTCCAGCCGGGATGGCGATCTTCAGCGGCGCGCGCCAGTCCGCGTGCAATGGCGTAACTGGTCATCAGAGAGCCCGACGACGGTCCTGCCGTGTAGCTCACGCATCATTTCAGGGCGTCACAGCCTAGACTATGATTCGGACCGGGAGTGCGGAATAACCGTGCACGAAGTTCGATGCAACGCGCTCCGGATCGCCAACGACCTCGACCTCCATGCGCTTATTCAGTATCTCCTCCCAGAGGATTTTAAGCTGCAGCCGCGCGAGATGTCGACCAAGGCAACGATGGATGCCGTATCCGAACGAGAGATGTTGGTGCACGTTCTTGCGATCGATCGTAAATTTGTTGGCGTCCTCGATGACCTCATCGTCTCGGTTGCCAGAGATGTACCACATTACAACCTTGTCGCCTCGCCTGATTTGTTTGCCTCCCATGATAATGTCCGCGGTGGCGTTGCGGCGCATATGTGCGATGGGCGTTTGGTACCGAATAATCTCGGACACAGCGCTCGACACCAAGGCGGGATTATCTCGTAGCTTTCGTAGCTCGGAGGGGTGCTGGTTCATGAACAGCAGGCCACCGGTGATCGAATTGCGCGTGGTGTCGTTGCCGCCCACGATCAGTAGAATGAGATTGCCAAGAAACTCACGTGGCTCCATATGCCGAGTCCCGGACGAGTGCGCCATCATCGAAATAAGATCAAGTCGTGGCTCGGCATTTATCCGCTCCCGCCAAAGCCGAGTAAAATATGTCAAGCACTCGGACAGGATTGCGCTTCGCTTGCCCCAGCTGTCGATCGCCTGCCCAACCGTCGGCGCTGCAACGGCTACGTCCGACCAGTACGTTAGGAGCCGGCGATCCGCGAACGGAAAGTCGAAAAGTGTGGCCAGCATCTGCGTCGTCAACTCGATCGAGACCATATCGACCCAGTTGAAGGCTTCATTGCGCGGCAGGCCATCAAGGATTGTTCTAGCGCGACTGCGGATTAATCCCTCGAGTTTTTCCAAATTGTCCGGTGCGAGTATCGGACTTACGGTGTTGCGCTGCGCGGCATGTTTGGGAGGACCTGCCTTGATAAAACTCGGTGTCCAATGTTCCTCGGGCACGTCGAGGATCGTGACACCTTGCTCTGACGAGAATATTTTATGATTTGTATCGACGGCCACGATATCGCGGTATCTCGTTATCGACCAATATGGTCCGTATGGGCTGTCTTGGCAGTGGTGAACGGGATCTTCCCTTCGCAGCCGCTCGAAGCAGGGCCATAAGCTATCATCTTGAAATCGTCTAGG
The DNA here is from genome assembly GCF_023073015.1 of Bradyrhizobium sp. 87. Lineage (NCBI taxonomy): Bacteria > Pseudomonadati > Pseudomonadota > Alphaproteobacteria > Hyphomicrobiales > Nitrobacteraceae > Bradyrhizobium > Bradyrhizobium sp. 87. Next base: position 96,530 of record NZ_JADPIQ010000003.1, read on the forward strand.
TTCGCTTACATCTAGATCTCTCAACGGGATGCCGCGCACATCTTCGCCTCCGCGCACGTTAAAGGGCGTTTTCATGACCGTGTCCTTTGGCCTTTTCTCTTTGAAGAACCCGATCTCGACAGGTCGTAACCGCATGGAGTGCGTGCCGAGTGCTTCAGCTGGGAAGAGCTTCTCGCCGAAGCGGCAAGAATACTCAAAAAACTGAGCGGCGCGCCCTGCCAGTTCCGGCAGGAGCGAGATTGCCGCCACTTTGTCTATGCGAGCGGAACGCCGCCAGATGAGTCGGCCACGTCTCATTGCGGAAGAGTGGCGGCGGCCCGCTTGAATTGTGGCCGCTGCGAAATAAGGCCTGACTTCGGCATGCTCAATCTGAACAACGCGATCGGGCAGGGGACCGACGCGGTGGTCGCGGTCGCGCGTTCAATCAAACAGAAGATGGAGATGTTTGGACCGCGCTTGGGCAATGTTCCAACGGCATGTCAAAGACCAAAGCAACAATTCCTTCGGCGCCTTGCGCGCCGTCAAATAACCAACTGATCCGATCCAAGCACGGCCTTGGCCGCGGCGGCTTCACCATTTACTATCCTCGCCGGTGGTGCTGCTAGGAACGTGCTCCCACTTTACTTCCTTGATAAACGGCATCGTAGCTCGCTCGTGTGGTCAGGCGTGTGACGGGGCTCCCGATCTGTGCCAGGAGCTCGTCAATAGTTAGGCACGGCGCCTCTGGCGCGACGCTCTGCGCTTGTCCGGCAGTACAGGCATCGGAACGTGCGGAAGTGAAAAGACGCCCCCGCCCGCCAGCCCGCCCTACACCGGGGAGGTGATGCATGCGCTGTTGCTGGAACACGTGACTGGGCAAGCGTGCTCGCACATCGTGGCGGTCGGCCGCTTGAAACGGATGCCTGGGTTGAAGCATACCGGAAAAGACAACTACGCCTGGTTGTTCAAGGGCGAGACGATTTTGCCTGGCGTCGGGCCCGAGCCTCATGGCGGAGATCTGCCAGCGTGTGCGCGGCCGGCGGTCGATCGCCATCAACTTGTCGGCCGTGCTGGCGCCCTGGGCGAGCGTGCTGTTCTTCACGGATTCCGGCTGGTACGAGCCGCGGCGCCAGCAGGTGGCGAACTGGGATGGCCTGGCGATCGCGCTCGGCGCGACGCGGGTAGGACCGGGAGCACTGCCACGACGAGTACAAGGGCTCGGCCCGCGATTCCGAGATCTATTAGCGCGAATTCGTTCCGGGCTTTGCAGGCTGGGACGAGGCCGCACGCGCCGTCGGCGTCGAAGTCATCAACGCGACTGAAGGCAGCGCGCTGAAGGAGTGTCGGTTTGCGTCGCTCAACGACATCCTGAGATCGGCCGCTTAAGTTGACGCAGCAAAATTTAAACATCGGGCTCTCCCGCGAGCAGATCCGGGCGGCAGTGCAGGCCGACTTCGTGGAGCTCTATGCCGCTTTGAATTCCGAGTACGGTACCAACCTGGTGCCGCGGCTTCTGAACAGCGGGCTTTCTGACAGCCAGGTGCTGGACTTTACGCGGGCCATTTTGCGGACCTCTATGCTGCGGTGAAGGCGCAGGGGCTCACCGGAGCTCCTGTCTTCGTGCCGGCCTATGCGATCGTGGCCAGCGGCTTGCTGCTGCCGGTCGCGCGCTATCTAAATGCCGGGCTCTCAAGCGATCAGTTGCGCGCCGCGACGCAGGCGAACTTCACTGACCTGTACACACTCCTTGGGGGAGTGAACGCCTACAATCCCGTAGTGGCGCTCGGCAATGATCTGCTTGCATGGTGGGACGCTGACGCGCACTATTGGGGCGCGAACGGCGGCATGACGATTGCGACGGGGGCTTCTTCTTGGCGGGACATCGTCGCTGGATACAGCGCGGTTCAAGCTTCGGGGGCAGCGCAGCCGGTGTTTTCCAGCACTTCGTTCAACGGCTCCCCGGGTTTAACGTCTGACGGTATCGACGACTGTCTGGTGTGCACAGACGCCGCGCTGCTCACCGGCCTGCCGGCAGGGGACGCGGGCGGCGAATTGTGGTCGCTGGCGCAGAACGACAATCTTGCCGGCGCAACGTTTTTCGATCTGTTCGGCTATGCCAACGCGTCGCAAAGCGACGCTCGCACGATCGGAAGGATCGCCACGCCAGTCTACGGCCGAACGGTTTTCGGAACCGGCGGCGGCAACGTCTCTGTCGGCGGCACCACGCTATTCTCAGGACGCCGGGTGATCAGAGGGGCCTATAGCTCCGCTGGCACTGTGCTGTTCATGGACGGAGCGCAGGAAGGGAGCTTGCCCGGGACGCCCGCAACGGCGGCAGCCCGCGTCGCTCTGTTTGCTCGCGCGCTCGCCACTCCGTCAAACTATTGGACCGGGATCGGAGCGGCCTCTCTTATCACCAAGCCACTGAGTGCCACCAAAGCAGCGGTCCTGGCCTCCTATCTCATGTCGCGAAGGAACCCCTGATCATGACCGCTCACTATGGTGTCACTCTTATTTCTGCTGCGAACAAGAACGCAATCAACGTCGTGCTCGCCCTTTGGGTAGGAGACAATCCGGCCGCCACGCAGAATGTCAGCCAGCCGGCAAATCAAAGGTACGCATCCGGCGAAGGCCCCGGCTAGGCCGCTTTCGGGAAGGCTGAACGCGCTCAAGCTGCGTGAGCGACGCTTTGGGGCTGCCAATTCCAAGGCAGCAGTTCGTCAATGCGCTTGGCAGAGTGATCAGGTAGGCGCGCCAGCACGTCGGCAAGCCAAGCCTGCGGGTCGACGTCGTTGAGCTTTGCGGTGGCGATAAGGCTGTAGATGGCAGCAGCACGCCGGCCGCCGTCATCGGAGCCGGCGAAGGTCCAATTTTTTCGCCCGATGGCGACCGCCCGTAGCTCACGTTCAGCAGCATTGTTCGACATGCAAAGCCGCCCGTCATCAAGGAAGCGGCTAAATGCATCCCAGCGGCTGAGGCAGTAATTGATCGCCTTGGTCGTGTCGTTGTTCCTGGAGAGCTTGGCGCGCTCCTCGCGCAACCACACCTCCAGCTCGATCATCAAAGGGCGGCTACGTTCCTGGCGCACACGCAAACGCTCCTGCGCAGGAAGTCTGTTGATCTCGCGCTCGATGGCGAACAGGACATCGATGCGCTTGACCGCCTCGGCCGCGATCGGTGCCTTGCTCAGCCGTGCGAGATCGAAGAACTTGCGCCTGCCGTGAGCCCAGCATGCGGCCTCGATGATCGGGCCGCCCTTCCGATTGGCCTCGTAGAGCCTGCCAAAGCCGGCGTAGGCGTCAGCCTGCATCAGTCCGGCATAGCCCGCCAGATGCTGCTCCGGATGCGCACCGCCACGATCGGGCGAGTAGAAGAACACGGCCGCCGGCGGATCTGGGCCGGCAAACGGCCGGTCGTCGCGCACGTAAGTCCAGAGCCGTCCGGTCCGGGTCTTGCCCTTGGCCAGGACTGGCACCGTGGTGTCATCGGCGTGGATGCGCTCGGCTGCGAAGACATGGCTCCGGATCGCATCGACCAGAGGCATCAGGCTTGCTGCGGAGGCACCTACCCAATCCGCGAGCGTCGATACCTCGAGGTCGATACCTTCACGCTGGTAGACGTCGCTCTGAAGATGAAGCGGCAGGTGCAGGCCATACTTGGCGAACAGGACATGGGCCAGCAGCTTGGGCCCTGCACGCCCGCGCGCAATCGGGTGCGAAGGAGCCGGCGGTTGGGTGATCGCTTCGCAGGCCCGGCAGACGAGCTTCTCGCGCACATGCTGGATCACCTTCCACCGGCGCGGAACGAGCTCCAGCGTCTCGGTCACGTCCTCGCCAATTTTGCGCAATCGGCTGTCGCCGCAGCATGGGCAGGTGGCAGGCACCGGATAGACAATGCGCTCCCGCGGCAAATGCGCCGGCAGCGGACGGCGGGCCGGCTTGCGGCGCTCGAACGATGGCACCGTAATCTTGTCGGCTGCCATCTGCGTCGCGGTCTCAGCTTGCGCCGCGTTCTCCTCCAGGTCGGCGAGCTGTAGCTCGAGCTGGTCCAGCAATGCGCCTCGCTCGGAGGACTGTCCGAACTGCTCATGCCGCAGCTTCTTGATCGTGAGTTTGAGCTTCTCGATTAGCAAAGTCCCCGCCTGGGCCTCGGCTTCCGCGGCCAAACGGGCCGCTCGCTCGGCGCGCAGCATCGCCTGCAGCGTGGTCACATCGTCGGGAAGAGAATCATCAGTGCCCATCGCCGACTAGAGAATCACAAGACGCGATCTCTGTCCGAACCGCTGATCGCGCCACCGATTCAAATCCCAGCGATCACCCGGCCGCCTGCGGTCGCCAGGTATGTTGCGGCATCCGCCAGTCGATGCCCTCCAGCAGGTAGCCAAGCTGGGCTGGGGTAATTGTCACGACGCCATCAGCCGGCGATGGCCACAGGAAGCGGCCGCGCTCCAGCCGCTTGGCATAAAGCGACATGCCCAGTCCATCGTGCCAAAGGATCTTGATCAGCTTGCCGCTTCTGCCACGGAACACATAGAGGTCGCCGCCGTGCGGGTCTCGCGTGAACGCTTCCTGCACCAGCAAGGCCAGCGAGTTCATGCCCCGACGCATATCGGTGTGGCCGGTCGCAATCCACACCCGCACGCCTGACGAAATAGGAATCACCGTATGCGTCCATCTGCCAGCGCCGCCACCGCGGCCTTCAGCGTGGCCGCGTCGACTGTACCCGTGATCCGCATCCGAGCCCCGGCAGCAAACTCGATCTCGATCGTCCCGCCGCTGCTGGCCGGCGCGACTGGACAGGGCGCCGGACCTGATTCCGCGACCACTATTGCCGGTACGAAGCCAGGTTGATGGGCGGCATCCTTCGGCTCAGGTCGAAACGACCGTCGCCACCGCAGTAGCAATGAGCGCGAAACGCCATACCGCCGCGCTGTTGCCGCGACTTGGCGCGGCGCCTGTAAGCTCTCCAGGACGATCTTGAGCTTCTCGTCCTCGGACCAGCGCCGCCGCCGGCCCGTGTCCACCACCTCAAGCCGTTCGACTTGGGCACTGCGCCTATCACTGTCCATAAGGACAGTTCTCAACAACACGCCTCATTCGGCAAGGCGGCCTTCACCGGACGGATACAATCAAAGCGGCGACATCGGCGATGCGGCAACGTACTGGTTTGGCGGTCGTCCCTACGATGGCGGCGAACTCTCGGTAATTCAGAGTTTGCCAGGCAATATGCCAGTTGCGACCTGGCCTGTGCAGGGGGTGGCTGGGCCAGTCAGTGAAGCAGAAGCTATCGCGGCAGCGGCAGCTCTGATCGTAACCATGACGACGCGAGACAGCTACACGACGCAACAGGCTCAAGAGACACTGGCCGCCTCGTTGAGCGCTTTGGCCTGAGGCGAGCTGAATCGAAGAGCTAGTTTGACTATTCGTGCATCGTCCATCGCGCGTCACGTCGCTTAAGCGGGTATGGCGTCGAAGTCGATGCGCCCGAACCGGTTCGGTTGATCTTTGATATCCGACCAGTTGAAGTCGTAGATTTCATCCTCGGCCCAGTCGGTGGGATAGTTGACTCTGAATAGCTCGCCGATCGAAGCGCGCATCGGCTGATAGCCGTTGGACCAAACTATTGCTGGTGTGCCAGCGCCGAAATCTTGTGCACCAAACTGAGACGTGACGATCACCAGCAGACCGGCGACGGACAGGATCAGATTCTTCAAATTAGCCTTCTTGAAAGCATCGTATCATGCTTGCTGGTGTTGTAATCTTGGTACCAGGAAATTGGGACGCCCTTTCCGTGGGGACTCGGAAGTCCACGTAGAGGTCGCCACTGTTCGAAAGGTCGCAAGGTCGGCGGCGAACCGCTCCAAATAGGTAACATGACTTCGTAGGACGACAGGTGCTCGATAGTCGACCAGATTCAATTGCCGGCCGCTGCGCTGCAATTGTTCTCGGCTAGGATCACCTTGAAATTTGCTTCAATCTCGATGCAGGTCCGCATGAAGAGCGAGTGGATCCGGAACGAGTAGGCGCTCATGCACTCGGCGCTTGGTTCGACGTATTCGAATATTGAACGAAGATCGTCCTGGATCAGTGTCAGTGCACGAACATAATGTTCGGCGTCTCTCGCGTAGTCGCGATCGAGGATGTAGGCCAAGCTGCTGTAACCCGAGTTCGGTCCATCTGCGATTCCTCGAAAATTCCGGTGAAAGGGCTTTGCAACAGGCATCTGGCCTCTCCTGAGTGCTTGATCCTACGAGCCCTGAGCAAGCTGTGTCCACTCCCTTCTGGACAGTGCCTTTCCGAGAACAATCTCCCAGGGCGGTGCATCAAACGAAGCACATAGGTGCAGGCATTTCGGTATGGTCATGGCTGCGAGAGAGCGGATTTTCCTAGCTTTTCGATAATCTGCTGAACGCAGGCCGCCATTTCTTCCATCACTACTCGGACGGGCCGGCTTCGGAGGACTTCGACTTCTCCAAACGAGAGCGAACAGCTAAAACGCACTCCGTCTTTTGAGTTTTCAATGGTGTCTTCATCTTTCGCGGCCGCTTCGCTGCTCCAATGCACGGGCGGAAGGATGAAAGACCTTCGGGGGTCGATTCGATTTGTTGATCGATATGCACCTCTTGCATCGCGAAATCTTGCTGGATAAGACGGCGATGCTTGTCTACGATGTTTAGCTCGTGCAGGGCACGGATTAGGTATCCCTTGCCCCCACAGTATGGCCCGCATTCACGAATAATCTGCACGAAATGTTGGGGTACCCTGCGACATTGCTTCTCTAAAGTCTTTTCGAAATGTGCCGCATCTTTCCCATGGGGGAAGTACGTTCCGTCTGCAGCTTGGCCGCCTAATTCTGCGCATACACATGCTGCTTGGTCCAATGCCGACCGTAAGATTGTAAAGCGAGTCTGCGACGGTGAGTTGTAGATCGACAATGAAGGGCTGCGATCCGCCCCACTTAAGGTCGAAATCACCGCTGGCGCGATTATAATTTACATACATTGCAGCAAAATCCGTCCCGTCGAGTGCCTTAAACTCTCTCGCGAAAGCCTCCGTATGGGAATGAGCGCGCTTCAGCTTCATTGAGCAGCTGGCAAACGGGTTTGCGAGGTTCGCGTTGGCCATGGGTCTTCTCCGAAAATGCCATCTTAGAATGTTTACGTGAGAAAGTTACTTAGGGTTCCTCTCGGCTGGACAATCGCAGCGTAAATCTCCCCTCGCCAACCGTCCACTCCCTCAGGACAGGCGGTCCACTCCCTTCAGGGCACCGCGCTGCGCCAACAGCCGCTCACCCCTTTAGCCGCTTAAGCAACGCAACGCGCTCGTCGTTTAGTTCGCGAAGATATTGAGCATTGAAAAGCTGCGTCTCCTGCCACTCGATGCGGTCTTCCGCGGTCCAGAGGTAACACTCGCGATCGAAGCGAGCTTTTTCGGCTTTATCGAATTCAGTGTAAAGTTTGATATCACGTTCCACCTGGTCCAGTTGTTCCTGGATAGTTCTTGGCATCAGCCGTTCCCTCGGCCTTGCCTCCAGCCAGTGTTAGTCTTTGGCTGAATCTATGTTGGCTAGCAACATGCGGTTCGCTCTCCTCGGTAAGTAGACGCATAGTTTGTTCGTAAAGGTTATTGCGTAAGATTGTCGTCATCTGCGCGACTGTCGATGCGATCTGGTTCGCGCAGATGGCAGTCCTTCCACTCTCTCAGGGTATTGGCTCTCTCGTTGGGAGGCGAGTACGTGCTGGCCTTGCGGCGCACGACGGGAATTTCTGGTCACTTCTTCGAACCACCGCCACTCTGCACCAGGGGATACGCAGGATGGACGCGATGAGCGATGCGCTGCTGATTAGCCTTGCGATTTGGGGAATCATCGGCTGCGCGGCATTGAGAGTGCTCGCGCTACTAGGCTAGCTCGCCGCCCCTGAATCATACCGCCGTCATCCTGGGGATGACGGCGGCCTGCCAATGGTCCTAATAAAAGGTGGGGCGGCCACCCAATACGCGAGCCGGTAGCGGCATGATCCTTATCCAGATCCGGGGCGTGCGCAAGCCTGATTGGCTCGTCTCAAGCCGCCCGATCAAGGCATTCCGTGTCGAGATCTGCGATGACATCCTCGAAAGCTGAGCTGGTCTGCTGTATGGCTGCAATCTTCTGCAGTTCGTCATCGCTGATCGGGCCAATGCGGCTCTGCAGCGCCACGACCATTCGCGGCGACGCCCTTTGAGTTGAACAAGGGGCAGGCCATGGTCAGGTAGATATCTCATGAGTGCCTCCACTGATGAATGCTCAAACAGCGTACCGGAAGACCGCTGAAGGACGGTACTAAAATCTCGGTCAAATTTTAATGGTAATCTTCACGGCAATGGGCGCATCGCGCGAAGCTGCTAGGAAGCTAGCCAATAGACAACTTTGATGGAAAGCGTGCCCAGCACGTAGAGCCATCCCGCCATCGCCAGCATGATGCTGAGGAAAAAGCTCACTCCCCAAATCCACTCGAAAAGGCGCCAATTGCCCGCGATCGGCAACTGCGTAGCGACAACGGTGTTCTCGTTCGACTGATCGGCTGAAACCGTGGAGCGACCCGCAATACTTGGACGATTGGAATGGCCGCAGCGTCGCAGTCCTCTCCAGTTCCAGCATTTTCATAGGTGAATCCGGCCACTCCATTAGGGCGCCGGTCGCGCCCTTCGGGAAGTCCGTCGCATAGCAGCGGCGCGTGCCCGGTTACGAGTGTCAGGACAGATATCGATATTCGCGAGACTTCGGAGTTTTGGTGTCGATTGTAGTGACGGTGCACCGCAGGCGCGTCGCTCCGCTTCTTTGATCCGCTCTCGAAGTTCTTCCAATTCTGAGAGCCGAGAATTGAGTTCGTTCAACCGCTGGGCAAAAAGGAGACCGCGAGAGCTCTTCATCAATGCCTCCAACACAAAACAAAGAAAGCCAAAAAATGGTGCAGGCGCAACGTACGAGGGAAAGTAAGCGTGTATGACTTTAGCCCGGCAGTCTGTGCACTTTTGTGAAACAGCGCACATTTTTAGCCGCATTGAACTTTGCACTTTGTCAGGTGCCGGTCCGCTTCCTCCGCCAACCGTGCGGGAATGCCGAAAGCTAGCACGGCGCGAATATCATCGTTCGCCGAAAGTTGAGGCTACCTGCCCATACGGGCGGCAGGTCTAGCGTTCACTCCCTCAGGGGAGAGTAGGCCAAAATACAACCATAGTCGCAGTACAGAACAGAGAGCGGCGGCACAGAGCGCCGGCCGACTGCTGCGGCCCGACTG
>NZ_JADPIQ010000022.1:0-678749 GCF_023073015.1 Bradyrhizobium sp. 87
CAACGATGGGATCGAGGTCATCGCCAAGTCGACCGACCGTCAGCCCATAACCGCTGCCGCCTGACCGGCACCGCCGTCACCAAAATTTGGCGATAGCTCACTTGTCTATCCCTTGGAATGATATCGAATCGAGCCTTCCGCTTTTAATTGAACTACTAAAGACTGAAGCGCGGGTTCATATGGCCCTAGCGCGCGCAAGTTCTGCCACGGAGGCGGCTACTCACGCAACGCATCTTGCGAGAGCACTCGATGGTGCGCGTAAAGATGTGTCCGCTACGTCCTTAAAGCTACAGCAACTCAATGCGACGCTGGAACAGCGTGTAGCGGAAGAAATCGCGCGTCGAACGGAGGCCGAAGCAGCGCTGCGCCAAGCTCAAAAGCTTGAGGCCATCGGTCAGCTTACCGGCGGTGTTGCACACGACTTTAACAACCTGCTTACGGTGATCATGGGTGGTCTTGATACGATCGGACGGCAGATCGCAAGCATGTCCGATGCGCCACAGTTTGGGCGCATCATGCGAGCGCAGGCGATGGCGCATCATGCATCCCAGCGCGCGGCCACACTCACCGCCCGCTTGCTAGCTTTTTCACGTCGCCAACCGCTGGATCCAAAGTCCATTGATGTAGATCGCTTGCTCGGGGGAATGAGCGAACTGCTCAAGAGCACTTTAGGAGAGCAAATCAGGATCGAGATAGTTGGCAATGCCGGTTTGTGGAGCGCCTTTGCTGACGCATCGGAACTAGAACATGGCATCCTCAATCTGGCGGTTAACGCGCGGGATGCAATGCCCGGCGGCGGACGACTTACAATCGAGACCGGCAACACCTGGCTGGATGATGAGTATGTTGCCGCGCTCCCAGAACCCGTGCCTCCCGGCCAATACGTTTTGGTTGCTGTCACCGACACTGGAACCGGAATGGATAAGGCAACCCTGGATCGCGTGTTCGAGCCGTTCTTCACGACTAAGGAGGTCGGCAAAGGAACTGGGCTGGGGCTAAGTCAAGTTTACGGGTTCGTGCGACAGACGGGTGGCCACATTAGGATTTATAGCGAACCGGGGCATGGCACGACGGTCAAACTCTATCTTCCTCGGTCCAAGACTGAACCCGACAAGCAGGAAGATCGCAGTATTCCGACAGCAACAATGTTACGGGGGAATGAGGCCATCCTCGTTGTGGAAGATCATGACGATTTGCGCGCGTATTCATCCGGTGTGCTCCGCGATCTCGGATATCAAGTTTTCGAAGCAGCCGACGCGGCATCAGCGATTGCTTTCCTTGAATCATCTCGCACCATCGATCTTCTCTTCACCGACGTCGTGCTCCCGGATGGCCTTCACGGACGTAACATCGCAGATCGGGCTAGAAGGTTGCATCCAATGATCAAGGTGCTGTTCACGACGGGCTACACACGGAATGCGATAGTCCACAACGGTCGACTTGATGCGGGGGTCAACTTGTTGAGCAAGCCATTTACCTTTCGCGGTCTGGCGGAGAAAGTACGAAGAATTCTTGACGAACAAACATGACTGAAATCGGATCGAGGCTATTCATTTGCCGGCCTTCGGATGGGTGCCGTCCTTCTCCTCCCGAAGTTGATCGTTTTCCAGATGCCGGAATGCTCAAATCCTCTGCGGAATCGCGAGACATAAATATTCGCCATCATTCGTCCAATAATTTCGGGGTTGCATGCGCAACGACTTACGCGAGACGTATCTGTTTGAAGCCAGGCCAGTTCTGAAATGGCGCTTGCATTTTCAGTGCGAGTCTAATCCGCTGAACCGCAGCCTCCCCTTCACGGTTTCATCGGAAGCAGCCGTTATCGGCCGGCCGGGCAAGCCTTCCGGAATGGATAGGACACTGCCATCTGATTCCCCGCGCTGCCCATCAACGTCCTTCGCCACTGCGATCTCAAGTCGGTCGCAGAAAGTTGCGCGGGTGCGTCGGCTCTTCTTGACTTCGCAACCGTAGCCTACTCAACTGAGAGCAGTGATGTTGCGAGGTGCGTCATGGAGCAGGAATTCTACCAGGGTCTCGCGCAGCGGGTCCGCGCCATCGCCCCGAAGGCCGATCCGTTCACCCGCCGTCGGTTGCTGGATCTCGCCAAGCGATACGATGCGAAGGGCAAGCCGGCGTCCCGGTCCGGAGCAAGCGAGCGGCCGCTCCCGGGGCCGCGCACAACGCCACCGCCATCGATCTTCTCCGGACCGGGCGAGGCCTGAGGCACCGGCGCCAGCAGCCACCTCAAAGGCCGTTTGTGATGAGATCACTCTCACCCGCTCCACGAACTCGGCCGGGAATCAAGAGTGCCAGCAGTGCCCCTCGAAGAAATCGAAAATGAGAATTGAGAATATGCTGAAAGCAGCACTCTCCAGGAACGCCGGGGGAGAGGGTGCGATGCCGGAGGCACAGAGCGGAATCAGCCGGCGGATTCGCATTTGAAGCAGCGCCACGTCGAGGGCGCGTTGCAATTGCAACTTTCGGCTTCTTGCAACCCGGACAGGCGGGAATGGAGCGCGGCATCGGGTTCGAGACGCAGGAGCCGTGCAGAGAATTTAGCTGAAGGGATTCGACGCGCTGGCTAACTCAGGAGAACTTCGAATATGATCCTGCGGAGGCTTCCGTGGCAAGCCTTTCGGCCTGTTCGGCGAGTACGGGCCCGCTGATTGCGTATCCGGGATCAGTCTAAGCCCCACTGCGAGGACAAGGGCGCACCGGGCCGGACGGACACGCTGAAGATAAAGTTCAAGGACTTCGGGATCATCACCCGCAGCGGTCTGTCTCCGTGGTGGTCTCGAGCAGAGACGACCTCGAGCGCTGTCCATCGCACTGCTTCAAAACGCGATGCCGCTTCCCAGGCTGGTCCGGCTGTTGGACGTCTCACTCTCCTCGCTGCAAGGGGAGGGCTTGGCAGAGCCGCAGTTTGGCCTGCCGATCTGATAGTCGATGGAAGCCACTAACTTCCCTAGGCAGCCGCGCGGGTTCGATGCAGCGGGAGGGCCATCAGGTGTCCTGAGATCGACCTTCGCGCCGAGACTGCTCATGTCACATTCGACGTGAATAAAGGTGATGCAATCGCGGCTGCTCTAAGCTAATTTCAGTGCTACGGCGCCACGCAAGAGTGCCACACAAAAACAGATCGCCGGACCGAAAACATCAATAAAATCAATGAAAAGCAGGATTGTGATCATAGTTCAATCCTGTCTGGCAGCACCAGCTAATTCAAACACTTACCTCCATCGTGCTCTCCGCAAAATTCGCGCCGGAAGCACCCCGGAAGCACGGTGAGCGGATCTTCGCCGCTCACCGATGCCTCGTGCAGCAATCAGTGGAGCTGCAGGAGCTTCTACGACTGTTGCTCGGCACAGAAAGGCAGTCGCCCTTCTTGCGCCAACGTCGGTCCGGCAAATAGGCCGACGGCAGGAAAAGTTCTGGTCATCGCAATATTCCGTCGGACCTGGTTGAGCTGATTCCCGCTTCGATTGTATCGCATTCTCCTGAGAGATGGCGCCACAACCTTGGCCGGCTATCCCCTGAAAGAGCAAAATAGGATCGACGGGCGGAGTCGATACTTGGCATCTCGCGGCCCCGAGTCCGGAGTTCGAAATACCCCTACCCCTGACCCATCCGGCGATTTCGCTGAGGGGCGCCTGAAGCTCTATTCACGATGTTCGGCGCCGAGGACCGTATTGGTTGCAGGGTCGAATGGACAGCCTTGCGCGAACGTGCCGCCGCCGACCGCGCCGATCCGAATGATATTGCCGGCACGGTCAAAAGGCATCGGTAGACCATCGAGCAGATCGCAAGCGATCAGTACGACGACGGGCAACGAAATCCCGGTCGTTCGGACCGAGCAGCTCGTGCCGGCCGGCGGACGGCCCAACGACCGGACCGCGGCTCAAGCGCGACACCCTGACGCAGTGAGCCTGACGAATCAGTCAGCTATTTTACCTGTGGTAGTCTTTTACTTTTACTACTCGCGATCTTTTGCTCTGACGCCGTCCTGATAGTGCCTTTTTTGTGCTGGGGAGGACATTTATGCGAGGCTCTCGCGCAATCCTTTACGTCGAACAACTTAGCGAACTCACTTCTCAGCTCTCAGAATTGGAAGATCTTCGAGGTCTGGTCGACGAAGCAGAGCGTCACGCCCGCGGTGTGCCCCCATTTCGCTTCACACGCCCTACTTCGCGCCGCCTTCGAAGTCGCAAACCGAGCGCCCTCTCTGTCCCATTCCGCCGCCTCACGCCACCAAGCTGGAACGCAGGAGCTCTCAGCCCTCCTGACAACGACAACCAAATCGATCGGACCTTGCTTGAGCCATTCCCCGATGGATGATGGGCTTCCCCCTGAGCCGCTCCAAGCGCGACCTTGACGAACAGATCGATCCATGGTGACAGCCGCGCAAGAGGCGTCAAAGGTCCTTGCCGATCGCATCTTGGAATAATGCCCTTTCCACCCTGATTTGCCGGTCCATAAGATGGCTCGTGAGCATTGTGGCGGCGTTCTTGATCTGCCTCTTTATCTATGCCGGGTCCGTCTTCGTTGCGGCCTTGAGCCTAGTTTCGGCCGTGCGAAGCGGAGATGCCGCTGAGGTGATGGCCGTACGAATTTGCCGCGCATCCGGCATTCGATCGTCGACCAGCCACAATTTTTGGTCCGCGCTGCGCACGGGGAACGACCCCGGTCGTCCCGGGGCTGGCGCCGGACGCGCCGGGGCCGCCCGACGTGCCACCGAAGCAGCGCGCCGTTGCCATCTTGCTTCCGGCAATAACTAGCTGGTGTATCATTTGATAGAACGGGCGCTAAATCCCGCTTCCCTCTTTCGAATGAATCCTCGGAGATGCCAGAACGGCACCAATCCCTCCCGACGCAAAAATGAGATATCCTGCCCCGACTCAGGGAGCCTCCCATGGCTAAAAAATCAATAGTCGAACGAATTTCAGACACTGTAAAAGAGATCGTGGACACCGCCTCGACTGCAGCCGCGGATGCTATGAAGCCCGATCCAGAAGCGGTTGCCGGAGTGACCAACGAGCAAGTCTACATTCCTGAAGCGACCGATGCTGCCGCTGTTCCGCCGCCGATCATCACTCGGAAGAAGAAGCGCGTTCCTGCCCCTATGAGAGCTAACAGACGGGTCGCAGCTGCTCGTACAAAGAAGACCGTATCCGCGGCGAAGAAGTCTGCCAAGAAGCCGGCTAAAACGCCACCCAAGGAGGCTGCAAAGAAAGCCGCACCACAGAAGGCGACCAAGAATTCTGCGTCTAAGAAGACCGCGAAGAAGAGCAAGAGTAAATCGAAGCGCTAGCGCTCCTTCGCGGAGCAGTTCGTTGCGACCACCAGAAACGACTCATGCTTTACTTCTGCGGCGCTCGGGTCTTCCTCCCCGTGTTCGTCCTTCACAGCCCGGCCGTCCTGACAGTCGGGGTAGAACCTTGTGATCCCCCAATGCGATGCCTTTACAACGGCTGAAGCTTTCTAGCCGGTTACTTTCACGTCTCGAACTGGGACGGGCGAAACCACATTTCTTTCAGACTCCTCTCCTAAGCATTACGCAGGAGGCCGATGATGAAGCCATCAGAGATTTACAAAGAGAACGCAGACAACTGCGCAACGCTCGCTGAAGGGGAACCATCTAAGAATAGTCCGGCTTACAAGCGGTACCGGCGCATGGAAGAGGCGTGGCGAGCTTTAGCCGAGGAGCAGGAATGGCTAGATGGGGAAGTGCCCCCCGTCGGGTCAAACCGAGCCGACACAACGAAAAAGCGGCCCGGTTAGGGCGGCTACGTCGGAGCATTCAATAGGTTGCGAGGTACTTCCGCTTTGATGGTGGCATGTCCCCTCCTGCTAGACGCCACACGCCAACGGCCGAGCGCTCAAGATCACCTTCGGCGAGATGCGCGAGATGGGCCTACGCGGTGTCCTGGTCTGCTGCCACTCCGGCCACAACGTTGCACTCAGCGCCGCTCGCTGGTCGGACGATGTTCGCCTGTCTGATATCGAGGCGCGTTGTGTATGCGCCGGATGCGGCAACCGAGGGGCTCAGGTCAGACCGGATTTTAGCACCGGCAAGCCGCCGCAGTTTGCGAGATCGAGCGCTCGTTGGAGGAACGAACGCGCAGAGGAAAAATTGCAGGTTTTGTTAGCTCTCTTCTTCGAGCTGGCGGAGCGGCCCCGGCATCAACCCTCAAGCCCCCAAGCCGGGGTCGTCTCTCAGTGCGCCAGCTTCCGCTGCCAACATATCCCGGATAGCTTCCGACCGCCACCCTTTCATCTGCCAAATTGACATAGGCGACCGCTAAATCAAACTGGGCGCCAAGACGGTCCTGGAAAAAGCGGCCCCAGGCAGATGATTCCTGAGGCCGGAAGTTCTACGCGTCCGCTCCGAGACATCGCCCGGAGCTGGAGGCGAACGCACCCAGATTGCCGAATGTTCCCGATCCCCATGGACCTGAGAGCCGGGGCACTGATGCACGTTAAGCCTTCTGCCGATTGTGAAACTGATCATATTGCGAGCCAGAGATGCTGCGGTACGATCATCGCACCGGGGCTGGCTGCATATTTCACCTAGTCGTTTTTGACCCGGAATTTTTGACCGCGCGGGCCGCAGCAGCAGTCCCCCTGCTGCGGCCTTCGTGATCACGGCTCTTAGTACCAATGACTTCGCGTCCTGTGCCATTGGAGAAGGTATTATGCCCAAAGAGAAAAATTGCCTGATTGTTCGTGCTGCGGGAAGACAACTGGACCTGTTACGCGACGAAGCCTCCCGCATCGCAAAAGGCAGTAACGTCGATTGGTGGATCGATCAGGCAGAGGTCGGCACTCGCTTTTGCTTCGAGGATACAAAAGCAAAAGAGTCATTCGCTCTCGCTTGTGACAACTTCGGTATTCCCTGCCAAGACGGCTAGTCCGCAGTTGAGCTGTAAGCCAGCGGCAGGGCCGCACAACCATCATAGCAGTCCAGCCCTATCCGGCTCCCGTGCCTGGAGGTCCGCACCTGATCCGAAGCACGTGAACCGAGCCCGTCAGCGCCGGCGCCGACAGCGGGCCATGAAGCAACGCACTGGCCGAGATAAGGGCCAAGCTGTTCCCGTCTGAACTCGTTGTCACCCGCTCTGAGGCCATCGCACTGAGATCAGATTGCGCTGTGTAGAGCCCGCCTGAATGGGGCGCGAGATCAGAACCAGGTGCGGTTATTTTGGAAGCATGCCTGTTTGGTGCGGTCCCAGATGAAATCCCCGCCGCCGCAGGGTGGACGGGGGCGAGCGGTCGCCGGGCATTCGTTCCGAACCTTGGCTCCCGTGCCCCAGCCGTCGACGACACATGCGCCACCGGTTGTCCTATGACAGCCCTCGCCACAGCCACCCGCTGCGTGCGCCCCACTAGCAGCAGCCAGAACCGTGGTCGCGAGGAGCATTCCTTGTAAGATTTTTATCACGCCAGACTCCTTCGAAGCGAATGACCCGAGCGAGAAGGAACAGATCATAACTCCTGCCGTGCCTCTTAGCTACGATCAGCGCGGCGCGAAGTCCCCGGCTCCCCACGAACCGCTCGATGGATGCGCTCCCCGTTCGAAGCTGTTGATCCAGCATTTTTACAAACTACAACCAGGTCAGCACAGCTGCATTTTTCGAATCATCCACCTGTCTCCGGACTGGAGGGACGTTCTGTTCCCGAGGCGCGTGTGAGCCACTTTGCCTCGGTCCTGCTCTTGCTGGCCAACTTGATGCTAACGCTATGTTTCGGCTTGGCAGCGTGGCGCGTTTCCGACGAGGGGACGCTGGTAAACCCGTAGCATTGGCCTAGGCTGGATGCAAACCTCGGCCAACTGACATATCCGCGTACCCCTCGCATTTTGATCTCGCGGGCTGCTGAGCGCAGGCGACCACCTGCCCCGCTATGCGCCGCGACGCTGCTACGCTCTCAACGGCAAGGCGGTCCTGAAGCATATGACGTCCAGAGTGGGTCACGAGCGGCCTTTGGTGTCCCAGGCTGCTTACTTCCGCTTGAGCTCCGGGGACCATCATCAGCGCCGGTCAGAATGTCCGAGATGGGCCCAACAGCAGACTCGTGCAGCGCAGAAGATCGTTATTCAATCACCTCGGCCGAGCAGCGTCGCAGGGAGATCGATGCCGAGCGCCTTGACCTTCGAGAACATCGGAATGCTCCCGGTCCTCAACCCGGAGGTCTGCAATCGGTGGTCATTAGCGGACAATCAACTCGTCAGCCCTCGCGACCAAATGCTGAGGAACAGATAGGCCCATATCTTTGGCAGCTTTGAGGTTGATCGCAAGATGGAATTCGCTCGGCCCTTCGACGGGCAAATCACTTGGCTTTGCCCCGTTGAGGATCTTCTCGACGAAATATGCGCCCCGACGCCATATTCCATCAATTGTAGGACCAAAGGCAAGCAGTCCGCCGCTCTGCACCCATTCTCGATATTCATGGGCGTTCGGAATTTTGTTTTCTATTCCGAAGTCGACAATCCTCTTCCGATCAAAGACGAACATCGGATCGGTGACGGTAGTCATCGCATCAATCATCGGATCCTGCCTTTTGCGCAGGATTGAAGCAAACGCGACCTCAAATTCCGGCGGTGAACGAACTTCAAACGTTCCACGATCACGTCGACATTCTGCCGGACCAGATCGGCAGCCATCCCAGGCAGAAGTTCCGAATGTCCTTTTGCCTCCCGCCATTCGATGGTGAGATTGTTGCCCTCCGAATAGCCGCGATCACTTAATTCGCGAACGAAGCCGTTTACCCAAGGATAGCTGCTCAAATTAGCCGTCAGATATCCAATGCGGTAAATCTTTTTAGATTGCGCGCTTGAGCCGCCAGCGGCCACACCGCAGCGCCGCCGAGTGCCGTTATGAACTCGCGCCGCTTCATGTCTGATGCCTCGGCAAAGGTAGAGACAACCTATCACTCGCCCCAAACTAACACATTGGGACTGGCCGGCCATGACTTCTGCCACAGAATCTCGAGTACGCCTGCCAGCCGCGCGATGTGCGGTGCGGGTTCAAAAGCGAAAACCTCAACGCGAGCATATTCAGTCCGCTAAGCCCCATGGAACGGACCTCAATGAGACGTGGATGGGCCACTTGCAGACATCGCGCGAGCGGTGTGCATTTCGAGGCAACCGTATTTCGCTTTCGGACGCGTGCAGCAAGATCAAACGCCCACCCTCAAAGAGGATGGGCGCGTGGTGACTTACGACATGATGACGTCCTACTTCTTCTCGGCGCTGGCTTCCTTAGCTGGAGGCGGCTTCATGCCGACGGTCAACTGGCGGATTTTTAAAGCGCCGCCTTCACGTATGTCGATGGCGCCCCAGAACACTGTAACCTTGGTGGCGTCGCCGCTCTTAGGGTCCTTACCGAAGATGTCGGTCTCGCCGTTGGCAACGACCAGATCGTTGTTGATGACCGACATGTTGCCGACTCTGATCTCTATATGATCGGTGCCGTTCTTGAAGTTGTTTTCGTATACGGTCTTGAGATCGGAAAACACACCGCCCGGTTGATCTGGACCCCGTCCTTTGTATAGAGCGCAGCGACACAGGCCGCGTCTTTCTTGGCGACGCAGTCGGTGTAGGCGACGGCTAATTTTTCGGCCTCCTGCTTGACCTCATCGGCCAGTGCCGGTGCAGAGATGAAGGCGGAAGAACACAATGCCAAGAGCAATGAACGTCGCTTCATAGCAACTTCCCCTCTGGTTGTGATGCACAATTGCATCGCGACGTCCTCCTGACGTAGGACGTCGCGTTGCATTTGTTCCGGGGGGCATTCTTTCGTTAGGCTGTAATACTACGAGTATATGCCACTTTGCACGGCTTGGCGCGCGCCAACTTTGATCATCGACGACGGAGGCGGCATTCCTTCGAGAATGCGGCGAATGCGGTCGGGAAAGACAGGCAAGTTGACGCATGTGACAGATGAAAGTGTCTTGCTCGACGCGCGCGATGGCCTTGTTATCCAGATTGTTTACCAAAGCGGCCGGCAAACGGCCCAAGCAATTGCTGGATCGCTATCAAGCGGCCAGAGGCACGCACATCCCGATCCAGCTACTTGTGCGCGACCGCACCGCTCGATAGGCCCACTAGTGAGAGGGAGTCTCGGAACTCGGCCTGCGGGACGCATAATGCGTTGCACTATCACTGATCTTGTCGGGGACCCATTCCTCCGCGGTTGAGTCCCAATGATGAGTGTCGTCGAAGTGTTTCCAGAGTGGCCGCTTTGGCTTGCTTTCACCCTTCTGTCGGTTTGCATTCAGTGTGCGGAGTTGGACGACGAGCACCCCAGCCATCATCACCCATTCGCGAGCGCTATATCGGGAGTTCCATTTGATTGCGGCGAGCATTGGATGCCTCCTTTAAAGTAAGAAGCCTCTGCCACATTAGGGTGGGCCAAGAATGCAGGGATATAAACTACCTCACAGTTTGCCAACATCTTCGACATAGCCGCGGGCGATCTCACTGCGCGGCGACTGTAACCTACGTTCGTTCGGTACTCGGGCGTCATTTGCCGGGCCATCAAAACGCCCGCGACGATGTGTAGGATTGTTTTTTGGTCGCAAAGGCACGTCTCTCTTAGAGAGTGGATTTTATCGATCGTAGGTGCGCTCTCCATGGAGGTCAGCGCATGCTCCGTCCAAGGACGACTTCGGGTCAAAATGCGAAGAACTCAACCGGAGCAAATCTGGTCCGCCTTGCCGTACAGAGCGGACCTCAACGAAGCGCTCAGCGAGTTCGCTGACGCGCCATTACCGGAAGTCACGAAATGGACTACAGCTACTCCTACTACCGTCAGCGATTAATATCTAACGCGAACTGGTTCACACCTGTACGAGAGGGTCAAACGTAATCGCACGATACCAAGTCCTCGCGCTCCTAGCGTATGTGCGCTAGTTCGATGCGAAGGTCCAAGAAAGCGTCGAATATCCACCTCAACCGCGCTTTCCAATGATCCCAAAAACGATTAATCTCTTCCTCTTCACGCAATTCGGAAACTCGATCGGAGAATAAGCCACACGATAAAATAGATGGGAGGAACCAATGGTGAAGAGAGCGATTACGCTCGGCGGCGGCGGACCGGCAGCAGGGCTACACATCGGGGTTCTGAAAGCACTTGCTGAGGACGGCAAGACGTTCGACGATAAGTCTGATGTGTGGGCGTTGTCCTGCATCGGCGCCTGGGTTGGCATCGTCTACAATCAATTCGATGAAGAAAAAATCAAAAAAGAAAACAAAAGCAGAGCCGAGCTGACCTATGAATTCTTCAGGGACGGCGTGTTTCGGGACGATGAAGGCTATGAGCGTTTCCCCATAAACACCGTATTCGGGACGGATTGGAACGCCAACATCAAGGCCTTCCAGGACTTCGTCACCGATCCCAAAAGTTACAGTGATTTCCGATGGCAACCGTACAAAATGATGGAACAGATCCAGGGCAACATGTCCGCTTGGTTCAATCGTCTGCCTCGTGGTGAACAACCCTTCAAGGAATGGCGCGAAGGAGACATCAACAACTGGATACTCAATAAGGTGCTCGCACCTAATCCACTTGTCCGATACCTCACCTCCCTGGTGTACTTGTCCAAGGTCAACGGCCTATCCAGGATCAACTATCCGGATAGCGAGTTTATGAAGAGCATAAACTTCGACGAGCTGAAAAAGGACGGTATGCCACACATCTATCACAACGCCTGGAATCTCGACGAACAGAAGCTGGCGTTGTTTTCCAATCGTCGGATGAAGGAGGACGAGAAAAAGCAGTACAGGGGAGCTATCGACTCACGCAGCCTGTGTGCGTGTTCGTCTCTTCCCTTCGTCGAAGGGACGGTTGAGATCGACCAAGTTACATATTGCGAAGGGGCGTTAGTCGATACTGTGAACTTCGATAGCTTGCTCGAGGAGCACCCTGATTTGGATGAAATCTGGGTGAGCCGGATCGTCGATGCGAAGCAAATCCGCGTTCCGGAAAATCTTCACGATGCACTAGCAAATCTCTGCCAACTGTTTGCGGCAACGGTCGGTGAGGATGACGTCAAGCTTTTCAAATATCACGTCAAAGAGGCGCACACACTCGACAGAGCAGCCGAAGCCGGAATACTCGAGAAAGCGGTCGAGTGCGGGATGCTCGACAAACCAGCCGTGGACAGGAGGAACGGGAAAACGCCTTGGAGAGGCGTAGTCGTCGAGATTCACGTGCCGGGGCACATCAATTTCAAGTGGAACCACAGCAATCTCGAAAATTCGATAACGCTAGGATACGCCGCCGCTAAACAAGCAATCGATGCATTTAACAAAGCGGAAAACGAGATTAAGGCGAATAGTAAAGACGACAAGCTGCTCAAGCCCATTTTCATAAACGAGAATCCACAGGACGACCCGAATTGGTTAGAGCTGCGAGATCGTACTTATGCGGCTCTAAAGAGGGCGGCTAGTGGTGCCAAGCCCAAGTAAGCAGATCGCGTTGCGATTTAAATCTGCGCAAGCGTTGTCCCGGCTTGATCACCGTAGCCCATCGAGAAGCACCTTTGCCACCTTTAGATCATGCGTCTCGAACCCTTCGGTGAAGCTGGCATAAATCGGCGCGAGAAAATTGAGCGCTTCCTCGCGTCTGCCCTGATGGATCCACAGAGCAGCTTGGTCCGTTGCGGCGCGGAGCTCAAGCGTCCTGGCGTGTTGACTTCTTCCCGTGCTCAATGCCCGGTCGAGCAGCGCCTGCGCCTCGGCTTCCACGGCCGGTCCACCGCGGGCGACCAGCACCCGTGCCTTTAGACGATACAGTTCGGCTTCTAGGATTCGTTCGCTGTTACGGTTAGCTGTAGCTAGGCCGTGCTCGATCAACTCCAGCGCGGCCTCGTAGTCGTGACTATTTAACAATGGCGGACACAACAACACGTCGAGCGCGGTGATGGCCAGCTGATAACCGGCGCTGCGATATCCGTCCAAGACGGCACCGATCTCCCCCAGTGCGCTGGGTGAAGGATCGAGCGAAGCCACGCATATGCCCCGAAGGGCGCGCGCCAGGCGCCATTGCCGGAATCCATGTTCCTCGGAAAGGGCGATGCAACGTTCGGCATGACCTTGCGCGACCAGGAACTCGCCGCGAAGCGCGTGAAGAATGCATGCGTAGTAACAGGCATACGCCTGGGAATGCGGATGACTTATAGCGTCTGCGCGCCGAATGGCAGCGTCCATTCGCACAATTGCCGTATCGGGCTGGCCGAGCAGCCAGAGCGCCCACGACATCAGCGCCAGGTCCGCCACGCCGGCATCCTGGCCGGCCGAACGCGCCGCCAGCCTGTCGTCCTCGCTGCTCGCCTCGAACGCTTCATAGGCGCGTCCAATCGCTTCATGGGCACCGGTAAGCTGTCCCATGAAGAGGCGGATCATTGCCTGCCCGCGCATCGCGTTGAGCAACGCCGGTAGATCGTCGCGCGCTTCGGCGAGCTGGAGCAGGGCCGCGATCGTTTCCTCGGCGACCGGCAACTCACCGCGCATTACGCTCGCAGTGGTCAACCAGAACATCACCTGGAGTTGCTCGGGAGGGTCTCCCAGGCGCTCGCACAGCTCGCGCGCGCGGGCAAAGGTTGCCATCGCCTTGTTCGAGGCTGGCCCTTGCGTAGCGATCAGGCAGGGCCCAAGGGCGAAGTGGAAGGCAAGTTCCAGCTTATCCTTTCCGGCGCCTTCTGGCAGATGGCCCGAGGCCTCGATACCCCGCTGCAAGTGTGCGATGGCTTCAAGGTTGGCCGAGCGCATGGCGGCCTTCTTGCCTGCCTGCAGCCAATATGCCTCCGCCTTTTGAAACAGGCCGGCCTCTGTCAGATGATGCGCAAGAGTTTCGGGTTGAGTCTCCACAAGGTCCGGGAACCGTTGCTCGAAGGCACCCGCGATCGCAGCATGCAGCGCTGCGCGTCGGCTCTTCAGGAGTCCCGAGTAGGCAGCGTCCCGCACAAGCGCGTGCTTGAAGGTATAGATTGCCTGCGGTATCTCGCCCCGGCAGAATATCAACTCCGAGCGAACCAACTGAGCAAGCGCCTCCTCAAGTCTCTCTTTTGACAACCCGGCTACGGTGCTCAGCAGTTCGTAGGAGAACTCGCGACCCACCACAGCGCCGATCTGAGCCACCTCCCTCACTGGAGCCAATCGATCGAGCCTTGCCATCAGCGATGCGTGCAAACTCGTTGGAATCGCCATCGGGGGGAGAGGACGGTTGAGGACGTAGTGATCGTCCTGTTCATTTAATAGCCCGGTTTCGAGCACCGTCTTGGTCAGTTCCTCCACGAATAGGGGCACGCCATCGGTGCGGGCGAGGATCTGGTCCATTACCTCTTCCGGGAGCGTCTTGCCAGCGGTGACGCGCTCGATTAACGCCGCCCCGTTGCGTCGGTTCAGCCGCGTGAGCGAGATCGTCGTCACATGCGCATGACCTGGCCACGGCGGAGTGAACTCTGGCCTCGCCGTGATGAGCAGCAGCCCCCGAAGCCGGGGTAGGTGTTCCAAGGTCATCGTGAGCAGCTCCAGCGACGTCGGATCTGCCCAATGGACATCCTCTACAATGACGAACACCGGCTGTCTTGCGGCCAAGCCAGTTAGCTGGGACAAAAACGCCGCTAACGTTAGCTCCTTGCGCTTCTGCGGGCTCAGCTCTGGCATACGGTAGCGGTTACTCGGTGGAAGGGACAGAAGGTTGGCCAGAGGTAGCAACACGCGGTCGGCATCAGCCCGCACGAGCAGAGCCTCGAGCTTAGCGAACTTCTCTGCGGGCGGGTCGCCCCGCTCGAACCGGGCAGCGCGTTCGAGCTGGCGGGTGAAAGGATACAGCGCACTGTTGGTGTGGTGCGCCGAGCAGAACTGGCGCACCGTTATATGCGGTTCGCCTTGGAGCCGCTCCTCAAGCGCCAGCGCAATGTGCGACTTGCCGATACCGGGCTCTCCGGTGAGCATCACCGCGCAACCTTCGCTACGCCTGGCGTGCTGCCAGCGACGCAAGAGCATCTCGATTTCCTCGTCACGCCCGATTGGCGGCGCCAATCGAGATTTGTGCTGTGCCTCGAAGCGGCTTTCCACTTCGGTTGTTCCCAGTACCTGCCAGGCTGGCATTGGCTCGGCCCATCCTTTAAGCGCGACAGGGCCGAGATTGCGGAACTCGAAATGCCCATCAGTGAGCCGGTGCGTACTTTCGGAAATCAGCACGGTACCGGGATTGGCGAAGGTCTGCAGGCGCGCAGCCAAGTTTGGCGTCTCGCCAATGACCGTCTGCTCTTGAGCTGAACCTTCGCCGGTCAAATCGCCCACGACCACCATACCGGTAGCGATGCCAACGCGAACCTGCAGCTCGGTGGCGGGTTCTGTCCGGAGGCTAGCTACGGCATCGACCAGCGCCAGCCCGGCGCGTGTCGCTTGTTCGGCATCATCCTCGTGGGCCTGGGGATAACCGAAATAGGCGAGCACGCCATCTCCCATGTACCGCGCGATAACCCCTTCATTCCTGGCAACAACCTCCGCGATGCAGCGGTGATAGGTGCCCATTACGGCCCGCAGGTCCTCCAGATCAAGGCGGGCCGCAAGTGCCGACGAGCCGACCAAATCGCAAAACATGATTGTAAGCTGACGCCGGCCGGCGTGATCCGTCGAGGCCGGCTTAGCGCCCGCTTGAGGCGTTCGCAGGACCTCTCTCTGAAGTTCTACGATCGCGCGCAGCATCTTGCGGCGATGCCCAAGCAGGACGCCCAAATCCTTTAAATCCTGCTCCGTGAGATCGCGAACGACCGAGAGGTCGATGGCGTTTTCGCGGAATCGCTCGGCGTACTCGCCCAAACCGATCGATGCTAGCCACTCTGCAATACCTGCCATGGTATACCTATGGCTTATACGATGAGAATAGCACATTGGAGAGGCTTGCGAAGGCACATCTGTCGACCGAAGCGCCGGACGTCTTGCCCAATGTAACACAGTGGCCCAGGCGAAAAGTGAACGCCGCTGGGCGCGATGTCTGTTAGGGGTCAAAGTGCGAAGAACTCAACCTAAGCAAATCTGGTCCGCCATGCCTCATTAAGCGGACCTAGTCGAGATGTGCCGGTACTTCGCTAACGGGCCATAAGCGGGCAATCAATGCATGCCTCGTTAAGGGACCAGAAGCCCACATACCGAACAGCTCCCCCTCATCACCGAATCCCTTGGCACCTGGAGCTAAATGCGTAGACTGGGTCCGACCGAGCCAGGAGGGAGATTTGGCGATAGAGCGGCCAAATCGACGGCTGACGACGATCCTGGCGGCCGATGCAGTCGGCTAGCCCCCGCTGCAGCTTGCACGCTATCGGCTTCAGATCGACCTTGCGTTCGTTCAGCGACCTCGCACAGTTGATGTCGACTAGGGTGAAGAAGAAAACCTTCCTATCGGTCGCCCTAGTGGTGTTGTCGTAGCCAAAGTAAGGCTCCAGTTCCTCGCAGAGGAAATGGGCCCAGCATATCCGTGCCGAGCGACAGACCCTGAGCGGCGTAGGCGACGCCAAAAACTGCGAGACAGAGGGTGCGGCCTTGGACGAATGGAGGATGAACCGTGCGCGTCGTTCTGAAAGGAATTCATAAGGTCAAGAGACGGCTCGCAAATGGCGAGACGAAAGTACATTGCTACGCATGGCGTGGGGGCCCCGCCATCCATGCGCAGCCCGGTGCGCCAGACTTCGTTCGAGAGTATCACGATGCGCATGCGAGCCTTCGGCAGCCCCGCGCCGGCACCTTCATGACGATCGTTGCGCAGTACAAGGCCGCACCAGAGTTCACCGGACTAGCGGCATCGACCCGTCGTGCGTACCTCGCCTACATTAAGCTGATCGAAGATGAATTCGGCGACCTGCCGGTGGCAGCTCTGGCCGATCGTCGAGTGCGTGGTGAGTTCAAGGCCTGGCGCGACCTGTTCGCCGAGACACCACGTAAGGCGGACTACGCCTGGACCACGTTGGCGCGGATCATGTCGTTCGCAAAAGACCGCGGCATCATCGCGACCAACCCATGCGAGCGCGGGGGCCGCCTCTACGTAGCAGACCGCAGAGACAAGATTTGGACCGAGCAGGACATCGCAGCGGTTCTTGCGATCGCCTTTAGCGAGATCCAGCCCGCCTTAGTCCTGGCGTTGTGGAGTGGCCAGCGCCAAGGCGACTTGCTGCGACTGCCCTGGTCCGCCTACGAGAACCCCTACATTCGCCTGCGCCAGTCTAAAGGCGGGCGGCGCGTCGCGATGCCAGCCGGCGCGCCTTTGCGAACCCTTCTCGATATCACCGAGCGCCGAGGCCCCCTGATCCTGACCAACACGCTCGGTCGGCCATGGACGTCGGACGGCTTTCGCACGTCCTGGGGAAGGGCATGTGAGCGCGCCGGTATGGGTGAACTGACCTTTCACGACCTGCGCGGCACGGCAGTGGTGCGCCTCGCAATCGCAGGCGCCAGCGTGCCACAGATCGCAGCCGTCACAGGTCATTCGTTGAAAGACGTCGAGGCCATTCTCGATGCGCACTACCTCGGTCGCGACATTCAGCTCGCTGAAGCTGCGGTGGTGAAGCTCGAAGCGAGAACAAAACTGTAAACGGTGGTGTAAACGGCGCTGGTTTTGCCGTTTGCTCAGCCCGCAAAGTGTTTGAATTATATGGTGGGCGCACCAGGGCTCGAACCTGGGACCCGCTGATTAAGAGTCAGCTGCTCTACCAACTGAGCTATGCGCCCGAAAGGCGGTTAAAGCCTTGCGAGGCCGGTCGTTTAGCAAAGCGATCCGGGTCTGGCAAGCGATGGCACGTAAGTTTTCCAAGGGTATGCCAAGGGTACGCCAAGGGTACGCCAAGGGTACGCCAAGGGCGTGCCCACATCCCCCAAAAAAGCGAAAAGCCGCTGGATTCCAGCGGCTTCGCCAGGGTTGATCGCGGCAACCCTTGTAGGCTCAGAGCCGGCCCTCGCGGTCCCGGTCCGGGCCATCGTCGCGGTCGAAACGGTCGCGGTGGAAGTGGTCCATGCCGCGCTCCATCATGCGGTCCATGCCACGCTCCATGAAGTGGCGGCGCGGGCCGTCTTCGCCGCCGCCGAACGGGCCGCGGTGACGGGTCAGCACGGCGAGGCGCCGCTTCTGGCCCTCGTCGAGGGTCTTGTAGAGCGGATCGGCGGCATCGGCGATCTTCTTCAGGGCCGCCGACGTTGCCCCCATGTCCTCGGCGCGCTGACGCAGGCGGGCGACCGGATCCTCCGGCCTGACGGCGTCCTTGTTAGCGTCCTTGCCGGCATCGCCGGCTCCGGCATTCATCCGCGCATTGGCGCGGTCGATGCGCAGCTTGGCGAAGTCGCGCACGGCGGCCTCGACCGGCGGCCACAGCTTTTCCTGGTCGGCGTTGAGCTTCAGCCCGGCATGGACGGCAGCGATCCGCGCGTCGACCATGGCGGCGCGGTCTTCCGGGTTCATGCGGATGTGGCGCATGTGCTCGTGCATCCACGGGCGATGATACTGGGCATAGACCGCGCCCGAGCCGGCGATGCTGAGCACGGCGATGGCGGCGATGGTGAATTTCCTCATGCGAACTCTCCTCTGGAAGGATGTCGTGAGGATGAGCGCAGCGCGGCTTACGCGCAACTTACAACTTGGACAGGGAGCGAGTCCTTTCCAAGATGTAACGCTCCTGAATTTTAGTTCAGTCGCAATCGGAATCATTCGCAACAAAAGGGGCTTCCGCGCCAGGCACGGAAGCCCCTTTCAACCTCCGTTCAAATCAGTTCGTCGTGCTCTTCGCTTCCTTCTGGAACTCGTCGATCAGCGGCTGGCCGACGCGGCCTGCGGCGTCCTTGTAGACCGGCTCCATGGCCTTGCGCATCGCCTCGTCCTGCTCCGGCGTGAGCTTGATGATCTCGCTCTTGCCGCTCTTCCTGATCTCGGCGAGCGCGTCCTCGTTCTCCTTCTGCGACTGCGTATTGTTGAAGTCGGTCGCTTCCTTCATCGCCTTCGTCAGCTGGTCGCGGATGTCGGCCGGCAAATCGTCCCAGAACTTCTTGTTCACGATCACGACGTAGCCGATGTAGCCGTGGTTGCTCTCGGTGATGTACTTCTGCACCTCGTGCATCTTCTGGGTATAGATGTTCGACCAGGTGTTCTCCTGCCCGTCGACGACGCCGGTCTGCAGCGCCTGGTAGACTTCGCCGAACGCCATCACCTGCGGCAGCGAGCCGAGCGCCTTGAACTGGGCCTGGAGCACGCGCGAGGACTGGATGCGGAACTTGACGCCCTGATAGTCGGCCGGCGTCACCAGCTTCTTGTTGGCGCTCATCTGCTTGAAGCCGTTGTCCCAATAGGCGAGGCCGGTGATGCCCTTCGGTTCGAGCAGCTTGAGCAGCCTGGCACCGAGCGGACCTTCCGTCACCTTCCGCAGCGTCTTCAGATCAGGCAGGATGTAGGGGAGATCGAATACCTCGAACTCGCGGATGCCGAGCGGGCCGAACTTGGAATTGGACGGCGCCAGCATCTGCACGCTGCCGAGCTGGAGCGCCTCGAGTTCTTCCTTGTCCTTGTAAAGCGTCGAGTTCGGGTAGATCTCGACCTTGACCTTGCCGCCGGTGTACTTATCGGCGAGCTCCTTGAATTTCTCCGACGCCTTGCCCTTCGGCGTGTCGGTGGCCACCACGTGGCTGAACTTGATGATGATGGGCGACTGGGCCGATGCCGGCCCGGTCAAGCCAAGTGCCAGGACCGCGATGGACGCAGCGATCGCGAAGGTGCGCATAATCTCTCCCTGTTGTTATTTGGGCCACCGGGCGCGCGGGTGGCCTATGCCGTCAGCATCAATACAGGTCGACATCACCAGCTGCTATTGGTCGTTAGCAGGGCAGCCATTCATGGTGAACGCCGCAAGCACCGCCTCTCCCGCTTCCGGAAGAGGCGGTAGTAGCCACCTCAGCTCGCCGCCGCGGTCGTTACGGTGTCGCGCTGGCGTTTCATGACGATCTTGTTGAGCGCGCCGAGATAGGCCTTTGCTGAGGCCACCAGCGTATCCGGATCCGCCGCGCGCGCGGTCATCGCGCGTCCCTCGTGCGACAGCCGCACCGAGACTTCGGCCTGCGCGTCGGTGCCTTGGGTCACGGCGTGGACCTGGTACAGCTCGAGCTTGGCTTCGTGCGGCACCAGGCGCTTGATGCAGTTGAACACGGCATCGACCGGCCCGTTGCCTTCGGCCTCCTCGATCTTGATCTGGCCGTCGACATCGAGCTTCATCGTCGCGCGCTGCGGGCCATGGGTACCGGCGATCACGGTCAGCGAGGTCAGCTTGATGCGGTCGTGCGAAGCCGCCATCTCCTCGTCGACCAGCGCCTCGATGTCCTCGTCGTAGATGTCCTTCTTGCGGTCGGCCAGCGCCTTCATCCGCGTGAACGCATCTTCCAGCTGGTTCGGACCGAGCTTGTAGCCCATCTCCTCCAGCTTGTGCACGAAGGCGTGGCGGCCGGAATGCTTGCCCAGCACCAGCGAGGACTGCTTGAGGCCGACCATCTCGGGCCGCATGATCTCGTAAGTGGAAGCGTCCTTCAGCACGCCATCCTGATGGATGCCGCTCTCATGCGCGAACGCGTTGCGGCCGACGATGGCCTTGTTGTACTGCACCGGGAACGAGGTCGCCGCCGACACCACCTTCGAGGCGCGGGTCAGCTGCGTCGTGTCGATCTTATTCCAGAAAGGGAATTTGTCGTTGCGCACGTTGATCGCCATCACGATCTCTTCCAGCGCGGCGTTGCCGGCACGCTCGCCGATGCCGTTGATGGTGCACTCGACCTGGCGCGCGCCGCCAATGACGCCTGCCAGCGAGTTCGCCACCGCCATGCCGAGGTCGTTATGGCAGTGCACGGAGAACACCGCCTTGTCCGAGTTCGGCACGCGCTCGATCAGCGTCTTCATGAAGTGGGTGTATTCGTCGGGCGTGGTGTAACCGACGGTATCAGGAATGTTCACCGTGGTGGCGCCAGCCTTGATGACGGCTTCGACGATGCGGCACAGATAGTCCATCTCGCTGCGGGTGCCGTCTTCGGCCGACCATTCGACGTCGTCGATCTGGTTGCGGGCGCGCGCGACCATGGCCACCGAGGTCTCGAGCACCTGCTCCGGGGTCTTGTTCAGCTTCACCCGCATATGCAGCGGCGACGTCGCGATCACGGTGTGGACGCGGCCACGCTTGGCGAATTTCACCGCTTCTGCGCAGCGGTCGATGTCGGCCGGATGGGCACGCGACAGACCGGCGATGACGGCGTTCTTGGAGCGGCGGGCGATCTCGCTGACCGCCTGGAAGTCGCCTTCCGAGGTAATGGGGAAGCCGGCCTCGATGACGTCGACGCCCATATCGTCCAGCATCTCGGCGACCTCGAGCTTCTCCTCGAAGGTCATGGTGGCGCCGGGGCACTGCTCGCCGTCGCGCAGGGTGGTGTCGAAAATGATGACGCGGTCCTTATCGGACTTGTTCACGGGGGCCATTTGAATTTCCTTTTGAGCTTTTTGCGCCGTCAGTCTTCTGGGCGCTTGAGGTGTCCGGTGATCTCGACCAACCCCTGAGCGCCCAGGCGCATGGCGCCCAGCCGGCCCTCAGGGGCAAGTAAGAAGAAGCCCGCCAATCAGGAGGGTAGGCAGCAGCGCGGCCGGGATCGCGGCGGCGGCAAGAGCCACCTCCCCCGAAATCCCATCGATTTGGCCGCGAATCAGCATTACCGGACCCTTTGAGCCCTCAAATCCTCGGTCAAAACCGTTGACGGTTGGTTGCCGGGAGGCTCGATGCGTCGTTTCTAGACGAGAAATGGCAGCAACCGCAACGCCAAAAGATGGACAGAAGGGCTGACATGATCGCAGCGCCGGATGCGTGACCGGTGCCAATTGTTTGGCCGACCGAACGCCGGCAAGGCGGTCAAGCTATGCCGAGCGGCGAGCGCGAGCCCTGCTCTCCCAGCGGTTCAGCATCTGACCGAGCTCGCTGGTGGCAACCGGCGTAGCCGTGCCAGCGATCGCGATATCGTTGGTGTTGGCTGGTGCGTTGGCACTGAGCCAATCCGGCTCGCTGTACTCACGCCAGCGGCGCGCCTCGGCTCGTCTTTTTCGGGAGACGTAGTCGCGGGTGAAATAGCCGGCCGCAAATGCAATCCCGAGCAGCAAAACCAGTACGACGACAGCGACCACAGTAAACTCCGACTTACGCCCCGAATGACGTTCTGCCAGCATCGCGCAGGAGGTCAAGGCTTGACATTCCCCTGCTTGGCAATGTCCCGAAGACAGCTCCGGTAAACCCCGTCACGCCTGATGAATTTGTCGTTTCCATGTTCGACGTTGCAGCGCTTTGCCGCCCCGATCTCGCTGAGGATGCGTACCTCCCCCTCGCAACCGTCATCGGACCGGACTAACCTTGCCCTGCTCGGCCGGATCAACCGGCTAGCCGAACATGACCGGGAGGACGCGATGACACGCCAAAAGCAGCGTGACCAGGATGCTGCGCTTTCACGACGAACGCTCGTTCAGGGGTTTGCGCTCGGCGCCGCCACTTTTGCCGGCGCCGGCTCCGCGCTGGCCCAGACCGGACCAGCCGCACCGCCGACGACGATTACCACCCCGCCACGCGATTTCGGTCCCAACGGCGCGCCGACCACCTATTTCTGGGACCCCGATGTCGTCACAGTCGATCCGTCCTTCAACGATCTCGCGCAGCCCAACACTGCGATCAAGCGTCTCTATACGGGTTTGCTGTGGGCTGAAGGCCCGGCGTGGAGTGCACAGGGCCGCTATCTGCTATGGAGCGACATTCCCAACAACAGGCAGATGCGCTGGAGCGAAGACGACGGTCGCGTCAGCGTGTTCCGCTCGCCGTCCAACAATTCCAACGGCAACTCGTTCGATTTCCAGGGCCGTCAACTTTCCTGCGAACATTTGACCCGGCGGGTGACGCGTTATGAACATGACGGCACCGCGACCGTGCTTTGCGACAATTACAACGGCAAGAAGCTGAACTCGCCGAACGACGTCGTCGCGCATCCTGACGGCAGCTACTGGTTCACCGATCCGCCCTATGGCGGCCAGCTCTACGAAGGTGAGCCCGATGCCGTGGGCGGTCCGAGCAATTCCGGCGGCAAGCTCAATCCTCGGATTGGACAGCCGGCCGGCTTCGCACCGGGCAAGCGCGAGCTTCCGACCAATTGCTATCGCATCGACCCTAGCGGCCGTGTCGATCTCGTCGTCACCGAGGAGCAGGTGCCCGATCCCAACGGGCTGTGCTTCTCGCCGGACTTCAAGAAGCTCTACGTCGTCTCGACTGGCAAGGGACCCGGCGACACCGGCCCCGGCGGCAAGGGCGAAATATTCGTGTTCGACGTCGGCGCCGACAACAAGCTCACCAACCACAAGCGGTTCAGCGAGTGCGTGATTGACGGTGTGAAGTGCGGACCGGACGGCGTGCGCTGCGACGTCAACGGCAATGTCTGGGCCTCCAGCAATGCCGGCCGCGCCGTCGGCTACAGCGGCGTGACGACGTGGTCGCCGGAGGGCAAGCTGCTCGGCCGCATCCGGTTGCCCGAAGTGTGCGGCAACGTCTGCTTCGGCGGCCCCAAGCGCAATCGCCTGTTCATGGCGGCGAGCCAATCGCTCTATGCGGTGTACACGGCCACGCAAGGCGCCGGACCGGGCTGAGCCCGCGCGCAAGATCGCAAGCACGGGCGTCGGCGTGGATCGCCGGCGCCCGCGGTTCCCTGATCGCAATCAAATTACGCCGCGGGCAAATCTCCGCCATTAATCCAACGAAGATTGAATCGCGCGGCAAGGCCGCAGCGCGGTGCAAAGGCATGATGCTCTTCGTTCTCGCGCCCGACTTGAACCGGGAGTTGCGCGATGCGCCGTATGCCGAACGACACCATCATCGTCAGCGTGGGGAACCAGCAATTCGTGACGGAGTTCGGAGACCCGGGCCTTCCGAACGGAGGCCGCGGCGGCAGCGACAAGATGATCGCGACCGTCGACGGTGGCAACGCGGTCCTGATATTCGTTGGCGACGACCAGACCCTCCAAGGACATTCTCACGGAGGAGGCGACCATCTCGCCGCGACCGTCACAGGCTTCGGGGACTACGTGTTCCTGGACGGCGATGCGCAGGCGATGTCCGGCGACGCCCATGGCGGCAACGATGTACTTCATGTCGATGCATCGACATCGATCTACGCGTCTCTCGGCATTTTTGGCGATGCCGAAACCGCCATGTCAGCCGACACGGGGGGCGGCAATGACGTCGTCATTGCATCGATGGGAAACAGATCGTCCGGCACGTTCGGCGGAGATTCCGGCAGTTCCATGAGCGATCACGCGCGTGGCGGCAATGATATCCTCAGCGTGACCCAGGGCGGCAGTTACGGCGGCGCTTCAATCTCCGGCGATGCCCTCGTCTCCATGAGCGGCGATGCGCACGGCGGCAACGACATGCTCATCTACACCGTCGGTGCCCCAGCCCGATCCGGCGGCGCGTCTCTGGTCGGAGACGCCGGCTACATGAGCGACGATACCCGTGGCGGCAACGATATCCTGATCGCGACCGTCGACGGCAACCCGGACTCCACGTCCATCGTGCTCGTCGGAGACGCCTCGAACATGTCAGGCAATGCGCATGGCGGAGATGATATCCTCCTCGGCAGCAGCCGCGACGATTTCCTGTATGGCGACGCACAGACCTACGCTCCGTTCACAGCCGGCTCGATCACCGGCGGCAAGGACATGTTGAATGGCGGTGGCGGAAATGACCAGCTCTGGGGCGGACCGAACGACGACAGATTCGTCTTCGACAAAAATTCGGGCCTGGACGTGATCAACGATTTCGACCAGGGCAACAAGGCTGTCGGCAGCACGGCGCGAGAGCATGATTTGATCAATTTGCACGATTACGGCTTCGCAGACTGGGCGGCGCTGAAAAGCCTGATCAGCGATGACAGCACAGGAAACGCGGTGATCCACCTGACGGCGACCGATACGATTACGCTGGCGGGAATCCATACCGCGGATCTCCATGCGAAGGATTTCATTGTGTAAGGGAGCATTCATGCGCGTTGTGATCTGCGGCGGCGGCGTGATCGGCGCCTGCATCGCCTGGTTTCTCCGCCGCCGTGGCATCGAAATCGTCGTCGTGGAGCGGGCGGGCGTCGCGGCCGCGGCGTCAGGCAAGGCGGGCGGCTTCCTCGCGCGCGACTGGTGCGAGGGCTCGCCGCTCGATGCGCTGGCGCGACGGAGCTTTGCGATCCATGCGCAGCTGCCGGAACAGATCGCAGGCGATTGGGGCTATCGCCCGATGACCGCTTATAGCGGCTTCGTTGCCGCCGATGGCCACCCGCGCCGGGATGCACCGTCCGCGCTCGGCTGGCTCAGCAACGGCGTCATCATCGCCCAGCGCATCGGCACGATGGAGACCGCCGCGATCGTTCACCCCAAAAAATTCACCGCAGCCGTGATGAACGCGGCGCTCGCGGAAGGCGCCGAGTTTCGTCCCGGCCAGGTGACCGGCATCATGCGCGATGCGAACGGCACCACCGCGACGGGCGTCGAGGTCGACGGCGGCATCGTCGAGGCGGACGCCGTCGTGATCGCGATGGGACCATGGTCGCTGCTCGCGGCGCAATGGATGAGCCTGCCCGCCGTCTACGGCCAGCGCAGCCCGAGCATCGTGTACGACACCGGCACGGATGCGCCGGCCGATGCGCTGTTCCTGGAGTATGAAGAGAATGGCAGTGCCGTGTCGATCGAGGTCTTTCCTCGCGCCGACGGCAGCACGCATATCACCGCTCTCTCCGACATCGCGCCGCTTCCGCTCGATCCGGCGGCCGTGACGCCGGACAAGGACGCGATCGCGCGCCTGCAAACCATGTCCGAGCGGCTGTCGCCGCTGTTCCGCTCCGAGAGGATCATTGCGCAACAAGCCTGCTTCCGGCCGGTGACACAGGACGGCCTGCCGCTGATCGGCAAGGTGCCGCGAAGTGAAGGTCTGTATGTTGCGACGGGGCACAATGTATGGGGCATCCTGAATGCGCCCGCCACGGGCGAGGTCATGGCGCAACTGATCGCGGAGGGTGCGACGCGCAACGTCGACATCTCGCCATTCGATCCGGCCCGGCTCGCGCCGCTCGATCCATCGCTGCTGCAAGCGCGCTGAGCCGACGCGACGGCATCGCAATTCAGCGTTCCGGTTGCTGTGCGCCCGCGATAGCTGCGCATGCCTACCGACGAAATCTGCATGCCTCCGCGTGAAACGGGTCCGACAGCTTTCCTGCCCGCTATTGCCCAGCGCTAGACTTTAGTTCGTGCCTCACAATCCTGAACGCGGTTTCACTTGCCGAGAATGTCTCCGCCGGTATAGTCGCGGCATAATGGCTCATAAGAGGCCTGTTAAGGGAGAGAACAAGATGAAGAAACCGCTCTCTGTTGCGTTGCGAATAGCACTCGGTACCGCCGCGGCCGCTGTGTTGATGACGTCAGGCGCGGCGCTTGCGGCCGACCCGATCAGGATCGGCGTGATCGCGGAAGCGCAGGCGATTGCCGGCGCCTCCATCCCCCAGGCGGCACAGCTCGCCGCCGACGAGATAAACGCCAATGGCGGCGTCGACGGCCGCAAGATCGAGATCGTCTCTTACGACAATCATTCCTCCTCGGCAGATTCAGTGCGCGCCTTCCAGCGCGCGGTGAACGAGGACAAGGTCAATGCGGTCATCGCCAGCTACATCAGCGAAGTCGTGCTGGCACTGGAGCCCTGGGCCTCGCGGCTGAAGACGCCGTTCGTCACGCCCGGTGCCGCCTCCAACGAGATCAGCAAGAGCGTCCATGCCGACTACGAGAAGAACAAGTACACCTTCCACGGCTATCTGACCTCCGCCGCGCTGGCGCTTTCCGTCTGCGACGGCGCCAAGGACCTGCTCGTCGACAAGATGCACATGAAGACCGCGGTCATCATGAGCGAGGACGCCGCCTGGACCAAGCCGCTCGACATCGGCTACGAGGAATGCCTGCCCAAGATCGGGCTGAAGGTGCTCGACCACATCCGCTTCTCGCCCGATACCACCGACTTCACGCCGATCTTCAACAAGATCGAAGGCTCCAAGCCCGACGTGATCATCACCGGGATCTCCCATGTCGGCGTGCAGCCGACGGTGCAGTGGAAGAACCAGCAGGTGCCGATCCCGATGTTCGGCATCTCCTCGCAGGCCACCAACGAGACCTTCGGCAAGGACACCAATCAGGCGGCCGAGGGCGTACTCTACCAGGGCGTCTCCGGCCCAGGCGTCGCGGTGACGCCGAAATCAGTGCCGTTCGCCGAAGCCTTCAAGAAGAAGTTCGGCAACTATCCCTCCTATGCCGGCTACACCGCCTATGACGAGGTCTACTACATCGCCGATGCGGTGAAGCGCGCGGGCTCGACCGACGCCGACAAGCTGGTCGCCGCTCTGGAGACGACCGACTGGGAAGGCACGATCGGCCGTGTCCAGTTCTACGGCAAGGACGATCCGTTCACGCACTCGATCAAATACGGCAAGGGCCTGATCACCGGGCTGATGCTGCAATGGCAGGACGGCAAGCAGAGCGCGGTCTGGCCCAAGGAAGTCGCCAAGGTCGACGTCAAGTTCCCGAGCTTCATCAAGCTCTCGAACTAGCAGGACACGCTCCCGGGACCAGCTCCCGGGAGCTTCCACATGCGGCCCCCGCAGCACGTTGCTCCAGCAACATCGTCTCTCATAAATCGGATTGCCAACCCTAGATGCGTGCTTTCCAGATTCTGATCGATGGCTTTGCCATCAGCGCTCTCTATGCTCTCGGTGCCACCGGCTTCACGCTGATCTTCGGCGTCTCCGGCGTCCTCAACCTCTCCCACGGGGCCATCATGGTGGCGGCAGCGGTGGCGGCCTGGGCTGCCGCCAGCATCCTGAATGTCGGCACCTATGCCGGCGCACTGATCGGCGTCGGTGTCGCCCTCCTTACATCCTTTGCGACCTATTTCGCGGTGGTGAAGCCGATCCAGGATTCCCGGCGCATCCCGAATGAAGAGAAGGAGATCTTCGTCCTCACCGGCACGCTGCTATGGGGGATCATGATCCAGGAGGTGATCGCTTATTTGTTCACCAACAACGCCAAGACCGTGCTGCCGATCGTCGAGGGCGTGGTCGAGATTCTCGGCGTCCGCACGCCCAGGAACGAGATCTTTACCGCGATCGTGTGCTGCTTCGTCATCGCTCTGTTGTGGCTCCTGGTGAACCGCACCCGCACCGGTAAGGCGGTGCTGGCGGCCTCGATGAACCCACGCGGCGTCACCCTGCTCGGCCTCGAGCTCACCAACATCTACGTCGTGGTGTGGGCGATCTACGGCATCCTCGCCGGCATCGCCGGCGTGCTGCTCGGAATGTTTCTCGGCGTCAGCTCCTACAGCGTCGGACCGCTGACCGCGAGCGCGTTCTCGATAGTCGTGCTCGGCGGCCTCGGCAGCGTCTCCGGCTCGCTGATCGCAGCCTTCGTGGTCGGCTATCTCGAAACGCTCACGGCCTATCTGGTCTCGCCGGCCTACCGCACCATTCCGGCGCTGCTGCTGCTCGTGTTCGTGATGTACATCCGGCCCCAGGGCCTTCTGGGGAGGCGCTGAGATGGCCAGCTTCTTTACGACACGCCTGTTCTTCATCTCATTCGCGCTCGTCGTCATCGCGGCGACGCTGCCGCTCTACGTCTCCGGCTACGTGCTCGGGCTTCTCACCGTCGCCTTCTATTTCGGCGTGTTCGCAATGGCGTGGGACCTGCTGTTCGGCTTCGCCGGCGAGGTCAATTTCGGGCCGACCTTCCTGATCGGCGTCGGCGCCTACACCGCCGGCATCCTGAATGCCCAGTTCGGCTGGTCGGTTTACGCTTGCATCGTGCTCGGCGCGCTCGCCTCCGTCATCGCCGGCCTCGTGCTGGCGTTGCCGGCGCTTCGGGTGCGCGGACCGTATTTCGGCCTGACCACGCTGGTCGCGGTGCTGATGCTGCAGAATTTCATCGTGGTGTTTGCCGACCTCACCGGTGGCGAGATCGGGCTGACCATTCCCGACGTCATCTCCATCAACGCCGGCGTCAATTACTGGATCGCGCTCGGCTTCATGACGATCTCGGCGGCCATTCTCTATGGCCTGTCGCAATCGCCTGTTGGCCTGGTGCTGCAAGCCAGCGGCCAGGACCCGGTCCAGGCCGGCGCGCTCGGCTTCAACATCGTCAAGCACAAGCTCGCCGCCTTCATCGTCAGTGCGTTCTTCTCGGGGTTATCAGGCGCGCTGCTGGTGTTCTACTTCGGCACCGCCTCGGTCGGCACCGTCGTCGACGTCGCGGTCGGCGTCAACGTGATCGTCTCAGCCGTGCTCGGCGGCCGGCGCACCGTGCTTGGCGCGGCACTCGGCGCGATCTTCCTGATCGTCGCCGGCGAGTTCCTCAGGCCCACCGGCGAGCTTGCGACCTTCATCGTCTCGGCCGTCGCGCTGCTCGTCGTGCTGTTTTTCCCCGGCGGCTTCCTCGGAGCGGCCCTCTCGCGTGAGGCGCGCTCGTGATGGATATGCGATCTTCAAACCGGGCCGTGCTCGAAGTCCGCGGCCTGACCAAGCGCTTCGGCGGATTGACGGCGGTGAAGAACCTGGGCTTCGAGGTCAATAGCGGCGAGATCTTTGGCCTGATCGGCCCGAACGGCTCGGGCAAATCGACCGCGATGAAGAGCGTCATGGGCATCGAGCGCCCGACATCAGGCGAAGTCGTATTCGAGGGCGAGAACGTCGCGGGCTTGCCGGCGCACAAGATCGCGCGCAAGGGCTTTGGCATGGTGTTCCAGCATTCGCGACCGCTGAACCGGCAGACTGTGCTGGAGAACATCATGGTCGCGCTGCTGCCGGACAGCCTGTTCATGCTGTTTCCGGACAAGGCGCTGCTCGAGCGCGCCAAATGGATCGCCGATCGCGTCGGGCTCGGCAACGTGATGAACCGCCGCCCGCCGACGCTGCCCTTCGCCGACCTGCGCCGGCTCGAGCTGGCC
Organism: Bradyrhizobium sp. 87; assembly: GCF_023073015.1. Taxonomy (NCBI): domain Bacteria; kingdom Pseudomonadati; phylum Pseudomonadota; class Alphaproteobacteria; order Hyphomicrobiales; family Nitrobacteraceae; genus Bradyrhizobium; species Bradyrhizobium sp. 87. The sequence continues at coordinate 30,061 of NZ_JADPIQ010000022.1, forward strand.
AAGGCTATCGCGCGCGATCCCAAGGTCGTGCTGGTGGACGAGCCCTTTGCCGGGCTGACGCGGGCCGAGGTCGAAATGTTTTCCGACCTGATCCGCAGTTTCCGCGACGAGGGCCGCGCGGTGATGCTGGTCGACCACAACGTCAAGAGCGTCGCGGCGTTGGTCGACCGCGTGCTCGCGATGTATCTCGGCGAGGAGATCGTCACCGGCAAGGCCGAGGACGTCATGAAGAACGAGACGGTGCGGCGGGTCTATCTCGGCGGCGCCATCGAGACCCATGCGCGGCCCGAGACCAGCTTCAAGGACAAGGTGCCGCTGCTCCAGGTCGAGAATGTCAGCGTGTTCTACGGCAAGGCGCAGGCGCTGGAGAACGTCTCGATCCACGTCCATGAGGGCGAGTTCGTCTCGATCGTCGGTCTCAACGGCGCCGGCAAGACCACATTGTTCAACACCATCTCGGGCTTCCTGCCTTATAGCGGCGAGATCGTGCGCAACGGCGAGAAGCTGCGCGGCACGACGCCGGCGAAGATCGCCCGCAGCGGCCTCGTGCAGTGCCCGGAATCGCGCGAGCTGTTCGGCGAGATGAGCGTGCGCGAAAACCTCGATCTCGGCGGGCAACATCTGGCCGACGACAAGCGCGCGGCACAGCTCGCCTGGCTGTTCGAGCTATTCCCGATCCTGAAAGAGCGTCAGGGCCAGATGGCGCAAACGCTCTCCGGCGGCGAGCAGCAGATGCTCGCGATCGGCCGCGCGCTGATGATGCAGCCGCAGATCCTGATCCTGGATGAACCGACGCTGGGTCTCGCCCCCGTCATCCTCGAACTCCTGTCCAAGGCCCTAACGAGGCTGCGGCAGACGACGTCGATTACGGTGCTGCTCGGCGAGCAGAACGTGACCTTCGCGCTTCCGCATGCCGACCGCGTCTATGTGCTCGAGCATGCGAGGATCGTCTGGGAGGGCGATCCGGGCCGCTTCGCCGCGGAGGCTGGCGCCGATTTTCTCTAGTTCGCCCATACCAACAACAAAACAAGCAAAAGGAAACGACCATGCGACCATCGAAGAGTTTGAGCGGCAGCTTCCTCCTCGCCTCCGCGCTGGCGCTGTGCCTTGCTGCTCCCGCCTATGCGCAGTCGAACGATCCTATCAAGATCGGCGTCATCGCCGAGGTGCAGTCGATCGCTGGTGCCGCGACGCCCGGCGGCGCGCAGATCGCCGCCGACGAGATCAACGCCAAGGGTGGCATTCTCGGCCGCAAGATCGAGATCGTGACCTACGACAACAAGAGCTCCTCGGCGGACTCGGTGCGCGCGTTCCAGCGCGCGGTGAGCGAGGACAAAGTCTCCGCCGTGATCGCGAGCTATATCAGCGAGGTCGTGCTGGCGCTCGAGCCCTGGGCAGCGCGGCTGAAGATGCCGCTGATCACCCCCGGCGCGGCCTCGAACGAGATCACCAAGGCGATCCATAACGACTACGAAAAGAACAAATACACCTTCCACGGCTATCTGACCTCGGCCGCACAAGCGCAGCTCGTCTGCGACGCCGCCAAGGATCTGCTGGTCGAGAAGCTCAAGTTCAAGACGGCCGCGATCATGAGCGAGGACGCCGCCTGGACCAAGCCGCTCGACGTCGGCTACGAAGCCTGTCTTCCGAAAGCAGGCCTCAAGGTCGTCGAGCACGTGCGGTTCTCGCCCGATACCACCGACTTCACGCCGATCTTCAACAATATCGAGGCCAAGAAGCCGGACGTGATCGTCACCGGCATCTCGCATGTCGGCGTGCAGCCGACGGTGCAGTGGAAGAACCAGCAGGTGCCGGTCCCGATGTTCGGCATCAGCGCGCAGGCGCTGAGCCCGACCTTCTGGAAGGACACCAATGGCGCCGCCGACGGCGTGCCGTCGCTGGCGGTCGCAACGCCCGACGTCGCCGTGACCTCCAAGACGAAGCCGTTCGCGGCCGCCTTCAAGGCCAAGTTCGGCTCGCCGCCGGCCTACACCGGCTACACCGCCTATGACGAAGTCTACTTCATCACGGAGGCGATCAAGCGCGCCGGCTCGACCGATCCGGACAAGATGGTCGCTGAGCTCGAAAAGACCGACTACGAGGGCACGATCGGCCGCATCCAGTTCTACGGCAAGGACGACGAGTTCACCCACGGCATCAAGTCCGGTCCCACGACCGTATCCGGTCTGGTCTTCCAGTGGCAGGACTCCAAGCAGGTCGTGGTCTGGCCCGAGAAGATCGCGGAGGGCAAGCTGAAGTTTCCGAGCTTCGTGAAGCTGTCGCAGTAACACGCCACGCTGGGGCACCAGGGCCCCGTCCCGAGCGCCCCATCGCCCTTGCATGGCCCGTCGCTTCAATCGCGGCGGGCCTTCGCTTTGTGCAGAACGCAACCGATGCGCTGGCATCTGTGGACCCATCCTGCGATCCTGCCGTTATCTCCCATGCGTGGGCCGGAGCAGCGAGATGGACGACCGATCAAGACACCCCGATGACCTGATGCAGGATGACGGCTTCGTTCGCGTGCGGGGCGCGCGTGAGCACAATCTCAGGAACGTCGACGTCAGTATTCCGCGCAACGCCCTCGTCGTGTTCACCGGCGTGTCGGGCTCCGGAAAATCCTCGCTCGCCTTCGGAACGGTCTACGCCGAGGCGCAACGGCGATATCTGGAATCGGTGTCGCCTTACGCGCGGCGCCTCTTCCACCAGATGCAGATCCCTGAGGTGGACGACATCGAAGGCCTGCCGCCCGCCGTAGCGCTCCAGCAGCAGCGCGGCGCGCCGACGACGAGGTCGTCCGTGGGCAGCGTGACGACCATCTCGAACCTGCTCAGGATGCTCTATTCCCGTGCCGGCGAATACCCGCGCGGACAAAGGATGCTCTATGCGGAATCGTTCTCGCCGAACACGCCGGAAGGAGCCTGCCCGACCTGTCACGGTATCGGCAGGATGCTCGACGTCACCGAGAAGTCCATGGTGCCCGACGACACCCTCACCATTCGCGAGCGCGCCGTCGCGGCGTGGCCGAGTGCCTGGCAGGGGCAGAACCTCCGGGACATCCTGACCACGCTGGGCTACGACGTGGACAAGCCCTGGCGTGAGCTGCCCAGGAAGGACCGCGACTGGATCCTGTTCACGGAGGAGCAGCCGACCGTTCCGGTCTATGCCGGTTACGACTTGGCCGAGGTCAAACGGGCCCTGCGCCGCAAGGAGGAGCCGAGCTATCAGGGCACGTTCACCGGCGCCAAGCGCTACGTGATGCAGACCTTTGCCAAGTCCGAGAGTGCGATGATGAAGCGCCGCGTCGCGCAATTCATGATCACCCAGGACTGCCCGACCTGCCATGGCACGCGATTGAAGCCCGAGGCACTCAAGGTCAAATTCGCCGGACTTGATATCGCCGAGATGTCTCATCTGCCGCTCGAGAAGCTGCAGGAGGTGATGAACCCTTTCGCGGAGACTTCGACCGTCGGAGCATCGGAGAAAACCATCGTCGCCAGGCGCATCTGCGAGGATCTGTCGGCGCGGCTGGCCGTCCTGCTCGACCTCGGCCTCGGCTATCTCGCCTGCGAGCGCAGCACGCCAACGCTGTCGCCCGGCGAGTTGCAGCGGCTGCGGCTTGCGACCCAGGTTCGCTCCAACCTGTTCGGCGTCGTCTATGTGCTCGACGAACCGTCGGCAGGTCTGCATCCCGCCGACACCGAGGCGCTGCTGCGGGCGCTGGACCGGCTGAAACACGCGGGCAATTCGATCTTCGTGGTCGAGCACGAGATCGAGGTGATCAAGCATGCCGACTGGCTGGTGGATGTCGGGCCTGATGCCGGCGAAGGCGGCGGGAACATCCTCTATAGCGGACCGCCCTCAGGACTCGGGCAGGTCGCGCAATCGCGAACCGCCCATTATCTCGCGCATCCACGAAAGCCGCTGCCGATGGTCCGCCGCCAGCCGAAGGCGCATCTGAAAGTCCGGGGTGTGACCCGGAATAATCTCCGCGGCCTCGACGTCGATATCCCGCTCGGCGTTCTCGCCAGCGTGACCGGCGTGTCGGGCTCCGGCAAATCGAGCCTGATCAGCCAATTCCTCGTCGATGCCATGGCGGAGCATCTCGGCCATGCACGGGCTGCGGACGCGGACGACGATAGCCTGGCACCCACGGTCGAGACATTGGGCGGCGAGATCGTCGCCGGCCTCGACCAGGTCGATCGTCTCGTCGTGGTGGATCAGAGGCCGATCGGCCGCACGCCGCGATCCAACCTTGCAACCTATACCGGCCTGTTCGACCACGTCCGGAAGCTGTTCGCCGTGACGCCGCAGGCAAAGTCCCGCCGCTACGATGCCGGGCGCTTTTCCTTCAATGTCGCGAAGGGCCGATGCAGCACCTGCGAAGGCGAAGGATTTGTCTGCGTCGAGCTTCTGTTTCTTCCCAGCGTCTATGCGCCCTGCCCGACCTGCAAGGGCGCGCGCTACAATGACAAGACGCTGGAGGTGAAGATCCGCGGAAAATCCATCGCGGATGTGCTGGCGATGCGCGTCGACGAAGCCTTCGAATTCTTCCACGAAGATCCAACCCTCAACCGGTCCCTATCGGTCGTCCGCGAGGTCGGGCTCGGCTATATTCGTCTCGGTCAGTCCGCCACCGAATTGTCGGGCGGGGAAGCCCAGCGCATCAAGCTTGCGACCGAGCTCATGCGGCCGCAACGCGGTCACACGCTCTATGTCCTGGACGAGCCGACCACCGGTCTTCATCCCAGGGATGTCGAGCGGCTGATCGCCCAACTCGAGCGCATCGTGGACGCCGGCAACAGCGTGGTCGTGGTCGAGCACGACATGGATGTCGTCTCTCATAGCGACTGGATCATCGACCTCGGTCCCGGCGCCGGCGAGGAAGGCGGCCGTCGGGGACGCCGCGAGAGGTCGCCGCGGCCGGCGGGAAGACCGCTGGCTATCTTGCCCGTCGCTTGAAACAGTAACGGGCGCGCTCATCACCCATTTCGCAATTGCGTTCTGCGTCGCGGAGACCGGACCTCGACTTTCGCCATGTTGACTTTCCGCCGCCCCGCTCCCCATACTTCGAAAAAGAATAACAAGACCAAATCATAAGACGATCTTTGAGGGAGGATAGGATGCCCACTTCACGCAGGCAGCTGCTGAAGAGCTCGGCGGCTGCCGCCGCCGCACTCAGCCTCGATTGGACACGGGCCCAGGCGCAAGCCGAGAATTTGCGCATCGGCTTGATCTACGACCTCACCGGTCCGTTTGCCGCCGGCGGCTCGGTCGCCTCCTCGGTCGGCGCGCAGATCGCCATCGACCTCGTCAACGAAAAGGGCGGCATCGGCGGCAAGACCAAGATCGTGCCGGTCGCGGCGGACTCTCAGAGCAAGGCCGACGTCGCCATCAACGAGGCCGAGCGGCTGATCAGCCAGGAAAAGATCGACATCATCAACGGCGTCTATTCCAGCGCGCATGCGGTGCCGATGGCGGCGAAGGTCGAGCAGCAGAAGAAGATCCTCTGGATCACCACCGCGGTCTCGACCGCCGTGTTCAAGGACAAGAACCTGCAATATGTGTTTCGCGCGCAGATCCATTCCGATCAGTACGGCCAGGCCTTCGCGGGCTTCGTCGCCGAGCACGCGCAAGGCAAGCTCGGCATGGACCCGAAGGACGTCAAGGTCGCGCTGATCCACGAGGACGGCCCTTACGGCGTCGGCGTCGCGGCGGCCGACGAGGCCTATGCCAAGCAGGCGGGCATCCAGGTGGTGATGCGCGAAGGCTATTCGGCTTCCGCGCCCGATCTCTCGGTGCTCGTGACCAAGCTCAAGCGCGCCAAGGTCGATGTGATCTCGCACGCCGGCTACAACCCCGACATCACCCTGTTCCTGCGCCAGGCCCGCGAGAGCGGATTGCGCTTCAAGATGCTGTTCGGCGCGGGCGCCGGCTACAGCCAGCTCGACAAGCTGCGCGCGACCTTCGGCCCCGACATCGACAATTTCTGCAACATCGATCCGGTGCCGGCGCAACTGCTCGATGCCTCCAAGCTCGCGCCTGGAATCGGCGACCTGACCAAGACCATGGTCTCGCGCTACCAGGCCAAGACCAGCGCCACCGACGTGCCGCCGCATTGCTCGATGGGTTTCAACCAGACCTGGATCTTGCTCAACAACGTGCTGCCGGTCGCCAAGGAGAAGTACGGCAGCTTCGAGCCCGAGGCCATTCGCAAGGCCGCGCTCGACGTCGACATTCCAGCCGGCGGCACCATCCAGGGCTATGGCGTGAAATTCTTCCCGCCGGGCACGCCGATGTCCGGCCAGAACGAGCGCTCGACCCCGGTGGTGATGCAGAATGCCGGCGAACACATCTCGGTGGTGTGGCCGACGAACATCCGGACGCGGGACCCGGTGTTTCCGCTGCCGAAGGGCTCGACCTACGGGACGTGAGGCTACGCGCCGCGCCGACGGTGCACCCTTTCCCCTTGCTTGCGGGAGAGGGTGGCTCGCCGCGAAGCGGCGAGACGGGTGAGGGTTGCCTCCGCGAGCAAACCTCTCTCATTTTAAACCGCGGAGAGAACCCCTCATCCGGCGCTATAGCCGAAGCTACGCTTCGGCGTTCTTGAGAACGGCGGCCGAAGGCCGCCTATGCCACCTTCTCCCGCAAGGGGAGAAGGATTGGCACCGTGCCTGCGGCTAGCTCAGTGAGTTCATCACGCCCTACATCATCACCCTTCGTCCCTCCTCCGCCGCCCAGTATCCCGCGTAGTTCACCTTGATTGTCTCGTACGCCAGCGCGAGGTCCGACAGCGGCTGCCGTCCCGTCGCGGCGCATTCCATGAAGTCCTGGATCTCCTGGAGATAGCCGCGCGTCCACTCCTCTTCGAGGCAGACATATTGCCAGCCGGTTTTGCGGTCGACCTTCTCGGTGATGTAGACGGAGGCGAGTTTCTCCTCGGAGGTCTGGTAGCTCATCAGATGATCATTCGGCGTGATGTTGGCGAACAGCGAGCCGCCTGACGTGTAGGTCTCGATCAGATTGCGCACGCCGCCCATGATCATGTCGCCGGAGAACACGGTGGCCTTGGTGCCGTCCGAAAACGTCGCGGTCAGCGTGCCCCAATCCTCGACGTCGACAGGATTGGCCTTGATGTAGGTGCGCTCCTCCGGCTTGAGGATGGCCGTGACATTGCCGACATCGCCGCTGACGCTGGCGACGCGGATGGTTTCACCGCGCGCCTTGGCCTCGACCTGCTTGAGATACAGCACCGCCGAGAGCGGATGGCAGCCCATCCGGATCAGCGAGCCGCCCCCGGTCATCGCCCATTGCGCGGCATGGGCCGCATGCGATCCGGAATGGCTCTCCTCGCCCTTCATGAACAGGATTTTGTCCTTGGTCGCTCTCAGAATCTCCGCGGTCTTGGTCACGGCCGGCGCGTAGATCCAGTCCTCGGCATACATGAAGAGCTTTCCGGTGCGCTCGATCGCGGCACGCGTGGCGTCCATCTCTTCCAGCACGCGCTCATACATCAGCGCCTTCGGCACATGCCTGCCGATCGGCTGCCGGTCGCCGTCGCGGCCGAAATAGCCGGCGAACGGCTTTTCGCAGATCACATGCTTGCCGGCCTGCATGGCGGCGACGATCATCCCCGCATGAAGATTGGGCGGCGTGCAGATGTCGATGACATCGAGCTCGCGGTCTGCGATCAGCTCGGCGAAGCTGCGATAGACCCGTTGGATCTGGTGGCGGCCGGCGAATTCGACGACATGGTCGCCGCGCGCAGCGACCGCCGCGACCTCGACATCCACCCCGTAGACGCGCCGGAACGCATACATATGCAGCTCCGACACGAAGCCGCAGCCGACGAGTCCCACCCTGATCCTGGCCATAGCGCCCCCCGCTTTGGGCGGCACTATAGCGTGCTGGCAGGTCTATTCCACCGAGACCCGCACCACGCCGGCGCTCATCATGCCCAGCGCCTTGGCAGCCGGCACCGAGAGATCGACGATGCGGCCGCGGATGAAGGGGCCGCGATCGTTGACGCGGCACTGAATCGAGCGGCTGCCGTAGGACACCCTCAGCACGCTTCCGAACGGACGCGTCCGGTGCGCGCAGGTCAGCTCACCTTTCCCGGCTTTTCCGTAGCTGTAATAGGAGGCAAGCCCGCTTTCGGCCTGGGCAAAGGAAACTGCAGAAAGCGAAAACGTAGCAAGGCAAGAAAATAACGTGGTCTGCGCTCGCACGGCACCCCTCCGGGTTGGCCTGCCCCGGGCGCAAACGTTTGTCGGTTCCCGTGGGTTCCTGAGCCACTGCCGGGCCGCGCCCGGCAGTGCCATCACAGTTCTGTTACTGTTTGTGGAATACGAGCGTCCGAACCTCGATGCTCTCGCGCGGCGCGGCATCGGCCGGCGTGGTCGGATCGACGAACGCGGCGTGCGGCCCGAAGCGGGTGCGGCCATCGGTTGCGGAATCGTAGCACTTGAGCAGCAGTGCTTCGTCCGCCGTCATCTCGGGGAAATAGAACCAGCGATGGTTCGGATTGTATTTCACCGAATAGATTTCGCCGCGACGGTTGGGATAGATCAGATCCGAGGCGACGAGATCGTCGGGCGCAACCGTCGTGCCGTCGGCCATCGCCAGCGGCGAATCTCGCAAAGGACCGCGGATCGGCCGCCACAGATTGATCACCTGGACGCGGCCCTTCAGCAACTCTTCGGCCTCGTCGGGCAGATGCTCGCGCACGCGGTTGGCGCCTGAGACGGCGGTCTGATCCACGTGGACGCGCGTTGCCGGCTGACGCGGGCCACCGTCGCGGATGTCCGCGGCACCCTCAACGCGCCTGCGCACGGTATGGTCGAAGATGACGACGCGGTCGGCTTTCAGCGTTGCGCGCAGGAAGGCCTCGACGGCGGGATAGTAGACCGCCTTGATTTCCTCCTCATTAGAGAAGTCCTTCACCTGATGTGGATGCCGCACCAGCGCAAAGCCTTCGCGGTCGAGCGAGATGTTTTGTGCGATCAGCCGGGCATCGAAGATCGGTACCTGATGCGGCTCCGGCAATGACGTGCTTTTGGGCTCGCCAGGCGGTGGATCGAAGGCGTAAGTGCGCGGCTTGCCCGAAACCGGCGCGAGGTAATTGAGTTCAGCGGTGACGAAGGGAAGCGATTCGATTTTTGTTTCTTGCAGGCCCATGGCCGGTCTCCCGATGTGGTCGTCTGGATGATTTTTGAAGACACCGGGCGTACTGCAAGGGAGTTGGTGCAAATAGCAATGCGAGTGCTGTCGCTGGCATGAAACGCAGAACAAACGCATCGCGAAATCCGGCCGGGTTGGAATGCGCCCTGCCCGCTTCACGGATGCTTGAGAGCCTTTTGAGATCTCGTGCCCCGGACGCAGCGCATCACGCAGTGGTACGCTGCTGAGCCGGGGCCTATCTCACCGGGAGCATCTGTGCGGCATGGGTCCCGGCTCTGCGCAGTAGCGATCTCGGCCGCCTCGAGCTTCTGCTTGATCAGACCCCAGTGAAGGTAGAGGTCGATTTCGCTCTGCTCGTCCGCGACCAGCCGAACATTATCGCGTCGGCCAGCATGAGACGGATCATTCCGCCGCCTCGCCGCGAACAGGCTGGCGCTTGGCGATCAGCTCGCGCGTCAGCGGGATCAGCTCACGGCCATACTCGATGGCATCGGGAAGCGGATCGAAGCCGCGGATCAGGAAATGGCTGACGCCGAGGTCGCAATAGTCGCCGAAGACCTCGGCGACCTGCTCGGGCGTGCCGACCAGCGCGGTGGTGTTGCTGTTGGCGCCGGTGAGCTTTGCGATCTCGGTCCACAGCCGCTTGTCGATGCGGCTGCCCTGGTCGGCGAGCGAGAGCAGACGCCGCGCGCCAGCGGTGGCATGGCCGTCGGCGGGCTTGCGATAGCCGGTCTTGTCCTGGAGCGCGGTGGCGCGCGCAAGAATCTCGTCCGCCTTTTCCCAGGCCTGCTTCTCGGTCGGAGCGATGATCGGCCGCACCGAGAGGCTGAAGCGCGGCGTCCGACGGCCCTGCCTGACGGCCGCATTGTGAACCCGCGAGGTGACGTCGCGCACCTGCGCATAGGATTCACCCCACAGCGCAAAGGTGTCGGCATGCTTGCCCGCGACGTCGATCGCAGCGTCAGAGCCACCACCGACGAAGGTGTAGATGCCGGCCTTCTGCAGCGGCTTCACCTGCGAAAAACCGTTCTCGACGTTGTAGTACTTTCCGCTGTAGTTGAACGGCTTCTCGCTGGTCCATTCCAGCTTCACCACGTCGAGAAACTCGCTGGTGCGGGCGTAACGCTCGTCCTTGTCGTCGAGCGTATTGCCGTCCTGCCTAAGCTCGGCTGCATTGCCGCCGGTGATGACGTGGAGCGAGACGCGGCCTCCATAGAGTTGGTCAAGCGTCGCAAGCTGCCGCGCGAGCAGCGTCGGCGCGGTAAAGCCCGGTCGCTGCGCGATCATCACTTTCAACGATTTGGTGATGGTCAGCACATGCTGTGCGACCTGGAGCGCATCGGGCGTGGTTGAATGGAACGCCAGCAGCGCACGATCGAAACCCGCGAGCTCATGCGCCTTCGCCACCGTCTCGATATAGGCGGCATCGAGCACCGGGCCCTGGCGTACGATGGTCTCGGAAGCATTGCTGTTGGCGATAAAGCCGATGAACTCGACCGACATGATGTTCTCCCTGAATGTTTGGCGGCAGGCTAGAGGCCCAATGCGGCACGGCCGAGGCCGGTGCGCGTGGAATCGTCCTGCGGCGTGTGCACGCGACCGCACAGGACGTCGCGATAGTGCCGCTCCAGCGGATTGGCGCGGGACAGGCCGTGATTGCCGGTCAGCGACAAGGCATTCTCGACCGCGGCGACGGCGTTATTGGTGACGGCCAGCTTGATGACGTTGGACTCGGCCGCGGAAAGCGCGACACCGTCATCGAAATCACCGGCAAAGGATGCGATCAGCCGTGCATTGACGATGAGCCGCGCCTCGATCGCGCCAAGGATCTCCTGCGCCCGCGGCAAGGTCGCAAGCGGCGCGCCCAGGCTGGCAGGGACCCGCTGCTTCAGGAACCCGACCAGCCAGTCGCGTGCAGCCCGCGCAACGCCGTCATAGATCGCGGCGACAAAGATCGTGTGGACCGTCGCCTGCGCCACATCAGGTGCGCGCCAGTCCGCCGGCTCGCGCACATCGATCTCGGCATCGAGGGGTATCACGACGTCCTCGAAGATGACGTCGTGGCTGCCGCTGGCCCGCAGGCCGTGATGATCCCATGTCTCGACGATGCGCGTGCCTGGCAGGCCCGCCGGCACCAGGAACTGTCCAACGCGCGGCTCGGCTTCGTCCGTCCGCGCCCAGACCAGATACCATTTCAGGATCGGCGATCCCGTCGAATAGATCTTGTGCCCCGAGAGCCGCCAGCCGGTCTCGGTCCGACGTGCAATGGTCGCGGGCAGGCCGCCGCGCGCAGGCGAGCCCAGTTCGGGCTCGACGCGGAGCGCATTGACGAGCGCAAGGCCTTCGACGCTCTCGCGCGCGAGCTTGCGCGACAGCCGCGCCGGCCAGGTCGGGCTCCGTGCCATCACCAGATGGTTGATGTAGTGCATCGACAGCACCAGCGCTGTCGACGGATCGGCCTTGCCGATGATGCCGAGGACGCGGGCGGCGTATCGTGCGCCAGCTCCGGCCCCGCCATGGGCGGCAGGCACCGTCAGCGACAGCAGGCCTGCTTCGGAAAGCTCGCGAAAGTTCTCGAACGGGAAGCTGCCGGTGCGATCGTGCTCGGCCGCGCGGGCGGCGAAAGCCTCGGCCAGCGCCTCGGCACGTGCGATGTAGTCGGGCTCGTGATGCGCCGCGCGGCCCTTGGCGATCGAAGTCACCATGTGGCGTCCAATCCGAGCAGGCCAAGGATCTGGCGGCGCAAATCCACCAGATACGGATCGCCGCGATGGCGCGGATAGGACCGGTCGACACGGATGTCTGCCTTCACACGCGCCGGGCGGTCGCTGAACACGATGACGCGGTTGGCGAGCACCAGCGCCTCCTCGGCGTCATGCGTCACCAGCAGCGTGGTAAAACCCTTGCGCTGCCACAGTGAGACCAGCTCGGCCTGCATGGTGATGCGGGTCAGCGAGTCGAGCTTACCGAGCGGTTCGTCGAGGATGAGGATTTTGGGATCATTGACCAGTGCGCGGGCCAGCGCGACGCGCTGCGCCATGCCGCCCGAGAGCTGGTGCGGATAGGCATTGCGGAAGGACGATAGCCCGACGAGATCGAGCGCGGCATCGACGCGATGACGCTGGCTCTTCAAGATGCCCTGCGCCTCCAACCCGAGCGCGACGTTGTCCCAGACCGTGCGCCAAGGAAACAAGGTGGGATCCTGGAACACGACGACGCGCGACGGGTGCGGTCGCGTGATGCGCGCCTCGTCCTCGCGCAGCGTTCCGGACCGGGGCTTGTCGAGGCCTGCGACGAGGCGCAGCAGCGTGGACTTGCCGCAGCCGGAGGGGCCGAGCAGCGCAACGAACTCGCCCGGCTCGACGGAGATGCTGACGTCGCTGAGCACCGGCAGCTCGGCGCCGTCGATGTCGAAGGCGTGGCTGACCTGCTCGATGTCGAGCGCGGCACCGGCCGCCGGGTGAGCGTCGAAGTCAGCCAGTGCGGTTGCGGCTACCATTTCACTGTCCCCTTTTGCCAAACCAGCAGGCGATCGCGGATCGCAAACAGCAGCGTGATCGCGCCGGAGCAGAGCAACGACATCACGATCAGCGCCGCATACATGTTGGCATAGGCGGCCCAGCCCTGCGCCCATTGCAGGTACCAGCCGAGCCCTGCCTTGACGCCGATCATCTCGGCGACGACGAGCACGGCAAAGGACGAGCCGAGCCCCATGAACAGGCCCACGAAAACGTGCGGCAAGGCCGCGGGGATCGCGACCTTCAGCACCAGGAAGGAAGGCTTCGCCCCGAGCGTCCGCGCGACGTCGTAATATGCGTTGCTCACGCTCGCGACACCCGACCAAGTCAGCACGGTGACCGGGAAGCCGGTTGCCAGCGCGATCAGAAAGCTCGATGCGCTCCAGCTCGACGGAAAGGTGAAGAAGGCGATCGGCAGCCAGGCGGTCGCCGGCAACGGGCCGATGAAGCGCAGCACCGGATGCACCCAATAGCCGACCGCGCGCGACCAGCCGATCGAGACGCCGGTCAGGAAGCCGACCGTCGCGCCGATCAGATAGCCGCCGAGCTGGAGCTTGACCGAGGCGAACACGCTGTCGAGCAGTTTTGGCAGATCGTCGGTGTAGACCTCGATGATCGATTGCGGCGGCGGAAAGAACGGCAACGGTAGCCAGGCGAATTTTGCCGTCGCGACTTCCCACAGGGTCAGGACAACGCCGAGCACGACGAGCCACGGCGCGCGCTGGCGCAAGGCCCGGCCCGTCGAACCGAGGTAATCGGCGCCGACCGTCCCGAACAACGCGATCGCTGCGATGACAAACGCGGCAATGCCGAGCGAATGGGTCCGCGACCAGTCGCCGACGTCCTCCCACCACAGGCAGGACAGGCCGAAGGCAATCCACGCCACGCTGGCGAGAATGCCGGCACCGGAGTCCCGGACCCAGCTCGTCAGCCAGGGTGCGCGCGAGAGGCGCGGCGCGCCGGAGGCAAGGCCGTCAGACAGCGAATACGTCGACATAGATGCGCTCCGCGAATCTGGCCGTATCGGTGCTCTGCTTGAACACCTGCACGCTCTTGAGATCGTCGGCATAGGCCTTGAGCTCGCGCTTTAGCACTTCGCCGACGGGGTGATGGTGATGAGTGTGGTAGCGCACCATGCCCTCGATATCCGTGAGCGACGCCGTCTTCGGCGCGTAAGGCTGGAACGATTTCGCCGTCACAGACGGATTTTGCGCGGTGAACATCGCGGCATCAAGCAGCGCCTGCGTCAGGGCGCGCGCGACCAGCGGCTCCTCGCGCACCAGGCTGCCGCGCAGGCCGAGGATGCAGCAGCTCTTGTCGCGATACTCGCCATCGAGATTGGAGGCGACCTCCTTGTACTGGCTGTCCTTGAGCCAGAGATAACCCAGCGGGTCGGACGACAGGAATGCCTGCACCTCGCCCTTCTCGACGGCGACGTTGAGAAGGTTGCCGGGATAGGCGCGCCAGTCGACATCCTTGTTCGGATCGATACCGAGCTTGGCGAGCTGAATGGAGAAGAAATTCTTGTCTGGGCCGCCGAGATCACCGACCGCGACGATCTTGCCCTTGAGATCGGCAAGCTTGCTCACGCTGGAATCGGCGCGGGTCAGGACCCGCATGCAGCCACCGTGGGTGCCGGCGGCAATCTTGACGTCAAAGCCCTGCTCCAGCGGCTTTAGCCAGCGCAGCGCCATGCCGAGACCGGCATCGCTCTTGCCGGTTGCGATGGCCTCGAGCAGCTGGTCGGTCGAACCGGAATAATTGATGAGCTCGATGCCGAGATTATGCTTCTGGAACAAGCCGTGCTCGATGGCGACCGGCACCGGGGCGAGACAGACCGCGCCCGCGTTCCAGGATAGCTTGAGCTTGCGCGGCGCGCCGGTGAGCGCGGGCACATCCGACGCAGTCCGGCACAGCGGAAACTCCGAGAGATCGACGCCGGGCGCGATTGTCCGCGGCGCAAAGGCCTGTGCCGCACCGAAGGCACCGAGCGGCGCAGCGAATGCCGCAGCTAATCCCGCCTGGAGCAAATGGCGCCGGTCGAGCCTCGATCCGTCGCGCTTGTCGTCGTCGTTCATCCGTCTCCACTCCTGCGCTGGCACGGCTCCGCCATCGGCACAACAGCTTGCGTTGCGCCTGTTCCGTGCGGACCTGCGTCGAGAGAAAATCTTTTCGCCGGCGCCTGCTCGGTGCCTTGATGCGATGCGCAAATCATGCGGCGCGTTCGCCGTATCGTCAATGAAATGGAATTTCGAATGTGGCACGAAGCGAAGTCATTCTCTCCACCGGTGCGTGCGAGGACGACGAAAGGATTTCCGCCGATGGATCGATTGACGGAGCACGGGGCTACTCCCTCTCCTGCTTCATTTTTGCGCAGCATCAGTGGCGCATACCGCACGTTCTCGAAATCGGCGCCTCGCTGAAACGTCCTTGCCGATCGCGCGCGCAATACGGTTAGCCATTTCATTGACCGCGCATCATGCGGCCATAGACTTGATCGTCTCGATGCATCGTTCGCTCACGCGTCGTGGGCAAAGCAACAAGACAGGCCACATGAGCATCAACTCCCTCGATCATTCCATCGCGCGCCGGCTCGCTGCATCGCTGCTTGCCGCCGCCATCACCCTGTCGACGGCCGCGGCGTCGTTCGCAGCCGATGCCGTCGTGCTGCGGGTCGGCGACCAGAAGGGCGGCAATCGTTCGCTGCTCGAGATCTCGGGCTACGCGAAGGATCTGCCTTACAAGATCGAGTGGTCGGAATTCCCCGCGGCAGCTCCAATCCTGGAGGCGCTCAACGCCGGCGCGCTCGACGTCGGCTATACCGGCGACCTTTCGTTCCTTTCCGTCTACGCGGCCGGCGCGCCGATCAAGGCGATCGGCGGCACAAGGTCGGATGCCAAGACACAAGCCATCCTCGTGCGCCAGGATTCCCCGATCAAATCGGCCGCCGACCTCAAGGGAAAACGCCTCGCCGGCACGCGCAGCGGCTGGGGCCAGTTTCTGATCGACGCCACGCTGGAGAAGGCGCAGATCAGGCTGGAGGACGCGACCTTCGCGCCGCTCGGCCCGGTCGACGCCAAGATCGCGCTGGTTGCGGGCTCGATCGACGCCTGGGCGGTGTGGGAGCCCTACGTCTCGTTCGCGACGCTCAAGGACAAGGCCCGCGTCATCGCCAATGGCGAGGGCCTGACGCCGACCATCACCTTCATCGTCGCTTCCGACAACGCCATCGCCACCAAGCGCGCAGCGGTGCAGGACCTCGTGCAGCGGCTGAACAAGGCGCGGCTGTGGTCGCTGGATCATCTCGGCGAGTACGCCAAGAGCACGGCCGAGTTGACCAAGCTGCCGGAGGATGTGCTGCTCTCGGCCTACACCGCGCAGCGCACCAGCCCGATTCCGATCGACGAGAACGTCGTGAAGGAGGTGCAGGAAGCCTCCGACCGCTCGACGCGCTACGGCATCCTGCCGAAGAAGCTCGACGTCAGCAAAGCCGTCGACCGCAGCTTCACCGCTGCGGCCGCGGGATCGAACTAGGCGGAGGCGGCGGGATGCGCGGGCTCCGTCTCAACGCTGGCCCGCTGCATCTCGCCGCGATCTTACTCGCGCATTTGGCCTGCATGAGCCTGATCGTGTGGCTGTCGCTTTAGACGCCAGCCAGGACCCCCGCTCGCCGGCCCGGCCTTAAGGAAAAAATCAGGACAACATAAGGAACCCATAAGGACTTACGAGACGCCGCTGGCCTAGCATCGACCGTGTGATCGCGTCGGTAACAGGATGCCTCATCCCGCGGCTTGTCCAGGCAATCACAACTCGCTCTCGGGTTGCCGATCCCGACTGGACGGGCTTACAGTGATCCGCCCTGCGGCCGTCGACGCTTGCAATGGGAAGGCGACCTTCGGGCTGGAGATCAGCGCCATGTCAGCCGATCAGTATCTTCGTTACGATCCGTCCGTCGAACACATCCTGCCGGAGGAAGCGGCGGCGGTCGAGGAGATCGTTGCTTCGATTTCGCGAACGAGTGATCGCACTTTTCGCAAAAACAAGCATGGGACCCGGCAGCAGCACGCCAAGGGCGCCGGCTATCTCCGGGGCGAGCTGATCGTCTACGACAATTTGCCGGATCATCTGCGCCAAGGCCTGTTCAAGCAGGCTGGCCACTTCCCGATCATCGTCCGCCTCTCCACCGCATTCAACAGGAGCGATCGTGTACGTTCGCCGCGAGGGTTTGCCATCAAGGTTTTGGGTGTGACGGGGGCTAAGGCGCTCGGCGACGACGATTCGACGAACCAGGATCTCCTGCTCGTCAATCACCCCAGCTATTTCGCGGATGCGATGGCCTATATGCGCGCACAGCACAAGGTCGAGCACACCCTGTTCCTGCCTGATCTGGCGTACGGACCCATAGGCTTTTTGGCGCGCGCCCTGGTCGCCGCATCGGACAGAACAGGCATTCCGATCCCGATCGTCTTGAAAGCGCTCGGTGATGCCGGCAGCAACATCCTCGGAGAGACCTTTCACACCGAGGGTGCATTGCGGTTTGGCGATTATATCGCAAGGCTTCGCCTGATGCCGATGTCGGCGTCGGTTCGCCAACTCACCGGCCGACCCTGCCACGATGCCGATGATGCCGTGCTGAACAGCGTCGTTGCCTTCTTCAAGGATAATGCGGCCGAGTACGAATTATTCGCCCAGCTCTGCACCGACCTCGAGCGAACACCGATCGAAGATGCCTCGATCGACTGGCCTGAAGACGTCGCGCCGCCGCAAGCACTCGGCAAGATCACGCTTCCGCGCCAGACCGCCGACAGCCCCGCGCGTCGCGTCTATTCCGACGAGGTGCTTTCGTTCGATCCATGGCGATGTCTCGCCGCGCATCAGCCGCTCGGCTCGATCATGCGATTGCGCAGGGATGCCTACCGTGCCTCCCGCACGCTGCGGCAGCAGCAAAATCAATTCAAGGTCAAGCAACGGCCCGGCGAACCGCGAGAGATCGCGGACCTGCCGGATTGAGCCGATCAGCGTCCCGCAATATCGGGCCCGGTGTCCCGGCCTGCGTCGAAAAAGGATGCCGAGCGCAGCGGATCATTGGGATCAAGCGTCTCTGCCAGCGATGCGATCACCTGGCAGGAGCGGTCCCGCCACTTGGCAGCCCTTTGCGCTTGTCCGAGGCTCTCATAGAGCCCCGCGGTCGTGCGGTAAACCCGCCAGGTGGCATGCGGCAACCTGGCATGGCGGAGGATCGACATGGCCGCCGACAGATGCCCGCCGGCGAGTTGCGCATCGTGCTTCAGCATCGCAATTCTCGCCATGGCCTCGTAGCACAGCGCGAGAAACGGCCGGTCAGGTGCCGCGCTCGTCACCTCGTGAAACTGGCTGGCCGAGCCCTGGGCACGGTCCAGATCGCCGATCGCGATCCAATAGTCGCAGCAAGTCAGCAGATAATGGGGGATGACCAGCGACTCCATCGGCACCCGGTCGACCTCCATTCGCCGCTCCATCGCATCGAGATGCTGCCGCGCCCGAGCCAGGTCGCCCATCCTGACATAAGCTCGCGCCAGCAGATTCCTGCCAACGAAGAAGGTGAACGGATTGGCCTCGATCATCGGGCCGAGCGCATCCTCCGCACGCCGTGACGCGCTGCCATATTCCTCCGCCTCGGAGTACAGCCATCCGATCGCGAGATGACACAGCGCGACGGCCTGCGGATTTGCATTCCGCTCCGAGATAGCCAACGCGGAGACGAGGTTTCGTTGCGCCTGGCCCCATTCGCCGAGATAAATCTGGGCAAACGCCTCGACCGATTCATAAAGCACGAACAGATAGACGTCACCGACCAGGCGGGCGAGCTCCTTTCCCCTGGTCGTCGCATCGCAGCAGGCCGGATAATTCGCGCGCAGAAACTCCAGCACCATTTCCATCGAGCAGCGTCGCAGCCGCATGCTCAGATCCTGCTCTCCGGTGATCAGTGCTGACGCACGCTCGGCAAGGTCCGCATTCTCACGATCCCAGCCGCGGAGCATCAGCTTCAGATTGGCAACGTTGCCCTGGACCAGAGCGCTGAATGCGGCGTCGTCGATCGCCCTGCTTTTGATAAGGGCCTGTTCCGCAACAGGCAGGCTCTGGCGCCGATCGACGTAAAGACAGAATCTGCTGAGATCGACCAGCGCGTTCACCTCTTCGCGCACGTGCCCGTTCTCCGCCGCGTGCGCCACGATAGCGCTGAGATCCTGCAGGGAATTCAGGAAATCTCCACTGGCCCGCCAGGCCCAGGCGCGCTGAAGCAGCAACTTCAGACGTGTCGTCACCCGAAATTCCGGCGGCAGATGCGGCACCAGCTCCAAGGCGCGGGACAGGTAATTGGCGGCCTCGCGCGTGCTGAACCTTCGCGCCGAGCCCTCGGCCGCCGCGCCCAGATAATGCATCGCTTTCGGGAAATCACGGCCCAGTTCGAAATGGCGCGCGACAACGGCGGCGATCTCCGCAGCCTGCGGCCCATAGCCCTGCTCGAGCCCCGCCCCAAGCAGCGCATGGGTTTTCGCGCAGCGCGCTGGTGCGAGCCGCTGGTAGAGGATCTCCTGGTAAAGCGCGTGCTGGAACGCATAGCGACCGGAGACGCTTCCGTTCGGCCACTCGGTCATGCCGGCCCCGACGATAATGCGATCGGTCCGTGCCAGGTCCTCGCACATCTGCTCGACATCCAGCACGGGACGGTCCAGCGCACCGGCGATATGGAGCGCGGAAAACTCCGCTCCCGCCGCACTGGCGACCTCGAGCAGGCAGCGCTCGTCTTCGGTGAGGTGATCGATCTGCTGCTTGATCATTCCTTCCAGATCGCGCGGCATGCTGTCATGCGAGGCCGCGTCTTCGCTGACCAGCCGCCAGCCCAATTCGTGCTCGACCAGTGCACCCTGCGCCACGAGATGATCGAGCAGAGACGACACGAACAGAGGATGCCCGCCGGTTCGCGCGAAGATGCGCTCGACCAGCTCTCTGGCAAAATCGGCCGAGTTGAAGCGCAGGGACAGATAGCGTTCGACGTCGGTGCCGGTCAGTCGATCGAGCGCGAGCTCGGTGGCGTGTCCGTGAATCCGCAAGTCCTGATGAACGGCACGGATAGGATGTCCGCCGACGGCGACTTCCATCGGCCGGTAGGTGGCGAGCACGAGGATAGAAGCCCTCCGATCCCGCCGCGCCAGCCGGGAGAGCACATCCACGGTGGCAAAGTCGCTCCAATGCAGATCTTCCAGGATGATCACCCATGGTCGCGTGACAGCGAGATGTTCCATGAGATCGGAAAATTCGCGCAGCATGCGCTCCCGCGTTGCGCCAAAGACCTCATGCTGGAATGTGGCCCGCTCTGCTTCGCCGAGGAAACCGGGCATCTGCGCGAGCCAGGTCGGCGCGTGCTCGCGGATGGACGTCAGCAGCGATGCTCCATCGGTGCGACGGCAGCACTCGTTCAGCGCTCCGATCAGCGGAAGAAAGGCCTCATGGGTGCCGAACAACTCGTTGCAGCTACAATGCAGCACGCCCAGTCCCTGCTGGTTCATCCTGTCGAGCGTCATTTGCAAGAGGGTGGTCTTGCCGATCCCGGCCTCGCCGGTGATGAAGACGACCTGACGCTGTCCGGTGCGAGCGAGTTGCAATGCCTTCTCCAGCGTGTCGAGTGCCCCGGTGCGCCCGACTCTCCAGTGCCGGCGTCGATCGACGACCTGCTCCGTGACGGAAGCGGTCTCTTCTTCGGGCGCCCGCTCGATCGCAGGCAAGTCGGCGGTCGCGACCGGCGCAATGAAACGATAGCCGCGCCGCGTGACCGTCTCGATGTAATTGGGGGACTGCCTGTCGTCGCCGAGCACCGAGCGTAGCGCGTTCACGGCAACGGCGAGGCTCGACTCGCTGACGTGCAGATCGGACCAGACCGCGTCGAGCAACTCTTCCTTGGTGACGAGCTCACCGGGCCGACCGACGAGATAGCAAAGAACCTCGAACGGCTTCGGCGCCAGCGCGATCCGCTCCCCGCCTCGCCACAACAGCGCGTTGGCACGGTCGAGGCGGAATTCACCAAAGGCAAGCGCGTCTCTACGCACGGCTCAGACCCCCGGATGCTCGCCCATCTTAAGGGAAAGCTCAGCCAAATGTAAGGACGCGATAAAGACCTGCGCCCTGCGCCGGCACTAGCATTGGCCTGTCCATTTCAGAGACGCCGGCAAGGCGTCGGACGGCCTTTTCATCACGCTGTCATTTCAGTCGGCAGGCAGTCGATGCCTGAATTTTGGCAAGGAGTTGGCCATGAGCATTCTAAAACATCTGGCGATCTCGCCTCTCGCTTTTGCCATTCGCCATTACGACATCAGGGTCATATTGGGCCTCACCGTCCTCAGCCGCATCTTCCTCGTCGCCATCTACCTTGCGTGCGGCGGCCCGGGCCTGTCCGAGTTCGATCTCGCCAACGCCATCGCGCTGCCATGAGCTCGGGACCGCTCGAATGGTGCATCGAGATCGCGATCATCGTCGCGATCTGCATCGGGATTGTCGTGGGCGGGCATGGCCGGCTCGTCGTGCCGCATCACCGGGTTCAGCGCGCGCAAGCCGATCGGGCCGCTTGCATTCAGCGGCCCTCAAACCTCTTCAGCGTCGTCGCCCTGCGGCGAGCGGGTCCGCCCGTTTGATCGATCACCAATACGCGCGGTGATAGTGCCGGTAATACGGCCGGTAGTAGCCGTAACGAGGGCCGAAATACGGGCGGTAAGGCCGATAGTAGCGCGGATAAGCATAGGCCGGACCATAGCCGTAATAGGCCGGCGCATAACCATAGCCGTAGCCCGGGTATCCGTAGCCGCCATAATAGGGCCCGCCGCCATAGTAGCCATAGCCATAGGGCGCGCTGCTGGCGATGGCACCTGCGATGATCGCGCCAGCGGCAAGGCCGCCGAGACCCCATCCAAAACCTCGGCCGCGCCAGTGCACCTGCGTGACATCGTCGCCGACGGCGGCCTTCATGGTTGCGACATTGGTGGGCAGCGGAGCCGCCGCCGCCTGCTGAATCCCCCCCGCCATGACCGCGGCGGCGAGCGAACCGGCGACTGCCGTTTTCCAGACCCTCATCGTCTTACTCCTTTCTGACGTTTGGCTTTGACATGGATCGCAGCGCCATCATCGGGCATCCTGGCGCGAGGTCAAAGCCTCGAGTTTTGCGTGCACCGCACAAGACGCATGCCTCCATTCTGATCAACCGGTACCTGACGGGCTCGACAACCTTGCCGCGAGTGACACCGGCAGGACGGTGCCTGGGGCCCGATCACGGCGGCAAAGCATTAAGCTTCCGGCGCATTCGCAACCAACAACCACCTTCCCGATTTACTATTCGTGCCGTTACTATCGGTTCCAAATGAGCGCGGCCGGGAGGCTTCTCGCGAGCGCAAGAGTTGTGGGAGGATGACATGAGTGCCGCGAGACCCGAGCCGCTTGCCCGTCAGGCGCTGGCGTTTGTCCTGGCCGGCGGACGCGGCAGCCGGCTGCTGGAGCTGACCGACCGTCGCGCCAAGCCTGCGGTCTATTTCGGCGGAAAATCCCGCATCATCGATTTCGCGCTGTCGAACGCGGTGAACTCGGGCATCCGCCGCATCGCCGTCGCCACCCAGTACAAGGCGCACAGCCTGATCCGGCACCTTCAGATGGGCTGGAACTTCTTCCGCCCCGAGCGCAACGAGAGCTTCGACATCCTCCCGGCGAGCCAGCGCGTCTCCGAAAACATGTGGTATGTCGGCACGGCCGATGCAGTCTACCAGAACATCGACATCATCGAATCCCACGCCTGCCGCTTCATCGTCGTTCTCGCCGGCGACCATATCTATAAAATGGATTACGAGGTGATGCTGCGCCAGCACGTCGACAGCGGCGCCGACGTCACCGTCGGCTGCCTGGAGATGCCGCGCCAGGAATCTTCCGGCTTCGGCATCATGCATATCGACGAGAACGGCTGGATCAAAGAGTTCCTGGAAAAGCCGAAAGATCCGCCGCCGATGCCGGGCAAGCCGGACGTTTCGCTCGCCAGCATGGGCATCTACGTGTTCGACGCAAAATTCCTGTTCGAAGAGCTCAAGCGCGACGCCGAGGATCCGAATTCCAACCACGATTTCGGCAAGGACATCATCCCCTACCTCGTCAAGAACGGCCGCGCCATGGCGCACCAGTATTCGACCTCCTGCGTTCGCTCGGGCAGCGACCCCCGCGCCTATTGGCGCGACGTCGGCACGGTCGACGCCTATTGGGCCGCCAATATCGACCTCACCGACGTAGTGCCCGAGCTCGATTTGTTCGACAGCGCCTGGCCGATCTGGTCCTATTCCGAGATCACACCACCGGCAAAATTCGTCCACGACGAGGAGAGCCGGCGCGGCCAGGCCGTGAGCTCGCTGGTCTCGGGCGGCTGCATCATTTCCGGCGCCTCGCTGCGGCGCTCACTGCTGTTCACCGGCGTGCGCGTCAACTCCTACGCCAATGTCGAGAACGCCGTGATCATGCCCTATGTCAATGTCGGCCGCGGCGCGCGCCTGAAGAACGTCGTGATCGATCGCGGCGTCGAGATCCCGGAAGGGCTCGTCGTCGGCGAAGATCCCGAGCTGGACGCAAGACGCTTCCGCACCACCGAGCAGGGCATTTCGCTCATCACCCAGCCGATGCTCGACAGGCTCAATACATGACGCCTGTTCGCGTCCTCGCGGTCGCCTCTGAAGTCTATCCCATCGTCAAGACTGGCGGTCTCGCCGATGTCGCGGGCGCGCTGCCGATTGCGCTCAAGGCGCATGGCGTCGAGATGCGCACCTTGATGCCAGGCTATCCTGACGTGATGCGGGTGCTGGGGGGAGCCGACGAAATCCGGCGCTGGCCGGATTATTTCGGCGGACCCGGACGTCTGCTCGCCGGCTCGCATGACGGCCTCGATCTGTTCGTGCTCGACGTGCCGCATCTCTACGCACGGCCTGGCAACCCCTACGTGACGCCCGAAGGCGTCGACTGGCCGGACAATGGCGTGCGGTTCGCCGCGCTCTCGCGCATCGCGGCCGATATCGGCCACGGCCTCGTTCCCGCCTTCGTGCCCGACGTGGTGCATGCCCATGACTGGCAGGCCGGGCTCGCGCCGGCCTATCTGCACTATGACAATCGGCCGCGGCCGGCCACCGTGATGACCATCCACAACATGGCCTATCAGGGCAAGTTCGTGCCCGAGCTGATTGGTTCGATTGGCCTGCCGTGGCGCGCCTACGGCGTCAACGACCTCGAATATTTCGGCGGCATCAGTTTCTTGAAGGCCGGCCTGCAATTCGCCGATCGCATCACCACGGTCTCGCCGACCTATGCGCAGGAGATCCAGACCGACGAGGGCGGCATGGGGTTCGGCGGCCTGCTTCGCGCCCGCGCGAACGCGCTGAGCGGAATCCTCAACGGCATCGATGTATCCGTTTGGAATCCGCAAGAAGATCCGCACATCGCCTACCGCTTCGGCGCGGAGGACCTCACGTTCCGGGCCGCGAACAAGGCGGTGCTTCAGCAACAGTTCAATCTGGATTCCTCGGACGAAGCGCCATTGCTCGGCGTCATCAGCCGCCTGTCGTGGCAGAAGGGGCTCGATCTCCTGCTCGAAGCCATTCCGACCATTTTGCGCGAAGGCATGCAGCTCGCTTTGCTCGGCAGCGGCGATCGCGATCTCCAGGATCGCTATCAGGCCGTAGCGCGCGCGAACCCTGGCCGGATCGGGGTCGTGATCGGCTACGACGAGATCATGGCGCATCTGATCCAGGCCGGCTCGGACGCGCTCATCGTGCCCTCGCGGTTCGAGCCATGCGGCCTGACCCAGCTCTGCGCGTTGCGCTACGGCGCCGTGCCCATCGTCTCGCGGGTCGGCGGCCTCGAGGATACCATCGTCGATATCGGCGAGGCCGATAAATCAGGCCGCGATGCCACCGGCTTCAAGTTCGCACCCGTCACCGCGGATGCCCTCGCCGGCACGCTGCGCAAGGCCAACATCGCCTTCCACGACAAGCTGACCTGGCGCCGGCTGCAACTGAGCGGCCTTGCGACCGACGTGTCCTGGCGCAACCGCGCCGGTGACTATGCCGCGCTCTATCGCGGCCTCATGACCGCGCGCGCCTGAGGCGCGACCATCCTCGAATCAATGCTATAGAGCCGCCATGGACCCGTTCTTGATCAAGCTGATCGGCTTTGCCGCCGCGACCTGCACCACCGTGGCCTACGCGCCGCAAGCCATCAAAGTGTGGAAGACCCGCTCCACCGGCGATATTTCGCTCGGCATGTTCCTGGTCATGGTGCTTGGGCTGGCGCTCTGGCTCGTCTATGGCCTGCTGTCGGGCGATGCGCCCCTCGTCGCCGCGAACGCCATCACCATGGTGCTCGCCGGCGGCATCCTGTTCATGAAGCTGAAATACGGGTGAGCCACTCTTCTTCACCTCTCCTCGCTTGCGGGAAGAGGAGAAGATCACCCGCCAAACACATACGACGCCATCGCGACATTCGCGACCTCGTCGACGAAGACGCGCTTGCCCGTGTCGCTGACGGCGGCGCCGGCGGCCACCATCAGCGGCAGCAGATGATCTTCGCGCGGATGGGCCAGGCGCGCACTCGGCGCGTTCTCCCAGTCAACCAGCATCGCGTTGCGCCGCGCCGCGTCCTTGTGGCTGATCGCCTCGTTCAGGTAAGCCTCGAAATCATACGAGACCGGCTTCGATTCGGCACGGCCGAACCCGCGCATGTTGTGATAGGTGAGTCCGCTGCCGACGATCAGAATGCCTTCGTCGCGTAGGGAGGCAATCGCCTGCCCCATCCTGATGTGCTCGGCCGGATCGTAACTCGATCTCAGCGACAGCAGCACGATCGGCATGTCGGCGTTCGGATACATCAGCCCGAGCGGCACGAAGGTGCCGTGATCGAACCCCTGGTTGGGATCCTCCCGGCAATCAACACCCGCGCGCGTGAGCAGCGCCTTTACCTCCGCGGCGAGCTCGGGCCGCCCCGGCGCCGGGTATTTGAGGTGATAGGTGTGCTCGGGGAAACCGTGATAATCGTACACCATCGGCGGATGCGCGGAAGTCGACACGGTGAAGGCGTCAGCCTCCCAATGTCCTGATATGACGAGCACGGCCTTGGGCCTCTCCGGCAAGAGCTGTGGCAGCCGGCCGAACGCCTCGGCGGTTTTCGCGTATTGCACCCGCCTGTCTTCCATGAACGGCCACGGACCGCCGCCATGCGACAGGAAGAAGGTGGGAAATCGCACCATGGGCGAAGGCTCGTTTCGTTGGCAACATGCGCGTGCGAGTTGCCCGCGCGATCGGCCGCGAGCATAGGCAAACCCGTATGGTTAGCAAGACGTTAACGATTTGCTGCCCAGAATCCCGGGCGTAGCCGAAGGAGTCGGCCAGCAGCCAGGGACGTGAAATGAAGAAGTTTGCGTTGGGGGATGTCGTCAACAGTGACAAGGGCCGCCGCGGCGTCGTTCGCGCCGCCTACAAGTCGAAGGAAGGCCAGCAGTTCTACGCCGTCGAGAAAGACGGCGCGATGGATTATCTGGAGGAAGACCGGCTAAGCCCGGCGCCGCGCGTCGAGCTCGCGGCTTAAGTCCAACTCATCCCTCTAATGCGCGAACCGGTCCAGACGCTCCGACCAGGGGTCGTCTCCGCTCGCGATGCCATCGTTCGCGATCAGCAGCAGGCGATCGCTGCCTGCGGCCGAATCCCAATGCGGCAGGTCCGCACCGTTGGGATCGCCGCTCCTGGCGAAATTGATCCAGTAGGCGCGCATGCGATTTGCGACCTCGCGATCGGCTCCTGACAAGATGCCTGCACCGGGCATGCCTTCGACGCCGAAGATGAACTGCAATTCCCGCCCGTGACCGCCCTCGGGGTTTGCGCGCCGTGCCTCCGGCACATAGGTGAAGCGATAGCGAAAGGTCGGCGCACCGCTGGCGGCATGCAGGCGCGCCAGCAGTCTCACTGGCTCGGAGAAGACCCTGTCGGTGTAGAACCTTGCCGCGCGGTCCGAAGGTCTGGCGAGATCGGGATAGAGCCTGCGCAGCTCATCGCTGGTGGTGCCTGACGATGCCAGCTCTTCCCGGATATCCAGCTCGCCGTCGAAACCGGTCTCGTCGTCGTTCGAGCCGATGATCAAGGGGATGCGGCTCTCATGTCCAGCTGCGAAGCCCGCGGCGACCTCCTCGCTCACCAGACTCCCATCGATCGTCGGCGCGAAGCTGCGCGGCGATTTTTCCAGGAAATGTTTTTCGACGGCAAGCAGGCGTTGCGGTTCGGCTGTACGTAAATCGGCCTGTCGCCCCAGCACCGCCACGAATTGCCGCCCCACAATTTCGGCCTCTTGTGCCGAACGCAGGCGCGCACGGCCGGGGATCGATTGCAGAATGGCTTTCTGGAAGAGATCGCGCGATTGCTCCGACAGCATCAGCAGCGCGATCGACGTTGCGCCTGCGCCACTGCCGAACAAGGTGACGTTGGTGGGATCACCGCCGAAGGCCGCGATGTTGTCGTGCACCCAATGCAGCGCCGCGATCTGGTCCATCAGGCCGAAATTGCCGGAGCCGCCTTCCGACAGCGCGGGATCGCTGAGCCAGCCGAACGCGCCGAGGCGAAAATTCACGGTCACCACGATGAGGCCGGCTTGCGCGAGCCTGGCACCGTCGAACAGCGGATCATTCGCGGTGCCGCTGACGAAAGCGCCGTCGTGGATGAACATCATCACCGGTAGCGGGCCGTCGACCCCGAACGGACGAAACACGTTCAGCGTGAGGCAATCCTCGCTCGATCCCGGCAGCGAGGGCTGAAGACACGGCGCGCCATAGGCATAGGCGGTGCGCATCTCCGAACTCTCGGGTGCAGCCTGCGGCGGACGCCAGCGCAGCGGTCCGAGCGGCGCGGCCACATAGGCCAGCCCCTTGAACGAGGCCACCTCGCCTTCGACGGCGCCAAGCATCTGTCCTTCGCGCGTCAGCGCAAATGGAAACTGGCCGACCGGCTGGGCCACGACCGAGCCGGCGCAACAGAGGACGAGTGACGTCGCAAAAAGCGCGAACACGGACCGCATCTTCGGAGCATCTCGACGCGCGGAAGGATTTTGGGCAGGTTATGTCCGTGGCCCGCCGCGAAGCAAGCGCCGCGGCTGCGCCTAGCTCCGCTTGGCGGCAAGCTCCGCCAGTGCGTGCCGTGCGATGATGCCGAGCTCGCCGAGCGTGGAGTGACCGGACCGCGCCGCCTCGATCAGCCGCTCGGCGATGAACCTGCGGCTGTCGTGATCGCCGCCGTGAGGCAGTTGGCGGCACGTCTCCTCCAGGACGACGTCCATGTTCGCTTTGGTCCGCTCACTCAACTCTGTCATGACGCCCGTTTGCACGCGTGGCAAAAACAAGAGCATACACAGGTGGATCGACCCTGATTAGCCCGGGAAATCACGGCCCTTGTGCATCGCGATGCGTGTGCCGCCGCAACATTCACGCGGCCATGATGACGCCGCAAATGGCTACCGAAGATTGCACATGCCGTGATGACAAGCCGAACCTGCAGCGATAGCCTGCGGGCAAAACAAAACACACGGGAGGAAATGCCATGCCTGATGCAATGGTTGCTGCACGTGCCTCGGACACGGGGCGCGGAACCAGCCAGCAGGTCGATGTTGCCGTGGTCGGTGCCGGATTTGCCGGCCTCTATCTTCTGCATCGGCTACGCAAGGCCGGCCTGACGGCGGTCGGCCTCGAAGAAGCCGGCGACGTCGGCGGCACCTGGTACTGGAACCGATATCCCGGGGCGCGCTGCGACATCCAGACCATTGATTACAGCTACACCTTCGATCCCGACCTCGAGACCGCATGGACCTGGTCGGAGAAATATGCGACCCAGCCCGAGATCCTGCGCTATCTCGGCTTCGTCGCCGACCGCTACGATCTCAGGCGTGACATCCGCTTCAAGACCAAGGTCACGGAAGCGAAATGGGACGAGGCGATCGAGCGCTGGCAGCTCACCACCGATAATGGCCCGCCGGTCTCCTGCCGCCATTACATCATGGCCACCGGCTGCCTCTCGGCGCCCAAGCCGCCGGAGATCGACGGCGTGAAGGACTTCAAGGGCGAGGTCTATTTCACCGGACGCTGGCCGCATGACGGCGTCCATCTCGGCGGCAAGCGCGTCGCGGTGATCGGCACGGGATCGTCGGCCATTCAGTCGATCCCGCTGATCGCCGAGCAGGCTGCGCACCTGACCGTGTTCCAGCGCACCCCGAATTTCGCGCTTCCGGCGCACAACGGTCCCGCGCCGTCCGATCGCATGAGCCTGCTGCAAGGCGATCGCGCGGCCTATCGCGAGCAGGCGCGCCAGTCGATGGCCGGCGTGCCCTATCCGCAGCAGACGGTCGTTAGCTGGCAATTAAGCGATGCCGAGCGTCGTGAGCGGTTCGAACGCGCTTGGGCGGCCGGCGACCTCGTCCACATCCTGACCCAGCTCTGGGCCGACCAGGCGGTCGACATCGACGGCAACAAGATCGTCCAGGACCTGATCCGCGAGAAGATCCGCGCCGCCGTCAAAGACCCCGAGACCGCCGCGGCGCTGATGCCGGACGATCATCCGTTCGGCGCCAAACGCCCCTGCCTCGATACCAACTATTACGCGACCTACAACCGGCCGAACGTCACGCTGGTCAATCTGCGTCAGGAGCCGATCAAGGCGATCACCGCAAGTGGGATCACGACGGCCAAGCGCAGCGTCGACGTGGACGTGATCGTGTTCGCGACCGGCTTCGACGCCATGACCGGCGCGATCCGCGCCGTGCATCCGATCACCGGACGTGGCGGCAAGTCGCTCACCGACGTCTGGGCGCAGGGGCCGCAGACCTATCTCGGCCTCACCGTCGCAGGCTTCCCGAACTTCTTCATGATCACCGGTCCCGGCAGCCCGTCGGTGCTGTCGAACATGGCGGTGTCAATCGAGCAGCATGTCGACTGGGTCGTCGACCGGCTCAAAGCATTGCGCGACGGCGGCTTCACCACGATCGAGCCGACCGAGACGGCGCAAGCCGGCTGGAACAGGCACATGGCCGATTGCTCGATGGTGACGCTGCACCGGCTCGCCAACACCTGGTACACGGGCGCCAACGTGCCCGGCAAGGTGCAGGGCCTGATGCCCTATACCGGCGGCGTCGGTCCCTATCGCAGCATCTGCGACGAGGTGGTCAGCCGCGGCATGCTCGGCTTCAAGCTGACCGGCCCCGACGTCGCCGCGCAATGCAATGACGGCGAGGTGGTGCGGCTGCAGCCGGACGTGCGGCTGGTGCTGAACCTGCTGGCGTCACTCAACCTGCCGCCGATCGAGTCGATGGGCGCCCTCGGCGCCCGCGCCTTCGTCGACGAGTTCAACAAGGGCCGCCCGGCGGGACGGCCGATCGGCGAGATCGTCGACGGCACCCTGACAGGCGCCGACGGTCCGCTGCCTTACCGGGTATACCGGCCGGCAACGCCGGGGCCGCATCCGGTGGTGGTCTATTTCCACGGCGGCGGCTGGGTGCTCGGCGACGAGCAGTCGGACGAGCCGTTCTGCCGCGACATGGTGCGGCGGACCGGCATGATGCTGGTCAGCGTCGGCTATCGTCATGCGCCCGAGCATCGTTTCCCGGCCGCGGCCGAAGACGGCTATGCGGCGACGCGCTGGATCGCCGAGCACGCCGCCGAGCTCGGCGGCAGGCCGGGCCCGGTGCTGGTCGCGGGCTGGAGCGCCGGCGGCAACATCGCCGCCGTCACCTGCCAGCTTGCGCGCGATCGCGGCGGCCCTGAGATCGCGGGCCAACTCCTGATCTGCCCGGTCACCGACTGCACCTTCGACCGCCCCTCCTACAACGACAATGCGACCGGCTATTTCCTGACGCGCTCGCTGATGTACTGGTTCTGGGACCTCTACTGCTCGCCGACCGACCGCACCGATCCACGCGCCTCGCCGCTCCGCGGCAAGGTCGAAAGGCTACCGCCGGCCTTCGTCGTCACCTGCGAATTCGATCCCCTGCGCGACGAAGGCATCGCCTATGCCGAGGCGATGGCAGCCGCCGGCGTCCCGGTCGAGCAACTCAAGGCGCGTGGCCATTTCCATTCGTCCTTCACGATGGTGGACGTGATCATCACCGGCGCGCCGAGCCGGGTGCAGATGGCCGAGGCCTTGCGGCGCTTTGCCGGGCTTCCGCCCGAAGTTGGTCGCGGCGATGAGACCAGCCACGGGCACACCAGCCCGGGCCATAAAATCGCGGCGGCCGCGAGCTGAAAGCAAACATTTGCCGGGAACTATTTCCCGGTCATCGCGTTTGGTGCTGAGGCATTGAGATGCAGTAATGGGTGTAGGCCCCGGTACGCACGATCGTGTGCCGGGGTCTTTTTGCGTGAGGCGGGACGATGGGGGACGTGGTTGGGGATTCAAAGGTCGACTTTGGTGTCCTTGCGGTGCTGCATAAATGGCCGTCGCTTGCGAACCAGCGACGGTCGGACCGAGCGTCCTACCAGGTGATCGAGGGTACGCTCGACGAATGCATCTCGGCGTTCATGGCGAAGCCGGCGGCGACCAGGCATCTCTATGAGATCCGCACCATCGCGCAACCGCCGCTGGTCACGGACATTCTCTCGCCCGAGCACATCACGGAGCTGGCGCGGCTGCGCGAATTTCTCTGATCCTCGCAGAAGCACCGGCTGAGCGCGGGAACCTTCTGCCGGTTTTTCCCGTTGATGGTGATCGGAAGCGAAGGCGTGAGTGCCTCACATGCTTGAAGCCGGCGTGCCAGCCCCTGTCGTGCCCTATGGCGCAGACCAGACCCTGTTCGTGGTGATCGACCGCCTCGACAAGGCGACCGAAATTCGCGTCGAGCGAAGCGATCTCGACGCCACGATCGGCGAGCTCGTCGCTGGCTGCTTCAACGACCCCATCAAGGTCATCTCGTTCAACACGCTGGAGCACTGGATGAAGGACATCTCGACCGATGTCGCCGGCGAGATCCGGGCGCGCTGTGACATTGATGGCATGACGCTGCCGGACTATCTCAGCGACTTCGTCGAAAGCCACAGCTGAGCGCGCATGGGGATGAGAATCAGGCGCGCCGGTACTTGCCGGCGATGACCTCGATCTCGCGGCGGCGTTCGTGCGCGAAGGTCAGGAGCTTTTCGATCGTCAATGTATCCGTGATCCGTTTGGCCAGCCGCTCGGCGCGTGCGGCCTGATCTTCGAGATACTGGATCGTGGTCAAACGCCGCCTCCCAAGAGCTTAGATCTAGTCCCGAATGATTGGGTATCCATGGTGGCTTGAGGCGGCTAACAGCCGGTTAAGCACAGCGCTTCGGATCGATGCAGCCGCAAATTATTGCACCACGTCGAGCCGGACATTGGTGACACCCTTGTCGACCATGCCGAGCGCCTCCGCCGCGGAGGGAGAGACGTCGACCACGCGTCCGCGAACATACGGCCCGCGATCGTTGATCCTGACGGTGACGAAGCGGCCGGATGAGACATCGGTGACGCGCAGCTTGGTGCCGAACGGCAGGCTGGGATGGGCCGCGGTCAATTCGTTCTTGTCGAACCTCTCGCCGCTCGCCGTCTCCGTGTCCGAATAGAAACTGGCGACGCCGTGGGAGACGCTCTGCTTTGCATCACCGTCGGGGATGCGCGCCCGGCTGATCGGACGCGGATGCAGCGCCGCCACCCTGTGCGGTCGTTCGACAGCGGCCTGGCGGTGGGTGCCGAGATCGGCCTTCTGGTGGCCGACCGGCGATTGCGCACACGCCGCAAGCGACGCCGCGCCGATGGTGGCGAGCAGGATCCGGCACAGGCTTGCCGGCGAAATCCGGGCATTTTCGGCACGTGCAAAGCAAGACATGATGCGCCCTCCGAATGGCCCCGAGTTTCGGTGGGCAATGAGGGCAGAACCTTGTCGGAACGAAAGCGCGCCTGAGGCCGCAGCCGTTTCGGGTTAGCTGTGGCGATTCCACCACACTGGCTTGTCCTGAATCGAGACAGGCTCGTGGGATAAGCCCGATACGACGCGCCAGATCGGGCGCGTCTCCGGCGGAACCTCGTCAGGTTCGGCGCCGCTCCTCGAGAGCCGCGCGAGCTCGCGCCGATAGAGCCGCTGCCAGCCGGTCTTCAAGCTGGCGAGAAAGTCGAGCTCCCGTTGTGTCAGCGTGCACATCATGAACCCGATCCGGTTGCGAGAGCCGCGTCGTCAGCCGACGAGGCCTCCCATCGGTTTGACGTCGGCGCTGCCCGGGAAGACGGCTTCTGCGAGCACCTTCTCCTCGACGCGCAGATGATCCCTCAGCAGGCCTTTCAGCACCGCGCGCAAATCCGTGGTCGGCTTGAGATCGCGATCCTCGAAGAGTTGCGCCGGCTTCAGACCGGGCCAGTCCGCGATCACGCGACCACCGTTGAGCCCGCCGCCGATCAGGAAAGCGACCGTGCCCGTGCCGTGGTCGGTACCCTGCGTACCGTTGATGCGCGCGGTTCGCCCGAACTCGGTGACGACGGCCACGACTGTTTCGCGCCACGCTTCGCCCATATTGCTCTCGATCGCGGCAAAGGCGCCGTCGAGAGCACCGAGCAGATTGTAGAGCTGGCCCGAGGCCACGCCCTCGGCGATGTGCGTATCCCAGCCGACGAAGCCCATGGCGCCGACACGCGGGCCGTCAGGCTTGGCGAGATAGCGCGCGGCCGTGCCGGCGGCTTCGGCGAAATAGGCGCGCACGCGCGCGATGCCGGGCGGCGGCAAGGTCGGATCGTCGGACATCGGATCGCCCGCGCCTGGTGCGCCGCCGAGCGAAGCGAGCCTCATGCGGGCCTGGAGCACGGTCGCAAGCTTCGGATCGGTGTGCTGGTAGAGATCGAGCAGGCGGTTCTGCGTGTCCTCGCTCGCCGGCAACAATCTCTGCGGCACCCATGTCATGACGGGCGCCGAACCGCGCACCACCAGCGGCGTCACGGAGCCGATGCCGAGCGCGCGGCTGCCGCGCGGGTCGACACGCCCGCTGGATTCCAGCGCGAGCAGCGCGCGGTTGAGCCATCCCGAGCTGGTCATGCCCGGCTTGACGAGCCCGCTTTCCAGCACGTCCTGGCCGTCGAAATGCGAACGCTCGCGATAGGGCGTCGCGGCGGCATGGACGATCGCAGCCTTGCCGCTCTTGTAGAGCCGATGCAGATTCGGCATCGCCGGATTGAGCGCGAAGAAGGCATCGAGCGGCAGCGCGGGCGGCTTGCCGTCCAGCACCAGCGCACGATCGCCGCGCAAGGAGATCCAGTCGGGATCGCCGACCGGCGCAACCGCGCCAAGGCCGTCGAGCGCACCGCGCAGCACAATGACCAGCAGGCGCGGATCGCGCCCTTCGGCACGCGCGATCCGCGGCATCTGGCTCCACGTGAACAGCGCGCCGGAGCCGACCAGAAGCTCGCGCCGCGTGGGCAGATGATGGTCAAAGCCCATGGTCACCTCCTCTGGAAATCCGCCGACATGAACAACAGCGCGAGCGCCTGCTGCCGGCTCTCGGCGCGGCCGACGGCCTGCTTCACCTCGGGTGATATCTCCGATGCGAAGACGTCCTCGATGATCGCCTGCGGATCAGCCGTACCGGCGAGGCGCTCGGCAAAATTGTTGGCGATGTCGAGCCGCCGGCCGACGCCGTCGATCCAGCTCGCCTCGTCGTCCGGATAGCCCTTGGGCGCGGATGGACGCCACAGCGCCTCGCCGAGCAGCTCCAGCCCGCCGGTGAAGCGGACTGGATCGACCGTCGTGGCGCCGGTCGCGCGCACCATGCCAACGCCCCACTCGCTGGGACGCTTGAGCTTCGACGGCGGCCCGCGCCAGGCCTCGTCCGAGGACACCATCGCGATCGCGACCTGCTTAAGATCGCCCTCGGTGTCGCGAAAAGTCTTCGCCATCTGCTCGATCAGCACAGGCGGCGGCTCGTCGGCGACGAAATGGCGCGCGAGCTTGGTCGCGATATGGGTTGCGGTCGCCGGATGCGCGGCGAGATCGCGCAGCACCGCGCGGCCCTGCTCGGCATCCTCCTGCTCGTAGCGCTTGCCGAGCACGGTTTGCCCGCCGGGCTCGTGCAGCCGCGGATTGAAGGTGAACTCGCCACCGTGCTCGGGATTGTCGCCGGGCGGCACCAGCGTCCATCCCGTCAACACATTGGCGAAGCTGATGACGTCGTCCTGGGTGTAGCCGGCGCGCACGCCGAGCGTATGCAGCTCCATGATCTCGCGCGCGATGTTCTCGTTGAGGCCGCGGCTGCGGTTGATGCCGGCGATCGAGTTCGCACCCATCGAGCCGAGATTGTCGAGATAGAACAGCATCGCCGGATGGCCCTCGACGGCCAACAGGAGATCGACGAAGCGGCCGAGCATATTGGCGCGAACGGCTTCGCGCTCATAGGCGCCGGACATGCTCTGGATCTTGTTGGCCGAGATGCAGAAATGGTTGGACCAGAACCACACCAGCCGCTCGGCGAAGCCGATCTCGGCGGCAAGCGCGGCTTCCGTGCGCAGCTTGGCTTCCTGCAAATAGATCGGACGCCCGGGATCGGGCACGGCCTCGGCCGCCTGCTTGGCCGCCATCTCGGCGGCGTCCTTGTCCGCACCCTGCCCTTGCGTCTGGTCTTCCGACATTGTCGGCGCGGACGCCGTCTGCTGCCTCTTGGCCTGCTGCTGCGCCTGCTTGGCCCTAGCCGCGCGCCGCGCATTGGCGTCGGCAACGGTGCGATAGGCCTTTGCGCTGGTGGGAAGGACGGCGGCGGCGGTCAGCGTGAGCGGCCGGTCGAGATCGGCGATCAGTGCGCCGCGCGGGTCGGTGCCGACGGCGGCGATCGATCCCGGTCGCGGCCCCATCCCGAAGCGATGAAGCGCCAGCACAGCTTCGGCCTTTGCGGAATTGGTCATCGCGAACGCCTGATTTTCTCGAGCCTGCCAGCGGCACGCCGCGCAAGGCTACGAACCGTAATGCTACATATCGTAGCATTTGCGGTGCTGGCCCGCAAGCAGAGATTGCGCTGTCCCGTCCGATATCGCGAGCCGCCCATCCGGCGTGACTGATGGACGGCCGCAACGCTCCTAGAAATTCGGCCCGAGCGCGATCTTGGTGATCGTGCCGTTCCTGACGCCGATCCGCCATTCCGCCGAGCCGTTGGCGAACTGGGCGATGTAGATGTCGCTGTCGAGCGCGGTGACGCCGCGGAACGAGACCGCACGCAGCGCGCCGAGCTTCGCCAGGATCGCCTGGTCGAACGGAAGCTGCTGCCGCGTGATGTCGGCGACTTCCGACGTCATGTGCTCGTAGTCCGGCTGGCCCTTGCCGACATCAGCGATATAGCGGCGCAGCATATCCTCGCCATTGGCGATCGGAACGGCGCGGCGGGCGGCGCGCCCCGGCTTCGCGCCCATGTTGGAAGCCTCGACATTGTGGAAGCGCGTCTGCCGACCCGGCATCAGCACCTCGAGGCACCGTCCGGACTTGTCGGCGATCACCCAGGGATTGTTCACCGTGGTCGTGGCCGCCCAGCTCATGTTGGGCCGGACCACGCTCTGGGCCTTGCGATTGCCGTCGGCATCGAGATTGAAGACGCGGATGTCCTCGCCCATCTCGTTGTAGACCATGATCCGGATCGGCGAAGTGCCGGCGCGGCCGCGCACATTCGCCTCCTCGGCGCACGTGACGATGCCGCCGAGCTCATCATTGCCGTCGGCCCGGAAGATGACGTCGCCGGCCTTGCCGTCTGGCTCGAGCAGCAGGCGGAATTCCGCCGTGCCGTTCTCGAATTTCGCACCATAGATGTCGTAGCCGCCCGGTCCGACGCCGCGGAAGAACAGCGACTCCACCGGACCGAGGGCGACGAAGGTCGCGTGCAACTCGTCGACCTGGCGGTGGACCTTGGCGGCGAGCGGTGCGCTCATCCGGTCGTAGTTCGGCGTGCCGCTGCGCAGATCCTCGATCCCGCGCAGGATCATCTCCTTGCCGCCGGCGACCGGGACCTGCTCGCGGAAACGATCGGGGACTTCCGCAACGCGACGCGCGAAGTCGGCCTCGATCGCCTGCGCCGCGGCCGCATCGATCCGCGGTGCGAGGCGGGCGCCGAACACCGCGTTCTGGACCAGCACGCGCGAGACCCTGGCCTGCTCGTCGCGCAGGAAAACCAGCAGATTGTCGCCACGGATCGAGAAGGCGTCGGCCCCCTCAGCGAGGAGCGCAGCCCGGCCCTGTACGGTTTCCTGCACCTGGAGCCGATCCCCGTCGCGGTCCACCGTGAGCACGCGGTTCGGTGCGATCCTGTACCAGCCCACATATTGATCGAGTGATCCGGAATCGGTGGCCGCCGTCGGCATCTCGGCAACGAGAAGTGCGCGGATGTCGCGTCCATTCATGCGCAGCATCAGCTCGGCGGAGCGGCGCTCCGCATCGAGCGGGAACGTGATCTCACCGGACGAGGCGGGGTAGGATGCGATGCCGTCAGTGCCGACCGTCAGGCGCAATTTGCGCTGCCCGGTGAGCTGGCCGTAGACCTCGTCGCCGTCGCGGAAGATCGCGAACACCGAGGTCGGACCCATGGCGTAGAAATTGACGAAGGGGCGGTAATGCTGGGCCGGCACCTCTCCACTATCCGCGGCGAGCGGCGCAGGCTCCGGCGTGCGATAGGCGATCATGCCGGCGGACACGATCACGGCCGGGACGATCGCAGCCGCGATCCACGCCCGCTTGCGCCAGCCGACCGCGACGGGCATCGCGGCGGCCGCGATGATGCGCTCGACGCGGGCGCGCACGGTCGAGGCCCGCGCCATCGCGAGCTCGACCGGCCGCGGGTTTACCGTGCTTGCAAAATCAAGCAGGATTTCCGCATAGGACAGCCGGTCGTCGATCACCTCGATGGCCTCGGCGTCGCTGATGATCTCGGCAAGTTCGGCCAGACGCGCGAGCTGCCACCACGAGAACGGGCTGAACCAGAACACCGCGCGATTGAGGGAGGCGAGCAGGAGTATATAGAAATCGCGGTTGGCGACATGCGCGCCCTCATGCGCGAGCACCGCGAGGCGCTTCTTGGCGTCCCAGCCGGAAAATTGCGGCGGCACCAGAATGGTCGAGCCAAACGTGACGGGACCGCCGACGTCGCGGCTGACGCGCACATCGGCGTCGACCATGCGCGGACCGTTGATCGGCCTTGCCGCGCGCGCGAGGCGCCAGGTCAGACAGAGGCCGATGGCCAGCCGCAGCAGCAACAGGCTGGCGACGCCGGCATGGATGACGGTAGCGATCAGCCACCAATTGATTGAGACGCCGTTCTTCGACGGCGGAATCGCCGCGCCGGGCGTCATCGGCTGCATGGGCTGCGGCATCTCGAACGTCGAGATATCAACTGGCATGACATCAGCCGGCACCGATACCGGCGATGGCAGCCGGGTGATCGTGACCGTCGGCCAATGCATCACGAACGGCATCGCCAGCGACGCCAGCAGCACGACGACCCACGCCGTCATGTGGACGTGCGGATTGCGCACGCGAAACAGGTTGAGGCCGAACCAGACGACGCCTCCCAGCACAAGGGAGCGCAGCGCCGCCTCCGCCAGAGTTGCGATCATTCTTTCTTCACTCCCCTCGCCTTCTTCGCCTTGGCCACCTGGTCGGCCAGTGTGCGCAACTGCTGCTGATCGAGCATCGCATTGTCGACCATGCCGACGAGGACCTCCTCCATCGAGCCGTTGCAGAACCAGTCGACGATGCGCTGCACCGCCTTGGCCGCAACCCGCGCGCGCTCTTCGGCTGCGTGGTAGACATAGGTGCGTCCGTCCACCGTGTGCCGAGCATAGCCCTTTTCTTCCAGCCGGCGCAGCACCGTGCGGACTGTCGATTCCTTCAGCCGACGCGACAGCTTCTCGCGCACAATTTCGGCCGTCACAGGACCATGGGCCCAAACCAGTTGCATGACCTCGTGCTCGAGGTCGCCCAGTTCGGGCAAACGATCGTCCATGGCGGCTTACCTTGATTGAATTTCTTGTAACGCTACAGAGCGTCGCATATACGGCCGCGCCGCGCAACCGGGTTTCTACCTGAAATGGTATCGCTGTGCTGACCTAACGTGGCTTGCTTCAAGCGGTCGTCGGGCCCGGGCTTGTCCGGGGCATCCACGTTCTTCGTACCATCCGGCGAGGCGTGGATGGCCGGGACATAGGCGAGCGGAAGCGACGCCGTCCTTCGGACGGCTATG
Organism: Bradyrhizobium sp. 87; assembly: GCF_023073015.1. NCBI lineage: Bacteria > Pseudomonadati > Pseudomonadota > Alphaproteobacteria > Hyphomicrobiales > Nitrobacteraceae > Bradyrhizobium > Bradyrhizobium sp. 87. The sequence continues at coordinate 69,034 of NZ_JADPIQ010000022.1, forward strand.
CCCGGCCATGACGAGGCGGAGGCCTCAGTACTGCGGCTCGTACATCTGGGACTGAACCAGTCCCTTCACGTCGTTCGGCGCGGGTCCGTCCGCGAGCCCGCGCTGAAAGGCGACATCGGCGACGGCGGCGGCGATACGCACCGAGACTTCGCGGATGCGTGGCAGCGCCGGGTAGAGGCTGCCTTGCGCGAGATCGTCCTTGCCGACGCAATCGGCGAGCGTATGGGCGGCCGCCATGAACATCTCGTCCGTGACCAGCCGCGAGCGGCTGGCGATGACGCCGAGGCCGACGCCCGGGAAGATGTAGGAGTTGTTGCCCTGGCGCGGCACGAAGGTTCGGCCGTTGAGCTTGACGGGGTCATACGGACTGCCGCAGGCAAACAGCGCGCGGCCTCCGGTGTAGCGGTAGGCGTCCTCCGCCGAACATTCGGCCTTCGAAGTCGGATTGGAGAGCGCGAACACGATCGGCTGCTCGTTGAGCTCGGCCATCGCCTTGAGCACGTCGGGCGTGAAGGCGCCACCGACCGCGGCAACACCGATGATGGCGGTCGGCTTCAGCGTCCTGATCGCGGTGAGGAAATCGGCGATCGGCGCCTGACCGGCATGGGCATAACGGAGCTTGTGACCGGACAGGCCTTGGCGGGCGCCAACGACGAGGCCGCGGGAATCCACCAGCCAGTTGCGCCGAAGCGCCTCGGCTTCAGAGGCACCTTCCGCCATCATCGCGGACGTCACGAGATCGGCGATGCCGGTCGCGGCCTCGCCGGCGCCGAGGAACAGGATGCGCTGGTCCTTCAGCTTGCCGCCGTTGACGCGCAGCGCCGAAAACAGGCCGGCGAGCGCCACCGCAGCCGTGCCCTGGATGTCGTCGTTGAAGACGCAGGCCTCATCGCGGTATTTGTGCAGCAGCTTGAACGCCGAGTGGTTGGCGAAATCCTCGAACTGGATCAGCACACCCGGAAAGGTCTTTCGCGCGGCGACCATGAACTCGTCGACGAAGCTGTCATAGGCCTCGCCCGTGAGCCGCCGCTCGCGCAGGCCGAGATAATACGGGTCCTTCAGGAGCTCTTCGTTGTTGGTGCCGACGTCGAGCACGATCGGCAGGCACGTTTCGGGATGCACGCCGGCGCAGGCCGAATAGAGCGAGAGCTTTCCGACCGGAATGCCCATTCCGTTGGCGCCGAGATCGCCGAGGCCGAGGATGCGCTCGCCATCGGTGACGACGATCAGCTTGGCCGGATAGGGCCAGTTCTTCAGGATCTCGGCGATCTGGCCGCGATCGCGCGAGGAGATGAACATGCCGCGTGGCCGCTGGAAAATCAGGCCGTATTTCTGGCAGGCGAGCCCGACCGTCGGCGTGTAGATGATCGGTTGAATCTCGTCGATATTGTCGACGACGACGCGGAAGAACAGCGCCTCGTTGCGGTCGTGCAAGGCATTCAGCGCGACATATTTCTCGAGATCGGTCGGCAGCGTGCGCAGATTGACCAGCACGCGCTCGACCTGGGTCTCCATCGTCAGCACGCAAGGCGGCAGCAGGCCGCGCAGGCCGAGATCGTCGCGCTCCTGCGCGGAGAAGGCGGTGCCCTTGTTGAGCAGGGGATCGCGCAGCAGCGCCATGCCGTGCACGGAATCGGACGATGTCGAATGGGCGCTGACCCGAGCAGGTCTATTCACGAATTCCCCCAGGGAGTTTCTTATTGAAGGGCGAGCATTGTCGGCCAGCACTCACCTGAGATCAAGGACGCAGAAAACTGCGGCAAGCATTGTGATCCCGCACCGCAGCGAGGTTTTGGTGACAGACCGGTCGTCGTGCGCACGAAAAGGTTAACGCCGCGAGGCTGTCGTTCTCCTCATGGTGAGGAGCGCGGAACGCGCGTCTCCGGACGATGCTTTGCATCGCCGGGCGAACCACGCAGGCCCTGCTCTCGCTTGCGGCGCATCCTTCGAGACACCCGCTCCGCGGGCTCCTCAGGATGAGGCAGTGGTATTATTCCGCCTTGATGTCGGCGGCCTTCACGATCGGCCACCATTTCTCGGTCTCGGCCTTCTGGAAGGCTCCGAGCGCTGCGGGCGTCTGCTGATCGGGCGGAGGAATCTCCTGCCCCAATTCGCCAAACCGCTGCTTGACGGTGGGATCGGCAAGCACGGTGACAATGGCCGCGTTGAGCTTTGTGACGATCTCCTTCGGCGTGTTCTTCGGTGCCCAGATGCCGTGCCAGTAGGAGATGTAGAGACCGGGCAACCCCGCCTCGTCGACCGTCGGGATATCGGGCGCGGAGGCGAGCCGCGTCGGCGACGTCACCGCGAACGCCTTGATCGCACCGTTCTTGTAGTGCGGCAGCGAGTTCGAGGCCTGATCGAACATGATGTCGATCTGCCCGGCCACGAGGTCGATCATGGCGGGCCCCGCGCCGCGATACGGCACGAACTGGAAGTCGGTGCCGGTCCTCTCCTTGAAGAAGACACCGGCGACGTGGGCCCCCGTGCCGGCGCCGGCCGTGCCGGCAGTCACCTTGCCGGGGTTGGCCTTCAGCCACGCGATCATCTCTTTCAGAGTGTTGGCTTCGAGCGTCTTCCGGCCGACGATGAGCTGCGTGCCCATCGCGATCGTCGCGACCGGCTCGAAATCGGCGATCACGTCGTATGGCAGCTTGAAGATCGCGCCGTTGAGCACATGCGTGCCCCAATGGCCGATCGTGATCGTGGTGCCATCAGGCGTTGCGCGCGCGACGCGGGCGCCGGCGATGCTGCCGGAGGCGCCGGCGATGTTCTCCACCACGATCGACGTGTGCAATTCAGCGGCGATGCGTTCGGACAGGATGCGCGCCAGCGTATCGGTCGGACCGCCCGCCGCGAACGGCACCACGAGGGTGATCGGCCGCGACGGAAACGGCTGGGCGCTTAGCGGCGCGATCAACCCATAGGCGATCAGCCCAGCAATGACGATCGCATGATTATGCAATCCGGCCCACAGCCCCCGCATCAGTCTCCCCCCACGCTTTTTGTCGCCCGCATGTTGTCAGCAGGCTGGAGCCGGAGTGAACGCTGCGGCGCGGGCCGAGGCAAGCTGAAAATGATGTCGGACAGCTTAGGACATGTACTCATAAACTCGCGCTGCACTTCGTCTGAGGTCCACTCTGCCTCCGATACCGGCCGCGTTGGCGCACCTCACCCTAGGTCCGAGTTGGGCCATGTGTGGAAATCGCGTGGGGCCCGCTCAGCTGGCGTTAGTGCTTCATTGGCGCGTGTCCGACCGATGATCCGCAGGCTCGGCAAATCGCACGATGGGACCCCGCCTGCTCAATCGCTCAAGAACTTCTTTCTTACTTTCAGCAAGCCGATCAACATTATTGACCACAAACGTGTGATTACCTCCGCACTACTGGTCGCACCCGCTCCACTGGGACATGGTCGCCGTTTTTGCTGACGACCTTCAGAAACACTTCTTCCCGAGTCGCTTTGTCGATCATGCGGGCAGATCCTTTGCCGAGATGCTCATCTCCCCATTGGCTCAATGCCATCAGCACAGGCAATAGCTTGATGCCGGCTTTGGTGGGTTCGTATTGATAGCGCTTTCGCGCCCCCGGCTCCTTGTAAGGAGTTTTTTCAAAGATTCCGTACTCAACAAGTTTTTCCAGGCGCTCAGACAGCACCGCTCTTGGTATGCCCAAAAACGTTTGAAAGTCCTGGAAGCGGCGAACCCCCCATGAGGCCTCGCGCAAGATCAACAAGGTCCAGGTTTCACCAACAATCTCGAGCGTTCGCTTGATGGAGCAGTTGTTTTTTAGCTCCAACATCAAGCGAAGATCCAGCTCGGGCGAATGCGCTTTTTCTGAGTTCATTTTTCATACACAGGTTGACGTTAATGACAGTTCGTTATATGAACTTAGCATGGTTTGGCCGGTCGAGCGGTCAGGGAACCGTAAGATTACTTGGCGGAATGAGCCATACAGCTCTCGCGGAGGGGACAATGAAGTTTCTGCAAATGTCTAAGTTTGGCAAACCCACCGAGGTGGTTGAAGTTGTCGAAAGCGATCCACCCCCACCGCCGGCAGCAAATGAAGCCACGGTCGCGGTCGAATACTCAGCGATCGGACTTGCTGAACTTCTGATGATCCGTGGCATGTATGCGATCAGGCCGCAGCCGCCCGCGCCGCTCGGGAACGAAGCTATTGGCCGCGTTGTCGCCGTAGGAGCCTCGGTTAAAAATGTAAGGACTGGCGATCGTGTGGCCATTCCGATCGGGCTTCCCGTGTGGAGACAGGCCATCACGGTGCCGGCCACCGATCTCATCGTCTTGTCTGAGCAAGCCGATCCCCAACAGATGTCAATGCTTCGGATCAATCCGCTCACAGCGGCATTGCTCCTAACCGAGTATGTCGAACTCGGCAAGGACGACTGGGTCATCCAGAACGCCGGCAATTCCGGTGTGGGACGCAGCGTCATTGCGTTTGCAAAGGAGTTCGGACTGCGCTCGGTAAGCCTCGTGCGCAGACCCGAGCTGGTGGATGAGCTGAAGTCAGCCGGAGCTGACGTCGTCCTTGTCGATGGACCCGACGTTGTGAAGCAGGTCGCAGCGGCGACCGGCAAGGCTAAAATCAAGCTGGGCATCGACGGCGTGGGTGGCGAGTCCTCGCACTCGGTAGCGTCTTGCCTCGCGTCGAACACCAAGATGGTCGTCTATGGCGGCGTCAGCGGAAAGCCCGCGGCCATGAGTCCTCTGAACATCATTTTCAAGCAGATGACCCTGGAAGGGTTTTGGCTGGGATTTCCGCGCTTTCGAGATGCACACGAAAAGCTTGCGGCTCATACGCGGACAGCCGAGCGACTGATCGCCGAAGGCAAACTGCACGTTCCGGTCGCCGGCGTTTATTCGCTCGAGCAGGCAACTCAGGCCATGGCGCATGCGCAAAAAGGCGGGAAAGTCCTTCTGAAACCCAACTAATGGATGATCAACGGTCAGGCGCCCTGAATTCTAAGCGCCTGAAACCGCAGCTAGTGCGATATCGAAAGCGATGGCCCTAATTCCAATAGGGCGAACCGGAGGACACATGACTGCTCTTTTAGATCTGGTGCTTGAGTCTCACGGAACTCTTGAACGATGGCGAAAATTCAACGCGATCGACGTGAACCTCTCGATGCATGGTTCGCACTGGACTAGAAAGGGATGGGATGGTGTCTTCGAAAATGTTCAATTGAAGGCGCAAACGAAAGAACAGCGAACTTGCTTTACGCACTTTACCGAAGAAGGCGTGCAAAGCATCTACGAACCGGATCGTGTTCGGCTAGAGACAATCGACGGGAAGCTTATCGAGGAGCGCGTACATCCAAGAAATGCGTTTGAAGGACATACTCTTCAGACGACGTGGGATAGGCTGCATCTGGCTTACTTTACCGGGTATGCACTTTGGAATTATCTGAATACTCCATTTATGTTTGTCACTGAGAGTGCCAAAGCGGAAGAGATAGACCCGGCGACCGACCAAGGCACGGTACGCCGGCGGCTCAAGATCACTTTTCCCGAGAAGGTTGGAACTCACTGTCCGGACCAGATATTCCACGTCGATGAAAACGGGCTCATCGCTCGTTTGGATTATACCACACTCGTGGCAGGTGGTGCTCCAGCCGCGCACTACATGTCCGAGTACAAGAACATTCAAGGGATTATGATGCCAACCAAACGGCGCGCGTTCAGGAGAAACCCGGACGGAAGTATAAATACCGAATCTGTCCTCGTCGGTATCGATATCTCTGCAATTGCTTTGACTTAAAAAAGCATTCAGACGGCAGGAAGCACGCAAGCAAATGGGTACCCCCCGACTGCCCCATGGCGCGCGCCGTGGGTGTCATCGGCGATTGGGGTAGACACAATCGACTTGAGGAGCGCGTACATCCAAGAAAAACGTTTGAAGGACACGCGCGAGTACGTTCATGGCGTGGACACAAACGAACTTAAGGGCAAGGCGGGGCCAAAAGGCGCCACCTCCTCTGTTCTGAGTTATCGTTGGCATGCCGACTTCCGGTTTGGATCACGAGCCGCCGATCACACGTAAGGTCGGACACTTCCGCTTTCGATTGGCAAGCCGACGTTTATGGACAGACTCTCTAGCCGACCGCTCGCCTTGGCGTCAGATGAGCGGCGCCATCAGCCGGCGGCGCGATGTGCATCAGGATGGTCTGGGTGGCGGATGCGACCTCGATGCCGTTGTGCTGGAAACGCTGCTTCATGCGGCGGTTGAATTCGCGCTGCACCGGCCAGCGGCCGGCCTCGGTGCAGCGGATCTGGCCGACGATCGACACCATGGCGCCGTCGACCTTGTCGATGCCCCAGAGCTCGAGATCGCCGCGGATCAGACTGCGGAATTCCACCTCGCGGCGCATCTCGTCGACGATGTCCTTGAGGATCTGGCCGGCGCGGTCGGTATCCTCCTTGTAGGCGACGTTGACGCTGACGGACGCATTGCCGGCGCCGCGGCTGGCATTGGTGATAGTCGTGACCGCGCTGAACGGCACGATGTGCACGGCACCGTCGCCGGCACGAAGCCTGATCGTGCGGATCGAGACGTTCTCGACCACGCCCGATAGCCCGGACACGCTGACGCTGTCGCCGACCTGGACGGTGTTCTCCAGCAGCAGGAACAGGCCGGTGATGAGATCCTGCACCAGCTTCTGCGAGCCGAAGCCGATGGCGATGCCGACGATGCCGGCGCCCGCCAGCAGCGGCGCGACGTTGACGCCGATCTCGCTGAGCGCCGTGAGCCCGACGACAGTGGCGATCACGCACAGCAAGGCCGTGCGCAGCATCGGCTGAAAGGTCCGCAGCCGCGCGGCCCGGGCATAGTGCCCATCGCGCGACAGCGTATTGATCTGGCGGTCCAGCAGCGCGTTGCTGGCTTCCCAGATCGCAGCTGCGATGAACACGGCAAGTCCGATCGTCACCACCGCCGAGATCAGCCGGCTGCCGATCTGGCCCCCATAAAACCATACGATGGCGTCGACGCCCCAGACTTCGAGCACGGCCACCAGGCCGATGAAGGCGATCACGCCGGATACGATCTTGCGCAGCAGCGGCAGGTAGCGGTTGGCGCGGATCTCGAGGCCCGGAAAGCGCTGGAGGATCTCGGGCTTGATGCGGAAGCCGCGGTCGATCAGGCCCAGCGTCAGCATGATGGCGACACGCGTGATCAGCGCCACCGCGATGGTGCCGACGAAATATTGCAGCAGCAACGAATAGCCGTTGCGAATGTTCAGCGCCCACACGGCCCACAGCGCAAGGTCGAGCGCGATGGCGAGATAGTGCCAGCCGCCCGCGATGCGGTTGCGCAGTCGCGCCGCGATCCCCTGCCGGTCGGCCGGCGCGCGGATCGCTTCGGCGACCTGGCGGCGGCATTGCAGGATGATGACGACGATGAAGAGATGCACGACCAGCATCACCATGCGCAGGAGCGCGGCGTAGCCGCCGCGATGCAGGCCGAGCAGCAGCGCCACATTCGCAAAGGCGATGCCGGAGACGCCGACACCGACGATACGGCGCGCCCAGATCTCGATATAGGCGGCGGTTTCGGCCTTGACCGGAAACAAGCCGAACGGTCCCGCCAGCACACGGACCACACAGAAGAGCCCGCGCGAGAACGCATAGGCGTTGACGACGGCGAGGATCACGAGACGGACGGTGGTGGGCCCGCCGATCTCGGTGCCGAGCAGCGCCGTGGCGACGCCGACAAAGACCAACACGGGTAGCAGCTCGAGCAGGAAGCGTCCCAGCACGAGCGGCAGCCGCAGCATGATTTGCCAGGCCCGCGCCAGGCTGTGGCGGCGCATGTGCAGTTCGGGCGCCGGGGTGACATCGGCCACGGATGACGGCGGATCGGCAATGGGCAACACCTGCACCGGCAGACGCGCCGTTTGCGGCATGCGCCCTTCCAGGAACACGACGGGGCGGCGGATCAGACGGAAGATCACCCATTCGGCGCAGAAGGCGCAGCCGAACACCAGCGCAAGCTTCCAGGCGATCTCGATCAGGAGATTGTAGGCCGCGGGATCGTTCGCGGTCCGCACGATCCAGTAATAGAACGCCGGGAAGTGCGTGAGCGTCCTGGCCATATCGGCGACGTCTCGCGAAATCTCGCCGATTTCCTCGGACACGGTGAGCATGAGCTGCGCACCGAGGCCGTCGGCCGCGAGCGGGATCGGCGATTTTGGCTCGGGCGCGGGCTGCTGTGCACCGGACGCATTGGCGATCGCGCGCAGCGTGTCGATCATCTGCGCGCGCTTCTTGTCGTCCTGCAGCGTTTCCAGCGCGCGCTTGGCCTCATCGGGCGACAACGCGGCAGCGCTACTCGTCGGCGGCGCGGCGCGGGCGCAGGAGAGAGATGAGATCGCGATCAAGAGCGCGGCGAGAAGCGCGGAGGCAAGCTTATGCGACACGAGGGATCCCTGGGAAAATGAATGCGACGGCGACGTCGGGCCCGTCACCGCCGAAGCACATGCATCATGTCGGATCGACGCTATTCGCCCGGGCGCTGTGTCGGAAGTTGGCCAATGAGGCGACATTCTCTTGGCATTTGCCGCGGTGCAGTAAACGGGAACCGCGGTCTCAAGGCAGGACGTGCAGCGATCGGAATGCAGGCACGCGGCTGGAAGCTCAACCGCGGCCATTCTTCGAGACGCCCGCCTGCGGCGAGCCCTCAGGATGAGGGATGAATATGCGGCAACATTTCAACGCAGATGGATGCAGCTGAGCCTCATCCTGAGGAGCCGCAGAACGCGGCGTCTCGAAGGACGAGGCGCTCGCTCAGGCGCCGCTGAGACGTCATATGCGACAGCCCTGATATGCGACAGCCCTCCGTCATTCCGGGAGTCGGCCCGGAATGACGGCCGTGAGGAGGAGGAAGAGAGAAGCACGATGTCAAAAGCACGGCGGCCGCGTCACGGCCCTCCGACGTGGATCGGTGTGCAATCGATGTGATGCACAATACAGCGCCGGGCAGGTAGGGGCTATGCCACACTGATGCAGCCCTCTAAACCTTGGCCCGGCGTGCCGTTCGCGGTTTTCTGCCGCTATGCGATAGTCCGAACGAGCTCCATCGCACTTAACGCGGCTGGATCTGCGGAGGTGGTGTCATAGACCTCCCCTTGCTCTTGATGTGGACGTTGCGCGTCGCTTGTTTGCGACCATTGAGATGGTCCTCCCGTGACGAAGAACTGTCAAGCAAGATCAACGGCGCGCAAATCACATTTGAGGGCGCGTTCCATCTGACTGCGACGGATTCGCTTGCAGCGAAATGCGAGAAGTGGGCGAATTGCGAGGCCGCCCTTCCCGCCAATGTAGAACGCTTCTGCTACCGGTGGACGCGAGTACTGAGGAATTTGGGGATGATCACATCATGCCCCTGTTTTGCCCGGCGAGTCAAACGATTTCGTTAAATCCGCAAGCGCTCGCGCTGACCTTCAAGTCATTGATTTCGTTATCCCCGGCTACTGTGCATGGGGTTGTTTTCGCGTTTTTGTTTCTTGCCCGCCTTCTCCTCCTTCTCCAGCGCCTTGCGCACCTCGTCGAATTCACCCGCCGAGGCCTTGTCGGCGCGAGGGAAGCGCAGATCGAGCTTTTCGAGCGCCGCGACGATGGCCGACCCGATCACGACGCGCGCGAACCATTTGTGGTCGGCCGGCACGACATACCACGGCGCATGAGGCGTTGCCGTGTGCCGGACGATGTCCTGATAGACCGCCTGGTAGCGCGGCCACAGCGCGCGCTCCTTAATGTCGTCCATGGAGAACTTCCACTGCTTGGACGGATCCTCCAGCCGGTCGAGGAAGCGCTCGCGCTGCTCGTCTTTGGACAGGTTGAGGAAGAACTTCAGCACCACGGTGCCGTTGCGCGCGAGATAGCGCTCCCACGCACAGATGTCCTCGAACCGCTCCTTCCAGATGTTCTTGGTGACGAGCATTGACGGCAGCTTCTCCTTGGCGAGGACCTCCGGATGCACGCGCGTCACCAGGCATTCCTCGTAATGGGAGCGGTTGAAGATGCCGATATGCCCGCGCTCCGGCAGCGCGACCACGTGGCGCCAGAGGAAATCGTGATCGAGCTCCTTGCTGCTCGGCGCCTTGAAGGCACTGACCTCGCAGCCCTGCGGATTGATCCCCTCGAAGATCGCCTTGATCGCGGAATCCTTGCCGCCGGCGTCCATCGCCTGGAACACGATCAGTACCGACCAGCGGTCCTGGGCGTAGAGCTTCTCCTGAAACGCGATCAGCCGCTTCATGTTGGCATCGAGAATCTCCTGGGCCTTCTCCTTGTCGAGGTCGCCCTTCTCGTTGGTCTTGTGATCCTTGAGATGAAACTTGCCCGAACCATCGTAGCGGAACGGCGTGATGTAGCGGTCAAGTTCCTGGGCGAGCGATTTGGACGACTTCTTGCTCATGAGCGCGGGACACCTTGCGTTGCGGCTTCAATCGGTCGAGCAAGCTACCAAGGATACCCTTGGGAAGGAATATGATGAAAAGCACGAGCAACACGCCGTAGACGAGATTGTCCCAGCCGACCGCCTTGGTGCCGAAGCCGATGCGCAGGGTCTCGGCCAGCATAATCGTGATGATAGCGCCGAAGGTCGGGCCGAGCGAGACGAACAGGCCGCCGACGATGGCCGCGAACACCATCTGGAGCGACACCGCGATGCCGCTGACGGTATCAGGCGTGATGAACATCTGGTACTGGCAGTAGAGCGCGCCGGCCAATGCCGTCATCAGCGCGCTGAGCAGCGTGATCTTCAGCTTCTCCGCGGTGACGTCGACGCCGGCGGCGGCCGCGGCGTCCTCGTCCTCCGAGATCGCCTCCAGCGCATAGCGGGCCATGCTGCGGTCGACCCAGTGCCAGACCACGATGCCGAAAAGCCAGACCCCGAGCGCGATCAGGTACCAGGTGATCTTGTCGTCGAATTGCAGCGACCAGAGCTTGTTGCCCGCGGCCCGGTTCGGCGTGTAGCCGAGCGAGCCGCCGGTGTAGTCGCGCGTCGCCGTAATGACCTGGAGCACGATGCCGGAGAGCGCGAGCGTCACCAGCACGAAATAGTGCCCGGTGATGCGGAAGCGGAAACAGGGATAGCCGACGATCAGCGCCAGCGCGCCGGCCGCGACCATGCCGATGGGGATGCCGATCCAGGGCGACCAGCCTAGGTGATTCCAGAGTAGCGCGGTGACATACGCGCCGATTCCCATGAAACCGCCGTGGCCGAGCGAGACGAGGCCGAACCGCCCCATCATCGACCAGGACGTATAGGCGAACGACCAGATCAGGATCAGCACCAGGATGTGCAGATGATAGGGATCGCGATAGACGAAAGGCAGCGCGACCAGCGCCGCCAATCCGATCCCCCAGGCTGCAAGCCGTCCCCGCCCCATCATCGGCGCCTCGCGAGCAGGCCCGCGGGCCGGATGAACATCATGACGATGAAGAACGCGAAGGCAAGCACATAGCCCCATTCGAGATCGGAGAACAGGCCGCCGAGCGAGATGATCTCGGCGAACACGAAGGCGGCGATGAAGCCGCCGATGAAATTGCCGAGGCCCCCGAGCACGCAGATCAGGAAGGTGATCGGGCCGAACGACAGGCCGACGAAGGGATGCACGTCATATTGCAGAACCAGCAGGCATGCTGCGAGCCCGGCCAGCCCCCCGCCGATCGCAGAGGTAATGAGATAGATCCGCTTCGTGTCGACGCCCATCAGCGCCATGATCTGCCGGTCCTGCGAGATCGCCCGGATCGCGGTCCCTGTGAAGGTCCGCGTCATGAACAGATAGACCGCGACCATGCCGACCAGCGCGGCCAGGAAGGACAGCAGTCGCGCGTAGCTGAAATTCATGTCGCCGAAGGCGAGCACCGGCAGGCGGATGCCGAGGTTACGGAAGTCGATGCCGAAGGCGACCGTGGCAAAGCTCTGCAGCACGAACAGCACCCCGCCGGTCGCCAGCAACTGGTTGATTGGCGGCGCCGTGAGCAGCGGCGCGATCACGAGGTAATGCAGCGCCGCGCCGAGCACCGCGACCAGCAGGATGGTGAGCGGCGCGGCGACGAAATAGCTGATGCCGTAATACTGCACCAGGAAGTACATGGCGTACATGCCGATCATCACCAGCTCTGCGTAGCAGATCCAGGTCACGTCGATGACGCCGAAGATCAAATTGAGCCCGAGCGCGAGCAACGCCAGCACGCCGCCGAGCAGGATGCCGTTGATCACGGCCTCCAGCAGGTAGATGTCGAAAATGTCCAGAAATGCTTGCATGCCTGCATGAACCTCACACCCCGAGATACGCTTCCTTGACCGTGTCGCTCGCCAGCATCTCGGCCGAGGTGCCTGAGGACCTGATCGTACCCGCCTCGATCAGATAGGCGCGATCGACCACTTTCAGCACCTGCTGCACATTCTGCTCGACGATCAGCACGGTCAGCCCGCTGGCGCGGATCCGCTTCACCAGCTCGAACACCTGCTGCACCACGACCGGCGCGAGCCCCGCCGACGGCTCGTCGAGCAGCAGCAGCTTTGGATTCGACATCAGCGCGCGGCCGATCGCGCACATCTGCTGCTCGCCGCCGGACATGGTGCCCGCCATCTGGTGGCGGCGCTCCTTCAGGCGCGGAAACAGCTCGAACACCACGTCCAGCCGCTCGGCATAGTGGCCGCGCGCCTCCTGCATGAAGGCGCCCATCTTGAGATTGTCGTCGACCGAGAGCTGCGGAAACAGCCGCCGGTTCTCCGGCACATGCGCGATCCCGAGGCTGACGATCTTGTGCGGCGGCGTGGCCACGACGTCGACGGCTTCCATTCTGATCGCCCCACGCGAGGGGCGGATCAGGCCGGAGATGACGCGCATCAGGGTGGTCTTGCCGGCCCCGTTGGGACCGATGACGCCGACGGCCTCACCCGCCCTCACGTCGAGATCGACGTCGAACAGTGCCTGGAAGGTACCATAGCCGGCATTGACGCCGCGGAGCTCCAACATCACTGCACCCCCGCGCGGCGGCGCGCTGCGGCGGCCGCAGCCTGCGTGGTCTCGGCATCGGTGCCGAGATAGACCTCGATGACACGGGGATCGCCGGCAACGGCACTCGGCAAACCTTCAGAGATCTTCTCGCCGTGATCGAGCACCATGACGCGATCGACGACGCGCATCAGCACGCCCATGATGTGCTCGACCCAGATGATGGTAATGCCGAGCTCGTCGCGGATGTTGCGGAGCATGTTAGCCGCCTGCCCCATCTCGGCCTCGTCGAGGCCGCCGAGGCTCTCATCGGCCAGCAGAAGTTTGGGCGCGGTGGCGAGTGCTTTCGCCAGTTCGAGCTTTTTCAGGCCGGCTGCGCCGAGGCCGTCGACGCTGGCATGGCGATCGGTCGGCAAGCCGACCATCGCCAGCGAGCGCTCGGCCGCCTCCTCGGCCCTGGCACGGCTGTGGCGGCCCTGGCCATAGAATCCGGCGAGCGCGACGTTCTCGAAGATCGTCAGGCGGCGGAATGGTCGCGGGATCTGGAAGGTGCGGCCGATGCCGCTGTTGATGATCCGGTGCGGCGGAAGGCCCGCGATCTCGGAGCCGTCGAACAGGATCGAACCGGACGTCGGCGCCAGTGTACCCGAGAGCATATTGAAGATCGTGCTCTTGCCCGAGCCGTTGGGGCCGATCAGGCCGAGGATCTCGCCCTGATCGACTTTGAACGACACATTGTTGACGGCGGTGAAGCCACCAAACCGCTTCACCAGCCCGCTGACTTCCAGCACCGTCCCGCTCTCCTCTCTGCGCGCATTTGCGCTACTGATTGCTGTAGGTGGTGCCCTTCGGCAGCGGCAGCACAGCCTCGCGCTGCGCCTGACTCTTGGGCCACACCACGGAGGACTTGTCGTCGATGTACTGGATCACGACCGGGAACGAGCGCTCGTTCTGCCCGGCCATCGGCGTGCCCTCGCCGTAAAACTTCACGCCGAAGCCGAGCATGGTGCCCCCTTCGGGAATATCAGTATCGAGGGCAGCCTTGCGCAGCGCATCCGGATCGACCCCGCCATACTTCTTGATCGCGCGCGGCAGCACGTCATTCATGAACACATAGGTGTTGGACGCACCGATGCCGACATGCGCCGAGCGGATCGCGACGCCGGGCCGGATCTTGTCGAATTCCTCGCCAACCATCTTGATCACAGGCGGGAGCTTGGGATCCATGGTCTTCTGGTTGGCAAGCCAGATCGAGATCGGGTCTGTGTTGAAGATGTAGGTGGCATCGGCTCCCATGCCTTCCTTCAGTTTTTCATAGACGCCGTAACCCGCGCCGTGCCCCATCAGCGCGCCGAACTTCAGCCCCTGCTCGCGCGCCTGACGCAGCAACAGCGTGATATCAGGGTTGTAGCCAGTGTGGAAAATGACATCAGGCTTGGCGCGCTTCAGCTTGGTCACCAGCGCGGAGAGGTCAGGCGCGGTGGCTGAATAACCCTCCTTCATCACGACGTTGAATCCCGCCTTCTTCGCGCCGGCCTCGTTGCCCCTGGACACGTCGACGCCATAGGCGCCGTCTTCGTGAATGATGGCGACGCGCAGATCCTTCGGCTCCTTGTCGAACTTCGCCTTGGCATTCTGCGCGATGAAATCCATGGTCATCATGCCGAACTGGTCGCCGCTCGCCTGCGGGCGGAAGACGTATTTGTAACCCTTCTCGTTGAACACGGCCGACGAGATGCAAGTCGTCATCCACATGAACTTCTTGAGCTGCTCGACGCGGGCCGCGACCGGCACACATTGCGCCGAGGAGAAGAAGCCGAGCACCATGTCGACCTTTTCCTGCTCGAGCAGGCGGACGGATTCGTTGATCGCGATGTCGGGCTTGCTTTGCGCATCGGCATAGACCGCTTCGATCTTGTAACCCTCGACGCCGGTCTTGGCGAAATGGTCGAGAATGATCTTTGCGCCGATATAGCCGAGTTCAGAGCCACCGCCGGCGAGAGGCCCGGTCAGATCGAAAACGACGCCGATCTTGATCTTCTTCTCTTTGCCTTGATCCTGGGCCTGGGCGGACAGCGCCAAGCCTGTCGCCGATACCGCGACCAACAGCCCACGTACCAAACGGGCAGCCATGCGCACGCGCATCAAAACCTCCCTGGACGATTGTGCATTGCATTCTTTTTGGTTTTATATTTTCGCCCATCACATGGGCTGAGCGCAGCGATGTCAAGCCTCGCGCATCAGCGCAACGCGAACTGCTGCTCGACGAAGGCCGTGACAAATCGCGGCATGGACGGCGTGAGATCGCTCACCCCGCGCACGAGATGAATGGCCGAGAGCTCTGGCTCGGCCTCGTCCGCCAGATTGGCTTCGATCCGCGCACGCGCCACATCACCCGGCATGTCCAGGTTGACGATTTGCAACATCGCAATCGTCGGGCCGGTGACGACGCAGTGCCAGTCCGGCTCGACCCGATAGTCGGCGGCGGTCAGGCCGGTCTCTTCCTCGAGTTCGCGGATCACGCTGCCGGGAATGTCCAGCGTGTGGCCCCTGACGTCTTCGAGATCGGGCGTACCGGACGGGAAATAAATCCGGCCCGCATTGGCGGTGTGCTGCGCCATCTCACCCATGACGAAGGCGCCGTCGGAGGCGCGCAACGCGCCCATGCCAAAACCGTTGAACACGGCCTTGTCGGGAAAACCCCAATCGCGCCAGGCGAGGAAGCTCGCGAAATCGGTCTCGAAATAGGTCGCAGAAAGATGCCCGTCGGCGAACGTTGCATCACGCCCGAGCAGGACGCGACCGTTCCAGATCTTTGGCCGCTCGCGCTGCTTCTCGGCGAAATGCGTGGCGATCTCGGCGCGCCGCTCCTCCGCGAACGCCCAGACGATCGGCCGCACGGCAAGTTCAAGCGTCGTGACCCGATGAATGATTGGTGACGTCATGACGCCTGATGACCACACCTTCGCGTCAGTTATTTGACGCTTCCCGTGGTCTTCTTGGCCTGCTCGACATACTTGTTGGTGAAGGTCTTGCTGACGTCGATCTTGGCGTTGGCGACCTCGGGCGATCCAACGCTGAACACCGCGAGCACGGCGTCGGCGCCCTTCGGGTCCATCTTGCCGGTCTCGGAGAACATTGGGATCGTGTTCTTCAGTGCCGCGAGATAGAGGTCCTTGTTCTTGCCAACCGTCTCCTCCGGCATCTTCGCCATGATCTCCTCGGGCGAGTGCGAGTGGATCCAGGCGAGCGTGCCCAGGATCGCGTTGGTCAGCGCCTGCGTCTCCTTCTCGTGGCCGGCGACCCAGGCCGCGGTCGAGTACAGCGCGCCGCCCGGATATTCGCCGCCGAACGTCTCAAGTGTATCCTTTTGCGTGCGGGTGTCCGAGAGGATGCGCAGATCCTTGTGGCTGCCCTGGAGCACGGTCACGGAGGGATCGAGCATCACGGCCGCATCGATCTGGCCCTGCTCCATGGCGGCGACCGCAGTGGCGCCGAGGCCAACGCCGATCACGGCGGTGCTGGCGGGATCGACGCCATTCTTCTTCAGCATATACTTCAGGAAGAAGTCAGTGGAGGAGCCGGGCGCGCTGACGCCGACCTTCTTGCCGGCGAGGTCCTTGATCGACTTGATCTCGTTGGTGTGCGACGGCGAAACCACCAGCACGAGGCCGGGATAACGGTCATAGACCACGAAGGCCTGAAGCTCCTGCTTCTTGGCCGCGAGGTTGACGCAATGGTCGAAATAGCCGGAGACCACGTCGGCGCTGCCGCCGAGCACGGCCTTGAGCGCGTCCGAGCCGCCCTTGAGGTCCACGAGCTCAACGTCGAGACCCGCCTTGTCGTATTCGCCGAGCTGCTTTGCCAGCACCGTCGGCAAATAGCACAAACAGGAGCCGCCGCCGATCGCGATCGTGACCTTGCTTTGCGCCGCGGCAAGACCGGTGGTGAGCGTCAGCGCGAGCAGCGCGCCCGCGAGCCTGGCTATCGTGTTCTTCATTGGTTTCCTCCGTTCGGCTGGCGGCACCATAAAGCAGCCGGGCTGGCTTGAGAAGCAGGACCGAAGGCGCTGGCCATCGGCCTTTCGGCGCAATAGCATGAAGCCCACAAGAACAATTCTTGATGGGGAGGATCATCCATGAATCGCCTTGCAATCGGACTGTCGATCGCCACCGCTTTTGCCGCCGGATGCGGCGCAACCCACCTGCTGCGGCCGGCGCTGGCCGCGGAGAACATCCCTCCGCAGATCATCCACACCGGCGAGATGGAGGGCGACGCGCTCGGGAATGCCAACGCCGTCGGCTACCGCTCCAAGACGTTCGCAAGCGCCGATGGCGCCACCATCTCGATCCAGGTCGGCAATGTGCCCAAGCACATGCATCCCAACACCAACGAGATCCAGTACATCTTAGAGGGCACCGGCACGATCTGGTTCGGCGACAAGGAGGTCACGGTGAAGCCGGGCGACCTCGTCATCATCCCGAAGGGGACGCCGCATGGCGGCACCAAGCCGATCAGCGGACAGGTCAAGGCGATCGCGATCAAGACGCCGCCGCAGGCCCCCGATGACACCAAGCTGCTGGATTGAGCTTTCGCGATCCGGGGCTCGCGCGGTGCGCGGGCCCCTCGCGGCTTAGCCACGCCCGTCCACGGTCGGGCGCCAGACCAGCAGTCTCCGCTCCACCAATGTCACGCCAAAATCGATCAGGATGACGAAGGCCGACAGCACGAACATGCCGGCGAAGACGCCGGCGACGTCGAATATGCCCTCGGCCTGCTGAATGAGGTAGCCGAGCCCCGCCGCCGATCCCAGATACTCGCCGACGACGGCACCGACCACGGCAAAACCGACCGACGTGTGCAGCGAGGAGAACATCCACGACAGCGCCGAAGGCCAATAGACGTGCTGCATCAGCTGCCGCTCGCTCATGCCGAGCATGCGGCCGTTGTCCAGCACGGTGCGGCTGACCTCCTTGACGCCCTGATAGACGTTGAAGAACACGATGAAGAACACCAGCGTCACGCCGAGCGCGACCTTGGACCAGATGCCCAGCCCAAGCCACAGCGCGAAGATCGGCGCCAGCACCACACGCGGCAGAGCGTTGACCATCTTGACGTAGGGATCGAACACCGCGGCGACCAGCGGCTGGCGCGCGAACCAGAAGCCGATCAGCACACCGCCGGCCGATCCGATCACGAAGGCCAGGATCGATTCCGTCAGCGTGATGCCGAGATGCTTCCAGATCACACCGGACGAGAACCATTTGACGATCTGGGCGAAGACATCGACCGGATTGGAGAAGAAGAACGGCGGCAGCAGGATCTTGCCGAACACGGGCACGGTCGACAGCAATTGCCACAGCGCGAGGCAGACCACCGCGACCAGCACTTGCAGCGTAAGCAGCGTGACGCGCGACATCAGACCGCCTCCGCCGCTTGCGTGGACTGCGCATAGCCCTTCATGACCTCGTCCTTGAGCACGCTCCAGATCTCGCGATGAAGCGCATGGAATTCCTTGTCCAGCCGCACTTCGAAAATGTCGCGCGGGCGCGGCAGGCTCACGCGCCAGTCGCCGATGATGCGGGAGGACGGCCCCGCCGACATGATCACGACGCGGTCGGCGAGCGCGATCGCCTCTTCCAGATCATGGGTGACGAACAGCACGGCCTTGCGGTCAGCGTTCCAGAGGTCGAGCAACAGGTTGCCCATCACCTGCCGGGTCTGTGCATCCAGCGGTCCGAACGGCTCATCCATCAGCAGGATCTTTGGATCGCGGATCAGCACCTGCGCCAGCGCCACGCGCTTGCGCTGGCCGCCCGAGAGCATGTGCGGATAGCGGTTGGCGAAGGCACCCAAGCCGACCGAGGTCAGCCATTTCTGCGCCCGCGGCAGTGCCTCGCTGCGCGGCGTGCCGCTGACTTCGAGCCCGATCGCGACGTTGTCGAGCGCGGTCTTCCAGGGGAACAGCGCATCGGCCTGGAACAGGTAGCCGGCGTCCCGGTTCAGCCCGGCAAGTGGCTGGTCGAATATCCTGACGCTCCCCGCAGCCGGCTTCAGCAGCCCGGCCGCGACGTTGAGCAGTGTTGATTTCCCGCAGCCGGTCGGGCCGACGATGGCGACGAACTCGCCCTGCGCCACCGTCAGATGCGCCTTCTCCACCGCCGTATAGACCCGCCCGTCCCCCAACTGGAACGCGACCTTGGCATCTTCCAGCGCCACTGCCGTAGGCGTTATCATATGCTTCCTCCGAACTTGGCCCGATGCCTTAGCCGCTCGCGCGACCAAGTTCAATCAAGCCGCCAAGCGTGCTACGCATGGGCCTTGTCATCCCCTCCCTTCCCCCTCCCTTCCCTGGGGCGGGTCAGCGCAGTGAGCCCCGCCCGATGCCGTCCAGGCCGATGATTGGCTATGCCCACGTCACCAAGAGCTTCGGCGCGCTCAAGGCCGTGGACGATGTGTCACTCGACATCGCCGAAGGCGAATTTGTAGCCGTCGTCGGCGGCTCGGGTTCGGGCAAGACGACGCTGCTGCGGCTCGCCAACCGCCTGATCGAGGCGGATGGGGGCACGATCACGGTCGAGGGCGACGACGTGCAATCCGTCGATCCGGTCGCGCTGCGGCGCCGCATCGGCTACGTTTTCCAGAGCGGCGGACTGTTCCCGCATCTGAGCGTCGCCGACAATATCGGGATCACGCCGAAGCTGCTCGGCGTCTCGGCAGCGGATATCGCAACACGGGTCGATGAGTTGCTCGAGCTCGTGCAGCTCGACCGGGCCGCCCATCGCGGGCGGTTGCCGGATGCGCTCTCGGGCGGCCAGCGCCAGCGTGTCGGCGTGGCGCGGGCGCTTGCGGCAAGGCCCCGCATCGTGCTGATGGATGAGCCATTCGGCGCGCTCGATCCCCTTACCCGCGATGCGCTCGGCGACGATTTTCGCGAGCTGCACCGCAAGCTCGGCCTGACCACCGTGATGATCACCCACGACATGACGGAAGCGATCCTGCTCGCCGACCGCATCGCGGTGATGCGCAGCGGGAAGCTGCTGGCGCAGGGCACGCCAGTGGAGCTCTCGAAAAGCAGCGACGCCTACGTGCTGGAGCTGCTGCGGACGCCGCGACGCCAGGTCGAGCGATTGAACGCGCTGCTGCTAAAGGGCGGGGCGGCATGAGCCTTTTCACGGATCCGCGTTGGGGCGAAGCGCTGGCGCATTTGCCCGACTATCTCGGCAACCACGTGCGGGTGAGTCTCGCCGCGCTTGCGCTCGGCCTGATCGTCAGCCTGCCGCTGGCGATTCTGACGCGCAACCGTCCCACGCCGCGCGCTGTGCTGCTCGCGCTCGCCAGCATCGTGCAGACGGTGCCCGGGCTGGCGCTGCTCGCGCTGTTCTATCCGCTCCTGCTGCTCGCGGCCTCCGTGGCGCTGGCCTGGTTCGGCGTCTCCTTCTCCGCTTTCGGCTTCCTGCCGGCGATGCTGGCGCTGGCGCTCTATTCGATGCTGCCGGTGCTGCGCAATGGCATCACCGGCCTCAACGGCATCGATCCCGCGCTGATAGAGGCTGCCAAAGGCGTCGGAATGACCGCGCGGCAGTCGCTGGTGATGGTCGAACTGCCGCTGGCGCTGCCGGTCATGATGGCGGGGATCCGCACCGCCGCGGTGTGGGTGATCGGCACCGCGACGCTGTCGACCCCGATCGGGCAGACCAGCCTCGGCAATTACATCTTTGCCGGGCTCCAGACCCAGAACTGGGTGTTCGTGCTGTTCGGCTGCTTTGCCTCGGCCCTGCTGGCGCTCGCCGTCGATCAACTGCTCGGCCTGGTCGAGAGCGGCCTGCGCTGGCGCAGCCGCGTGCGTGCGGCGCTTGGCGCGGCCGGGATCGCGGCACTGGTCGCCGCAACATTGGTGCCGACGATGGGGCGCTCGTCACAGAACTATGTCGTCGGCGCCAAGACGTTCGCCGAGCAGTATGTGCTGTCGGCGCTGATGCGGGACCGGCTTCAGGCCGCCGGTCTCGCCGCCGTCGCACGCTCCGGTCTCGGCTCAAGCGTGATCTTCGAGGCGTTGAAAGCCGGCGATATCGATCTCTACGTCGATTATTCCGGCACGCTCTGGGCCAATCAGCTTCACCGCACGGACATCAAGCCGCGCGCGGAGCTGTTGGCGGAGCTGCAGACAACGCTTGCGAAGGAGAACATCACCCTGCTCGGCGAGCTCGGTTTCGAGAACGCCTATGCGCTGGTGATCCCGAAGAAGCGCGCCGAGGCGCTTGGCATCCGCACCATCGCCGATCTCGCCGCGCATGCTTCGACCCTGTCGATCGCCGGCGACTATGAGTTTTTCTCGCGACCCGAATGGGCGGCGCTGCAAAAGGCCTATGGCCTCTCGTTCCGCGCCCAGCGCCAGATGCAGCCGGACTTCATGTATGCGGCCGTCGCCAGCGGCGAGGTCGATGTCATCGCCGGCTACACCAGCGACGGGTTGATCGCAAAATACGATCTCGTTGCGCTCGACGATCCCAGGCACGCGATCCCGCCCTACGATGCGATCCTGCTGCTGGCCCCAAAGCGCGCCGGCGACGAACGGCTGCGGGCCGCGGTGAAGCCGCTGCTCGGCAAGATCGACATCGCGACCATGCGCGAAGCTAATTTGCGCGCCGCCGGCAATGACGCGAATTCGTCGCCGGATGCAGTGGCGAAATGGCTGTGGGAGAAGGTGGGTGGGCGGTAGCCGCGCCATTCGTTCGATGTCGTCCTGGCCTTCGCCAGGACGACGTTGGAGAGACGCTACAGCCCCCTGATCATCCCCGCATCGATCAGCAGCCGGTTAAGCCGGCGCGCTTCGGCCCCGTCCTTGCATCCGTAGAATATGCCCTTGCAGCGGAGCATGATCTCCTTCTGCTCGGCGAAGGACGGATCGAGCGGGATGCCGGCGGCTTCCTGGATAACCAGCGGCAGATACGGGCCGTCGACCGTGTCCATCACGGCCTCGCTTTTCACCGGCTCGAAATTGACGGCGTCGATCGCGTAGTAAGTCGCGTAGAGACGTGCGTCGTAGGCGTCGAGCTTCTTGCCGAGAGCGCCCTCGTCGAGCCCGGGCTCGAGGATACCGGGCGCGAATTCCGGCTGATGATCGCCGTAGCGCACGATCAGGAAGGGTTCGCCGGGAAATTTCTTCTTCAAGCCCGCGAGGAAAGCGTTGTACTGCTCGGCGCTCATCGCCTGCCGCCGCAGGTACTCGTCGATGGACGGCACATTGCCCGGTGCGCGCCAGTTCGGCAGCAGATCCGGGCGGAAGCGCGTCTCCCAGGGGAAATGATTGGCGCCGAGATAGATGAAGGTGAACAGCGGCTTGTTCGGCGTCCGCTCGCCCATCAGCCGGAGCGCCTTGTCGTAGAAGAAGCTATCCGGCTCGACATCCTTGGCGCCGAGATCCTTGGAGTCGAGAAAGCGTTCGATGCCGGTCGTCACCTGAAAGCTGCGCGCGGCCATGAAGCCGCCATAGGCGGGGTACAGCGACATCGTGTCGTAGCCGCAGCGGCGCAGCGCCAGCGGCAGGCCGCGCTCGACACGGCCTGTTGCAATGCGCGTCACGAAATAGGCGAAGCGGCCGAACGAGCGCGACGACAACCCCGCGAGCACGTTGTATTCGGTGAACCAGCTCGGCCCGCCATTGCTCTCGGCCAGGAACGCGCGCTCCTTGCCGTCCCAGGATTTGAAATGGCTGCCGTAGCCGGCCGGCACCTTGATGCCCTGCGCGGCGCGGATGTCGAAGCTCGATTCATCATGGACCATGATGATGTTCGGCCGCCGGCCGGCAGGATGGCAGGCATCGACCAGCGGCATGTTGAGCCGTTCGTTGGTCGAAGCGGCCGACTCCATGAAGCCGTATTGCGCGAAGTCGGAGACCGCGCTGACGCCGGAGCGGAAGAACTTCGAGAGATAGCCGTCGTCGTAATAGCCGCGCCAAGCCTCGTCCGGATGGTGGAGCGAATAGCCGACCAGCGCGGCGAGGCAGGCGAGCATCGAGGCGAGCGCCGGTAGCCTACGGATGCGGAATGGGTCGAGCCACCACAGCGCATACATCAGCGGCAGCGTGACCAGGCCGGCCCCGATCACCGACCAGCGCAAATTCGGGAAGATCGTGAACAGGAACGCCACCGTGTCGCGGTCGATCATCATCAGGTCGATGAAGTTGGCCGTCATCTGCACGACGTCGTGCTTCAGCCGTGACAGCAGCACCAGCACCACGACCATAGTCAGCGACAGCGCACCCGAGAGCGCCGGCCGCCGCAGCAGCGCGATCCAGAAGAAGTTGAGGATGCCCCAGGCCAGCACGAAGGAGAGCCGTGCGCCGAAATCCGTCTCGGTCTCGTACATCAGGACGAGCGCCGCGAGATGCGGCGCTGCAACCGCGAGCAGCCGCCAGATGCCGAGCGCAGCGACGCTTGCCAGCACGGCGGTCGTGGCAGAAGGACCTGGATTGGGCGCGGACGCCATCGACGACACGCAACTGCTGGTCCGGCACGGTGATGCCGAGCCGGCTGACCGGGCCTGCGGCGTTCGGCGCAGCCGGAAGGCCTGCACCGTGTCATAAAACTGTAATTGAACGGTCACGGACAAGCAACGCGTGTCGCGGTCCGACCTTCGCTTAATGTTAGCGGAAGCCGATCGGTCTCCGGGCCCAATTCGTCCCTAGGGCAAATCCCGCAGTGCAGAACCGACTTGCCGTCTAGTCGAGGCCTTCGACGCTGACCAGGCGGGCAGAACTGCAAGCGTCCCGGACCGCTTTGAGACCCTGGTAGGTCGCGCCTGTGTAAAATGCCTCCCAGGCTGCGACGGATGGGAATTCCAGCAGAACGATCCTGCGGGGCTGCCAGTCTCCCTCGTAGACCTTGTGGGCGCCCCCTCGCGCCAGATATCGAGCTCCAGCGGCCTCCAGGGCGGGCTTCACGCCCAACATGAAGCTTTGGTACTGCTGCAAATCCCTGATCTCGACGTCGAAAATCACATAAGCCGGCATCTCAAGACGCTCCCACGATCGGAAATTGATCACCTGTCCGGCAATGGTCTCACCTCGGAGGCTCAGCCCTGCGGCAGCAGCCCGAGCCGCTTGGCGATGATGCGGTCGACCACACGCTTGGGCAGCGTGGCCGTCATCAAATGCCGCATCCGGTCCGGCGTGATCTGGTAGCGAACCTTGGGCCTCTCGGCGGTGAGCGCCTCGAAAACGACCTCGGCAATCCGCTCGGCCGGCAGCCCGGTCTCGCCGAGCTTCATCATGAACGCCATGACCTTGTTCAGCGCCGGCAGATAAGGCGAGTTCTGGTAGACCGAAAGATCGATCTGCTCGGCCTTGCTCCAGATCGGCGTCTTGACGGCGCCGGGTGCGACGATAATGACGTCGATGCCAAACAGCATCAATTCGCGGCGCAAGCTCTCCGACAGACCTTCGATGGCATGCTTGGAGGTGCAGTAAGGCGCCGACAACGGATTGCCGTTCTTGCCCGCGACCGAGCTGATCATCACGATCCGGCCCTTCGGTCCCTCCAGCGACGGGTCGGCGCCCAGCAGCGGCCCAAAGGCCTGCGTCGCGATGACCGGGCCGATGACGTTGATCTCCATCTGCCGGCGAAAGTCGTCGACCGACAATTCGAGCACGGGACCGGCGACCGCGACGCCGGCGTTGTTGACGAGACCGGCCAGCGTCTCGCCGCCCAGCGCCTCGCGGACTTTTCGCGCAGCCGCGAGGACCGCCGCCTCGTCGGTGACGTCGAACAGCAGCGCCGTGAAGTTCGTACCGAATTCACCCATGAGCCGATCCGCATCGGCCTGCTTGCGGACACTACCGAAAACACGATAGCCGCGCCCGATCAGAAACTTCGCAATGGCCCAGCCGATGCCGGTGGACGCGCCGGTGACGACGACGGATCGCATGATCTTCCTCCCCAAGAGCTCCCGCGATCATGCAGGCGAAAGGTGCCGGGGCGCAATGCCGTCCACCGCTCAAGGAGACGCCGCGGGTGTCAGTTCTTAAGTTGAAGGCGAGGTGCGAACCTCGCGACGTGCGATTGATTGCATCCTGAAGGTATGGATGAAGAGCCGAATCCTTGACCCTGAAGACGCTGGGCTTTTGAGGATCGGGAGCTTCTGAGAAATTCCGAAAACAACGCGAGACCAAGAATGTGGTTTAAGCGTCAGTTCTTCATGCTCAGGGAGCACTTCAGCTCGCGAAGAATTTGAATGAAGCAGCAATGCTTCGCGCGAGACGAAAAGAGCGAGACCGCTGGTTGCGATCTCGCTCGAATATAATCGCGAAGATTTAAGAATTGGTTTGGCGAGCGAAGCTTGTGTTTTCGCTCGCGTGTCCGGATGCGGCGCAACCGATACGCCGCATCCGAACGGCCGCTTAGTTCTTCGACTTGTCGACCAGCGCGCCCTTCTTGATCCAGGGCATCATGTCGCGCAGCTTGGCGCCGACTTCCTCGATCGGGTGCTCGGCGAGCTTGGCGCGGGTCGCCTTGAACGAGGTCTGGTTGACCTTGTTCTCGAGCATCCAGTCGCGGGCGAACTTGCCGGACTGGATGTCGTTCAGAACCCGCTTCATCTCCTTCTTGGTCTCGTCGGTGACGATGCGCGGGCCGGTGACGTACTCACCGTACTCCGCGGTGTTGGAGATCGAGTAGTTCATGTTGGCGATGCCGCCTTCATAGATCAGGTCGACGATCAGCTTCACTTCGTGCAGGCACTCGAAATAGGCCATCTCCGGGGCGTAGCCGGCTTCGACCAGCGTCTCGTAGCCGCCCTTGATCAGCTCGACCAGGCCGCCGCAGAGCACGACCTGCTCGCCGAACAGGTCGGTCTCGCATTCTTCCTTGAAAGTGGTCTCGATGATGCCAGCACGGCCGCCGCCGACGGCGGAGGCGTAGGACAGGCCGAGGTCGTGGGCGTTACCCGAGACGTCCTTGGCGATCGCGATCAGGCAGGGCACGCCGCCGCCACGCTGGTATTCCGAACGCACCGTGTGGCCGGGGCCCTTCGGCGCGATCATCAGAACGTCGAGATCGGCGCGCGGGTCGAGCAGGTTGAAGTGGACGTTGAGACCGTGCGCGAAGACGAGGGCGGCGCCCTTCTTCATGTTGTCGTGCAGGTGCTCGCGGTAAATGTCGCCCTGGAGCTCGTCCGGGGTCAGCATCATGACCAGGTCGGCCCATTTGGCGGCCTCGGCGACTTCCATCACCTTGAAGCCGGCAGCTTCCGCCTTCTTGGCCGAGGCCGAACCCTTGCGGAGCGCAATCGCCACGTCCTTGACGCCGGAATCCTTCAGGTTCAGCGCATGGGCGTGGCCCTGGCTGCCATAGCCGACGATGACGACCTTCTTGCCCTTGATCAGGTTCAGGTCGGCGTCGCGATCGTAATAAACACGCATGGTCGTTTCCTCGTTCAGGGGCCGGAATCGGCCGTTGGTCAGGTCTTGTCGGTCAGGTCTCGGACGGTGAAATTTGCGGATTTCGGGGGCTGTCTAGAGCATTTTCGGCCCCCTGGGAAACCCGTTTCTGCATGGAAAGCTGAGGCATCATGCATCCATAACGACGGGGTAGAGAGACGCCAGCAGCAGGATCGCCATCAGGATGTTGAAGGCGCGGACCAGCCGCTCGGAGGTCAGCACCGGCCGTAGTGCAGTGCCGAACAGGACCCAGACCACGGTCGAGACCGCGCCGACGAGTAGGCTGACCAGGGTCTGGATCGCGATATTGATGGGGAATCGGGCAATCGCCGCGTAGGCGGTGATTGTGCCGATCACGATCACCCAGCCCTTGGCGTTGATCCACTGGAACATCGCCGCGCCCCAGAAGGTCATCGGGCCGCGGCCGGTCTCGCCGTCCGGCGTGGTCGGGCCGGACAAAGCAATCACGGCGGCAAGGTAAATCAGATAGACCGCGCCGGCGTATTTCAGGATGGTCTGAAGGATCGGATAGGCCAGAAACACTGTGCCGAGCCCGAGACCCACGGCGGCGATCATGAAAGCAAAGCCGATGACGATACCGGCGATGTGGGGGATGGTGCGCCGAAAGCCGTAGGTCAGGCCCGAGGCCAGCAGCATGATGTTGTTCGGCCCGGGCGTGAAATACATCACGACCATAAAGGCGAGGAAGGCATAGAAGAGCGAATAGGCCATAGTCACCTCACGCGGTCTTCGGCAGGACTTGCGGACGCTTCGCGAGCACCATCACCGCGATACCGCCGATCACGGTGAGCATGCCGGCGAGACGCAGCGGGCCGAACCGCTCGCCGAACACGATGCTGGACGCAGCCGAGCCGACGAACGGCACCAGCAGCGCGAACGGCACCACTTGCGCAGGGGGATAGTCACGTAGCAGCCGGCCCCACAGCCAATAGGCGATGCTGGTGGAGATGCCGCCGATCAACAGCAGGCAAATGAGGCCGGTGAGCGACATGTGGATCAGCGACTGCCAGGTCGGCGTTGGTCCGTTGACGACCAGCGTGAGCGCGAACAGCGGCACCGCGGTGGCGAGGCACAACCAGGCGAACAGATCGAACATCGGCACGCCGCGGGCGCCGCGCAGCAGGACATTGCCGACCGCAAAGCTGACCGGCGCGATCATCAGCACGGCGAAGGCACCGACGCTGAAATCATAGCCGACCGTGCCGCAGATCATCAAAAGGCCGATGGCTGCGATGACGATGCCCAGCGTCTGCACCGGCGTCGGCCGCTCACCGAATGCGATCGCGGCAAAGCCGATCGTGAACAGCGCCTGGCTCTGCACGACGACGCTGGTCAGCCCCACCGGCACGCCATGGGCGATGCCATAGGCCTGGCTCAGAAATTGGCCGAGAAAGAGCGTGAAGCTGATCGCGATCAGGAGCGACCAGGCGACTTTGGGCTTGCGGATGAATAGGCACGGCACCGCGGCAATGGTGAAGCGCATCGCCGTCATCAGCTCCGGCGAAAATTCGTCGAGCGCGATCCGGCTCGCCACGAAGGCAAGCCCCCAGATGACCGCCACCAGGATGGCGATGAGGATGTCGGCCGGCTTCATTGTCGTTCCCGGTTCTGCCCTGTCGTGCAGCCCTGTTTGTTGTTCTGGTCGAGCCTTGCTCGCCGGCCGTTACGTGGAGGAATTGGGTTTCCGCAGCAGATAGGTGCCGTGCATCGGGGCGTGGTAATCGGCCGAGACCAGCGTGAAGCCGACGTCGGTCAGCATCCGCTCCATGACCCAGCCGAAAGTGGAATACTCGTCGCGCATGTGGGTGACGACGCTTTCACGCGGGACATCGTGGTTCTTGATCTCAAAGTCGGCCCATTGGTCAACGTCGCGCTCGACGGCATCGGGCATCGAGGCGTAGACGATGTCGCGCAAATAGAAAGTGGCACCGGGCTTGAGCGCGCGATAGATCCGCGACATGGCTACCGCCTTCCAGAAATCCGGCAGATGGTGCAGCGTGAACTCGCTGACGATCAGGTCATAGGATTCCGGACGGTAGGCGAAGCTGAGCAGGCCGGCGGACTGCGTGCGCACGGGCGCCTTGCGGTCGCGCGCGTAGATCTCGGCGAGCGCCAGCATCGCGGGCGAGATGTCGATGGCATCGACCTCGGCGCCCATCAGCGCCGCCTCGGTCGCGAGCACGCCGTTGCCGCAACCGATATCGGCAATGCGCCAGCCGCGCTGGACGCCGAGCATTTTCAGCGCGGCGCGCGCCCGTAGATCGGCATCGTCATGACTGTCGTAGATCGAGGCCACTGCAGGCCCGATCCCCATCCGGTTCCGCTCGTTGTAATACCAGTCGCGCGCCAGCATGGCTCACATTCCCTCAGGCCCGCGACCAATCGCGGCAACACCGGTGCGCGACACTTCGACAAGGCCAAGCGGACGCATCAGGTCGATAAACTGATTGATCTTGTCTGTATTGCCTGTGATCTCGAACACGAAGCTCTCGGTGGTGGCATCGATCACGCGGGCGCGGAACGCGTCCGCCAGCCGCAGCGCCTCGACGCGATGCTCGCCCTGCCCGCGTACCTTGACCATCGCCAGCTCGCGCTCGATCGAGCGCTTGGTCAGCGTCATGTCGACGACGCGATAGACCGGGATCATGCGGTCGAGCTGATGCTTTATCTGCTCGATCACCATGGGCGTACCCGTGGTGACGATAGTGATGCGCGAGAGATGCTTCTGGCTCTCGGTCTCCGAGACCGTGAGGCTCTCGATGTTGTAGCCGCGCCCCGAGAACAGGCCGATGACGCGCGCGAGCACGCCGGGCTCGTTCTGCACGAGCACCGAAAGCGTATGCGTCTCGTTCGGGTCGTGGCGCTCCTCGATGAAATAGGCAGATGCGGGCTGGTTCATTGTCGTCCCCTTCATTCTCGTCGTTACGCCGTCGCCTGATGAGCGACCGGCGCATCCGTCCCGACCCAACCGCGGAACAGATCGAAATCGATATTGCCGCCGGACAGCACGAGACCGACGCGCTTGCCCGACAATCCTGTCTTGTCCTGAAGCGCCGCGGCGAGCGCGGCGGCGCCGGCGCCTTCGGCGAGATTGTGCGTGTCGGTCCAGAGCGCATGGATCGCGAGCGCGATTTCATCGTCCGTCACCTGGACGATACGCGAGGCGCCCTTGAGGATGACCGCGAGCGCTTCCGGATCGGGAATCCGCGTCGCCATGCCGTCCGCGAGCGTGTTGCTGGTCTCGGTGGTCACCACCTGACCCGCCGCGAACGACAGCGCGTAGGACGGCGCCTCGGTCGACTGCACGCCCACGATCTCGGTCTTCAGGCCGAGCAGATCGCGCGCCATGATACAGCCGCAGATCCCCGAGCCTTGCCCGATCGGCACATAGAGGATGTCGAGATCGGGCGCGGCCCGGAACAATTCGAGCGCATAGGTCGCCACGCCCAGCACCAGGTCCGTATGGAACGACGGCACCATGTGCAGCCCGGCGAACTGCGCGTGGCGTCCGGCTTCCTCGCGTGCGGCCTGAAAGTCCTCGCCGTGCTCAACGAGTTCGGCGCCGAACGCCTTCATCGCGCGGTTCTTCTCGACCGAATTGCCGCGCGGCACATAGATCACGGCAGTTACGCCATGGCGGCTCGCCGCAAAGGCGAGGCTCTGGCCATGATTGCCGCGCGTCGCCGAGATGATGCCCGGAATGTTCGGCCGTTCGCGCTTCAGCCGATCGAGATAGACCAACCCGCCGCGCACCTTGAAGGCGCCCGTCGGCGTGTGATTCTCGTGCTTGACCACGACCTGCGTGCCGAGCCGCTCGGCGAGCAGCGGCCAGGCGTGCGCCGGCGTTGCCGGCACCGCCTGCCCCACGATCGCATGTGCGCGTTCGAGCTCGTTCAGGTCGAACATCACGCTCACACCAGCGCCTTACCGCCGGCGAACGCCTTCGCGGTGGCTTCGTCGTTGGCCTGCTCCGGCAACAGCATCTCGTTGTGCGCCTTGCCGGAGGGGATCATCGGGAAACAGTTTTCCAGCGACGCGACGCGGCAGTCGAACAGCACCGGGCGCTTGACCGAGATCATCTCCTGGATGGCGCCGTCGAGATCACCGGGCTTGTGCACCTGGAGGCCGACGCCGCCGTAGGCTTCCGCGAGCTTGACGAAGTCCGGCATCGCCTCCGAATAGGAATGCGACAGGCGGTTGCCATGGAGCAGCTGCTGCCACTGCCGCACCATGCCCATGTACTGGTTGTTCAGGATGAAGATCTTGATCGGCAGCTCGTACTGCACAGCCGTCGACATCTCCTGCATCGTCATCTGCACCGAGGCATCACCCGCGATGTCGATGACGAGGCTGTCGGGATGGGCAACCTGCACGCCAACCGCGGCCGGCAGGCCGTAGCCCATGGTGCCGAGACCGCCCGAGGTCATCCAACGATGCGGCTCCTCGAAGCCGTAGAACTGCGCGGCCCACATCTGATGCTGACCGACCTCGGTGGTGATGTAGGTGTCCTTGCCGCGCGTCGCCTCGAACAGGCTCTGGATCGCATGCTGCGGCAGGATGACGTCGTTGCTCTTCCTGAAATAGAGCGAGTTGCGGGCGCGCCACTGCGCGATCTGCTGCCACCAGGCCTTGATGTCGGGCTTCTTCGCCTCCGCCTTGAACACCTGGAGAATGTCGCCGAGGATGTTGCCGCAGTCGCCGATGATCGGCACGTCGACGCGGATGTTCTTGTTGATCGAAGACGGGTCGATGTCGATGTGGATCTTCTTCGACCCCGGCGAGAACGCATCGACGCGGCCGGTGATGCGGTCGTCGAAGCGCGCGCCGACGCACAGCATGACGTCGCAATCATGCATGGTCATGTTGGCTTCATAGGTGCCGTGCATGCCGAGCATGCCGAGCCAGCTCTTGCCCGAGGCGGGATATGCGCCGAGGCCCATCAGGGTGGAGGTGATCGGAAAGCCGGTGACCTCGACCAGCTCGCGCAGCAGCCTGGTCGCCTCGGGACCGGAATTGATCACGCCGCCGCCGCTATAGATCACGGGGCGCTTGGCGCCTGCGAGCAGCGCGACGGCCTTGCGGATTTGCGTCGCATCGCCCTTCACGCGCGGCGCGTAGGAGCGATGCACGTCGGATTTGCGCGGCGGATGATAGGTGCCGGTCGCGAACTGCACGTCCTTGGGCACGTCGACGAGCACCGGGCCCGGCCGACCCGTGGTCGCAACGTAAAACGCCTCGTGCAGCACCTTTGCGAGATCGTTGACGTCGCGCACCAGCCAGTTGTGCTTGGTGCAGGGGCGCGTGATGCCGACGGTGTCGCATTCCTGGAACGCGTCGTTGCCGATCAGGTGCGTCGGCACCTGGCCGGAGATGCAGACCAGCGGGATCGAGTCCATCAGCGCGTCGGTGAGCGGCGTCACCATGTTGGTGGCGCCGGGGCCGGAGGTCACCAGTGCAACGCCCGGCCTGCCGGTCGAACGCGCATAGCCCTCGGCGGCGTGGCCCGCGCCCTGCTCATGCCGAACCAGGATGTGCTGGACCTCGCTTTGCTGGAAGATCTCGTCGTAGATCGGGAGCACCGCGCCGCCGGGGTAGCCGAAAATGTCGGTCACGCCATGATCGATGAGCGCGCGGACGATCATCGCGGCGCCGGTCATCTGGTTCGGATCGTGGCTCTTGTCGCTCATTGGCTTGCTCCGGATGCGCTGTTGTCAGCGGCTTCGTTCGTGTCGGGTTTTCGGAAATAAAAAAGGCCCCGAAGAGGGCCCATGCACACCGCCTGTCATGTGGATGGCAGCTAGCCACCCCCGGCGGTGTGCCTGGGTACGACGGCGATAAGGAGTTTGGTAATAATGTTACGCATGGCAGGTGCCCGGCTTCCCAAAGGTTGCGCGAAACATAGCGGCCAGCGCCCCGATGTCAAGGCAATGCGGCCGTTCCCGCGCGATTTTGGCAGTGTAGCGGTGTTCCCGGGGTTGGGCGAGAGGTAAATTCGGGAGCCGAGGCACAAAAGCGTGTCAGCCTTGGTCCCGCGCCGCGTTCACGATCGCCGCCAGCCAGCCCCGAATCTCCCCCGGCTTCACCCACTCGAATTCGGGCAATTGGTGCCGGAACCAGGTGAACTGCCGCTTGGCGTAGTGGCGGGTGTCGGCGCGGCCGATGGTCGCCGCCTGCTCCAGGCTGAGCTCACCGCGCAGATGCCGGATTAGCGCCGGCACGCCATGAGCCTTCATCGCCGGCAGCAGCGGATCGAGGTTTCGGGCGGCGAGACGCACCGCCTCCTCTAGCGCGCCGGCACCCAACATGGCGTCGAAGCGGGCGTCGATGCGCGCATAGAGCTCGTCGCGCTCGGGCGCGAGGAACACCGCCCGAAAACTGTCCTTGGGCAAGAGCGGCGGCTGGCCCTCATGATGCCAGTCCAGCAGCGAACGGCCGGTGGCTTCGACCACTTCGAGCGCGCGCGCAATGCGCGTGCGATCGCGACGGTTCAAGCGCTCGGCCGCCCGCGGATCGGAGGCTGCGAGTTCGTCGTGCAGCGCTTCGACGCCGTTCCGCTCCAGCCGCGCCCGGACGTCCTCGCGCACCTCGAGAGGGATCGGTGGCACCACGGAAAGGCCCGCCGTGAGCGCCTTGAAATAGAGCCCGGTGCCGCCGATGAAGATCGGCAGGCGCCCTTCGGCTTTCGCCGCTTCGAGCGCCTTGGCCGCGTCGCCCACCCAGGCACCGGCTGAAAAATTCACGGCCGCATCGACATGGCCGTACAGGCGATGAGGCACCTGCGCCTCGTCGCCAAGGGTGGGGCGCGCGGTGATGATGCGGAGGTCACGGTAGACCTGCATGGAATCGGCATTGATCACGACCCCGCCCGCAGCGAGCGCAAGCTCGAGCGCCAGCGCCGACTTGCCGCTGGCGGTCGGGCCTGCGATAAGCACCGCCTTGCCAACATGCCTTCTGCCGACTTGCCCCTCGCTCACGAAAACCTCAAATGTCCCTCGTTGCCACGCTGATCTGCAACCCGAATAATCCCGCGCTCGACTCGACCATCGTCGACGGCGCCCGCGCCGTGCTGCCTCAGGCAGCTCCCGCGCACTGGCTGTTCGACGGGGTTGCAGTCGACATCCCGTTCGGCGCCGACAGTAACCTCGAAGGCGACCGTCACGCCATCGAGCAGCGGCTCCGCGAGCTTCGCGGCGACCTGCCCATCGACATCGTGGTGCAGCCAGTCGGCTTCCGGCGCAAGAAGCTTTTTCTCGCCGACATGGATTCCACCATGATCGGTCAGGAATGCATCGACGAGCTCGCCGATTTCGTCGGGGTGAAGGCCCATGTGGCCGCCATCACCGAGCGCGCGATGCGCGGCGAGATCGAGTTCGAGCCGGCGCTGCGCGAGCGCGTCGCGCTGCTCAAGGACCTTCCCGCCAGTGCCGTCGACGAGGTGCTGGCCAAGCGCATTACGCTGACGCCGGGTGGCCGCGAACTGGTCGCGACCATGCGCGCCCATGGCGCCTATGCCTGCCTCGTCTCCGGCGGCTTCACGCTTTTCACCAGCGCGGTCGCCACCAGGATCGGTTTCCAGGAGAACCGCGCCAACGAGCTCGTCGTCCGCGACGGCAAGTTCACTGGCGAGGTGAAGGAGCCGATTTTGGGGCGCGCGGCAAAGCTCGCGACGCTGGTGGATCTGATGGAATCGTTCGATCTCGACGACATCGACTCGCTGGCGGTCGGCGACGGCGCCAATGATCTCGCGATGATCCAGGCGGCGGGGCTGGGCGTGGCGTATCACGCCAAGCCCGCGGTGGCCGCCGCTGCGGCGGCGCGGATCGATCATGGCGATCTCACCGCGCTGCTGTACGCGCAGGGGTATCGGCGCGAGGAGTTCGTGGAGGCGTAGCCTCCTCCTCTCCGCCGTCATGCCCGGGCTTGTCCCGGGCATCCACGTTACGCTCGTCCGCATGGCAAGGCGTGGACGGCCGGGTCAAGCCCGGCCATGACGAGAGGTGAAAGCGAGCGCTCTTACTGCACGCTCAGCGCGACAAAACGCAGCTCGCCGTCGGCGTTCGACACCAGCAGCAGCACCGATTTCTTGCCGTCCTTCTTGAGCTGGTCGACCCGTTTCTGGATGTCGGCGCCGCTGGAGACGGCCTCCTGCGCCACCTCGACAATGACGTCGCCGGCCGAGAGGCGCTTCTCGGCGGCATCCGAATTGGCGTCGACATTGGTGACGACCACGCCCTTGACGCTGTCCTTGATCTTGTAGCGCGCACGCAGGTCCTTGCTCAGCGCGGCGAGATCGAGGCCGAGCGCCTTCTGTGTCACGGTCTTTTCAGGCGGAGGCTCGTCGGTCTTCACCGCGGCCTGCACCTTGTCGGCATCCTGCAACCGGCCGAGCGTGACCTTCTTGGTTTCCTCCTGGCTCTTGCGGATGATGACGACGTCGACCTCCTTGCCGACCGCCGTGTCGGCGACCACGCGAGACAGATCCTTCGGGTCCTTGACGTCCTTGCCGTCGAACTTGACGACGACGTCGCCGGGCTCGATGCCGGCCGGTTTGGCCGGGCCCTTGTCGTCGACACCGGCAACCAGCGCGCCGCGCGGCGGCTTGATGTTGAGGCTCTCGGCGATCTCGTCGGTGACGCTCTGGATGCGCACGCCAAGCCAGCCGCGGCGCAATTCGCCGAACTGGCGGAGCTGGTCGACGACACCCGCCACCGTCTTCGACGGTACGGCGAAGCCGATGCCGATCGAGCCGCCGGACGGCGAGATGATCAGCGTGTTGACGCCGATGACGTCGCCATCGAGGTTGAACAGCGGACCGCCGGAATTTCCGCGGTTGATGGAGGCGTCGGTCTGAATGTAGCTGTCGTAGGGACCTGAGGAGATGTCACGGTTCTTCGCCGAAACGATACCGGCCGTCACGGTGCCGCCGAGGCTGAAAGGATTGCCGATCGCGACGACCCAGTCGCCGAGGCGCAGCTTGTCGGAATCACCGAACTTCACCGACACCAGCGGCTTCGACGGCTTGAACTTGAGCACGGCAAGGTCGGTCTTCTTGTCGACTCCGACCAGTTCGGCCTTGATCTTGGTCCCGTCGTTGAGAATGACGTTAATCTCATCGGCGTCCGCGATGACATGGTTGTTGGTGACGACGACGCCTGACGTGTCGATGATGAAGCCACTTCCGAGCGAGTTGGTCTTGCGCGGCGCCGGGCTGTTCTCGCCGCCCTTGCTGCCGCCGCCGGGACCCTTGCGGTTCTTGAAGAAGTCGTCGAAGAACTCCTCGAAGGGCGAACCGGGCGGCAGTTGCGGCATGGCATTGCTGCCGCCGCCCCCGCCCTTGGCTTCGACGGTCTGCGAGGTCGAGATGTTGACGACCGCGTCAATCACCTTCTCGGCGACGTCGGCGATGCCATCCGGTCCGCGCGCATAGGCCGGTGTGCCGAGTGCGCTGAAAGCGCCAACGGCGAGCGCGGCCAGCCCTAAGCGCAAACGGGTCGGGGCAATGGTGGCAGCGGTCATTGTGATCTCCAGGAAACAAGGATTCGACGTCAAGACTGCGCTCGAACGGGGGGACGGCGCAAGCGCGGACCTTAACGGGCCTCAAGACCCGGATAATAAGGCGAAAACCGGTCCCTCGCCTTCACTTTGGCGTTGGTGCGACGGCTAAATTGGACGTCGCATAACCCAGATCAGGACCAGGCCGGCCACGGCCGAACCAATGCCGACCGCCCGCAGGACGTTATCCGGCGTGGCCATCGCGCTTTTCATGGCCTTGCGCATCCAGGCCGGACTTGCCGCGAACATCAAGCCTTCCAGCACGAACAGGATGCCCAAACCGATGAGGAAGTCGGCGAACGCAATGGACCTCATCGGATTGGAACCTCCCGTTGTGCTGTTCTTGTCTGGACGAAGGGCGGCCAGACTTGCCGCCCTTGTCTCACTTACGGCTTCGCTGGCGTCGTGGTCGCCGTCTTGCCGGACGGGTTACCAAAGAACCGGAAGAAATCCGAGTCCGGGCGCAGCAGGAAGCGGGTGTCGTTCGCGCGCAGCCCGGTCTCATAGGCCGCCATCGAACGGTAGAAGGCGAAGAAATCCGCGTCCTGGCCGTAGGCTTCGGCGAACAGACGGTTGCGCTCGGCATCGCCGACGCCGCGCGTCTGCTCGGCCAGCGACCTTGCATCCGCCTCGATCACGGTCGCCTCGCGGTCGGCCTTGGAGCGGATCTCCTGGGCCTTCTGGCCGCCCTGCGCGCGGAACTCGGCGGCTTCGCGCTCGCGTTCCGTCTTCATGCGCTGATAGACCGCCTGGCTGTTCTGCTCCGGCAGATCGGCGCGGCGGATCCGGACGTCGACGACCTGGATGCCGTAGCCGTCGGCCTCGTGGTCGAGCTGATCGCGGATGCGCTGCATCAGCTTCTCGCGGTCGTCGCGGACCACGTTGATGAAGGTGACCTCGCCGAGCACGCGGCGCAGCGCAGCGTTCAAGAGCGTGGTGAGCTGGATGTTGGCGGCCTGGATCGAGCCGATGCTCTGATAGAAGCGGAGCGCGTCCTTGATGCGGTAACGCGCGAAGGCGTCGACCACGAGCCGCTTCTGGTCGGACGCGATCGCTTCCTGCGACGGGTTCTCCAGATCGAGGATGCGCTTGTCGATGTTGATCACCGAATTCCACGGCGCCTTGAAGTGCAGGCCGGGAGCGGTAACGACATCGACGGGCTTGCCGAACTGCAGCACGATGGTCTGCTCGGTCTGCGCCACCGTGAACAGGGACATGTAGCCCACGATCACGACGAGCAGGAGGCCGAGCAGCGTGACGATACCTGTGACCGGAGATCTCATCGGTTGCCTCCGGTCGTCTGCTGGCCGGTTGCAGGCGGCCGCTTGGCCGTCAACTCGCTGAGCGGCAGATAAGGCACGACGCCCTGGCCCGACTGGCCGCCGTCATAAATGAGCTTTTCCGAACCGCCGAGCACGCGCTCCATCGTCTCCAGATAAATCCGTTCACGCGTCACGTCGGGCGCCTTCTTGTATTCCTCGTAAACCTTCAGGAAGCGCGAGCTCTGGCCCTTGGCCTCGGCGACGGTCTGCTCCCTGTAGCCTTCGGCGGCCTGCATGATCTGCGCCGCACGCCCGCGTGCCTGCGGCACGACCTGGTTGGCATACGTCTGCGCCTCGTTCTGCAGCTGCTCGAGATTGGCGCGCGCCGCCTGGACGTCGCGGAAGGCGTCGATCACCTGCGCCGGCGGGTCGACCTTCTGCATCTGCACCTGGCTGATCTGAATGCCGGCGCCGTAGCTGTCCAGGGTCTTCTGGATTAGTTCCTGCACGCCTTGTTCGGTAACGTTGCGCGCGCCGGTCAGGATCGGCTGGATCTGCGAGCGGCCGATCACCTCGCGCATCGCGCTCTCGGCGACCGCCTTCACGGTGCCTTCGGGATTCTGGATGTTGAAGAGGAAATCGCCGACGCCGTTGGGCTTGATGCGCCAGAGCACGGTGAAGTCGACGTCGACGATGTTCTCGTCGCCGGTCAGCATCAGGCTCTCTTCCGGCACGTCACGAATGGAGCGGCCGCGCCGCGCCGGGTCGTCGATCAGCGTCATGCCGATGGAGATGGTGGAAACGCGCAAGGCCTTTGGCAGCAGCACGGTCTCGATTGGATAGGGCAGATGGTAGTTCAGGCCGGGCTCCACGGTGCGGACATGCTTGCCGAAGCGCAGCACGACGCCGAGCTCTTCGGACTGCACCCGGAAGAAGCCCGACAGCAGCCAGAACGCGACGATGAGCAGCACGATCAGCGTGATGCCGATGCCGGAGAAATAGCCACCCGGCATGATCTGCTGGAGGCGATCCTGGCCGCGCCGCAGAAGATCTTCCAGATCCGGCGGCCTTGGCCCGACCGGTTGCGGGCCGTTGCCCCATGGTCCCTTCGGACCCGAGCCCCATGGGCCACCGCCCTGATTCTTCCACGGCATTCGACGCTCTCCTCGGCAGGGTGAAATTGCCCCCGCCCGCTTTGTCCGGTCCGGCTTTATAGGGGACAGGCAGGTCCCTTACAACGCAGCCCTCGCCGCCCTCCGAGCTAAGCTTGGGGGCAGAAAAGTCAATGTTAACATTGGCAAATGCGGTTAATGGCCTGCCCGCCGACGATATGTCACATAGGAGTAGTCGGCGCTGTCGTGGGGTCCGGCAGGATGACGGATGCGTTCAACCTCATCCCACTCTGCCCTGTCGATGTCGAAATGCGTGTCGCCTTCGGGCCGGGCATGCACTTCGGTGATCTCGAGGCGATCGGCGCGATCGAGCCATTGCCGAAAGATTTCGGCGCCGCCAATCACGGCGATCTCGGCGACCGAACGCCGCAGGGCATCGCCGCGCGCGATGGCGTCTGCGGCGGCAGTCGATGTCGTCACGATGGCGCCGGCGGCGCGATAATCCGCATCGCGCGTGACGACGATGTTGGTGCGGCCGGGAAGCGGCCGGGGCAGGGATTCGAAGGTCCTGCGGCCCATGATCACGGGCTT
Organism: Bradyrhizobium sp. 87; assembly: GCF_023073015.1. Taxonomy (NCBI): domain Bacteria; kingdom Pseudomonadati; phylum Pseudomonadota; class Alphaproteobacteria; order Hyphomicrobiales; family Nitrobacteraceae; genus Bradyrhizobium; species Bradyrhizobium sp. 87. Next base: position 107,994 of record NZ_JADPIQ010000022.1, read on the forward strand.
GCCGATCGTGAGCGCCTTGAAGCGCGCCATGTCGGATTTCATTCGCCACGGCATTGCGTTGCCGGCCCCGATGACGCCGTTCTCCGCGATCGCGACGACGAAGACGATCTCCATCAGGTCGCGCTCCCGGCAAGCCGCGTCAGCGCCGGACCGGTGACGCGGCACAGCGTCCAGTCCTCCAGCATGATGGCACCGAGCGATTTGTAGAACGCGATCGACGGCGCGTTCCAGTCAAGCACCGCCCATTGCAGCCGGGACCAGCCGTTCTCGACGCATTCCCTGGCGAGGTGCACGAGCAGAGCCTTGCCGAGGCCCCTGCCCCGATGCGATGGCCGCACATACAAATCTTCGAGATAGATGCCGTGGCGGCCGCTGAACGTCGAAAAATTCGCAAACCACACCGCGAAGCCGACCGGCTCGCCGTTCCACTCGGCGAGAGCGCAATGGAGTTGCGGTCGTTCGCCGAACAGTGCGTCGGCGATGTCAGCCTCGGTCGCCTCGACCTCGTGCGAAAGTTTTTCGTACTCGGCGAGCTCGCGGATGAAAGCGAGAACCAGCCCGGCCTCACCGGGACGCACACGGCGGATGTTGAGCTGCATCGACTTCAGACCGCGACCGCGGCCTTGATGTGCGGATGCGGATCGTAGCCGACGAGCTCGAAGTCCTCGTAACGGAAGGAGAAGATGTCCTTCACGTCGGGGTTGATCCGCATCACCGGCAGCGCGCGCGGTGCGCGCGTGAGCTGGAGCTTCGCCTGCTCCAGATGGTTGGAATAGAGATGGGTGTCACCGAACGAATGCACGAAGTCGCCGGGCTTCAAGCCCGTGACCTGCGCCACCATCATGGTGAGCAGTGCGTAGGAGGCGATGTTGAAGGGGACGCCGAGGAACACGTCGGCCGAACGCTGATAGAGCTGGCACGACAGCTTGCCGTTGGCGACATAGAACTGGAACAGGCAGTGGCACGGCGGCAACGCCATCTTGTCGACCTCGGCCGGATTCCAGGCCGAGACGATCAGGCGGCGCGAGTCCGGGTTGCGCTTGATCATGTCGATCACATTCGCGATCTGATCGATGCTGCGTCCGTCCGGCGCGGGCCAGGAGCGCCACTGGTGGCCGTAGACGGGGCCAAGATCGCCGTTGGCGTCGGCCCACTCGTCCCAGATGGTGACGCCGTTGTCGCGCAGATATTTGATGTTGGTATCGCCTTTCAGGAACCACAACAGTTCGTGCACGATCGCCTTCAGCGGCAGGCGCTTTGTCGTCAGCATCGGAAAACCGGCGGACAGGTTGAAGCGCATCTGATGGCCGAACACCGACAGCGTGCCGGTGCCGGTCCGGTCGGTCTTTTCGGCGCCGTCTGAAAGAATCCGCTCGAGCAGGTCCTGATACTGGTGCATGTGCGTGAGCCTTTGGGGAGGCGGCGAACTTAGCGGCCGCCCCCGCGCTGCGACAGCGGCGATTCGCCATCCATGCGCATTATACCCGGAAAAGTGAGCGCTCCCGGTGCAAACGACAAGGGGCGGAACTCAGCGTCCCGCCCCTTGTCTATCAGATTGATCCTGCTGGCCAACTTGCCGGCTTGGGTTCGGGTCACGGCGCGCCGACGCTGGCGGCGCCCCTAGTTTTCGGATTCGGTGAACACCTCGTCGCGCTTGGCACGCAACGCCGGCAGCACCGTGAGCACCAGGAGGAAAGCGGCGATGCCGAGCAGCACGGCCGACAGCGGACGCGTCAGGAACACGCTCCAGTCGCCGCGCGAGATCAGCAGCGCGCGGCGCAGGTTCTCTTCCATCAGCGGTCCGAGCACCATGCCGAGCAGCAGCGGCGCCGGCTCGAAATCGTGCTTGATCAGCCAGTAGCCGACCAGACCGAACACGCCTGCCAGGATGACGTCGACCGGCGCGTTGTTCACCGAGTAGATGCCGATCGCGCAGAAGATCACGATCGAGGGGAACATCAGCCGGTAAGGGACGCGCAACAGCCGCACCCAGATTCCGACCAGCGGCAGGTTGATGATGATCAGCATCAGATTGCCAATCCACATCGAGGCGATCATGCCCCAAACCAGCTCCGGCTGCTTCTGCATCACCTGCGGACCGGGCACGATGCCGTGGATGGTCATCGCGCCCACCATCAGCGCCATCACGGCATTGGGCGGGATGCCGAGTGTCAGCAGCGGGATGAAGGAGGTCTGCGCCGCGGCATTGTTGGCGCTTTCCGGCGCCGCCACGCCTTCGATCGCACCGCGGCCGAACCGCGACGGGTTCTTGGCGATCTTCTTCTCGAGCGTGTAGGACGCAAAGGACGCGATGACCGCGCCGCCGCCCGGCAGAATACCGAGGATCGATCCGAGCACGGTGCCGCGCAGGATCGCAGGCGCCGAGTCGATCAGGTCTTTCCTGGTCGGCATCAGGCCGGTGATCTTCTGCTGCACGAGGTCGCGGTTCATCTCGGCGCCGGCGTCGAGGTTGCGGATGATCTCGGCGAAGCCGAACACGCCCATCGCCACCGTCGCAAAGCCGAGACCGTCGGCAAGCTCCGGAATGTTGAACGCCATGCGCGAGGCGCCGGTCTCGATGTCGGAGCCGACCATCGACAGCATCAGGCCGAACACGATCATCGCGATCGCTTTCAGGACCGAGCCCTTGGCCAGCACCACCGCAAAGATCAGGCCGAGCACCATCAGCGAGAAATATTCCGCCGGGCCGAACGCCAGAGCGAGCTTGGTCAGCGGCGCACCGAGCACGGCGATGAGCACGGTCGCAACGCATCCGGCGAAGAACGAGCCGATCGCCGCGATCGCCAGCGCCGGGCCGGCACGGCCTTGCTTCGCCATCTGGTGACCGTCGATGGCGGTAACGACCGACGTCGCCTCACCGGGAATATTGACCAGGATCGAGGTGGTGGAGCCGCCGTACTGGGCACCATAATAGATGCCGGCGAGCATGATCAGCGCGCCGACCGGCGGCAATCCGAACGTGATCGGCAGGAGCATCGCCACGGTTGCGACGGTGCCGATACCGGGCAGCACGCCGACCAGTGTGCCAACCAATGCGCCAATCAGGCACATGAGAATATTGATCGAGATCGGGAGCGACAGACCGTAGAGCCACCAGGGTGACCACCAGGAGATCTGAAACACCACACCGAAACCAAGGCCCAGATTGTGGAAGAGATCGAACATCACACCCTCACTGAACCAGGAAGCGCGGGAACATCGGCATCGGCAGGCCTAGCACGTAGGGGAAGAGCAGCGCGCAGCCGAGCGTCAGGCAGGCGCCGACAATGAGCGCTTCGACCCAGCGTGTCTCATGCGTACCCATCGCCGCGATCATGAAGCTTGCGAACGCCGTTACCACCACCCCAAGCGGACGAATCGCCAGCGCGAAGAAGACGATCGAGAACATCACGAAGAGCGGCCCACGCCAGGCATAGTGCGCCATGCTGGGCCCGTCGGTCAGCAGCCCCGTCAACGCGATGCCGGCGCCAAGTGCGACGAGGAGCCCGCCAAACATCCGCGGCGCCGTGCCGGCGCCAAAGGAGAAGCCCCGCATCCCCTGCAAATCGCTAGAGGCCCACAGTGCGAACAAGGCGAGCGCCATCAGCACGATTCCGCCGACATAGTCCTGCGCGGACCTGATCGTCATGAAGAACGTGAGAATCGCCACCGCAAAGATCGGATAGGAATAGATCAGCGCCAGCAGCACATCGGATGACGCCTTCTTGGTGTCACCGCCGACCGCCCCGAGCAACGCGCCGGGCGCCCCCGCGAGCAGCGCAGTCGCGTGGCTGATGACGACGGCGGCCGGCCCGCGTCCAGCGCCCCAGCCAAAGATCGTCCCGAACGACCAGATGAATTCGAAAATCTGCGGCGCTATGGCCAGCAGACAAAAGCTGATCACCACCGAGGTGTTTCGGTTGGCTGTCGCCGAGTGGCCCATCGTATCGGCCATGCATGTCTCCTCCGCGACCCGTAAGCCACGAGCACTGTTGTTCTAATCGGCTGGAAATCGATGCCCCCGCCCGGATCCCTGCCTAGCCATTTTCATTACACAATGCCAGCAAAACCCAACAAGCCCCCGACGAGCAAAATCCATAGTGGATTGATGCGCGAGACGGATGCGACCACTGCAACCGTCGCGGTCAGAAGCAGCGCAGCAAGCGTACGATCGGTCGACTCGGCGAGGATCAGGGCGCTCGCCGCCATCAGGCCGATCGAGAGCGGAACCAGTGCAGCCTGGATCAGCCCGGGCCAGCGCGATTGGTTCGGCCGGTTGAGGAGCCGGCTGACATAATAGGCAAGCAACGCGGTGGGCAGGCACATGGCCAAAGTCGCCGCCAGGGCGCCGGGGATGCCGGCGACAGCATAGCCGATCAACGTGACGATAAGCACATTCGGACCTGGTGAGAGCTGCGCGATCGCATAGGCATCGGCGAACTGCTTGTCGGTCATCCAGTGATGCACATCGACCGCGATGCGGTGCATCTCGGGCACCGCCGCCGCGGCACCGCCGACCGCGAACAGCGACATCAGACCGAAGGTCGAGATCAGCCCCCGGATCGGGTTCTCCGCGTTCATGCTGCTACCTTCCGCCGCATCAGGAAAGTGGCGCCGACGCTGACGGGGATCGCGACCAAAAGCACGGCCTGGAGCGGCAGGCGAAGGACGCCGATGGCGAGGAACACGCCCAGCATCAGGATGAGCGCCAAGGCGTCCAGCCGCTTGAGCAGCGGCGTCATCATCCGGAAGACCACCGCGATCAAGAGGCCGACGGCCGCACAGGAAATGCCCGCGAGGATGCGGCGCAGCACGTCCACATCGCCGAACCGGGCGTAGATGATCGCGAGCACCGTCATGATCAGCGTGGGCGGCAGCAACAGCCCTGCAAAGGCGGCAATGCCGCCGGCGATCCCGCGCAGCCGCGCGCCGAACACCATCGAGAGATTGACGATGTTGGGCCCGGGCAGGAAATGGCAGAGCGCAAAAGTCTCGTTGAACTCGTCCGCCGTCATCCAGCGGTGCTGCTCGACGATGGCCTGCCGGGCGAATACCAAAACCCCTCCGAAGCCCGCCAGCGACATCCTGGCGAAGGCGAGGAACAGCGCGAGCAAGCCCGGCGGAACGGCGCTGGTGGCTGGACCGTCCGGCTCTTGAACTGGTTGTTGCGCGACCGGTGCGGAATCCTCGGACATGTCAGGAGCTTAGAACGCCGGCCGGCAGGCGGCCAAGCCTGCCGGGAACCTATCCAGAGGGAACCTCGGAATGATCCCTCGAAACACCTGTTATTTGAAACGTTTGCCCCCTATATTGGGAGTGCCGGTTCGCCGGCTATGGAAATAAACGGTCGTCGCAATAAACCATTCGGACCCGGGGGCGGTACCCGGCGCCTCCACCAAAGCCCACCAGCGGGCTGGCCCTGAAAGCGGGCTTTGGCGGGGGCGAAATAGGATCGACGAGGGCGTAAAGGGCGTTCTTTTTCCCGGTATTGTTCCGCCGTTATCGGGCTATGCAATAGTTGCCAACGACAACTTTGCTCCGGTTGCTCAGGCTGCGTAACGCAGTTTGAAAGACCATTCTGAAGTCCTAACGGGTTAAGCTCCGTTAGGCGGGGTTCGGAGGCACCTGGCAACAGAAGCCTCCACTTACCTCTTATTTCCTACCCCGCGGGGACTCCTGCTGACCCGTCAGGCGCGGTACTATTGCGACTTGGCGAGTCGGGCCGGCAGGGCCCAGCTCCTGGAATGCAACAGGACCACCATGGCGACCGATCATATCCGATACGATGTGCTGGCCCGCGACGCGCTGCGCGGCGTGTTGCGCAAGGTGCTGACCGACGCCGCGTCCCAGGGACTACCCGGCGAGCATCATTTCTTCATCACCTTCGTGTCGAAGGCGGAGGGCGTGAAGCTGTCGTCGCGGCTGCTGGCCCAATATCCAGAAGAGATGACGATCATCCTGCAGCACCAGTTCTGGGATTTGACCGTGCTCGAGGACCGCTTCGAGGTCGGCCTGTCTTTCGGCGGCATTCCGGAGCGGCTGATCGTGCCGTTCAGCGCCATCAAGAGCTTCCTTGATCCGTCCGTGAAATTCGGCCTCCAGTTCGACACCTCCGATGTCGCCGACGTCTCGGCCGAGACCTTGCCGGCCGCTCCCGCCCCGTCCGCGGTCGCGGTGGCCCCTGCCACTGACCCTGCGGAAGGCACTGAGGAGCCGGCGGCTCCGAACCAGGGCGGCGCCGAAGTCGTGCGATTGGATCGTTTCCGCAAGAAATGATCTAGATCGGGTCGGCGCCCGTCGCAGGCGGCCAAACTCCCTATATAGAGGCACATGATGAGGCCGCGCGGCATTTCGCGCGGCGGAATGGATGTGCTCATGGCCAAAACTTCCCTCTCGAAGACTTCCCCCTCGAAGACCGACGGCTCCTCGCGCCCGGCGACCCGCACCGAGACCGACAGCTTCGGCCCGATCGAGGTCCTCGCCGATCGTTATTGGGGCGCGCAGACCGAACGCTCGCGCCAGAATTTTCGCATCGGCATCGATCGCATGCCGATCTCGCTCGTGCATGCGCTCGGCATCGTCAAGCTCGCCGCAGCGCAGTCCAACCAGGAGCTCGGTTTGCTCGACCAGCGCCGCGCCAACGCCATCATCCGCGCTGCGCGCGAGGTGATCGAGGGCAAGCTGGACGATCATTTTCCGCTGGTGGTGTGGCAGACCGGCTCGGGCACCCAGAGCAACATGAATCTCAACGAGGTCATCGCCAACCGCGCCAATGAGATCCTGGGCGGCGAGCTTGGCGCCAAGAAGCCGGTGCATCCCAACGATCACGTCAACATGAGCCAGTCGTCGAACGACTCGTTCCCGACCGCGATGCATATCGCGGCGGCAAGCCGCATTACCGCCGATCTGGTCCCTGCCCTTGGCGAATTGCTGCGTGCACTGCGCAAGAAGGAGAAGGAGTTCGCAAAGATCGTCAAGATCGGCCGCACCCACACCCAGGACGCGACGCCGTTGACGCTCGGCCAGGAATTTTCCGGCTATGCCGCACAGGTCGAAAGCGGCATCGCCCGGCTCAAGGTCGCGGTGAAGGAGCTCTATCCGCTGGCGCAGGGCGGCACCGCCGTCGGCACCGGCCTCAATTCGAAGCCGCGCTTTGCAAAACTGTTCGCAAAGCACGTTGCCGGGATTACCAAGCTGCCGTTCACCAGCGCGGCCAACAAATTTGAGGCGCTGGCTTCGAACGACGCCTATGTATCGGCGCACGGCGCCATCAATTCGGTCGCGACAGGCCTGTTCAAGATCGCCAACGACATCCGCCTGCTCGGATCGGGTCCGCGTTCGGGCCTCGGCGAACTCATGCTGCCGGAGAACGAGCCGGGCTCCTCGATCATGCCGGGCAAGGTCAATCCGACGCAGTGCGAGGCGATGACGATGGTGTGCTGCCAGGTGTTCGGCAATCACACCGCGATCACGGTCGCCGGCAGCCAGGGCCATTTCGAGCTCAACGTCTATAAGCCCGTACTGGCCTACAACATGCTGCACTCGATCCGGCTGATGGCGGACGCCGCGCGCTCCTTCACCGAGCATTGCGTCAGCGGCATCCGCGCCGACGAGAAGCGCATCAAGGAACTGATGCAGCGCTCGCTGATGCTGGTGACGGCGCTCGCCCCCAAGATCGGCTACGACAACGCGGCCAAGGTGGCCAAGACGGCGCATGCCAACGGCACCACCCTGAAGGAAGAGGCGCTGCGGCTTGGCTTCGTCTCAAGCGAGGAATTCGACCGCCTGGTGCGCCCCGAGAAGATGACCAGCCCGGGATAAATTCCGAATTCCGATAGCCATCCGTAATGATACGGAGCCCCTAGCTCCATTAAATGTAGGGCTTAAAGGACGGGATTTGATTACCGTCAATGTCGCGGCGGGATTGCGTGTTACGTAGCCCCTCCGCCCCCACGGGGCGGAATTCATCGTTTGATGGCCCAAGGGTCGATTGACGAGGACAAGCGAATGGCGATCAAGTCTCATCGGGCGCAATTCGGCGCACAGTTTCTGAATGTTTCATCCTGCCCACGGAGGATCGGATGATGGAGACGCGACATGGCGAACGTCATCAACCTGAATCGTTTCCGGAAGCGCGCCGAGCGGGAAGCCACGGCGAAGCAGGCGGACGCCAACCGAACGAAGTTCGGCCGCACGAAGGCGGAGCGGTCGGCGGAGGAGACGCGCGCGGATCAGGCGAAGACGCACCTGGACCAGCACCGGATCGATTGCGAGGAGCAGCCATGAAGTCGCCCGTCGTGAAACGGTCGATCGTCGTCGCCGGCCACAAGACCAGTGTCAGCCTGGAAGAGGCGTTCTGGAACGGCATGAAGGAGATCTCGGGCCTGCGCAACATGACGCTGTCCGAGCTGGTCGGCGAGATCGACAGCAACCGCCAGCAGGGCAATCTGTCCTCGGCGATCCGCCTGTTCGTGCTCGACTACTTCAAGAGCCGCGCCATGGCCGCCATCCAGGCGGAAAAGGTCCCGGCCCAGTAGCCGTCTTTGCGCCGATCCTTGATGCCGATCCTGGCGCCGATCGCTTCTGTCACGAAGCTGGTACTTTAAAATCACTCTAAGGTGCAGTTTCAGCGACCGAGCGCGCTTGACCTCGATGCCCTGCGTTGAAAATACAGGGCATGACCGACATCCATGATACGCGTCCGCAGATGCCGCTGGGCCTGGCCCAGCGCGGCTATACCGGCGTCATCCAGCACCTTTCCCCCAAGGACGCAGGCTCGGCACTCTCGGACATCGAACTCGAGAGTCGGCTGATCGAGCTCGGCTTCGTCGAGGGCGCGCGGGTCGAGATCCTGCACGAGGGGTTGGTCGGCCGCGACCCGATCGCCGTGCGGGTCGACAGCATCACCATCGCGGTCCGCCGTCGCGAAGCCATGGCCATTATCGTCGCCTGAAGCGACCGGACCCCAATTCCATGGAAGCACCCCTGCTGCATCTCGCCCTGGTCGGCACGCCAAACAGCGGCAAGACCTCGCTGTTCAATGCGCTGACCGGCAGCCGGCAGAAGGTCGCGAACTATCCCGGCGTCACCGTCGAGCGCAAGGAAGGCTTCTTCGTCACGCCCTTGGGACGCCAGGTCTCCGTGGTCGACCTGCCGGGCACCTATTCGCTGCGCGGACGGAGCCCGGACGAGGAGATCACCCGGGACTTCGTGCTCGGCAAGGCCACCGGCGAGATCGTGCCCGACCTCGTGCTGTGCGTGGCGGACTCGACCAATCTGCGCCTGACCATCCGCCTGCTGCTGGAGCTCAAGCGCACCGGCCGGCCGATGATCCTCGTGCTCAACATGTTCGACATCGCGACCCGCCGCGGCATCACTGTCGACGTCGAGCGGCTCGCCAAGGAGCTCGGCGTGCCCGTGGTCACCTCGATCGCGGTGCGCAAGGGCGGCACGGCCGACCTGCTGTCGCTGACCGACGAGATTTCGGCAAAGCTCGCCGCCGAGCCGGGAGAGAACAATTGGCGGGCGCTCAGCGTGGCCGACTTGCGCGCCACCCAGCGCGAAGCCGACCGCATCATCGCCGACTGCGTCAGCCTGCCCAGCCGGCCCGACACCTGGACGGCGCGGATCGACGCGGTCGTGCTGCATCCCGTCGGGGGGCTGATCGTGCTCGCGGCGATCCTGTTCGTGATGTTCCAGGCGGTGTTCGCCTGGGCGCAGCCGCTGATGGAGTTGCTCAATTCCGGCTTCGACTCCCTCGGCGAGTTCGTGCACGCGACCTTACCCGCCGGCCTGCTGCAGAGCTTCCTTCAGAACGGCGTGATCTCAGGCGTCGGCAGCGTCATCGTGTTCCTTCCGCAGATTATCATCATCTTCCTGTTTATCCTGCTGCTGGAAGATTTCGGCTACATGGCGCGCGCCGCGTTCCTGATGGACCGCATCATGGGCGGCGCCGGCCTGCACGGCCGCGCCTTCATTCCGCTGCTGTCGAGCTTCGCCTGCGCCATCCCCGGCATCATGGCGACGCGCGTGATCGACAACAAGCGCGACCGGCTGACCACGATCCTGATCGCGCCGCTGATGACCTGCTCGGCGCGCATTCCCGTCTACACGCTGATCATCTCCGCCTTCATTCCGGCCAAAGACGTCTGGGGCTTCATCAACCTCCAGGGCCTCGTGATGTTCGGCCTCTACGCTGCCGGCATCATCAGCGCGCTGCTGGTCTCGTTTCTCATCAAATTCTTCATGCTGCGCGACTATGCGCCGGCGCCGTTCATGCTGGAGCTGCCGGACTACAAGATGCCGCGGCTGAAATCGATCGCGATCGGCGTCTACACGCGGGCCAAGATGTTCCTGCACCGCGCCGGCACCACGATCTTCTCGATGATGGTGCTGATCTGGTTCCTGGCCTCGTTCCCGCAGCCGCCCGCAGGCGCCACCGAACCGGCGATCGATTTCAGCCTCGCTGCGATCATCGGCAAGGCACTCGAGCCGCTGCTGGCGCCGGTCGGCTTCAATTGGCAGATCGCGGTCGCGCTGATCCCCGGCATGGCGGCGCGCGAGGTCGCGGTCGCGGCGCTCGGCACCGTCTATGCGATCGAAGGCGGCAAGGAAGCGGCCGAGCAGATCGGCCAGGTGCTGGCGACGAAATGGTCGCTCGCGACCGCGCTGTCGATGCTTGCCTGGTACATCTTTGCCCCGCAATGCGCATCGACGCTGGCCGTGATCCGGCGCGAGACCGGAAGCTGGACCTGGATGGCCGTCACCTTCTTCTACATGCTGGTGCTGGCCTATGCCGCGAGCCTTCTGACCTACAATGTCGCGGTCGCGTTCGGGGCGGGGTAGGCCCCAAACAAAAAACTGCGAAAACAACCCCATGCACAGTAGACGGGTGTTGTGAAATCAATGACTTACACTTGTGCGAAAATCGTCCGGCCGCAGGGCTGCGCCAGTTGCTCCGTCGGGCAAAACAGGAGCATGATGCCATCATCGCCACGACCGACCATATCTGGCGTCAAGCCGGTTTATGCGCCAGCACCGTTCCAATCCGCTCCTTCTTGAGCGCGAACTGCGCGGCCAATGCGAGGCCGAATGCCAGGCAGAACGTCGTCCCAGCCGCAATGAAGCGCAGCTTATTGGTTTCCCAGATTGCCCCCTCCTGTGCCATCAGCGACAGCAGTTGGGGCAGAAGCAAGAACACATTGGTTGCCGCAAAGCCGAAGCAATTGCACAGCCGCCACGCGACCGTTCGCATCGAATTGTCGATGTCCGGCAGATCGGAGCAGCTCTGCCTGTCGAGATAGTACGAAATATAGACTGTCACGAGCGCCGGCCCGAGGCCCCACCGCAACATCGCAAAGTAAAGGCTGGCAAGGGACATTTCCCGCAAATTGCCCTCGCCAAAGTTATGCACGGCCAACGTCAGACCAGCGGGCCCTACGGCGAGCGCGACCAGGAAGCTCCAGCAATAAGTGGTGAGGTGGGACTGATCTGAATCGCTTCCCAGAGATGACATCGCAAATCGAAGCAAGAGAACGACGACGATTGCCAATCCATAATTGCAAAGCGAATACATGACCCATGCAATCGAGCGATTGGGGTCCTGCGCCCAGACGACGCCTCTGCCTTGCAGCACGTCATAAATCACGGCCGAAATGGTCACGCCCAGATAAACGGAGCAGATCAAGGCAATGATATAGACGATCCAGTACCGTAGCGGATTGTCGTGAATGGGCGCATCGATTTCGATGCCGAATTTGCTGGCCTCATTGCGCAGGTCGATGCGGGAGCCGTTGCGATAGATCAGGTAACACGCGACAAGCCGGGCAAATCGGTTGTAGAGGTCCTTGATCAGTTGCGTGGCCTGGGGCGCAGCAAGGCCCGTCAACGTCCCAGCCTTCCACTGGCTCATCGTCGGCGCCCCCTGCTGGAAGTCTGCCATCAGCTTGTCGAAACCAAAGCTGTCCTCGGTGAAGAAGGTGGCGTCATCTCCGGTGTCGCGTCCCTGCGTCAGCCACCATTTCATGTAACAGATTTCCGCCCACATCCGATCCGGGGTGTTCGGATCCTTGCGGAAGTCCTGATCGACGACATCTGGAGAATTCGCGATGACTTTCGAGAGCACCTCCTGCGGCACACGCAGCGAAAAGCGGATTTGCGCCATGATCTGCTTCGCGAGCTGAGGCACGCTGATCCAGCTCTGGATCACATCGCGCACCATCAGCAGGACGTTCCATTGAGCCTCCTTCGTCAGGAGGAACAGATACACGATCCCCATTGCGGCGACGACGGTCAGGTACGGAGCAGACTGACTTTTCGCAGCCTCTATGAAGGCTACTGGAAATGCAGGAACCAGCGGCGCCAGGGCAATGACGTCGCGGTTCTCATGGATGAGAAGAAGGAAGAAGCCGCATGAGAATACGACAAAGATGAACCCGCCCAATCGATACTGCTGCCGGGTCGTCATGTATCGCGGGAAAGTCGGGACTTCGGCAATGTTGACCGCGCGGCCAAAAGCCTGCCAGGCCAACCGGCCTGCCACCACCAGGCCCAACAACGTGATGGACCAGCGCACCAGCGAAGGAACCAGGTCGGACGCGGCGTCACGGACCTGATCTGCGGAGGCTTGTGTCGATAGTAAAATGGAAATGACAATTCCCAACACGATGCTAGCCATAGCCTGAACTCCCTCTTGAGCGAGATAGTTCGAACGGGCCGCTCTACGCGGAATTAGGCGTACCGTAAATCCGGAGCGACCACGTGTGTGTGAACCAATTCACATCCTCTGGACGTTTTCGTGCAGCTCTCTCTCTGAAGAGGCACAATGCCTTGCCCGCAAGAAAATCGCCGGACCGCATCCGGAAAGAGCCTCGCACAATCAGCGCTATCAGCTGTTCGCCGGTTGCACCGTCGCGCAAAACAGGCGCATGATGGTATTGTCGGAGAATTGGCGCGACGCTTCGTGACGGCAAGCTAGGCCGGCGTAGCACGCCTTCTCAGCCGCGGGCCGGGCTCGCCGGAAACGTCGCGGTGAACACCGTTTCATCTCGCATCGACGACGCGACGATCAACCCGCCATGGGCGCGCGCGATCTCTTGGGCAATGTACAGTCCGAGCCCAAGCCCTTTCTGGTTCGGCAGAACGTCGCCGCGATCGAACGCAGTGAAAAGGCGCGGGATCGCATCAGCCGGAATTGGCGCGCCTTTGTTGGCAACGCTGAGATCAAAGCCAGCGCCGGTCGTCTGCGCCAGCACCCTGATCGGCTTGTCGGCGGCGCCATAGGAAATCGCGTTGCCGAGAAGATTGGACAGCATCTGACCTATGCGGTCGGCGTCGATTCTCACAGGTCCCGGAACGTTGACGACCGTTTCGATGACGCGATCCGGGTGCACGTTCTCGAACTCCGCGACGATTTGCCTGATGACAGGCTCGAGTGGCTGTTCTTTCAACTTGAGCTGCATCCCGGCGCCGAGCCGCGCGCGGGCGAAGTCCATGACATTGTCGATCAGGCCCGCCATCCGGCCCACGCTTCCCTGCAGGAGGTTGATCCAGTTCTTCCCCTCGTCATCGACCTTCTTGTTCAGAAGCCGCAGGCCGCCCTGGATCGAGGCAAGAGGGTTTCGGAGGTCGTGACCGAGCACGGCGATGAACTGCTCGCGCAGTTCCGCATTGCGTTGTTCCAGCGCGAGCCTGTTCTCGATCAGTTCGACGCGCTCGGCCGCGTCGAGATGAGACGCGATCAGCTCGGCAAAAAGCTTGAACATGCCGATGACTTCGGGAGTCCGAAGCTTGCGCGGCTTCGGATCGATCGCACAAAGAGTTCCGAAGAATGAACCGTCGGGCAGAATGATCGGCACGGAGATGTAGCTTTGGAAGCCATATTGTGCAGGCGTGTGATGCTTGCAGTAGCCGGCGTCTTTGCTGACATTCTCGATGACGACCGCCTCGCGGCTCTTCCGGATCTCATGGCAGATCGTGGTCTCGACCTTGAGCTCGTCACCGGGTTTCAGCCCGAACGCAAGTTCGTCACGCGAGGCACATGTGATCCACCTGTCCTCGGTGACGCGGGCAACGGCCGTAAACCCCATGCCGGTGGTCCGGCTGACCACGTCGAGGATGGTCGAGACCGCAGCGATCCCGCTGATCTTGGCTATGTCGCGCTCGAAATCCATTGCCACTCCGCTTGGGAACATTCGCCCCGGGCCGGCCGCCCAACTGAAAGCGCGTCCTTGCAACGGTGAAAAGCACTGCCAGCCAAGTCATTCCGCGTCAATGTTACTCGACGCCCCACCTCGGAAGCGGCTATCTGTTCCCAATGGAACATTTCAGAACGGCGAGGCTCAGCGCCGAAAGGCTTCGTGAAAATCATCTCGCCGACCTCGTCGCGTTGCATCTCGATGCCGAGGTTTCGCGCTATCTCGGCGGCGTCCGTTCGGCGGAGAAGACGAAGACCTATCTCGACGCCAATATGGCGCATTGGGATCAGCATGGCTTCGGTCTGTGGGTGCTGCGAACGAAAGACGGGGCATTCGCCGGGCGAGCGGGCATCAGGCATATCCTCGTGGACGATGTCGACGAGATCGAGATTGCCTACGCGTTCAAGCGCGAATTCTGGGGCCGTGGCCTTGCAAGCGAGACCGCGACCGCACTCACCGATATTGGACTGTTACACCATGAGCTGCCGTCCCTCATTGGCCTGGTCTATGTCGGCAATGGCGCATCGCGCCGAGTTCTGGAGAAGTCCAACTATCTCCTCGAGCGAACCACGTTCCGTCACGGCGAGAACGGCGTCCTCTACCGGATCCGGCGGTGAGAGACGGCCTGACGATCACCCGGTGCGCAGCCGGACAACCGATTGCGGCAGGGAGGCCAGAAACAACACCGCGCAAACGCACAGCAGGACGATGTCCTTGAACAGAAATTCGCCGGTCAGATTCCACGCCATCGGATCGGATGAAAGGCTCCATTTGACCACACCGGGCGTCGTGAAGAAGAACGACCAGGTGATCGCAAAGGTCACCATGCCCATGAATGAACCGAGGGCGGACGAAACCGGGCTGAAGCTGCCTGCCGCGAGCAGCGCCGCAATCACGAATTCAGCGACACCGAGGACATAGGCCTCTCCCCTCAGGCCGAACACCGACAGCCAGGAGATGAACGGGCTGTTGCTGATGAACTGCGCGATGCCCTGCGCAGATTGCGGCGTGAATTTCTGCATGCCAAACGATACGAAGATGATCACCATGACCCAGCGCAGAATGGCAAGAGGACGATAGGAACCGCCCCCGACCTCAGCGACGTTGAACTCTTTCATCCGACCATGTCTCCCCGGTTTCACATCCATCAGCTCTGCGAGACTACGCTCGCTGAAGGCTGTACGAAGGGGAGCTTCGGTCGTTACCCGCGTCGGCCGGTTCCGGAGATCACAGCTGCGTGCGATGCGCGTGTTCGCGGGATGGCCGCCCGGTCTGGGGCTGTCGGCGCGTTAATGTGCCGTTGAAGGAGCGACGGCGGTGCCCTGCGCTCGCAATGACGGTGTGGAAACAGCCGCTATCGCGCGGATGGAGCGGACGCCCGCGGAGTCTACCTGAAATACCCGAGCACGAGATCGACATCCGCGCTGCCGGCCGCCGTGCCGTTCAGCTCGGCGTCGATGACGCGGCGGCAAGCCTCGATCGCGGCATGGTCGCCGAGGTCGTTGGCGGCTTCCAGCACGAGCCATGCCGCATCGACCGAGGCCTGGTCCGCTGCTCCGCCGCCGATCTCGCCGGCTGCGGCGTTGTTGAGGTTCTTCTTGCGAACTGCGGTGCCGAATTGAGGCAACATTGAAAATACTCCCTGCCAATTCCCGGATGATGCTCGGTGTACCTGTTCGGTGTACCGCTCAGTGCACCTGCAGCTCGGGCTGACGACCCGTGACGGGATCGGTGCCGGTCTTGCGCGATTGGTAGAACTTCAAGACGCTGCGCGAGGTCTCGATCTTGAGCTTGCCGAAATCGCGCTCGTTGTCGTGGAGCTCGCGCGCCGTGATCAGATGATCCTTGGCGCCGAGGAACAGCAGCGACATGGTGGTGTCCCAGGAGAAGTCGAGCGCCTTGCACAGCACCAGGATCATCTCGCGATTGCGGTCCATCATCGCACGCTCGATCACGTCGACCGGCAGCGACGACAACAGCGACAGGCCGATCTGCACCTCGTCGGACCGGTGCTGGCGAGCATAGTTCGAGATCGAGTCCTGGTTGAGGTTGCCCTGCCGGTACTGCGTCGTCACCACGCGCTTGGCAACGAAATAGCTGCGCGAGGACGGGCCGAACTTGGACTGCAGATCGCCGGTGACGTCGCTTACCGAGCTCTGGATCTGCGCCATCATTTCCGGGCGCTCGTGCTCGAGCCGGCGACGGACGTCCTCCGACGCCTTCGAGATCAGTTGCTGGAAGATGTGACGCGGCACGTCCTTGCGCAGGCCAAGCTGCTCGGCGAGAATCGAGTCACCCTCGGCGCGGCGGACCATGTGGAGCAGACCCGAACCTGAAAAGCGCGCGCCCTCGTTTTTGGCGACCGACGTCACGACCTCCTGGTCGCCGCGCTTGACCAGCACGTCGGTGACGGCCTCGCCGATCGACTTGCGCTGGGCGATCGCGAGCAGATGCGACTGGCTCTTGGTCATGGCGCTCTCGACCAGCAGCTTCTCGTCGATACGATTGGAATCGCGCAGCACGGGACCGGCGACCTCGATTTCGTCGGCGATCGCGAGTTGCGCAATGACATTGAGCGGAGCGTGATCGCAGGCTGCCATCACCTCGGAGAGCTGCACCCGTGCGGCGACCTCGATCTCGTCGGCGAGCCGGCCGATGACTTCGCCGAACGTGCTGATCTCGTCGTCGCTGTAGCGACCGGTGATCAGAATGTCGGTCGCATGCCACAACGCCTTGGTCCGGCTTTCGTCGGTGCCGCGTGCGATTGCGTCGTCCAGATCCTGCAGAAGTGTTGTCGCGCCGTTCATCCCGATGACCCCAGTTCTTGGCTGGCCATCCTGCTTGTGCCGGCAGGACGCCGAGTTCCTCTGGGAACAGAGGCTAGGGAACAAACGCGAGAATCCGGTAAAGTCGGCAGATCAGTTTTGCCGCGGAAAATTCGATAAAAAGCGAGAGAATGAGTTTACCGGTACGTCACGAGGAAGCTGCGCCCCCTCTCCCGCTTGCGGGAGAGGGTTGGGGTGAGGGTGTCTCTCCGGCGTCATGGCCGGGCTTGTCCCGGCCATCCACGTCTCACCGCCTGGGACGGAGAACGTGGATGCCCGGGACAAGCCCGGGCATGACGGACTATCGCCTACGGATTTGACGGCGTCAGCACCAGCGGCGGCTTTGGCTTGGGCTTTGCGGGCGGCGGGCCCGGGGCCGGCCTGACGTCGATCGGCGGAGGCAGCGGCGCGATCTGCGTGCTTGCAAGCGGCGGGCTTGGTGCCGCGGGAGCGGCCTGCGGCGCCTTTGGCGTCGGCGCAACCCTGATATCGGACTTGGGCTTCGGCGGCGGCGCACGGCGCGGATCGCGGCCGGGCATCGGCACATCCGTGAGCGACGGCTCCGGCGCCGGTTCGGGCGACACCAGCGTCGGCAACGCGGCGGTGGCCGGCGGCGGCTCGCCGCGCTCGATGGCGTCCAGCCGGCGCGTCTCGCGATCGATTGTGCGTACCGCGAGCCACGACGACAGCGGCCCAAGATCGACGGTGCGATTGAGCCTGTCGGGGGGACCGGCCGCGAACAGCTGGATTTCGGGCGGCGCGCCGGAGAGCCCGGTCATGATCGGCGTCAGGCTGGCACGGATGTCGGCCTGGTCGGCGGGGATGTCGTAACCGCCGGAGACGATGGCACGCGCGTTCTTCGCCTCTAGCGACGTTGCGCCGACGCGCAGGCGCCCGTCCCGGATCGTGAACGGGATCTGCGCCGAGGCCACTGCAATCGGACCCGCCGACAGCGCGGGCTCGACCAGCTGCCGCAGCCGATTGTCGTCGGCAATTTGGCCGCCGTCGCTGGCGCGGATGGCGATTTCGAAGGCGCGTGGATTGAGGCCGGAGATTTCAGCGGATTCGAGCGTCACCGTACCGTTGCCGGCGAGCGCACCGGTGAGCGCCGCGACGCTACGGCCCTGGCTGGTCAGCGCCATCTGCGCCGAGGCTCGTCCCTTCGGCAGCGCGAGGTCGCGGTAGCGCAGCGCCGCCGCGTCGACATTGCCGAGCTCGATGCGCGCGTTGAGCGTCAGACCATTGGCGCCATTGCGCGCATCAAGGCTCGCCGACATCTCGCCGCCGCCGACGCCGCCCTTCATTGCGTCGAGCGCGAGCGACTGACCGTCGCTCCGGACCGTACCGCCGAAGGGGCGCAGCTCGATGCCGCCGGGCAACGTGCCGTGCAACGCCTGGAAGGCGACGCGGCCGCGCCAGCCGCCGAGAAGCCCGGCACTCAGCGGCGCATTGGCATCGTGTCCGGCCGCGCCGATGGCCATCGCGAGCGCGGGCACGAGGTCGAGCGTATCGAGGCCGACTTCGCCGTCGACGGTCTTCTCCTGATCGAGCGTCACCGCCAGATGACCGCGCAAATGCGAGCCGGCCAGGGTGCTCTCGAGATCGTTGAAGGTCAGGCGGTTGCCGGAGAGGCCGACGCGCGAGGACAGATTGACGCTCTGCACCGATTTATCGGCCGGGCTGGTCCCGAACAGCGGCCCCAGATTGGCGTTGCGCACGCGCAAATTTACGCTGCCTTTCGGCTCCGACAATTCGACGTTGCCTTGTGCGTCCGCATCCAGCCCGCCGCCGCTAAGCTTGGCATTCAATTGCAGCTGATGGCGCCACGCGCCGCTCAAGCGGCCTTCGAACTGCGAAGCGCCCTCGCCTGCGGCCACCACGCGATCGAGCCCGAGCAACGCCAGCAGTGCACTGGCTTGCGGTGTCGCGACTTTCGAGTCCAGCGTGAAGTCGCTGTTGCGCAAGCGGTCGACGTCGATGCCGTTGACGGCGGCCACCGGCGTCTGCGCAGCCAGCGTCGCGGTGGCCTTGAGCTGCGGCGCGTCGAGTTCGAGGACAGCGCGCGCGTCGTTGCGATCGGCGTGCTCGGCGTTCTTGTCGAGGCTGAGGTCGAGCTTCAGGCGGGTCGCAGCCGGCAGCGACGGGATGGCGTCGAAGCGCGCGCGCACCGATGGCGCAAACGGCTCGAGCAGTGCAGTGACATCGCGCAGCGAATTGGCGGAGGATTTCAGCGCGAGCTTGCCCGTGGCCTTGGCGCGGTCGAAGCTGCCACTTGCTTCCGTGGTCACGCCACTGGCCTGGCCGAACCGCAACTGCTCCAGCGAGAGCGATGCGGGGCCGTAGCCGAGTTTCGCGGTGAACGGCCGCAGCTCCTGCCCGGCCGAGATCGCGCGGCCGATATCGAGCGACAGCTTCGCTTCCTCCGGCCATTCGCCCTGCGGTCCCGAAAGCGCGCGCACAAAACTTGCGGCCGCATCGAGGTCAAGGCGGTCGGCCTTGAGCTCCGCGTCGATCCGCGAGCCCTTGCTCGCGCCGGTCTGGACGAAAGCGATGCGGCCTTCGACCGCGCCGCCGTCGATCTCGGCCTTCAGCCTGTCGATGGCGAAATGGTTGGCGGCGATGGTCACGTCACCGGCAAGGCGCAGCGGCCGCGTGCTGCGGCGGTTGACCTCGCTGCGGCCCTGGAGCCAGGCCACTAGCGTATCGGGATCGGAGGAATCGACGCTGAGACGGCCGCTGAAGCTGTCGGCGCCGGGCGTCGCGCCGTTGAGCGAGAGCTGCGTCTGTCCCGGCGCGCGCAGCTCGAGCCGCTGGAAGGTCCAGGATCGTCCGTCGGTCGCAAGCTCGGCCGTGATGTTCTGGAGCGGCCGTGCGCCGAGCATGATCTGGTCGGAGTTGAACTCGATCTGTGCCGGGATCGGCGCCTGCGGGATTGCGGCGAGGCCTGCGCGGAGCGCCGGAAGGATGCGCTGCGGCTCGTCCTTGCCGGTCAGCTTGTCGGCATCGACCTGGCGCGCCGACAGCACCGCACGCAGCAGCGGCGAAGCCCCGAACCTGATATCGCCGACGCCGCCGAGCTTCAGCGCGGAGTCTTCGGACCCGAAGCTGGCGTCGACCTGCTCGAACTTGGCGCCGGCCGGATCAGCCTTGAGTTTCGTCGTGAGCTTCCAGGGCATCGGCCCCGCCTCGCCCGGCTTCTTCGGCGCCGGCACGGCGAACGTCAGCGCGCCCTCGAATTTCGGCAGGCGGTTGTCGAAGGCGAGCACGCCTTCGAGATCGGCGAGGATCGCGCGCTCGCCGGGATCGATGTTGAGGTGGAGGCGGGTGGCATTGCCGTCGGCGCTCGGGCCGGAGGAGACGCGGAACGGATAGCGCACGCCGCTGAGGGCAAAACTGCCGTCGCCCCGGACCGAGCCGGCCAGCGAGCGCACATCGCCGGAGAAAGCGATGTCGTTGAGCTCCAGTGTCGAATGGCTGGCGGCATCATGCAGGGCGATGCGACCGGTGAGATTCAGCCGCTCGATCGCCAGCGATGCCAGATTGAAGCTCCCGCTCGCGGTGGACGGCAGATCGACCCGCCCGCGCGCGTCGAGGCCGAGATCGACCGCCATGCCATTGACCGAAAGCTCGGTGGCGCGCCATTCGCCGCGCATCAGCGAGCTCAGGCTGAATTCGACATCGAGCTTGTCGGCGCGCAGGCGGCCGAGATCGTTGTTGCCGCCGAAGGTGACCGCGCGCAGCCGCAGCGTCGGCGCCGGCAACAGCCGCGCGTCGAGCTCGCCCGCCACCCGCACCGGCACGCCGATGATCCTGCCGGCCTCTGCTTCGAACTGGGGCCTGAACTGGTTCCAGTCGACGAAGTACGGTCCGATCAGAGCGGCCAGCAGCGCTAAGATAAAGGCAATCGCCAATCCGAGCAGCGTCGTCTGCACGGGTCTCCCCTCGGCCAAACCGGATGCGGGCCTTGCCTGAGCCGCAGGGCCTCAGACGTACCGGAACAGCCCCTTATATAGGGGGAAGTGTGGCGAAGTCACAGCGACTGTTGCGCGCGGAGGTTAACGCCGGCAGCCATCACCAGCTCGCAGGCAGCCGCTTCAGGCCGCGCAGCACGAAGGTCGGCCGCCATTCGGGGTTTTCGACGTCGTCGATGCGCAGGTCGGGCAGCCGACGCAACAGCGTGGCGATGGCGATCTCGGCCTCGAGGCGGGCCAATTGGGCCCCCAGGCAGAAATGGATGCCACCGCCGAACGACAGCGGCCTCACATTCTGGCGGGTGACGTCGAGCCGGTCGGGCCGGTCAGGATAGACCGCCGGGTCGCGGTTGGCCGAGCCCAGCAGGCAGAGCACGGTCTCGCCCTTGGGGATCTTGGCGCCGCCGAGATCGTCGATATCCTCCAGCGCGACCCGCCCGGTCATCTGCACCGAGGAATCGTAGCGCAGAAACTCCTCGATCGCGCCCACCATCAGGTCCGGCCGCGCCTTCAAAAGCGCGAGCTGGTCCGGATTGCGATGCAGCGCCAGCAGGCCGTTGCCGATCAGATTGACCGTGGTCTCGTGGCCGGCGCCGAACAACAGGATGATGTTGGCGGTCAGTTCCTCGTTGGTGAGCTTGTTGCCGTCTTCCTCGGCCTGCACCAGCTGGGTAATGAGATCGTCGCCGGGATTTTTGCGACGAAGCTCGAACAGCTGCTGGAAATACATCTGCGCCATCATGTTGCCGGCGTTGCCCTTGGCGATCTCCTCCGGCGACAGCGGCACGGGATCGAGCAGCCGTCCGCCATCGCGCGAGCTGTTATAGAAAGTCTCGCGATGGTCCTCGGGGATGCCGAGCATGTCGCAGATGATGGTGACAGGCAGGCGGAAGGCGAAGTCTTCGATCAGGTCCATGTGGCCGCGGTCGATCACGGCATCGATGGTCTGGTCGACGATCTCCTGGATGCGTGGCCGCATGTCCTCGACGCGGCGGGCGGTGAAGGCCTTCACGACGAGGCCGCGCAGGCGGGTGTGGTCAGGCGGATCGGCCTGCAGCATCCAGTGGCTCATGCTGCGGAAGACCGGCTCCTCCATGATCTTCTCGCTATAGCGGCGCTTGGAGCGCTCGACGAAATCCTTGCCAAAACGCTTGTCGCGCATCACGAGGCTGACATCGGCATGGCGGCTGGCGACGAACTGGCCGAACGGCGTCACGTGAATCGGGTAGATCGCGCGGAGCCGGTCATAATGCGGATAGGGATCGCGGATGAAGTCCGGCGACAGCGGGTTGAACAGCGGACCGCCGGTGCCCTGCACGTGCTCGTTCATGGTGACCTCATATCGGTTGCCGCATGAATCGCATACGCCGCAGCCCCTCTTGCGCAGCGTAACCATCCCGGAATTATCAACTCGATACATTGTTGTATCGAGTTGCATTTTGCCCTAAACTGCCCCGATGTCAAGGGTGAGAACCAGGCCGACCAGGGACGACACGCGCGACAGGCTGTTCGAGGCGGCGGCGCGCGTGTTCGAGCAGGACGGCATCGGCGGCGCCAGCATCGAGGCGATCGCGGCGGCGGCCGGATTTAGCCGCGGCGCGTTCTATTCCAACTTCAAGAGCAAGGACGAGCTGATTATCGCCATGCTCGAGGAGCATGTCGCGCAGTCGATCCGGCGCAACATGGACATCCTCGCGCAGCACGACAATCTCGACGACTTCATCGCGGCGCTGAAGGCGATGGATCGCACAAGGCAGGATCCGCTCGGCCGCTCGCCGCTGCTCCACATGGAGATGATCCTGTTTGTCGCCCGCGCCGAGAAGCGCCGACCGGAGCTTGCAAAGCGCCTGCGCGCGCGGCGCAAGCTGGTCGCCGACATCATCGAGGCAACGCTGAAGAGCAACGCGAAGGGCGACACGCTCAATCCCCCCTGGATGGCCTCCGTCGTGCTGGCATTGGAAGACGGCTTTCGCCTGCACCGCCTGATCGATCCGGAGACGACGCCGGCCGACAGTTTTCTGCGCGCGATCACGGATCTGCGGCGCAGGACGGGATTGTCGTTGAAGTAGCGTTTGTTTTCTTCAGATCGTCGCGCTTCGCTGTTCCCGCTCGGCATCGGCGCGCCGCGCCGCTGGAACCTCGTCGCAATTCTCGCGCGCATTTTCCACATCCTCATACCGATCCAAGGAACGTTTCTGCAGCTTGCCACTTTATCCCGTGCCTGTTTTGGCAATTTGATCATTCGAGGAGACAGCGATGAGGATTCTGAAATTGTCTGCGGCCGCAGCTGCGCTGCTGGCCGGTACCGCGCTCGCCGTGGCGCAGTCGAGTTCGACGGTCGGCACTGGCGGGTCGTCAGCCGGCGGTGGCACCAGCAACTCGACCGTAGGCACGGGCGGTTCATCGGCGGGTTCGGGCAGCGGATCGGGCTCGGCCTCGACGCTTGGCACCGGCGGCTCGTCGGCGGGCGGCGGCACCAGCAGTTCGTCGATCGGCACCGGCGGCTCCGCCGCAGGCTCCGGCAGCGGCTCAGGCTCGGCCTCGACGCTCGGCACCGGTGGTTCGTCGGCGGGTGGCGGCAAGAGTTCGTCCAGCGTCGGCACCGGCGGCTCTGCGGCAGGCTCCGGCTCCAACTCGGCATCGACAGTCGGCACGGGCGGCTCGTCGGCCGGCGGCGGCAAGAGCGGCTCGACCGTGGGAGCGGCCGGCTCCTCCGCGGGACATGCCAGCGACATGGGCATGGAAAAGGGCAAAGGCCACCACAAGGACGAGATGAAGAAGGACAAGGACTGACATCCGGCCGGCGGAGCGGCAGCAATGCCGCTCCTTCGTCCTTCCTGAGGAGGACTGGCATGAACAGACCAATCGTTGCGATCGCAGTTTTGACTTTGATGAGCAGCGCCGCTGCGGGGGAAACCATGCAGAAAACCGGCAAGACCGCGTCCGGCGAGACCTGCCGGGTCACGGTGGAAAAACATCCCGACGGCAGCATTACCGCGCTGGGGTCATCGGGTTCGGGCACCACCGGCTCGACCTCATCGAGCGGCTCGCTGTCGAGCTCTAGCTCGGCCGGCGGATCGTCGGTGCACGTCCAGGCCGGTGGCGGCAACGTGTCGAGTTCGTCCTCGACGGCCGGCGGCCCGGGTTCGACCAGCGCGAGCACCGTCACGGTCAACGGCTGCACCATCTCGACATCGTCGCCCTAGCAAAAGGATTTCACAGATGAGAATGTTGATCGCGACCTCGTCGGTCGCACTTCTGCTCGCCGCCGCCTCGCCGTTGTCGGCGCAAACCAGCATGACCGGCGGCACCGGGGGCTCGGCCGCGGCCGGCGGCACCTCGGCCAGCACGCTCGGCACCGGCGGCACGTCGACGTCGGGCTCCGGACAGACCGGCTCGTCGATTGCAGCGGGCGGCAGCGCCGCGTCTGCCAACGGCAAGGCGCAGTCCGGCACCAGCATGAACAAGGGCAACGGTCCGGTGCTCAATTCCAATGCGCGCGCGCAGGCGCATGAGGGTGGTACGTTCAGCCGCTCCCACACCCGCACGAAAGTCAAGGCGGGCGAGGAGGTCGGGTCGACCACCAAGACCATGTCGCACGTGCCGGGCTCCAAGCCGACCATGTCGACGACATCGACCAACGTGCGCTGAACCATCCTCACGAGACTGCTGCCCACAACCTGCGGGCAGTTTTTCTTTGTGAGCAGGTTTTTCGTTGGTGAACGGATCAACCGCCGCTCAGCGTGCGGCTGACGCGGGTCACGAGTGCATCCCACTGCCGCTTCTCGGCGGCCGGATAGTTGATCAGCACGCAATGCACGTAGCGGCGGCCAAAGTTGCAGCGGTCGTACCAGATCTTGCCGCCCCGGGTGCTGGAGACCACGAAGAAGCGCGGCGTGATGCGCTTGTAGGTGATGCCGGGCGGCGGATTCTTCCGCGCCAGGAAAGCGGCCGGTGAGCTGCCGTCATTGGGAACGGCCTGCACCGTCAAATCCGCACGGCCGTCGCTGGTCCGGTACTGCATGCCATAGCCGTCGGGCCGGCCGGCTTGCTCGGTGAAGATGGACGAAGGGATATCGACGCTGGTCCCGGTCTCGGGAATGCGATAGCCACTCCAGCTGTCCGCGCGGGCGGCCGCCGGAAAGGCACAGAGCATGACAAGGATGGTGGCGATCTTCTTCATCGTATGGACCGGCTTGTGCTGGTGGGCCGACAACGTGGGGAAACGCCGGACGTTCCTTTCCGCGATGTGAACGCGCGTTGCGCCCAAGCCGGATGATAGTCTCGAGCGCGCCCGCTAGCGAGCGCGTTTGCCCTTGTCCGTGGGCAAGGGGCAATTCGTACAAGCGCTGTCGTCGCACATGCGGCAGATCGTGAAGCGATCCATCTCGGAGGTATCCTGCCGAGCCAACAACTCATGGAGCAGCGTTTCAAGGCGCTTCGTTTCAGCCGGCGACAGTACATCCAGAAGCGACGCGACGGCCGAAATCCGCGAAGTCATCAAATCGTTGCGGGTTGCGGCGCCCTTCGCCGTCAGGTGCAAGGCAACCTCGCGGCCGTCCTGTCCGGGCCGACGTTCGACCAGCCGATCCGACACCAGACGGTCCACCAGCCGGACCGTTCCTGAATGCGACAGGCCAAGGATCCGCCGCAGCTTGTCGTTGGTCATGCCCTGGCCATAGCCGATGACGACCAGTGCCGCAGGGGTCTCGCCACCGCGGCCGATGACCTCGCGCGCGCCCTGCTCGATCCGATCCATGACGGCGAGCGAAAGCGCCCCCAGCAAATTTGCGATTCCAATTTCCATACACCGACAATATGTGCGGAGCGCACAAAAAACAACTTGACGATATGTGCGCTCCGCACATAATTTGGATCGCGGGGCTCGATCACATGGAGAATGACGATGAATACTCGGAGCGCGGCACGACAAGCGAATGCCCAAGCGGATACCAGGGGCACCGAACCCGCCTTGAAATACGTGCAGGCCAACGGCGTGCGCTTCGCCTATCTCGAACAGGGCGATGGCCCCCTGGTCATGTTCCTGCACGGCTTTCCCGACAATGCCTGGTCGTATCGAAAGCAGCTGCAGGTCTTCGCGGATGCCGGGTATCGTGCCGTCGCGCCGTTCCTGCGTGGCTATGCGCCGACCGAGATTCCGGCGGACGGCATTTTCGATCCGATCGCACTGGGCAAGGATCTCGAAGCCCTCATCGCGGCGCTGAGCGACGACGGACAGGCACGCGTCGTCGGCATGGATTGGGGCGGCACCTCGACCTTTCAGGCGCTGGCCACGGCGCCATCGGCAATCAAGGCCGCCGTGGTCATGAACACCGCGCACCCGATTACAATTTCGAGCATCAGACGGGATCCGGAGCTCGTTCGAGCCGTCTTCCACGTCTATTTTTTCCAGCTGCCCGGCGCCGAATCCGCGGTCAATACCGAGGGCCTCCCCTTTGTCGACTATCTCTGGAAGCTGTGGTCACCGACATTCAACAATGCCGAGCACATCCGTTCGATCAAGGAGACACTCAGCTCGCCCGGCACGATGGCCGCGGCGCTGAAATATTACGGAGGCCTGACCGATGCGGGGCTCACGGGCCGGCTGCCGATCAATGACATGCACACGCCGACGCTGACGATCTATGGCAGCAACGATCCGACAGCGAGGTACTCGGTCAAGGAGGAGCCGCTGTTCAAGGGGCCGCACAAGCGGATTGTCCTGCCCGATGTCGGGCACTTCCCGCACCTCGAGCGTGAGGAAGAAGTCACCGGCCTGATCATGGACTGGTTCAAGACGCACGCGCCTGACTGAACGCAGAGGGCGGTGGCCCACAACATCCTTCGATTTTCTAATCTGGAGTGCGCGCAATGGACGCCAAGACACAACATCAATATGCCGAGACCTTTCATGCCCTTCACAGGAAGGGCGATCCGCTCGTCCTGTTCAACGCCTGGGACGCCGCCACCGCCAAAGCCATCGCGAAGACCGCTCCGGCCATCGCGACCAGCAGCGGCGCGGTCGCCTCCGCACTTGGATACGCCGACGGAGAAAATGTCCCGTTCGACATGGTGACCGGCCTCGTATCGCGGATGACTGCGGCCGTGTCAGTTCCAGTCTCAATCGATCTGGAGGCAGGATATGGCGACACCCCGGAGGCCGCCGCCAGATCGGCGACCGAGATTTTGAAAGCCGGCGCCGTCGGCATCAATATCGAGGACGGGCTATCGGGGGGAAAGCGGCAACTGGTCAATCCCGAACTCCATGCCGCCAAGATCAAGGCCGTGCGCGACGCCGCGAAAGATCTTGGAGTTCAGCTGTTCATCAATGCGAGAACAGATCCGTTCCTGCTGAAATTCGGATCGCCGGACGAGTGCATGAACGAAGCGGCAAGGCGGGCGAAGGTCTATGCCGAGGCCGGCGCCGACGGAATTTTCGTCCCCGGCCTCACCGATCTCGCTCTCATTGAAAAGTTGGTTCAGCTCACGCCTCTGCCGGTCAACATCATGGTGACACAAGGCGTTCCCGCACTTCCGGATCTGGCTCGCGTCGGCGTTCGGCGGGTCAGCCTCGGGCCGTGGCCGATGATGGCCGCGATGCGGATGATCGGACAGGCCGCGGCCGCGGTCGCCGCGACCAAGCAGTACGGCACGTTCCTGCAACCGGATGCCTGAGCCCGGATATCACCAGCTCGACGCAGTGTTCTGCGCCGACCGCTTCACGCTTTTCCAATCCACCGGATGGATGTCGAGAACGGTCAGCGCAGTTCCTATGCGCTCCTGTCCATGGCCGCGATCAAGGATCCGATCTCGATTGTCGCGACATTGCAGTAGCTGTCGGAGACCGCGTAGGGGAAGATGATCTTGTCGTGGTGGCGCATCGCGCCGCAAGTGTAGACGACGTTTGGAACATATCCTTCGCGTTCGGAAGGGTCCGGGCGCAATAGTGGCTCGCGCAGGCGGCCGAGCACCTTCGAAGGGTCGTTCTTGTCCAGCAGCGCGGCCCCGATCGAATATTTTCGCAAAGGTCCGACGCCGTGCGTCAGCAGCAGCCACCCGACGTCGAGCTCGATGGGTGATCCGCAATTGCCGATCTGCACGAATTCCCAGGGGTATCGCGGCTTCAGAATCGGCTGGCCGCCATCCCACGTCTGGAGATCGTCGGAAAAGATCAGATAGAGGTTCTCGTTATCCTGGCGCGCGATCATTGCATATCTGCCCCCGATCTTGCGCGGGAATAACGCCATGCCCTTGTTGCGCGCGGCACTGCCCTTCAGGGTCGATAGCCGGAACGATACAAAGTCGGACGTCTCGATCAGCTCCGACCGGATCGCCCGTCCGCTATAAGCGGTGTAGGTCGCGTAGTAGATCGTCTCGCCGGCGTTGCTGAAATGCACAAAGCGGGCGTCCTCGATCCCGTTCGACTGCGCTTCAGTGACCGGGAAAATCACCCGCTCGCTCAGATCCTGGCCGGCCGCAAATGTAACATCAATCTCGTCGCCGCCGGCGCCCGATGTCAGCTTGACGAGATCGGGGCTGGATGCAAGGCGCGCCGTCGGGTCGATGGTCACGGTCCCGTCTGCCGCAATAAGCCCCGAGCGAAATGTCAGGGACGACACGTGACCCTCGCCGACGGCACGAAGACTTAGGATGAAGCGAAGGCTGCCTTCCGGCGTTCCGGATTGATCGGGATGCGGCACGATACTCGGATTGAACAATGCCGAGGCCTCGAACGAATATTCGTTGAGAAAATAGGCGCCCGCGAGTTGGCGCTGCACCTGCGTGAATACAGCATGGTCGGCCAGCGCCTCTTCCATTTCCGCGGCGCGTGTCTCGAATATCTGCAACAGGTTGCGGTGACGGCCGAGGAAATTCTCCAGAACGTCGGCCAATTGCCGGTCAGCCGTCTCGGCATCGAGCGCGAGGACCCGTTCGACGATATGGTTGGCGCGGGTCTTGTCCGTCGGATTGAGGTCGCGCGGCTCTGTTGCCGGCTTGAAAGGCCGAACGATGACACGGGTCGGATCAGGCCGCAGCTGAAGGGCTTGACGTTTGAGGAAGGGAGATTGCGACAAGACGGCCTCGATGGGTTGAAGGAGGAAATCGTAATCCTGCTCCGTCAAGCGACGAGAGGAGCAGGCTTGGCCCGGCTTTCGCTCAGGCGGGCAATTTGCCGAATCTCGGAAAGCCCAAGCAAATAAGACACCACGGATTCCCCTCCCCGGTTCTCATTGGGACGATCGGGATGCAGGCCATCCCGGCAGCTTCCGGTCTCCAGATCGACCAGCGAGGCCGACAGGTCGTTGCTGCCCAGAAACCACGCGAAGACCCGCGCGGCTTCGGCTTTCCACTCGACATCGTGATCGGCCCGCCACGCGGCGAGGCATGCCGCGATGGTCGCCGCGGCCTCCAGCGGCTGCTGGTCGAAGGCTTGCGACGGCTGGCGTCGATCGCCAAACCCCGCCGTGCCGATCGGGCGGAATTGGCCTTTCGCTGAGGTTTGCCGCTTCACAAGCCAGCGCAACGACTCCAGCCCGATATTGACATAGCGCGATGTCTTGCTGGCAAGACCGGTTATGATCAGCGCCTGGGGCAAGCGCGCGTTATCATAGGCCAACCCGTCCTCGAACCAGACCCAATCGCCGGTTGCCACGGTGTCGAAGATCAAGATCAAGCGATCGGCAAGCACGGCACGCAGGCGGGTCGCCTGGACATCGCCCGGGACAGCCGAGCAGTAAGCATCGAGGCCCAGCAATACGAACGCCCACGCACGGGGCGAACGAAAATCTTCCACTGTCGCCATTGCTTCGGAAAACAAGGCCCCGGCCCATGAGCGCCGCGACGAGCTGGCGTCGGTCAACGCGCACACCCCCAAGGCCCAGAGCGTACGTCCGTGACTGTCCTCCGACCCCTTGTCCTCCAACCAGCAGCGGTTGAAGCCCATGAAATTGCGAAATCGTCGTGTATCCGGATTCCAGGCGTGCTGGACGAAAGCGGCAAATCGTGCCGTCAGCGCATCCGGCAGCCGCTCTTCACCCGGATTGTTGAGCGCACAGGCCACGAGCAGCGCCCGGGCGTTGTCGTCGACGCAATAGCCGTGGGCACGATCCGGCACGCTATGAACGGCATGCTGAAACAGTCCCGTGTCGTCGCACATCGACAGGAAATGGCCGAGCTGCATTTCCGGCGGGGCGCGGCTGTCGCGCAGCAGCGTGCCAGTATCCATACGCGCGATGGTCTTGAGCCGATGCCGGCGGCCGGCGTTCTCGAAGACCGACATATAGCGCTCGGCGGTTCTTTCCCATGTCATCGCGCGGCTGCTCGAATAGGCGCGCTTGCGCATCGCCTGCCGAAGCACGTCGTTGGTGAGCAACTTGGCGATTTCAATGCCGAGCGCTGCCGCGTCGCCAAACGGAACCAGGATGCCGCGGCCCTCGGCCAATAGTTCACGGGCATGCCAATACGGGGTGGACACCACGGCTTTACCGAGGCCAAAACTGTAGGCCAGCGTGCCCGAGGTCATCTGGGCCTCACTGAGGTACGGCGTCACGTAGACGTCAGACATCGAGATGAAATCGAGCAGCGTTTTCTTGTCGACGAACTGATCGAGGAACACGACGTGATCCTCGACGCCAGCCTGGCGCGCGTGCGCCATCAGGGACTCACGATAAGCTTCGCCACGGTCGCGCACGAGGTTGGGATGCGTCGCACCGAGGACGACGTAAACGGCGTCGGGTCGGGTCTTCAGAATCGAAGGCATCGCATCGATCATGACTTCGATACCCTTGTTCGGCGACAGCAATCCGAAGGTCAGGATGACCGACTTGTTGCTGAATCCGAGCGCAGCCTTGGCCGCGTCGGGTTCGACGAACGCAAATTCCGGGATGCCATGCGGGATGATCTCGATCTTCTCGTCAGCCATGTGATAGACGGAGCGCAACAATTCCCGACCTTTTTCAGCCATCACGACGATCTTGGACGAGCACTCGACGATGCGCGTGATGACGTCGCGCTGAGCCTCTGTCGGCTCGGACAAGACCGTATGCAGGGTTGTCACGATCGGTATGGTCAGGCGCGACAGAAGCGCCATGATCTGGCCTCCGGCTTCGCCGCCGAAAATTCCGAATTCGTGTTGCAGCGAAACGGCCTCGAAGCCGCCGCTGTTCAGATAGGCAGCCGCACGGACATAATCATCTTGCCTGTCGTCGTCGATCTCCAGGCCCACGGTGGTAGGATAATCGTAGACCTGGCCGTGATCGGTCATCGCGACGATGACCGTCTCCAGATCACTCCGGGACGCCGCAACGGCGCTCTGCAAGTCAGTAGTGAAGGTCGCGATGCCGCAGCGGCGGGGAAGCGAATTGCCGATGAATGCGATACGATTTACGGCAGCCAATTTGGCGTCTCCGATTGTTTGAGCGTGGCGGTCTCGAAGGGAGACGGGACCAGGGTGCCGGGAAAGGCGTGCGGTGCGAGACTGGCGCTCGCGGCACTGCGCTCTGTTAGCGCAGCAGGGTTTATCTTCGGGCCGGGATAGGCCAGCAGCGCTTTCAAGCCGCTCGCACCGACCTCGATTTCCGCATGGTCGGCTTCCAGGAAGATCGCGTCCCCCGGCGCCAGCCTCGTCGAGCCGAGTTGGGCCTGGCCTTCTATCGCCAGCAGCCAGGTCTCTTTCGGTGCGTCGAGCATCCAAACGGAGCCAGGAGCAAGGTCCGTCTGCTCCAGCGCAAAATAGGAATTGACCGTGAGGACCGTTCGCGCGCCGCTCAGGCGTTCGGACGGCGATTGAATCTGGCGTGGGCCTGCCGTCGCCACCGCGACGGCATGGTCGATGTGCAGTTCGCGCGCTCGTCCATAGTCGAACAGCCGGAACGTGGCGTCGCTGTGCTGCTGGATTTCCACGAGCACGATGCCGGCGCCGATCGCGTGGATCGTTCCAGCAGGAATGAGAATGACGTCGCCTGGATGAACCGGCTGCCAATCCACGATATCGGCGATCGAGCCATCAGTGATCGCGGTTCGCAACTCCGCGGCGGAGCGCAAATGGTTCAATCCCACCGCGACCCGGGCGCCGGGGATCGCGGAGACGATATACCAGGCTTCGGTCTTGCCATTGGCAAGCCCGATCGAACGCGCGAACGCATCATCCGGATGAACTTGAATCGACAGCGGCTCGGTGGTGAAGAGCATTTTGAGCAGCAACGTCGTCTTGGGCGCAGCAAGACCGGGGCGCTCGAACCACAATTCCCCGATCGGCCCGTCGCTCTCGACGTCTCACTCCAGGGCCGCAGATCGAGACTGCCCCAGGGCTTCGGCTTGGTTCGCACGATGGCATGTTCGACCGTCAAGCGGGCCTCCCCAAGGCTGTGCGATCAGTCGTTGGCTGTTCGTGCCGGGCGCGGACCGGTCCAGGGCGGAAGCGCATCCCATTCGGCCCTTCGCATGCGGCGCTCTTCATCGCCGACCTTGACGAAGACAAACGGAGCGTCGTCCTGCCCGGTCTTCGATCCCGTGAATGTGGCCGGAAGTCCGTTCGAATTTCGGATCGTTGCTGTGTTTGCCACGTAAACCTCCTGACGATCTGCGTGCGAGATCGCTGCCGCAGATCAATTGAAAATGGATTCCGCTGCATGCAGGCCGACGCAGCGACCCGCACCGGCACCCGAGATACCAATCGGTCCAGGAGATTTGTATTTTGGGATATCGGACATGCGACCGCCTGCGTGGTTGAGGCGGGAGCGAAATGCTCTCAGTCACCGATAACTGCCAAGGGCGGGCGGTGATCTCGAGCATATAGGAACGCCGTCACCCAATAGCGAGACGAGCGCATCAATCCGATCGGCTTTATTAGCTGTATCTTTGTGTTGGCATTGCTCTATGGTCACGCGGCCTGGCGTCTGAGTTGACGGGGTTCCTCGCTCGATTTCATTATTGGCCGGCTGATCCCCCTCTCAGAAGGGTTTTCGGCAATCGGATGTCGCATGGTTTCAACGGATCGTTTCCGGCAAGAGATTCGATCCCGGCTCGAATTGGCGAACGCGCAAGGCCGGCCGAACCTGACCATCGAGTGTGGCGAGCTTTACCGCTCCATGAGCCAGCTGCCCACGTTCAATCGATGGATGATCTTCTGCTGCAACGCGATGCGCGCGGAAATGGCCTTGACCGATCATTTGATTTTCGATGACAGGAACGAAAGCCTGCTGACCGTTCACTATGCATTGCCGCGTCAATGCCGAGCAAAATCAAACCAGACACGATCGAAGTAACGCGTTTCGTTGATTTCGATGACTAGCCGGTCGTTGCTGCCGTGGCGGCTCCGAGAGTAGACGCCCTACGCCGACCGCTTCACCGCGGTCGCGCCGGCCGGTGCAATGTCGAGACGAGCGAGCATCGCCCGCGCCTGCTCGGCGCAGTGCTCGATCAGCCAGCGCTCGAACGCTAGGGGCGCGAGCGCGGGCGCGTAGAGGAAGCCTTGCACGACGTCGCAGCCGAGCTCGGCCAGCACCTTGCGCTGCGCCTCGGTCTCAACTCCTTCCCCGACGACAGTCATGCCGAGGCCCTGCCCGACGCGCACCACAGCGGTGGCGATCGCGAGCGCGCCAGCGTCACGCTCGATGTCGCGCATGAAGCTGCGGTCGATCTTGAGCTCGCGGATCGGCAGATGGGCGAGCCGGCTGAGGCTGGAATAGCCGGTGCCGAAATCGTCCACGGAAAGCCCGACGCCGAGCTCCCGGATCGCGTTCATCGTCTCGAGCGCGGCGACGCTGTCCTGCATGAACGCGCCCTCGGTGATCTCGAGCATCAGCGCATCCGCCGTCAGATCGTATTCGGCGAGGATATCCTTGAGCCGCGCGGCCAGCGTGACGTTGCGGAAATTGATCGGCGACAGGTTCACCGACACGGATGGAATGTTCAGCCCAGCGCGGCGCCAGCTCGCCATCTGCCGGCAGGCCTCGCGCACGGACCACAGGCCGATCTGCTCGATCAGGCCGCACTCTTCGGCGAGTGGGATGAATTTTGCCGGCGAGACGTCGCCAAGCTCGGCATCGTGCCAGCGCGCCAGCGCCTCGACGCCATGGATCGCGCCGTCGCAGCTGCGGATCTGCGGCTGATAGCGGAGGGTCAGCGTGCCCTCGGCGATGGCGCGGCGCAGCGCCGCAATCAAGGCCAGCCGCTGCTCGGTGAGCCCGTTCATCTCGGCGCTGAACAGGCGATGGGTCGAGCGGCCGGCCTGCTTGGCCATGTACATGGCCGCGTCCGCCTGCTGCATCAGGGTGTCGATGTCGGTGGCGTGATCGGGATAGAGGCTGACGCCGATGCTCGCCGACATCTGCAGTTGCCTGGAGCCGAGCCGCAGCGGCGCGGCCAGCGCTTCGGTGATTCCGGCCGCGACGCGCTCGGCACCCTCGGCGTTGCGCTGCGGCAGCAGGATCACGAACTCGTCGCCGCCGAGTCGCCCCAGCATGTCCTCGGGCCCGATCTGCTCGCGCAGGCGCTGCGCGAGCTGGATCAGGAGCTCGTCGCCGGCGGCATGACCGAGTGTGTCGTTGACGTCCTTGAAATGATCGACGTCGAGGAAGGCCAGCGCGACGTGGCTGCCGGTCGGGCAGGCATCGATGGCGGTGGTGATCAGGCGCCGCAATTGCGCGCGGTTCGGCAGGCCCGTGAGGATATCGTGATAGGCGAGCCGCGCGATCTCGGCGCGCGCTTCCTTGCGCTCGATCGCGAAAGCGCCGAGATTGACGCAGGCCTCGACGATGCGCCGATGCCAATTGCTCGGCGCGCGCGGCTCCCGGTAGTAGAAGGCGAACGTGGCGATGACCCGTCCGTCCTTGGCCTTGACCGGCGTCGACCAGCATGCGCGCAGGCCAATCGCGAGCGGCATCGCCTTGTACGGCCGCCAGCGCGGATCGGTCTCCAGATCCGTCGCCAGCACCGGCTCGCCGTAGAAGGCCGCGGTTCCGCACGAGCCGACATTGGGGCCGATGGCAACGCCGTCCAGTGCGCGGGAATAGTCCTCGGGCAGACTTGGGCCGCCGAGCGGATGGATCAGGCCCGCGGCATCGATATGAAGCAGCGAACAGACGACGTCGGGCGCGATCTGCTCGACACGGCGGCACAGCCGGTCGGCAATCTCGCCGATCGGAACCTCGTCGGCGAGCGCGCCCATGATGAGCTGCTGCAGCGAGCGCAGCTGCTTGGTCTCGGTGATATCCTCGAGCAGCGCGAAGATGTGCTTGACCTGGCCCTCCTGTCGCGGAAGGCATCGATGCGGGCGCAGACCCAGATCTCCTCGCCGTCCTTGTCATAGGCGAGCATCTCGACCTCGCCGCGGTGGCCACCCTCCATCAGGCGCTTGACGAGCTTCGCAACGGCCTTGCGATCGGTGTGGCGGCCGGCGAGCAGGCCCCTGGCACGGCGGCCCTCGGCTTCCTCGCTGGTGTAGCCGAACAGCGTCGTGAAGGCGGCATTGACGTAGACGATGCTCTGGTCGGTGTCGGTGATGAGCACCGCGCGGTTGGTCTGGTCGGAGACGGCGT
Source organism: Bradyrhizobium sp. 87 (assembly GCF_023073015.1). Taxonomy (NCBI): domain Bacteria; kingdom Pseudomonadati; phylum Pseudomonadota; class Alphaproteobacteria; order Hyphomicrobiales; family Nitrobacteraceae; genus Bradyrhizobium; species Bradyrhizobium sp. 87. The sequence continues at coordinate 143,525 of NZ_JADPIQ010000022.1, forward strand.
GGAGAAGCCCGATCCTGGCGCGGCGTTCGGCATTCGCGGTGACGTCGCGCGCGAACACGATGCGATAGGTGATGCCTTCACTTGCAATGGATGAAAGCGAGATGGCCGCCCGGATGCGGCTGCCGTCGTTTCGCACGAGGCTGATCTCGTCACGGAATTCTGCAACCGGATCGGCCTGAAGGCATTTGAGGGTGAGAATTTCGGCGTCGTGACCGAGCACATCAGCGCGTGCGAGTTTCCAAATCCGCTCCGCACCGGCATTGAAATGCGTGATGCGATGCGCGCTGTCGACGATGACGATGCCCTCGTCGGCGCGTTCGAGCGCGGCCAACAGCACTTCCGGAGTTTCTGTCATGGCACAATCGGAGGCGGACATCGCTAGACCCGGAGGCATCGGGAAAATATGCAACCGACGCTAGCGCCACCATGGTGTCCAAGTCCTTTTTGCAGTCCCCTCGCACCGCGCCAAGACGCGACATGATTAACATTCCGCGAAAGAAACGAAGGTAATTGGGCGCGCACGGAACCTATTCGGCGCCGGTTTCCACCTGAAGCTTGCCGGCAACGGCGCGCACCTTGCGGGGCGCAGCTTGCCAGATCGAGAGCGCCGACAATCCGCTCACGATGATGGCGACGCCAAAGGCCAGCGTGTAGTCGCCGACCCGATCGTAAAGCAAGCCGGTGACCCAGGGACCGGCAGCGCCGCCGGCCAATGCCGCCAGCATGATCGTGCCGAAAATGCTGCCCTGGTGCTTGCCCTGAAAAATCTCGAACACCACTGCGCCCATGATCGAGGTCAGGCCGTAACCGAGCGCGCCTTGCGTGAACACCATGAGGTAGACCAGCCACAATGACGGCTGGAATTTCAGGGCCATCAGCGCCGCGAAAGAGATCGCAAAACCCGCGCAGCTGATCGCCCACACCCATTCCCGCCCGATCCGGTCGGAGACATGGCCGAGCAGGATCTGGCCGGGAATGCCGAGCAGGCTGACGATGCCGAGTGCCCACACCGCGACACCCGGGCTGAAGCCGATGTCGAGCAGGAATTTGGTCTGGTGCACCTGCACCGCGTACCAGATGTAGAGGCCGCAGAAATAGCCGAGCGCGATCCACCAGAACCGTGTCGTGGCGACCGCTTTCCGGAGTGTCCATTCGGTCCCGGCCCAGACGGGATCGACGACGTTGGAGGCGGGTTTTGCGGCGCCTGCGGCCGGGGCCGCATCGCCGTCAGGCCGAAGGCCGATATCCTCGGGACGTCGATGCAGGAACAGATTGATCGGCGCCAGCACGATCAGGATCATCAGGCCCATCGCCGTGCAGGCGGTGCGCCAGCCGGTCCCTTCGATCATGTGTTGCACCCATGGCAGCAGCGTGACCGAGCCGATGCCGACCCCGGCGAAGGCGATGCCGATGGCGAGGCCGCGCGTGCGGATAAACCAGTTCGGCAGGAACAACGACTGCCCGGAATAGCCGAGACACACCGAACCGGCGCCGACCATGACGCCGATGGTGACATAGAGATGCCATGGCTGGCTCGTGAGCGGCGCGAGCAGCAATCCGCCGCCCATCAGAACGACGCCGAGCTCCATCACCGCGCGCGGGCCGGCGCGGTCCATCAGCCGGCCGATCAGCGGGCTGACCATGCCCGACACCACGAAGCCGAAGGAGAAGGCGCCCGCGGTGACGCCGCGCTCCCAGCCGAATTCGGAGATGATGGGAGGGAAGAACAGCGAGAAGGCGGTGCGCGCGTTGACGCCGATGGCCATGGTGACGAAGGTCACCGCGACCACGACCCAGCCGTAGAAGAACGGAAGCCGCATTGTGTGTTTCATCCCTGGACGGCCCTTCCGACCATCCAGGACTGCCCGGGTCAAGCGCTTTTCGCGCATGCCTCATTGAGCGATCCTTGGGCGGCCGCCCTCAGGCCGCGTCGCGTTGCGACGATTTGGCGGGCGCGTCGAACAGGATCCGTTCGATCGGCTGCGGGCGGCCGAACAGATAGCCTTGCGCGAAATTGACGCCGAGCGCCTTCAGCCGCTCGTACTCCTCGCGGGTCTCGACGCCCTCGGCGGTGACCGACATGTCCAGCCCGCGCGCCAACGTCACGATCGAGGAGATGATGGCGGAGCTGCGCGGCTGATGCGTGAGGTTCCGGATGAACGATTTGTCGATCTTGATCTTGTCGAACGGGAAAGCGGTCAGATAGCTGAGCGACGAATAGCCGGTGCCGAAATCGTCGAGTGCGAGCGCGATGCCGATGCTCTTCAGCCGCTCCATGAAGGCGTGGTTCTCGACGCCACGCTCCAGCAGCACGGATTCCGTGATCTCGATCTCCAGCCGCTGCGGCGGCAATCCGGAATCGGCGAGCGCCGCGCTGATCATCTCGAACAGCTCGGCCTCCTTGAACTGGATCGGCGACAGGTTGACGGCGACCGCAAGATCGGACGGCCAGCCGGCCGCGTCCGCGCAGGCGCGCCGCAGCACAAACTCGCCGAGCGGCACGATCAGCCCGGTCTCCTCCGCAAGCGGGATGAACTGGTCCGGCGCAATCAAGCCGCGCGTCGGATGCCGCCAGCGCACCAACGCCTCGAAGCCGCGCCGCGTGCCGCTGAGGGCGTCGACGAACGGCTGGTAGTGCACCTCGAGCTGGCACCGCGCGATGGCGTCGCGCAGATCGCCTTCCAGCGTGCTGCGCGCCTCGAGCTCGGCCGACATCGCCTTGTCGTAGATGGTGAAGCAGTTGCGGCCCGACGATTTCGAGCGGTAGAGCGCCAGGTCCGCCTTCTTCAGCAGCTGCTCCTGATCGCTGCCATGATCGGGCGCGATCGCAATGCCGATGCTGGTACCGATCTCGACGCGGTGTCCGGGAAGAAGGAACGGCTCGGCCACGAGCTTGGCGATCCGCCCCGCCAGTTCGGTCGAGCAGACGCGCTGATCCTCGCAAGCTTCCTGGATGATGGCGAATTCGTCGCCGCCGAGCCGGGCCAGCACGTCGCTGGTGCGCAAAGCGGATTTCAGCCGCTGTGCGACCTGACGCAGCAGCGCATCGCCGGCACCGTGACCGAGCGAGTCGTTGACGTTCTTGAAGCGGTCGAGGTCGAGCATCAGGATCGAGAAGGTCGGACCGGCGTCCTTCAAACGGCCCTTGAGCTCGTCGAGCCGGGCCAGGAAGAAAGCGCGGTTCGGCAATCCGGTCAGGATGTCGGTCTGGGCGAGTTCGAGCACCCGCCGGTTCGCCAGTGACAGCCGCTGCGAATTGCGGGTTGCGAGCATGAGATAGGTCGAAAGCGACAGCGTCAGCAGCATGCCGACGATCAGCACCGCACCCGCGCGATCGTAAGTCGTCTCCAGCGGACCGCCGGCAGCCGGAACCGCCCGCACCTGCCAATCGGTGTCGCCGATCTTGAGATTGCCCGACCAGTGCAGGGCTAGCGCGACGTCCCGCATCGTCTGCGGCGCCGTCGCGGCCGACGAGTAATCCGGCAGCATTTGCTCCAGGCCGACGATCTGACCCGCGAACGGCGGATAGACGTTGACGCTGACCGCGGGGCTTGCCCCGGTGGTCACGCGAATGGACTGGATCAGCAGCGGCAGGTCGAAGACGCCGACGACGAAGCCGGCGAGATTGCGGCGCCGGTCCACGACCGCGTCGCGCGACGTTCCCTTGGCGTAGACGGGAATGGCGACGAGGACGTCGGGCAACCGGCCGCCCTCCTTCGGCTCGTAGAGGCGGGTGCGAATGGCCCCTATCCGGTCGGTGTCGCGCGCGCGCTCGAGGACCGCGCGGCGCTCCGGAACGGTCGCGTAGTCCATTCCGTAGACTGGAGACGTCTTCGGCTGGGTCGAGTAGAACACCGGAAAATATTCGTCGCTCTGCGGCGCGGTCGCGAACGCATCGCCCTGGAGCGACTTGATGCGATAGCCGGACACGCCGTCCGTGATCGCCGCGGCCTCGTATTCGGCGCGCTCCTTGCGGTTCACCCGCGGCACCCAGGAGATGCGCAGCATGCCGGGATGGCGCTCGAACAGGCGGGCGCTGAAGGTCTCGAATTCGCTGCGGGTGATCTCCTGATTGGTCGATTCGAACAGCGTGCGCAGCGCGACGAGCCTGGAGATGTACTCGCTCATGCCGTTCTGCATGACGATCACTTCGGTCTCGGCCGCGTTCTCGAACTCGATCTTGTTGACGCGGCCTTCCCATCGCGCCACGGCGGCTGCAGCCACGACCGAGAACAGAAGACCGACGCCGACTGCGACGAGCGCAGGGCGATAGAGCCCGAGCAGCGGCGCGGCACGCCACCATCCGGTCATACGCCCCCGATCCTGATCGTTCTGATCCCGACCGCCCATTCCAAAAACCGCCGTCCCCTGTCCCGCTCAACCGAACCTCTGGTTGAGCCGCCGGAGCCACTATCGGAACAGGACCGCGGTTAAGAACTGCACAATTTCGGAACCCGGCTTTTCCGCATTACCCGGTTTAGTTAATGAAGTGCAGGATGATGCGGGCTCTGTCGAAGCAAGTTGCCGGTTTTCCCCGGAGTAGTACGGAGCCGTCGATACATCGCCGATTCATCCCGTGGCGATAGCTTTCACGAAGCTACTCACCGCACCCAGCAAGACTTTTCTGATGTATCGATCTCGATCTGCGACATGCATCGTCATGACCGTCGCCGTCCTGGCAGCAATCATGCTGCCGGCGAAAGCCGACGAGATCGGCGTCAGCGAGGATGCGATCCTGTTCGGCCAAGCCGCAGCGCTCGAGGGTCCCTCCTCCACACTCGGACAGCGCATGCGGCAGGGCATTGTCGCAGCCTTCACCGAGATCAACGCCAAAGGCGGCGTCCACGGCCGCAAGCTCCAGCTCATCAGCCGTGACGACGGCTACGACCCCGACCGCTCGCTGGCGCAGACGCTGCGGCTGATCGAGGACGAGAAGGTGTTCGCGCTGATCGGCGCGGTGGGCACGCCGACCGCGGTGGCGACGATACCGATCACCAGCGCCAGGAACGTGCCCTTCATCGGTCCCTTCAGCGGCGCTGAATTCTTGCGCGACTTCGAGCTTGCGAACGTGGTCAACATCCGTGCAAGCTATGGCGCCGAGGCCGAGGCGTGGGTCAAGCATCTCACCGAGGATCGCCATTTCACCCGCATCGCCATTTTCTACCAGGACGACTCGTTCGGGCGCGACGGTCTTTCCGGCGTGAAGCGCGCGCTTGCCAGGCGCGGCCTCGAGCTCGCCGCCGAAGGCACCTTCGAGCGCAACACCCGCGCCGTCGCGTCGGCCTGGCGCACGATCAAGCGCGTCGAACCCGAGGCGATCGTCATGGTCGGGACCTACGGTCCCTGCGCCGAGTTCATCAAGCTCGCGCACCGCAGCGGCGCCAATCCGACCTTCGTCAACATCTCCTTTGTCGGCGCCGTTGCGCTCGCCAAGGAGCTCGGCCCCGAGGGCGAAGGCGTCGTCGTCACGCAGGTCGTGCCGTTTCCCTGGGACCGCTCGCTTAAGCTGGTCGCCGACTACCAGGCGGCGCAGACGGCGTTCGACCCGGCGCTGACACCGAATTTCGTGGCGCTCGAAGGCTATATCGCCGGCCGTCTCGCGGCCGCGGCGCTGGAACAAGCCGGACCGCAACCGACGCGCGCGAGCCTGCTGCGCACCATCAACGATGTCGGCCGCTTCGACATCAGCGGCAGCACCATCACCGTCGGCATGCGCATGCTCGACGCGCCGCCGAAGGTGTTTTTGACGGTGATCCAGAAGGACGGGACGTTCAAAGCTGTGGACCGGCTATAGAGCAGATCACGGCCGCCGCGTCCAGCGGTCGGCGTTGACGGCGCCTTGCGGGATCTCGCCTTTGACGATCGCTTCGACCTGCCGCACGGTTTCCAGCGACTGATATTCGATCGCCTGCGGCGTCAGGCCGCCGACATGGGGCGTGGCGATGACGTTGGGAAGCTTCGCAAGCTCCGGGCTTGGCATCTGGTCGGGCGCGCGGCCCACATCCATCGCGGCACCCGCGATTCGATTTTCAAGCAACGCCTTCGCCAGCGCCGCTTCGTCGACCAGGTTGCCGCGGGAGAGATTGATGAAGACCGCATGCTTCTGCATCCGCGCCAGCGCCGCCTCGCCGATCAGATTTTCGGTCTGCTCGTTGGCGATGGCAAGGCAGACGACATAGTCGGACGCGGCGAGGAGCTCGTCGAGGCTGACCTGCCGGATGGCACCGTCGGTCACGGTCGCAAAGGGATCTGCGACCAGCACTTCCATGCGCATCACCTTGGCGATTTCCCCGAGATAGCGCCCGATGCTGCCATAGCCAATGATGCCGATCTTGCTGCCGGCGAGTTGACGGCCCATCCGCGCTTCCGGCTTGCGGCCGGCGTGATAATCGGCCGTCGCTCGCGATACGCCGCGGGAGAGATCGACCATGAAGCCAACCGCGAGCTCGGCAACGGCTTGCACGAAGCCAGGCCCGGCGCGGGTCACGAGCACGCCGGCGTTCGAGGCCGCCTCGACATCGACGTTGCGGATGTCGACGGCGCAGCGGACGAAGGCGCGCAGGCGCGGCAGTTGCGCAAAGATCTCGCCGCGTCCCTCGGTCATGCGATCGGCCACGATGATGTCGACATCTTGCGCAGCGCGCACGAGGCTGGCTGAGACCAGCGTCTCATCGCTCTCGTGCAGGATCACCTCGGCGGTCGCGCGCAAGCCGTTCAGGCTGCGATCGCCGTAGTAATTGCGGCGCATCTCCGGCGTGTGGGCCAGCAGGACTTTCACGGCGATACTCCCTCAATAGCCGAACGCGCGCGGCAATGCCGTGCTGAGCCATGGCACGAACGCGATCACGAGCAGGCAAAGGAACAACAGGCCGAGATAGCCCATGATCGGCTTCACCGTCTGCTCGATCGGCACATTGCCGATCAGGCAGGCGCCGTAAAGCCCGAGCCCGAGCGGCGGCGCGAACAGGCCGATGCCCATCGCGATCACAAGCACCACCCCGAAATGCAGGGGATCGATGCCGAGCTGCACGGCCACCGGCAGCAGCAGCGGCCCGAAGATGATCAGCGCGGCCGCCCCCTCCAGCACCGAGCCCATCACGATCAGCACGCCGATCGCGAGCAGGATGAACAGCCAGGTGCCGCTGGTCTTGGACAATCCCAGCATGAAATCGCCGACCGCATGCGGCACCTGCTGCAGGGTCAGCGTGAACGCCAGCGATTGCGCTGCGGCAACGATGAACAGCACGAGCCCCGCGCGCGTCGCTCCCTGGACGAAGCTGTGCGCAGCCGATGTGAAGCTGAGTTCGCGGAACACCACGCTGCCGACGACGAGTGCATAAGCCACGGCGAAGGCCGAGATTTCCGTGGCGGTGGCAAAGCCGCTCTTGAAGCCGAAGAAGATCATGAAGATCAGGCCGAACGAGGCGATCGCGCCGCTCCACAGGCCCGACACCGGCATCTGCGGCGCGATGACCTCGGCATCAGCTGGAGACTCAGTTGGAGTCTCAATTGGAGTCTTGCCGAAGATGATGGAGACGGCGATCAAGGCCAGCGCCATCAGCGCCGCGGGCAACAGCCCTGCGACGAACAGACCACCGATCGACAGGTTCGCGACGAAGCCCAGGATGATCAGGTTGATGCAGGGCGGAATAGTCTCCGCCATCACCGCGGAGGCTGCGAGCAGCGCCACGGCGCCGCCCGGATTCTGCTTGGAGCGGCGCGCGGCCGGAATCAGCACGGAGCCGACCGCGGCGACGTCGGCCATCTTCGAGCCGGAAATGCCGGAGAACAGCACCATCGAGGCCACCATCACGACGTTCAAACCGCCGCGCATGCGGCCGACCCCGCGCTGCAACAGCTCGATCAGCCGCACCGACATGCCGTTGGCTTCCATGAGGTAGCCGACGAGAATGAAGAACGGAATCGCGAGCAGCACGAAATTGTCGATGCCGCGCGCCATCTGCTGGGCGAAGATCACGCCGGGCAGCGCGCCCTCGACCCAGATGAAGATCAGCGCGGCCAGCGCCAGTGCAAAGCCGATCGGCAAGCCACCGACCAACGTCGCAAAGAAACCGATCAGCATCAGCGTGCCCGCCGACGGCACCGTGGCGGGCGACAGATAATCCCAGGCGAGATAAAGGCCGGTCACGACGGCAATCGCGACGAGGCCTCTGACGATGTCAGGGAGCGGCCTGGCGCAGAGCTGGTCGATCGCAAACACCGTCATGAACAGCGCGCCGGCGCCCATCGGGTAGAAGGTCAGCTCCAGCGGCAGGCCGGATCCGGTGGTCTGGCCCGCCGTCAGCGAGCCGAGCTTGATGGCGTTGTAGGCGACGTAGCCCGAAATCAGCACCACCAGCAGCGCGCTCGCGGCGTCGACCAGCGCGCGCAGCCGTACCGGAGCCAGATCGCGGAAGAAAGAGACGCCGACATTCTCGCCGCGCGCGAGCGCGCTCGCCGCGCCGAAGAAGGCCGATCCGACCATCAGTCCGCGCGCGACGTCGTCGGACCACTCCACCGGCGCGTTGAAGCAGAAGCGCAGCAGCACGGAACCGCAGACGACGACGAGATCCGTGGCCAGCAGGATGGCCGCGATCGCGTCGCTGAAGCGAAGCAGCAGGGCGATGCTCCCGTGGCGGCCGCCCGAGAGAGGTACGGCAGCTGTCATTGCCACGTCAGGCCTGCGTGGCGCGGATGATGTCGATCACGGCCTTGGATTCCGGCCGCGCCTTCATGAAGTTCTCGATCTGCGGCGCGACGCGCTTTTTGAACGCCTCGCGGTCGCATTCGGCCACCGTCACGCCCTTTTCGGTCAAGGCCGACAGCGCTTCCTTCTCGACGGCGAGCCCGTGGGTCCGCGTGTCGGCCGCAGCCTTCTTCGCGGCATCGAGAAATCCCTCGCGCAGCTTCGGATCCATGCGATTGTAGGTCGTGTCGCTGAAATAGATCGCGAGCGGCGAGAAATTGTGCTGCGTCAATGCATAGAATTTCGCCGTTTCGAAGAACTTGCTGGCCAGGATGGTCGGCGGGTCGTGCTCTAGCCCGTCCAGCACGCCGGCCTGCAATGCCGTGTAGATTTCGCCGAACGCCAGCGGCGTCGCGGCGGCTCCCATCAGGCGCAGGCATTCCGTGATGACGGGATTTGGCAGCGTGCGGATCTTGAGACCGGCGAGATCTTCCGGCGTCTTCACCGGCTTCCTCGCAAGTACGCTGCGTGAACCGAAATTATAGGCCCAGGCGATGATGCGGATGTTGCTGCCCTTGAGCAGCGCGTCCTCGATCGGCTTGGCCGCGCCAGCGTCGAACGCCTTGGTCTGCTGCGGAAAGCTCGAGAACAGAAAGCCGAGGTCGTAGGTGCCGACCAGCGGCACCAGATTCGCCGAGATCGAGGAGCCCGACACCATGAGGTCGATGACGCCGAGCTTCACTGAGTTGATGACGTCGATTTCCTGACCCAATTGGTTGTCGGGAAAGAACGCGACCTCGACCTGCTCACCGAGGCCGTTCGCCTTCAGGTTCTTCACCAGATTGTCGTAGTAGACCCGGCCGTTGGCGAATTTGGGATCGTTCGGCAGCGACGAGGAGCATTTCAGCTTCAGCGTCGCGGCTTCGGCGCGGCCGATGAGTGCGGGGGAAAGCACGAGGCCGGCAGCAAGTCCCGTCGACGACTTGATGAACGCGCGACGGTTCACGGGCACGATGGACATAATGCGGTTTCTCCCCAATTATTGTTTTTCGAGCAACGGTCGTTGCCGCAGCCCGTTGCGCGGACTGTATGGCCAAAGCGACGGCGCAGGCAAGGCTTGCGGCCGGCCGTTGCAAAGCGGCGTGTCGCGAGGATCAACGGCATCAGCGCGCGGCAAAACAGCCATGTTTTTGCGGGATTCTCGATCAGATCGGCATGGGGCCGATGCGCGAGAAGATGCTTTCGCGCAGCGTTGGGCATCGATCCAATTGGCGCATGGATCAATGCGCAATTCACATGGATGGCGCCAGAACGATGCCGCACCAGCTCTGGCAGACCTTCTGCCCCATTTTGCCGCAGCTCAACGTGATCCAGTGCACAGACAGACGCATGGCGGCCACCTAGAAAAGGTGACATCATCGCGCGCATTGCCGATGGAGGTGACACCATGCGCCGTCCAGTCTTTCGCAATTTGTTTCTTGCATCCGCTCTTCTCGCGCTCACGCAATTGACGATGCCGACGGGGGCCGCGGCCGAAGCGCGGCTCGCACTGGTGATCGGCCAATCGGCCTATCGCACCGTGCCGGAACTCCCCAACGCAGCCAACGACGCCAAGGGCATGACGGAGCTGCTCGGCAATGCCGGCTTCACCGTCACCACGGCATCCAATCTGGCGCAAAACGATATGCGTCAGGCGATCTCGGATTTCGCCGGCAAGGTCAGCGCCAGCGGCGCCGACACCGTCGCGCTGGTGTTCTATGCCGGCCACGGCCTCCAGATCGACGGCGAGAACTATCTCGTTCCCGTCGATCTCGACCCCAAGCGCGAAGCCGACATTCCGCTGCAGGGTGTGCGACTGAACGATTTGCTCAACACGCTCGGCGCACTGCCGACGCGGGCGCGCATCTTCATGCTCGATGCCTGCCGCAACAATCCCTTCCCTGCGCTCAGCGGCGCCGGACACGGGCTTGCGATCGTCGACACCAAGGCCGGCGCGCCGGGCTCCTTCATTTCCTATTCGACCTCGCCGGGCTCCGAAGCCGAGGATGGCTCCGGCATCGACAGCCCCTATACCACCGCGGCGCTGACCGTCGCCAAGCAGCCCAATCTGCCGATCGAGGAAGTGTTCAAGCGCATTCGCGTCGCCGTGGCGCAATCGACCGACGGACGCCAGATCCCCTGGGAAAGCTCGTCGCTGACGACTGACTTCAAGTTCTTCGGCGGCGACAGCAGCGGCAGTCAGACTGCGCTTCCTGGCGCATCCTCCATGGCACTTGCGAGCGGCACGCGCAGCCTCGAGGACTGGCGCAAGGATTTGCAGGGCAAGCCGGCCATGGTCGCCTATGAGATAGTGATCACCGACGACACCGTGCCGGCGTATCAGGCCTATATCGAGTTGTACGCTCAGGATACCCGTACGCCGCGGCTGCGCACGATTGTGGAGCGCCGGCGCCAGATGCTGGCGTGGGAGCGCGCCACCGCGATCAACACCCGCGCCTCGTTCGAGGCGTATCTGGCGAACTGGGACAACAGCGATCTGGCCGCGACCGCACGCCGGCTGCTGCTCCGCGTGCAGAACCGCAACTACGTCTTGCCTGCCGCGGTCGCGGCCGCTCCTGCCCCGGTCGCCGTCGCGATGGCCCCGACCTGCCCGTGCTCGACGCCCACACCACCGGCTTCGCCGATCAACCCGACGATCGCGCCTGTGATCAAGAAGCGCGTCGACGACACACCGCCGAAGCGCAAGGTGGTCGACACGCCGCCCAGGCCGCGCCGGCCGCCGCCTGATGAGGTGATCTACGAGCGCGCGCCGCCACCGGATCGCGGCCCGCCGCCAGAAGCCTTAGGTGTCGGAATAGGCATCGGAATTGGCATGGGCATGGGCGGTCGAGGCGGCAACTACGGCGGCCCGGGACACGGCGATGGCTACCGCAGCCGTTACTGAGACCGCTCGCGCGGCAGCCGGACGCGGACACGGGTGCCGCCACCGGGACGATGCTCAATGGCGACCGTGCCGCCGTTGCTTTCGACAACTTGCCTCACGATTGTGAGTCCCAATCCTGCGCCGCCGCTCTCGCGGCTGCGCGAGGTCTCCAGCCGGTAGAATGGATCGAATACGCGGGTGCGTTCGTCAACCGGGATTCCCGGCCCGCGGTCCTCGACCAGGAGTTCGATCACATCGGTCTCGGCGTACAACGAGATGTCCGCGGCGCCACCATAGAGGATCGCGTTGTTGACGAGATTGGCAACGACCCGAGCCATGCCCGCAGCCGAGCCGCGGATGAGGAGAGCCGGATCTTCGCAGGTGAGCGTCAGCGCTGCGCAGGCGCCCTTGCGCGCTTCGTACTCGGTCCGCGCGACGCGGGCAAGATCGACGGTTTCCGCCGACGGGCCTGCGAACGAGGCGCGGACAAAGGCGAGCGCATCATCCATCAGCGATTGCATGTCGTCGAGATCGACGGTTGCCTTGTCCCGCTGCACGCTTTCGGGCAGCAGCTCGAGACGTAGCCGCAGCCGCGTGACATAAGTGCGCAGATCATGGCTGATCGCGCCGAGCACGAGGGTGCGGCTGCGCAGCAGTTCGGCGATGTTCGCCTGCATGGCGTTGACGGCGCGGATCAGCGCCCGGACGTCGGGAGCACCCCGCTCGCTGACCGGCATGGTCTCCATGGCAGCGCCGAAGCGCTCGATGGCGACGGTCAACTCGGACAGCGGCCTGGTCTCGTGGCGGACCGCGAGCAAGGCCGCCAAAGCGACGACGAAGCCGAGAATTCCGGCCAGCAGGCCGACAGGAATGCCGAGCAGGCGAAGGCTGAGCTCACCTGCGGTCTCGATCACCAGATAGCCGCCGCCAGCAAGTTCAATGACAGCTTGCAGGCGCGAGGTGACGAGATCACGCAAGCGGGCCACCTGTTGGCCGTCCCTGACGTTGACGAAGGACAGTGCGACCAGCCGCTCCGCTGGCACACCGCTCAGCGCGCGCAACCGTTGCTCCGCGCTGCCCAGGAAACGGCCATGCAACGGGTTGGGCGGCACGTCCTGACGCACGACCGGCTTAAATCGCGCCGTCGTGGCCGCGCGCAGCACCAGGTCGCGATCGTCGCGCGGGACCCTGTCGATCGCCTCCGCCAAGGCGGCGACCTGCGCGAGCAAAGCGGCAAATCCGGACGGCTCGCCGCGGCCGCGCTGCTCCACCAAATAGATGGCGACCGACAGCAACTGCACGAGAATGATGGCGCCGACGACGATAAGGCCGAGGCGGGCGGCGATGTGAAGCCTGCTCATTCCGCACAGGCTCCGTGCTCAGAGCGGGCGAACGTCAGCACTGAAGAGATAGCCGCCATTGCGCACGGTCCTGATCGAGAACGCAGCCTTGGGATCCGCGGCGACGAGCTTGCGGCGCAGCCGGCTAACCGACACGTCAATGACGCGGTCGAACGGATCCGCGGTCCGGCCGCGTGTCCAGTCGAGCAACTGGTCGCGGGACAGCACCCGCTTGGGCCGTTCGAGGAAACATGCCAGCAGATCAAACTCCGCTGCCGTCAACTCGACGACACGGTTCTGGTCGTTGGTCAGGCTGCGCCCGTCGAGATCGGCCACCAGCCTGCCGAAAGCAATTCGCCGCGGCGGCGGCATCTGCAGCGGGCCGTCCACACGCCGCAAGACGGCCTTGATGCGCGCCAGCAATTCCCGAGGATTGAAAGGCTTCGGCAGATAATCGTCGGCGCCGAGCTCCAGGCCGATGATGCGGTCGACATCGTCGGCCTTGGCCGTCAGCATCAGGATCGGCGTGCGGCTCTTGCTGCGCAGGCGCTGGCAGATCGACAGTCCGTCCTCGCCCGGCAGCATGATGTCAAGCACGATGAGATCCGGGCATGCCTGCATCAGCGCCCGGTCCATCGCCGCGCCGTTCTCGACGCAAACCGGCGCATAGCCCTCCCGCGTCAGCAGGTCCGCCAAGAGCGCGCGGATCTCGCGGTCGTCCTCCACGATCATGATCGTCCGAGTGTCCATCGCGGCCTCTATCGAGCAGCCCGCTGGCAGGAATGTGGCGACCCCGTCACTCGTTACAAAACGTTACACTTCCGGCCTCGCCGGCAATATCACGGCAAAAGATCGAGGCGAGATTGGCCCCATGCGGCGACCGGTCTCGTTCCGGCGCGTCCTCACAAACAGGAGTATCCGATGAAACCCATTCTGGCTTCGCTATCACTCGCAACGGTGCTGGCCCTCACGGGAGCCTCCGGTGCAAACGCCTGGGTTCGCAGCGGCGGCGTCACGACTTGGCGAGGTACCTACTACGGCAGCGCCAGCGGCGGATGCGCCGGCGGAACCTGCTCGCGTTCGGCTTCGGTGACGGGACCTTATGGCGGCACGATCGCACGCAGCGGCAGCATCACGCGCGTCGCTCCGCATGCATTCGACTACACGCGCACCACGACGGGTCCGAACGGCAACAGCGTGACGCGCAGCGGCACGGTCGGGACTCATCCCTATTACGGATACCGGTACTGACCCTCGCGCCGCACGACCGTGAATTCCGGCCGGGGTCAGAACACTGGCCGCGGACTGCCTTCCTCCAACTTGCAAGCATGGATATCTCGAATGCGACGATTGACGATCTTGGCGTCGGCCGCGGCAGCCGCACTGGCCGCAGGTTCGACCGCGCTAGCCTTCACCCCCAGCCCTCACCCCGGCATGTCCGACGGCCTCACCGAAGTCAGCGGCGGCTGCGGACCCGGCTGGCACCTGACGGCCAACGGCCTGTGCCGGCGGACCATCGTGCCCTACGCCCATCCACCCTATGCCTATGCGGCGCCTCCCTATCCTGGGGCCTGTTGGTGGACCAGCACGCCATTCGGCGTGCGGAGGGTCTGCGCATGGTGAGACCTGTACAGCTACGGGAGCTGCGACGCGCGATCGCGGCCATCATCGCCGCGTTGGTCGCGATATCGTCCGCGGGCGCCGCGTCCGCCCAGCAACCGCGACAGGAGATACGCCAAGCGTGCACCGCGGACATGCGCGCGCTGTGCTCCGGCATCATGCCGGGAGGCGGCCGCGTCAAGCAGTGCATGATCGAGCATTTCAACCAGCTGTCGGATGGCTGCAAGAGCGCGCTGAAGCAGGCGCAGGCGTCGAAGCCATAGGGCGTGCCTCGCGGGAGTGCGCGTGGGGCTCGCAGACGCGATAAGTGCCGCGAGCCCTGCGGTGTCGCACGATATACAGGCGAGGCCGGCAACCCCATGTTTGCCGACGACCGGCAGCTGTGGTCTGGTCGACCAACGGAACACTTCGGGGATTCGCTGCTGATGGCGCAGGACGCTCACACCGCAACATCATGGCCGCTGTTTCGCTCACTCGCGTCCTATTCGCTGCCGGGCGATTTGATGGCCGGCCTGACGCTCGCGGCAATCGCGATCCCAGAGCAGATGGCCACGGCGCGGCTCGGCGGCTTCGCGCCGCAGATCGGCTTCTTCGCCTTCATGGCGGGATCGCTCGGCTTTGCGATGCTCGGCGGAAACCGCTTCCTGTCCTGCGGCGCCGATTCCACGATCACGCCGATCTTCGCCGGCGGGCTGGCGGCGCTGGCCGCCGCCGGCTCGCCTGAGTATCAGGGCCTCGCGATCGCGCTGGCACTGATGGTCGGCGCAATGATGCTGGCCGGCGGCGCCTTCCGCCTCGGCGGCATCGCCAATCTCTTGTCCGTGCCCGTCATGGTCGGTTTCCTCGCCGGCATCTCCGTCCACATCATCGTGTCGCAATTACCGGGCGTGCTGGGCCTGGACTCGCCGAACGGGCCGACGCTCGATCGCATCGGTGTGCTCGCAAGCGAGCTCGGCCGCACCAATCCCTTCACGCTATGCATCGGCTTCGGTGTGCTGGCCGTGGTCTTCGTCGCCGAGAAGATCAGCGCAAAAATTCCGGGCGCGCTGATCGGGCTCGTCGCCGCGACCCTGGCCACGATCGCGCTCGGCCTCGAGAGCAAGGGCGTCAATGTCGTAGGCCTCGTGCCGGGGACGCTGCCGCGGCCGACCTTCCCCGAGCTTGCACCGGAGCAATGGGTCCGCCTCGTGCCGCTCGCCTTTGTCATCACGGTCGTGGTGATGGTGCAGACCGCGGCGACGACGCGCTCATTCCCGTCCGATCCCGACAAGCCGGCCGATGTCGATCGCGATTTTCTCGGCGCGGGCGTAGGCTGCGTACTGTCGGGCCTGTTCGGCGCGTTTCCGGTCAACGCCAGCCCGCCGCGGACGGGCATTGTCGCCGAGACCGGCGGACAATCGCAGCTCGCGGGTCTCGCCGCCGCTGCGATCGTGCTGGCGCTGCTCGCGTTTGGAACGGGATTGCTGCAGCACGTTCCAGACGCAGCCCTCGGCGGCATCCTGCTGTTCGTCGCGCTGCGCATCATCCGCGTGAAGCAGATCGTCACGATCTATCGCCAATCCCCCAGCGAATTCCTGCTGATCGCCGCCACCGCCGCGCTGATCATCGTGCTGCCGATCCAGCAAGGCGCGTTCCTCGGCATCGTGCTGTCGCTGCTGCACGGCATCTGGAGCACGACGCGCGCGCGGCTGGTCGAGTTCGAGCGCGTGCCGGGCACCACGATCTGGTGGCCGGCACATCCGCACATCGCCGGCGAGCGCATCGCCGGCGTCGCCGTGCTCGGGCTGCAGGCGCCGCTGTCCTTCCTCAACGCGCCCGGCTTTCGCAGCGACGTGATCAAGGTGCTCGGCACGATGCCGCCACAGCTGCTGGTGCTGGAGGCGAGCGGCATGGTCGAGATCGACTTCACCGCCGCGCAGATCCTGCTGGACGTGTTCAGGGCGTGCAGCGAACAGGGCGTCACCGTCGCGCTGGCCCGGCTGGAATCAGTGCGCGCGCAGGACGCGTTCGAGCGGTTTAGATTGTTCGACGCCCTGCCGAGAGAGCGTGTCTTCCACAGCGTCGACGAGGCCGTGCGGAAGTTGGCGCGATAACTGGGCTCACTGCGCCAATGGCGGGTGATCGCGCTGGATCGTTTCGCGGATCCAGCTGGCATGGATCGCGCGAAACAGGATTTGCGCCGTCTTGAGGTCGTTCGCCTTCATGCAGAGATCGACGATGCGACGGACTGCGTCGTCGCGCATCAGTCCATCCGAGATCTTCATCGCGATTTCCATCGCGACTTTCGCCGCGCGCTCGTAGCGCTCGCTGTCGCGCTTGTCGCTGCGCGCGCTACCTGCCGCGCTCGCCGCAGCGGCGTCACAGATCGCACGGATGCGCTCGGCGGCCTCGATGTCGCCGAGCGGCCGTTCGATCGCTTCGTCCCAGACGTCCTGACGCGTCTTGCGCGCGAACCACTGCATTGCCTGCTCCGTGGTGAGGGAGCGAGCATAAACGGCGGCCACGCCGCGCGCTACGCCTCCGGTACGATCTTCCCGGGATTGAAGATGTTCTGCGGATCGAGCGCCTTTTTCAGCGCCCGCATCGCGTCGATCGCCTCGGGGCCGAGCTCCGCCTTGAGGTATTTCTGCTTGCCCTGACCGATGCCGTGCTCGCCGGTGCAGGTGCCGTCCATCGCCTGCGCGCGCTCGACCAGCCGATGCATGAACTCCTCGCCGCGCGCCATCTCGTCGGCATCGTTGGTGTCGCAGACCAGCGAGCAGTGGAAATTGCCGTCGCCGACATGGCCGACGATCGGCGACAACAGGTTGAGGCGCTTGAGATCTTCCTCGGTCTCGCCGACGCATTCGGCAAGCCGCGAGATCGGCACGCAGACGTCGGTCGCGACCACCCCGATGCTGTCGCCGGGCCGCAGCGCTTTCACCGACCAATAGGCGTCGTGCCGCGCCTGCCACAGCTTTGTGCGATCCTCCGGCTTGGTGGTCCAGGAGAAGTCGCCGCCGCCGCAATCCCTGGCGATCTCGCCGAAGGCCTTGGACTGTTCGGCGACCTCGATCTCGCTGCCGTGGAATTCCATCAGCAGCAGCGGCGTTTCGGGCAGGGTCAACTTCGAATAGGCGTTGCAGGCCCGCACCTGCGCGGCGTTGAGCAGCTCGATGCGCGCCACGGGAATGCCGGTCTGGATCGCCAGGATCACGGCCTGACACGCCCCGTGCACGGTCTCGAACGACACCGCTCCGGCCGCGATCGTATCGGGGATGCCGCGCAGGCGGATGGTCAGCTCCGAGATGATGCCGAGCGTGCCCTCGGCGCCGACGAACAGATGCGTCAGGTCGTAGCCGGCGGATGATTTCTTCGCACGCGTGCCGGTCGTGATGATCTCGCCGTCGCCGCGGACCACTTTCAGCGCCAGCACACTGTCGCGCATGGTGCCGTAGCGCACCGCATTGGTGCCGGAAGCGCGGGTCGAGGCCATGCCACCGAGGGAAGCGTCCGCGCCGGGGTCGATCGGGAAGAACAGGCCCTGGTCGCGCAGATGCTCGTTGAGCGCCTTGCGGGTCACCCCGGGCTGGATCACGCAGTCGAGGTCCTCGGCATGCACCGCGAGCACCTTGTTCATGTCGCGCAGGTCGATGCAAATTCCGCCGGCGGGTGCGTTGACCTGGCCCTCGAGCGAGGTGCCGGTGCCGAAGGCGATGACAGGCACGCCGTTTTTCGCGCAGATCCGCACCACGTCCTGGATGTCGGCAGTCTCCTGCGCCATCACCACGCCGTCCGGCGGCTGGTTCACGATCCATGTGGTGGTATGGCCGTGCTGCTCGCGGACGGCTTGCGAGGTGATGAGGCGGTTGCCGAACCGCGCGGCAAGTTGCTCCAGCGCGCTCGCGAGGGCTTTCGGCGCCGGCCGCGGCGGATTATTGGTGATGGTCGTACCCACGGACGTTCCTCCCGACGAGACGAACCGTGGCAAAGGACATCTCACCGGTCAAGTCAAGCGACCGGACGCATAGCTGGGGAAGGACACATGCCGGAGACTGCTGCCACAACGATCGAGGGCGTGCCGTTCCGCTCGTCAATCATGCAGATCGAGCCGCAATGGATCGACTACAACGGCCACCTCAACATGGCCTATTACAACGTGATGTTCGACCGCGCGATCGACCAGATGTGGCTGACGCTCGGGATCGGACCGGGCTACATGAAGGAGCGCGGCGGCTCGACCTTCACCGCCGAATGCCACGTGCGGTATTTGCGCGAAATCCACCTCGACGATCTCGTGCAGGTCTCGGTCTGGCTGCTGGAAGCCGACGACAAGCGGCTGCACACCTTCCAGGAGCTGCGGCACGCGACCGAAGGATGGCTGTCCGCCACATCGGAAAACATGTCGCTTCACATCGACATGGGCTCACGAAAGGTGGCGGCTTTTCCCCCAGACATCCGTGAGCGCATCGCAGCGGTGGTCAAGGCCCACAGCGCCGTCCCGCGGCCCGAGGGCATCGGCCGGAACGTGGCGATGCCCTCGAAGCGGTAAGCGCGCTAAACCCTGTTACGACCCCGTGCCAGTCCGACAACGGCCGAGACCAGGAACAACACGACTGCGATGAAGAAGATGATCTTGGCGATTTCGATCGACGCGCCGGCGAGGCCGCCAAAGCCCAGGATACCGGCGATCAGGGCGATAACCAGAAACGTAACTACCCAGCTAAGCATGATCCGAACCTCTGTTTCGATGTCTGTCTGCGATCGGCGCGGCTGACGCGCCTCACTTGCAGAACCAATCGCCAACTCGGAACAATGGTTCCGGGCCGCTGAAGCCGGAAATTCGCCTGACCGACAGGAACAAATTGGCTTTCGGCGCACGTGGAAAACCCCTGTCCGCGGCCCCATATAGGGACCAATCCCTGTTAAGAAGGCTCCCCTTTCACCACCCCGCGGTGCCGGCAAATGATTCGCATGACCGAGCCGAGCAAGATCACGTCCCAGAGCGTCCCCGACCACCAGCCCGCAGCCGGCGGCATCGCCGCGCGTGCGCGCGCCTCGGTAGGCCCGCAATACCTGTCCGGGCTCAATCCGGAGCAGCGCGAGGCTGTGGAGACGCTGGACGGGCCGGTTCTGGTGCTGGCCGGCGCCGGCACCGGCAAGACCCGCGTGCTGACCACGCGCATCGCCCACATCCTGAGCCAGGGCCGCGCCCGCCCATCCGAAATCCTGTCGGTGACCTTCACCAACAAGGCCGCGCGCGAAATGAAACATCGGCTCGGTCAGATGCTCGGCCATGCCGTCGAAGGCATGCCGTGGCTCGGCACCTTCCACTCCATCGGCGGGCGCATCCTGCGCACCCACGCCGAGCTGGCGCAGCTCAAGTCGAACTTCACCGTGCTCGACGTCGACGATCAGGTCCGACTGCTCAAGCAGCTTCTGCAAGCCGACAATATCGACGACAAGCGCTGGCCGGCGCGCATGCTGGCCGGGCTGATCGACGGCTGGAAGAACCGCGGCCTGACGCCGTCGCAGGTGCCGTCGGGCGAAGCCGCCGTGTTCGCCAACGGCAAGGGCGGCAAGCTCTATGCGAGCTACCAGGAGCGGCTGAAGATCCTGAACGCCGCCGATTTCGGCGATCTGCTGCTCGAGGACATCCGCATCTTCCGCGAGCACCCGGATATCCTGCGGCAGTACCAGCAGCGCTTCAAATTCATCCTGGTCGATGAGTATCAAGACACCAACGTCGCTCAATATCTGTGGCTGCGGCTGCTGTCCCAAGCGCCGACTTCTTTTGCCTCTCCCCGCGTGCGGGGAGAGGTCGGATCGCCCGGCAGCGCAATTGCGCGCCCGAGCGATCCGGGTGAGGGGGACTCTCAGCAAGCTGAGCTCGTGGAGGCAGCCCCTCATCCTGACCTTCTCAGCGTGAGCGAAGCTCGTCGCGACCCCGCAAGCGGGGAGAAGGAGCAGACGCGCCACGTCAAAAACATCTGCTGCGTCGGCGACGACGACCAGTCGATCTATGGCTGGCGCGGCGCGGAGGTCGACAACATCCTGCGCTTCGACCATGATTTCCCCGGCGCCAAGGTCATCCGCCTCGAGCGCAACTACCGCTCGACGGGCCACATCCTCGCCGCCGCCTCGCACCTGATCGCCCACAACGAGGGCCGGCTCGGCAAGACGCTGCGCACCGAGGACCAGGACGGCGAGAAGGTCACGGTAACAGGCTCTTGGGATTCGGAAGAGGAAGCCCGCGGCATCGGCGAGGAGATCGAGCAGATCCAGCGCCAGGGCGACAAGCTCAACGAGATCGCGATTCTGGTGCGCGCCTCCTACCAGATGCGCGAGTTCGAGGACCGCTTCGTCACGCTCGGCCTGCCCTATCGCGTCATCGGCGGCCCGCGCTTCTACGAGCGCGCCGAGATCCGCGATGCGCTGGCTTATCTCCGCGTCATCAATTCACCGGCCGACGATCTCGCCTTCGAGCGCATCGTCAACACGCCCAAGCGCGGCCTGGGCGATGCCACCGTGCAGATGCTGCACGATCACGCCCGCAAGCGCCGCATCCCGCTGTT
Source organism: Bradyrhizobium sp. 87 (assembly GCF_023073015.1). NCBI lineage: Bacteria > Pseudomonadati > Pseudomonadota > Alphaproteobacteria > Hyphomicrobiales > Nitrobacteraceae > Bradyrhizobium > Bradyrhizobium sp. 87. Next base: position 164,648 of record NZ_JADPIQ010000022.1, read on the forward strand.
CGAGGCGGCGCGCGCGGTGGTCGAGACCGATGAGCTGAAGCCGAAGGCGCGCGGCTCCTTGCGCGACGTCGTCGCCCAGTTCGACCGCTGGCGCGCCCAGCGCGAGGTCACCTCGCACACCGAGCTCGCCGAGATCGTGCTCGACGAGAGCGGCTACACCGAGATGTGGCAGAAGGACCGTTCGGCGGACGCCGCGGGTCGGCTCGAAAACCTCAAGGAGCTGGTGCGCTCGATGGAGGAGTTCGAGAACCTGCAAGGGTTTTTGGAGCACATCTCACTGGTGATGGACCGCGACAGCGGCGCCGACGAGGACGCGGTGTCGCTGATGACGCTGCATTCGGCCAAGGGGCTGGAATTCGACAACGTGTTCCTGCCCGGCTGGGAGGAAGGCCTGTTTCCGAGCCAGCGCACGTTGGACGAACAGGGCCGCGCCGGCCTCGAGGAAGAGCGCCGGCTCGGTCATGTCGGCCTGACCCGGGCCCGCCGCCGCGCCAAAATCTATTTTGCCACCAACCGCCGGATCCACGGCACCTGGTCGACCACGATCCCCTCGCGCTTTCTCGACGAACTGCCCGCGGCCAATGTCGAGATCACGGAATCCAAGGGCGGCTCGGCCTGGGGCGGCACCGGCGGCTACGGCGCCTCCCGCTTCGACGACATGGAAGCGTTCGGCTCCACCTATTCGACCCCGGGCTGGCAGCGCGCCCAGGCCAATCGCAATCGCGGCGGCGGTGGCGGCGGCAATGGCGGCCGCGGCAGTTTCGAGGAACAGGCCTCGTCGTTTTCGTCCCAGTCGTCCTCGCCCGATTTCGGCAGCTTCTCCTCGCGCCGCCGCGGGCCGCTGACGATCGAGGGCGAGCTGGTGGCCAAATCCACCGGCACGACCTCGGAATTCTCCCTCTCCGACCGCGTCTTCCACCAGAAATTCGGCTATGGCCGCGTCACCAAGATCGACGGCAACAAGCTCACCATCGCCTTCGACAAGGCGGGGGAGAAGAAGGTCGTGGACAGTTTTGTGCAGCGGGCGTGAGGCCTGCATGCCGCACTACATCGCCATCATCGAGGACGCCGGCCCGGACGAAGCCGTCGGCGTGTGGTTTCCGGACCTGCCCGGCTGCATTTCCGGCGGCGACGACGTCGATGAGGCCCTGGAGAATGCGCCCGAGGCACTCGCGTTCTATGCACAGGAACTGACCGCGGACGGCCGCCAGCTTCCCCCGCCGCGGACATTGGACGAGCTCAAGGCCGACCCTGATGTCGCCGACGAGCTCGGGAAGCACACGGTCGCCCTGATCGAATGGCCACCCCTCACTGAGGCCACGGAGTGAGGACTGTTCGCCGCACTGGTCGGACTCTCGACAGTTCAGGTCCGAACAGCCCTTGACCACCGTGAACTTCCCCGTATCAGATGCGGCCATGGTCCGGGGCTCCATCACACTGATCTTGCTGGCATTGGGTATGCCGTCGCTTGCGGCGGCGGAGACCATGAGCTTTGGCGATGCGATCGGGCTGCTGGCGAAAAGTTGCGGCGCGGAAATCGTCGCCAATTGCCGCGGCGTCAACCCGGATTCGACCCGCCTGAAGGAGTGCCTCTCGCGCAACCGCGACGTGCTCTCGCAGCAGTGCCAGAGCGATTATCTCGGTGCCTTCGACGCCATCCAGAGGCGCGTCGCAGCCCGTGTCACCGTGGCGAACGTCTGCCAGCGCGAGATCGTCAAGGTCTGCGGCGGCTCGACCAAGGAGACCAGCAAGGCGGTCCCCTGCCTGGTCTCGACGCCCAAGGGCATCAGCAACAATTGCCTGAAGGCCGTTGACGACGCGGGGTATCGGTGATGCCAGCGACGAGGCTTTCCACCGCCGGAATATGCATCGCGCTCGGCCTCGCTTTGCTCGCGGGCACAGCGGAAGCGCAGACGGCGCCGCCAACCCGCGACGACATCGTCGGCAAGCTCAACCATTTCGAACAAGCCGCCGAGATCGATCTCCCCGCGCTGAAGCTGCAGGTGATGGAGCGGGCCAAGGCCAGGATCAAGAACGATCCCGGTCCGGTGAACCGGCCGCTGATCGCGCCTGATCTGGTCAATCTGCCGACCTTCACTGCGCAGATCCAGTTCGACGCCGACACGCCGATCATCCAGCCGGCGTCCTACCAGACCGTCGGCCGCCTCGCCGATGCGCTGGTCCATGCCTCGCTGCTGCCCTACACGTTCCTGATCGTCGGCCATGTCGAATCCAACGCGAAGACGCGCGAGGCCAACGCGATCCTGAGCCAGCGCCGGGCGGACGCGATACGCGACGTGCTGGTGAACACGTTCAAGATCTCGACCAAGCGGCTGCATCCGATCGGCCTCGGCGAGGAGCAGTTTCTCGACCGGGCCAGGCCGACCTCAGCCGCCAACGCCCAGTTGCAAATCCTGACCTACGCCAAGGTACCGGAGGAAGCGCCTGCGCATCCGGCTGCGACACCTGCGCCTGCAGCGAAAAAGCCCGCCAAGAAGCGCTGAGCGGACGCGCCACGGCGTCTGACGCAACCCTTTGAAGTCACGTTTCTTTTGTGACCTGTCTCACAGCGCAACAGCGCGGTTTCGCGCGACAATTACGCCGGTTTGTGCACCGCCCTATCAGGTGCTATAGGCTTTTTTCGCCCTGCCCGACCCCATGCTGCACGAGACCGAGATGGCCAGTTATTTTCAACGTCAGCTGGCCGACTACGTCGAATATCATCGCGATCCCTGGAACTGCGCGATGCACGTGGTCGGCATCCTCCTGCTCTTCACCGGCGCCGTGCTGCCGCTGACGCTGGTCCATTTCCCGGTGTTCGGGATCGAGGTCAGCCTGGCCATGGTTCTTGCCCTGCCGGTGCTGGCCTACTGGCTGATGCTGGACGCCGGGATCGGGCTCGGCATCCTCGCCTCGATGATCGTGCTGCTTTCGGTCGCAACCGCGATTGGCAATCAGGTCTCGATCGTCATGATGTGGTCGATTTTTGTGGTGCTGATCGGGCTCGGCGTCGCGTCGCAAATCGTCGGTCACAAGGTTTTCGAGGAGCGGCAGCCGTCGATGGTCGACCACCCCACGCATTTTCTGCTTGGACCGATGTTTGTCATGGCAAAATTATTCATTGCATTGGGCTTCCGTCGCGACCTTGCCGCGATTCTGGCGCCTGCTCCGACCAATTCCCTTTCAACCCGATAGTTCTAGACGCGAAACAGCAAACCTACTGCATGGCTCTCGTACTGGTTACCGGTGGCAGCGGCTTCATCGGACATCATCTTGTAGAAGCGCTCCGCGCCCGTGGGCAGCGGGTGCGTGTTCTCGACGTCCGTGCGCCTGCCGCGCCGTATGCCGACGTTGAATATGCCCAAGGCTCGGTGCTCGACGGTGCCGCGGTCGATGCCGCGATTGCTGGGGTCGATCAGGTCTATCACCTCGCGGGCCTGCCCGGCATGTGGGTCGCCGACAAGCAGGCCTTTCACGACGTCAATTGCCGCGGCACCGAGATCGTGCTCGCGGCCGCGATGAAGCGCGGGGTCTCGCGCTTTCTGCACTGCTCGACGGAATCGATCCTATTCCCCTATTCCGACCTCAACGGTGTTCCCGCCGAAGAGGCGCTGCAGCCGGCCGATGCGATGCCGGGCGCCTACACGCGGTCGAAATCGCTGGCCGAGCATTGCGCCGCGAAGGCCGCAGCTGAAGGTTTTCCGCTGGTGATCGGCACCCCGACCATGCCGATCGGTGCTGCCGACCACAATCTGACGCCGCCGACTGCGATGCTGTGGTACTTCCTGCAGAAGAAAGTGCAGCCGCATCTCGACTTCCCGGTCAATCTCGTCGACGTTCGCGACGTTGCCATGGGCCTCGTGCTGACCATGGAACGCGGGCGTAACGGCCAGCGCTACATCCTCGGCGGCGACTGCGTCAGGCTCGGCCAGATTCTGCGGATGATGTCCGCGATGAGCGGCCGCCGGCAATTCCCGGTCGTCGTTCCCGGCAAGATGGCCGAGCTGTCCGGCATCATGCTTGAATATCTCTCTGACCGCATCACGCGCAGGCCGCCCAACGGCACCGCCGAGGGCGTGCGCATTGCGCTCGCCGCGAGCGACCTCTCGATCAGCAAGGCGCGCACCGAACTCGGCTACGCGCCGCGCCCGATCGAGCCGGTCCTGCGCGAAACCATCACCCATCTTCTCGCCCGCGGCGGCGCGCTTGCCTCCGGCGCCATCGAGCATCACGCGCTCTCCTCGCGCGCCAGCTGAGCTGCCGCCCAACCCAAAGAACCTTTCCGCATGTCCTTCGATTTCAGCAAGCTTCTCTCTGTCGCCTGGGGTGGTTGGACCACGACTTGGCCGACGCAACTGCTCGCCCTGATCTGGCTCGCCTGGCTCGCAAGCTGGGTCGGCGCCTCGTTCTGGCAGGGCCGCACCCAGAAGCAGGTAATGACGCTGGAGTCCGGCCGCTATCGCATCCCGATCCTGGTCGGCGGCATCCTGTTCACGCCATGGACCGCGGAAGTGCTCGGCGAGAAGCCGCTCTGGGTGTTCAGCAATACAGCTGTCTACGTGGTGGCGCTGATCGTGCTGGCCGGGATCTCCTTCACCTGGTGGGGACGGCTGCATCTCGGACAATTCTGGTCCAACACCATCACCCACAAGCAAGACCACCGCGTCATCGACACCGGCCCGTACGGCATCGTACGCCATCCGATCTACACCGGCCTGATCCTCGGCATGCTGGTGACGGGCATCGCGGTCGGCACGGTGACCGCGATGCTCGGCGCGATCCTGATCTCGCTCGGCATGTGGCAGAAGGGCCGGATGGAAGAAGTGTTCCTGTCCAAGGAGCTCGGCGAAGACGCCTACGGCGCCTATTGCCGCCGCGTGCCGATGATCATCCCGTTCCTGTCGCCGCGCTGAGAGCGGCGGACGCGCCCCACATTCGCTGTCGTCCCGGCCTTCGCCGGACGACAGCGAGAGGAACTGCCTTCCCTCCAGCCCGTTAGCCTCTCGATACCTGCCACTGACCGCAGAGCATCGAGCCATGTCCGACGCCTACGATTATTTTCGCGAGCACGCGATCGCCGCCGTCCGCAAGGCGCGGGCGCTGCCGCCGGGGCGGCCGAAGCAGAAGCAGCGCACCGTGGCGCGTGTCTATCATCTCCTGTCCAGGGAGGCCGCGCTCGCGCCGAACATCCATCATCTGGATGATTTTCGCGCGGCGCGCCGGGCAGAGCGGCAGATCGGCCACTGATCTCCGGGCCCCGCTTGCCGGCATTCGTCCCATGCAAATTCGAACGGCTGCCATTCCACGGGAATAGAGCCCCGCGGCCCATCGCACAGGTTGACGTCTGCCCCGCCAGCCCGTTGGATGCGCCCGCAAACAGGGGCTTCTCATGACGTTTTCCAGCATCTTTGCGCAGTTCGTTGCGCTTCTCGGCGGCATCGCGCTGCAATGGCGGAAGCTGTCAGGCACCGTGCCTGCGCCGGCCTGGGGCCAGTCGCCCGCGATTCCCGAAGCAAAACCGCAAGGCGCCATTCCGACACTGAAGATGCCGACGGCGCGGGGCTGGAGCGAAGGACAGAAGCCGACGGTCGCACCCGGGCTCAAGGTCAATGCGTTCGCGACCGGCCTCGACCATCCGCGCTGGATCGAGGTGCTGCCCAATGGCGACGTGCTGATCGCGGAGGCGACGCAGATCGCGGGGGCGCCGCGGTCCGTGTTTCACTACGCAATGCAAGCGACGATGCGGCGCGCCGCCGCGCTCGGCGTCAGCGCCAACCGCATCACGCTGCTGCGCGACAAGGATGGCGACGGCGTCGCGGAGTATCGCGGCGCGTTCATGGAAAACCTCAGCCAGCCGTTCGGCATGGCGCTGGTCGGCGACACCTTCTATGTCGGCAACACCGACGGCGTGATGGCCTTCCCGTACGTGGCGAATGCCGATCGCATCACCGCGCCGGGCAAGCGCCTCACCACTTTCAAGCCGAGCGGCCACTGGACCCGCAGCCTGCTCGCAAGCCCCGACGGCAAGAAACTCTATGCCGGCGTCGGCTCGCTCAGCAACATCGGCGAGATGGGCATGGAGGTCGAGGAAGGCCGCGCCGCGGTCTACGAGCTCGACCTCGTCGCCGGTACGCACCGCATCTTCGCCGCCGGCCTGCGCAACCCGGTTGGTCTCGCCTGGGAGCCGACGACCGGTGTGCTCTGGACCGTCGTCAACGAGCGCGACGGCCTCGGCGACGAAACGCCGCCGGACTATCTGACCTCGGTGCGCGACGGCGGTTTCTACGGCTGGCCCTATTGCTACTGGGGCAAGACGGTGGATGACCGCGTGCCGCAGGATCCGGCGATGGTCGCCAAGGCACTCACGCCTGACTACGCGCTCGGCGGCCACACCGCCTCGCTCGGCCTGTGCTGGATGCCCGCGGGCACGCTGCCGGGCTTCCCCGACGGCATGGCGATCGGCCAGCACGGCTCGTGGAATCGCAGCACGCTGTCCGGCTACAAGCTGGTGTTCATCCCGTTCGAGAACGGAAAGCCTTCGGGTCCAGCACGCGACATCCTGTCCGGCTTCCTCGCGCCGGACGAGAAAGAATCCTACGGCCGTCCGGTCGGCGTCGTGATCGGTCCCGACAAGAAATCGCTGCTGATGGCCGACGACGTCGGCAACGTGATCTGGCGCGTGACGGGCGCTTGAAGGTTATGTTCCAACGCTAAGCGTGGTGCGCTGCTTGCGGAGCAGCGCGATCACCGACAGTGCCGTGATCAACCCGGTCTTGGGATTCTCGGAGGGGACGTTCTCGATTGACATCGAGAAGCGCGCGGAATCCGACTCGACCTCGATGCGATGAACATTGCGCGTCACGGTCGGGTCGGCCCAGATTTGCACCTGGGTGCGATCCGGCCCGACGCCCGCGAGCGACAGCGCGACCGCGACGTTGAGATTGGCCGGAAAGCCTTTCGCTGCCTCTCGCGCGGTCCCCTCGAACAGCTTGAGCGGCTCGCGCAGATTGTCGATATCGATGTTGTTCTGGACGATGAACGGCGCGCCCTTCAAGCCGTCGATCGGCTTGCGCGTCACCATCTTCACCGAGTGAATTGTGCCGATCGCGGCGGCGTTGACGGCGTCGAGCCCGATCAGCGCGCCGGTCGGCACGAGGATGCGGCCGCCATTGGCCCGGGCGAGATCGACGAGATCAAAATTGTCGAGCAGCCCACCGACGCTGACAACGACCGCGGCCCTGCCGCGTTTCACCGCGGGCTCGACGATCGCGCGGAGTTGGCTGCTCGGCGCGCACTCCACCACGATATCGGCGGCGTCGCCGAGCTGGTCGAGCGGCAGTAGGGATGGCGGACGACGCAGGCTGCCGAGCAATTTCTGATGCTTTGCAGGATCGCGCACCGCCACGGCGGAGAGCGTCAATCCCTCGATGCCCTGATCGAGCGCGGCGGCGATCTTGGTGCCGATCGAGCCGAGCCCCGCGACGGCAACCCGCAATTCGTTCGAAGCTGTCCGTTCAGCCATCGCATCACCCCTCTCGCCAAGTCGATGTCATAGCGCCTCAGGCGTCGCGCGCATAGCTGCGCAGGCGCGTCTCGAGCACGGAGAGCATTGCGTCGCGGGCGGGGTCGCGCGAGCCGCGCAGCCATGCGGCAGCGAGCGGCAGCCGGCCGACGGGCCCGATCTGCTTTGGCCGCAGCGGCACGAAGCGCACGCCTGACACCGCCATCCGCATGGTCCAGCGCGGCACGATCGCGACCCCGAGCCTGGTTGCGACGAGATTGATGATGGTCTGCTTCTCGTCGGCGACCTGCACGACGCGCGGCGTGAGGCCTGCCTGCTCGAATAGTCTTATCGTGAGGTCGTGGCTGTGCGGCCGCGAGCGACGATCCGGCACCAGCATCGCCTCCTCGGCGATCTCCGCCGGCGTGATCGACTTGCGTTTGGCCAGCGCGTGGCGCTGCGGGAAGGCCACGATGGCTGTTTCCTGCAGCAGATCGCGGAATTCGAGCCGCTTGTCCCGCTGAGCCGGTGGACGCACGAAGGCAAGATCGAGCGCGCCGGTCAGGATCTTTGGCAGCAGCCGGACGGTCTTCTCTTCCAGGAGCTGCACTGCGATATCGGGATGCTTTGCGCGAAAATCGCGCAGCAGCGCCGGTAACAGCCCCGCCGCGGCACTGTCGATGGCGCCGACCCGGAGTTTTCGAGCAGCCCCCGCGCGCGCGCGATTGCGCAGGTTGGTCTCGACCGCCTCGACGCGGGCGAGGATGGCACGGGCATCACGCAGCAGCGTCACGCCATCTTCCGTCAGCGACACCGCACGCGTCGTCCGCGCGAACAGCCGCGTGCCCAGATCCTGCTCCAGCAGCCTGATCTGGCGGCCGAGTGCGGAGGGCAGCATCTGGAGATGCTGCGCTGCGCGGCCGAAATGCAGCTGCTCGGCCGCCGCCACGAAGCATCGCAACTGATGCAATTCCATCTCGCTGTCCTCTGATCCCGTGACGGGATTATATCATTTTTTTGTATAAACCAGCGCCGATTGAGTCCCTGCCCCTCCCCGCCTAGGTTCGCTCGTGTCACGCAACCCCACCGACATCTGGACGGAGCCCTTCATGCGCACCCATTCGATTGCAGCGATCCCCGCGGACGGCATCGGCCCCGAGGTCATCTCCGCCGGCGTCCGCGTGCTGGAGGCGCTGGCCAACCGCAGCGGTGACCTCGCCTTCAACATCAAGACCTTCGACTGGGGTTCGGACTATTACAAGAAGCACGGCGTGATGATGCCGGCCGACGGTCTCGCGGAGCTCAAGAAATTCGACGCGATCTATTTCGGCGCGGTCGGTGCGCCCGACGTGCCCGATCACATCACGCTGTGGGGCCTGCGGCTGCCGATCTGCCAGGGCTTTGACCAATACGCCAATGTGCGGCCGACCAAGATCTTGCCGGGCGTCGCCTCGCCGCTGCGCAATGTCGGCGTCGGCGACCTCGACTGGGTGATCGTGCGCGAGAATTCCGAGGGCGAATATGCCGGCATGGGCGGCCGCGCCCACAGGGGTCTCCCCGAAGAGGTCGGCACCGAGGTCGCGGTGTTCACCCGCGTCGGCGTGACGCGGATCATGCGCTATGCATTCGAGCTGGCGCGGTCGCGCCCGCGCAAGTTCCTGACCGTGGTGACCAAGTCGAACGCGCAGCGCCATGGCATGGTGATGTGGGACGAGATCGCAGCCGAAGTCGCGGCCGAATTCCCCGATGTGACCTGGGACAAGATGCTGGTCGACGCCATGACGGTGCGCATGACGCTGCATCCGAAGAGCCTCGACACCATTGTCGCGACCAATTTGCACGCCGACGTCCTCTCCGACCTCGCCGGGGCGCTGGCGGGCAGCCTCGGCGTCGCGCCAACCGCCAATATCGACCCGCAGCGCCGCTTCCCCTCGATGTTCGAGCCGATCCACGGCTCGGCCTTCGACATCACCGGCAAGGGCATCGCCAATCCGGTCGCGACGTTCTGGACCGGCGCACAGATGCTGGAGCATCTGGGCGAGAAGGACGCGGCGGTGCGGTTGATGGCCGCGGTGGAGCGCGTCTGCGCGGCCGGCGTGCTGACGCCCGATGTCGGCGGCAAGGCGAGGACGAAGGACGTGACCGATGCCGTGATCGAAGCGATCCACGGATCGAACGTGTAATCCGAGCTACGTCAGCGGGAGGCGCCAGGGTTTCCGAAAAATTTTGAGCCCCCCTCTTGAAACCAAAACGGGCTTTTTTTATTTTTCCGCTGCCGCCGAGAGGTGGCGTTCCCGACGCCTGGTGGGTCGGGAAGCTGAGACGGGCACCGGTCGTGTCCGGTGTCGTTCGTATCCATTTTGCTCCTTGGAGGATCTGGCTATGCGCGCTTACGACTTCTCTCCCTTGTGGCGTTCGACCGTTGGTTTCGACCGCCTTTTCGACCTCGTTGAAACGGCACAGCGTGCCGGCGAGGACAACTATCCTCCCTACAACATCGAACGTCTCGGCGAGGATCGCTACCAGATTTCGCTTGCGATTGCGGGCTTCTCACCCAACGAGGTCGCGGTGACGGCCGAGCAGAACGCGGTGACCGTCGAGGGAAACAAGCCGGACAGAACTGAACGCGAGTATCTCTACCGGGGCATTTCCGCGCGGCCGTTCAAGCGGCAGTTTAACCTGGCCGAATATGTTCAGGTGCACAGCGCCTCGTTCGAAAACGGCCTGCTCAAGATCGAACTGGTCCGGGAAATCCCTGAAGCCATGAAGCCGCGGCGGATTGCGATCAATGCCGCGCCGTCCGGCAACGTGCATCAACTCGAGGGCAAAGCCGCCTGAATTCGGTCTGTCGGAGGCCCGGTGATCCCGCCCGATCGTCGGGCGGGATGGGCCATGGCCTTCGATCGCGTACCCGAATGCAAGTCAGAGGTTTTAGAGAAAGGAGGAGGACCTCTCATGCTCGATCATGCCGACAACATCATCGATCTGAACGCGATATTGCACCCTGGCTCCGTCTATGATCATCCCCGCGACGTCATAGCCGATCCAACTTTGTCGATCGGCGAGAAGCGCGCGATCCTAGCGTCCTGGGCTTCGGACGCAGCCAGTGTCGCCTCGAGCCCGACATTGCGGGAGCTGCCCGGCTCGGACAAAGCCGTCACCATCGACGAAATTCTGGAAGCGCTCGCGAGCCTCGACCACCATCCGAAGGGCCCTCCGGGCGGCAAGCCGGTCCGCACGCGATCCGTCGAACGAACCGGCCTCGCAGCCTAGGCAACGACAGCTCAACGGGGATTGCGATGATGCTTGATGAAGAGCTGGCCTTGTTGCGCGGCCACCGCAGCAACATCAGCCGCTATCAGCGGTTGCTCAAGACCGAGCTGACCGAGTTCGAACGGCGGTTCATCGAGAGACGTGTGTCCGAGGAGCGCTCGGCGATCGAGAAGCTCGCCGTCTCCGCCTTTCCGCTCACCTTTCAGGCTCCGAGCCGGGCGATGGGGAACGCCACCACGCGCCTGACGGCAAGCCGGCACGGGTGATCGACATGCCCGAACACCTCCCGACATTCGAAGTGTTCCTGAAGAAGTGCGGTCGAAGGACATGGCGATGGCGTGTCTGCACGACGGAAGGACGCCTGGTCATGCACGGCTTCGAAAATGGCCGACCCGCTGCCAAATATGCGGCTGACAGGGCCTTGTTTATGATGCTTCTCGCCGCGCCCTATCGCCCGGCGGGCCGGGCTTCCGCCACGGCTCGCTCCTCCTTGGCGACACCCGCATCAAGATGGCTGCCGCGGCACAAGATGCGTGAATGACAGGTGCCGCGAGGGATGGTGCCTGCATCAGCCCATCCCGACCATCTCCGTTGCTGACTGCTTACCGCCGTCCCGGCGGCGGGTTCGCCATAGCGGCTGTCGGCTCCGGCGGCGTCAGGTGGCGTGGAACGATGATGGACTGGCCGGGGGTGAGCGTCGCGTTCTCCGGCAGCGAGTTGCTCTGCGCCAGCGACCACAGCGGCACGCGATTGGCTGCCGCGATGCTCTCCATGGTGTCGCCGCGGCGCACCGGTAGCCGCACGCCACTGTCCCACAATTCGACGAGCGTATTCGCCGGCACGAGATAACGCAGCGGCACGGCATCCACCTGCGTCTGGGGCGGAATGCGCGGCAACTGCGTGACCATGTCGACGATCTGACGGTGGATGTCGTCGGACTTCTCGATGTTGATGTGGCTGACCCGCGCGTTCTCCTTCAGGTCATAGCTCGCATAGTGACCGCGATAGCCCGGCACCGCGACCACGTTGCCGCCGCCAAGCACGCTGTCGGAGAGATAGATGTTGATGAAGCGCTCGACATTGAGCGGCACGTCGCCGGTCGCATGCGCGGGATCGATGGTGATGACGAGGCTGATCGGGATGTTCTCCTTGGCCGCCATCTCGGAGATGACGATCGAGCAAAGCCCGCCCATCGAATGCCCCATCAGCACGATCGGCGCCGGCGCTTCCTTGTAGCTGGAGATCGCACGATCGCCGATCCATCGGCAGATGGTGAATTCATAGACGTTGGCCGAAAAGCCGGCCTGCGTCAGCTTCTCTTCGAGCCGGTCCATGCCGGTGGAGAAGAACGGCCCCATGGCGCCACGGAACAGGTAGATCTTCGGCGGCGGCAATGGCTCGAACGGTGGGGGCGGCGGCGCGGCGGGTGCGGCCGCGGCGGGCTTCGTCTTGGCAGGTGAGGCAGCGGTCGTCCCGGTGCTCAAGGCGAGCAGCGCAACGGCTGCCAGCGCGAGAAGTCGCCTCAAATCGATCATCAGTCCAGCAGTCCCACTCCGGGAGGCTGCAGCCTCCCCCAAAGGCGCTTAGTGACGGTCGATTGGGCGGAATTTGGGGCACGGAACCGGGGCTCGATCCGCGCTCATTCCAGCATCTCGCCCCCCAATCACTGCATGCTCTTGAGCCTGCTGCGGTGTGCGGCCTGTTTCGCGCGGTTGCCGCAGACCGCCATGATGCACCATCGTCGCGCGCGTCTGCGCGTGTGGTCAGCGAACAGCATGGTGCAGTTGTGCCCCTCGCACGCCTTGACGTTCGAAAAATCCTCGTCGCAAACGAACTTCGCCATGGCCTCGCCAACCGGCAGCAATAGCGCCTCCGGCGATCGCCAGCGCCGCCTCATTCGCAATGCCAGAGCGCCGCCATCGGCATGGCCCGGCTCGATCCGGCTGAACGCTTCGTCGCGCTCCAGCAGGCTGTTCAACGGATCGAGTTCGCGCAATGCATCCGTCGTGAGCGGTCGGCCTGCATGCTTGCGCACGAAGCCCCTGAACCATTCGCGCAAGGCGCGCGCCTGATCCGCAACCTTGTCCAGCTCGTCCGGCGTGGCGCGCGCCGTCAGCGCGTGCAGATCATCCGCGGGCACCAGCTTCGCCTGCGCCAGCCAGTCGATCAGGCCATGACCATCATCGATCCAGTCGACCGGCGTATCGAGCGGCGTCGCCACCGAGTTGAGGAAGTCGAGGCCGAGAGAGTCGGCGATGAACATGGCGGGCGGGCGGTCCATGAGCGGTCCTTGGCCGGTCGGGAGCATGGACTCAGATAACCTGATAGAACGGCGTTGACAAGTTACGGTAAGGAGACGTAACCTCTTAGTAGGCAATTTAGTGGTTACTAAGATGGAGAATGTCATGGCCGCAATCGCGTACCGCACCGCGGATGTCGAGGGCTTCAAGGTGTTCTATCGCGAGGCCGGTCGTGTCGGAGCGCCAAAACTCCTGCTGCTGCACGGCTTCCCCAGCGCAGGCCACATGTTTCGTGACCTCATTCCGCTGCTGGCGGACAGGTTTCATATCGTGGCGCCCGACCTTCCCGGCTTCGGCCAATCCGACATGCCTTCGCGCGAAAGCTTCCGTTACACGTTCGACAATTTCGCGCGCGTGATCGAACGCTTCACCGAAATGATCGGCTTCGACCGTTTCGCGGTCTACGTTTTCGATTACGGCGCGCCGACTGGTTTCCGGCTTGCGCTCAGTCACCCCGAGCGGATCACGGCAATCATCTCACAGAACGGCAACGCCTACGAGGAAGGGCTCAGCGACGACTGGACTCCGCTCAAGACCTATTGGCAGGATCCGTCGCCGGCCAATCGCGACGCGCTACGCGCGCTCCTCACGCCGGAAGCGACGCGCTGGCAGTACACGCATGGCGTCCCCGATCCGATGACCGTGTCACCGGACGGCCAGAACCTCGACAATTTCTACCTTGCGCGCCCGGGCTCGGACGACGTGCAGCTCGACCTGTTCGGCGACTACAAGAGCAACGTCGCGCTCTATCCGGCCTTCCAGGACTATTTCTGCAAGCACACGCCGCCGTTCCTCGCGGTCTGGGGCAAGAACGACCCATTCTTTATTCCGCCCGGCGCCGAAGCGTTCAAGCGCGATAATCCGAACGCCGTGGTGCAGTTCTTTGACACCGGTCATTTCGCGCTGGAGACGCACGCGAAGGAAATCGCGGACAGCATTCGTACCTTCCTGACGTAACGGGGGCTGTCCTCCGCGAAAGTTACGCCGCCAGGCTCTGCTGAGCGCGGAATGCGCTGATCGCCATATGGACGAGATGCAGCTTGCCTTTGACCGCCGGCGATATGTCGAAGGGATATGCATCGCTCATCCCGAGCGAGCGGTTGAGTTCGTTGATGCTGCGAGCAAGCGGCATCCACAGTGCCAGGAGTGCCTCGAAGTCGCTCTCGAGATAGGGATCCGTCAGGGTCTGCCGGGCGCGCTCGTCCAGCGCCAACGGCAAACCTGCGAGCGAGTCGAGCGTCGACACGATATGCAGGAAATGCGCGAACGTTTCCGCCCAATCCTCCCAGGGGTGGGACGTGGCGTACTCGCTGATGAAGCCGCTTCGGTCGTATGAACGATCGGCGCGGCTGTAATAGGAGTTGATCGCGGCCTGATAGTCCTGCGCCTGGTCACCGAAGATCAGCTTGAACGGGGCCTGGAATGTCGTGCCGTCGACGAGCAGGTCCCAATAGAAGTGACCGATCTCGTGCCGGAAATGCCCGAGCAGCGTGCGGTACGGCTCCCGGAACGCCACGCGGCGAGATTCTCGTTCGACATCGTCGGCCTCCCCAAGGTTGAGCGTGATCAGGCCCGAGAGATGCCCCGTCACGATCGGACCGACCTCGTCCGAAAGAATGTCGAAAGCCAATTCTGCGCCGTTGCGCGATGCGAGCGGAAGCTTGAGGCGACTGAGATCATAGAGAAGACGGCGCTTGGCTTCCTCCATAAGGCGCCAGAGCATGATGTTTCTGGTGCTGCCGAGGTTTGGAATTGTGCGCGTGAGGCGGCACGAGCCGCAATACCAGTCCGCGCCCTCGACACACCAGTTGCAGCCGATGATCTCGCGGTTACGGCAAGATTGATGGGATGCAAGCCTAGTCATCTCGATGCGCGAGGAGTCGAACGCCAGCTCAGTGCTGCAATTCGCGCACGCGATGTGCTCGAACGAGACAGGATGGCGGCATGACGGGCACTGAAAGATCTTCACGTGGACTGGCCCCAGACAGACGGCACACCGGAAGGCCGGCCTGTCAATTCGAGGAACTCTTGCACTTCGAGGAACTCTTGCGACCGTCGCTGTTGCCGGCGAGCAACGCACGCTGCGTCCGCAGCGCGTGCTGTCTTAACAAGCCGGCTCGCGTCGCGCTCAACTGGCTCGATTGAGGCTGCGGCTTTTTCTCAAGGACATTTTCGGAAACAGGCCGACCGGCCCACGTCCGCTCGGGCTGAACCGCCATGGGGCCGACGTTTCGTCCGCTTGTCATGCTGTAACAACACCAGATCGTACGCCGAGTTCCCTTCCTCGACCGGCGGGTGATCGAGCTTGGCTTGTGCAGATACGACAATGCCGCCGTCGGCGTGACGGCGGCATTGTCAATTCACCTGCTTGCGGCGAACGGCTTAATTCCGGGGAGCCGCTGCCGCCGCCGAGCGCGCCGACCTGGGCGCGCCGGGTTCGGCAACCGGAGCCGGTGCGCGCGATCGCATGATTGCGGCGTCGATCTCGGCAATCACGCGGCGCTGGATCGCTTCGTTCTTGTCGATCGAGATGTGGCCGACGCCGGAGCCGCGGACGTCGACATTGTCGAGCTTGCCGCGAAAACCGTCCGCGCGCTTCACCGGCTCGCCGGGGCCGTCGCCGATATAGATGTTGATGTAGCGCTCCGCGCCGGTCGACAGCTTGGTCTTGAACACGGAGTCGAGCCCGATCGCGAGTTTCACGGGCACGCCGAGACGGTTGAGCTTGGCGATCATGTCTGGCAGCGCAGTCGCGCCGGAGGAGTGCCCGACCAGTACGATGGTCTTGAGCCGGCCGGCCTTGTAGGCGGTCGCGGCCTCATCCGCGAGCGAGGACCAGGACACGAAATTCGCCACGGTCACCGGGATGCCCTGCGCCTGGAGCCGGGCGCCGATCGTGTCGAGCCCGAGCGAGAAGATGTTGAGCACGCCGCGGAGCAGGTAGACATGCGTGGTCGCGACGGCAGCCTGGCTTGGCGCCGCCGTGGCGGTGGTCGGGCTGATGGCAACAGCTGACAGCAGGAGCAGGCCCATCGCCCAGGCACGGAGGGCGGACAACTGGCTGACGCCAGCGGTGTGACGGCCGTTCGGTCTCATCGATCTTTTCCCTGGGAATATGCTTCGGCCGGAATCGTAGCCATGGCCTGCTCGCAGACGCAACAAAGAGCCGCGTGAACGACGATCTTAGCATCAAGCCGTGACCATCGCGCAACACTTGCCCGAAACCTGCCACGGAAGGAGCTGTTTCGAGGCCATTTTTCTCCCGCTAATTGCAGCCGCGCAAGGGCCTTCCTATGTCAGGGCTCCGCTGACCCGCCCCTCCCGGTAGGTTCCAGCCTCCCCTCCCCAGCCTTAGCCCCTCAGACTTGCGGCCATCATGTCCTCCATCATTTCCGTCGCCAATTTGTCGAAGACCTATGGGTCCGGCTTCAAGGCGCTCAAGAACGTCAATCTTGACATCACGCGCGGCGAAATCTTCGCCTTGCTCGGCCCCAACGGCGCCGGCAAGACCACGCTGATCTCGATCATCTGCGGCATTGCCAATCCGAGCGAAGGCAAGGTCCTCGTCGGCGGCGAGAACATCCAGACCTCCTATCGCAAGGCGCGCTCGCTGATCGGGCTGGTGCCGCAGGAATTGCACACCGATGCCTTCGAGAGCGTGTGGGCGACCGTGAGCTTCTCCCGCGGGCTGTTCGGCAAGCCGAAGAACCCCGATCATATCGAGAAGGTGCTGAAAGACCTCTCGCTGTGGGACAAGAAGGACAGCAAGATCATCACGCTCTCCGGCGGCATGAAGCGTCGCGTGATGATCGCCAAAGCGCTGTCGCACGAGCCGCAGATCCTGTTCCTGGACGAGCCGACCGCCGGGGTCGACGTCGAACTGCGCAAGGGCATGTGGGAGGTGGTGCGCACGCTCCAGCAATCCGGCGTCACCATCATCCTGACCACGCATTACATCGAGGAAGCCGAGGAGATGGCCGACCGCATCGGCGTCATCAACAAGGGCGAGATCGTGCTGATCGAGGACAAGGCCACCTTGATGCAGAAGCTCGGCAAGAAGCGGCTGACGCTGCATCTGCAAGGCAAGCTCGATGCGCTGCCGGAGAGCCTCAGGCATTACGAGCTCGACCTCTGCGACGGCGGCGCGACGCTGGTCTACGACTACGACACCAAGGGCGAGCGCACCGGCATCACCAGCCTGCTCGGCGATCTCCGTACAGCCGGCATCCGCTTCAACGATCTCGACACGACGCAATCGTCGCTCGAGGACATCTTCGTCGATCTCGTGAGGGCGTCATGAACTACCGCGCTGTCCGCGCCATCTACCTGTTCGAAATGGCGCGCACCTGGCGCACGCTGCTGCAAAGCATCGTCTCGCCGGTGGTCTCGACCTCGCTGTATTTCGTGGTGTTCGGCGCCGCGATCGGCTCGCGCATCAGCCAGGTCGAGGGCGTCAGCTACGGCACCTTCATCGTGCCGGGCCTGATCATGCTCTCGGTGCTGACGCAGAGCATCGCCAACGCCTCGTTCGGCATCTACTTCCCGAAATTCACCGGCACGATCTACGAGATCCTGTCGGCGCCGATCTCCTATTTCGAGATCGTGCTCGGCTATGTCGGCGCGGCCGCGACCAAATCGATCATCCTCGGCCTGATCATCCTCGCCACGGCTGGCCTGTTCGTGCCGCTGCACATCCATCATCCGGTCTGGATGCTGGCCTTCCTTGTGCTGACGGCGGTGACGTTCAGCCTGTTCGGCTTCATCATCGGCATCTGGGCCGACGGATTCGAAAAGCTGCAGATGATCCCGATGCTGGTGGTGACGCCGTTGACCTTCCTCGGCGGCAGCTTCTATTCCATCGACATGCTGCCGCCCGCCTGGCGCACGGTGGCGCTGCTCAATCCGGTCGTCTATCTGATCTCCGGCTTCCGCTGGAGCTTCTACGAGATCGCGGACGTCAGCATGGCCGTCAGCATCGGCATGACAACGGCGTTCCTGGTGATCTGCCTGGTCGTGATCTGGTGGATTTTCCGCACGGGATATCGGTTGAAGAACTGATCCGGCCGTCATTCCGGGGGGCACGCGCGCGCCCCGGAATCGCAAGCTCTACCGATAGCAGTGGAAGCGGTTGTATCCGTCGTAATAGCCGCGACACCGACGGTGGCCGCGATGGGGAATGCCGAACACCCCCTCGACCGCGCCGACGGCACCGCCGACACCGGCGCCGACCGCGCCCCCAACCACGCCGCCGACGGGGCCGGCGATCCGGTTGCCTTCGTAAGAACCTTCCTGGGCGCCCCGAACGATGCCTTGGGCATGGCCAGGCTGGGGGACGCAGGACAGCGCGGCCAGAACGGCGGCGCCAGCGAAGAGCACACGGAAAGGCAGACCAGCCGGCCGAGAAGCGGCGGCGACGCAGACTTTGTTCATCTTCATTCCCAAAGGTAAAACCGGCCGCGGAAGCGGCCGGTCGAGGCAGCGATCGTCAACGCCGATGCGGCCAAATGGTTGCGCCCCGGATGGTTGCACCATTGTGATGAATTGTCGGCGTTGTGAACGCATCTCCCGCTCGCGAAAATGTCAGCGCTGCCGCTCGCTTTGCGGCACAAAGCGGCCTTGCTTACGCCGGGCGTCCCGTTAACGATGGCAATAAGGTTTGCTTTGCAGGCCGCTGGAACGAAAGCGCGATTGCAGGCATAATGCACGCCGGGGGACGGAGAGCCGCGGCGCCTAGTATGAACAGGCCGGAGGCCACGAGTCAGATGCGTTCGTTTTTTATTGCTTTCACCTCCCTGATGCTTTTGAGCGCGGGCGCCGCGCAGGCCAAGGTCGACATCACCGTCGACAAGGACAATCAGCAGATGACCGTCGCCGTCGACGGCGTCGCGCGCTACCACTGGCCGGTGTCGACAGGCATCCCCTCGCGGGAGACGCCGAACGGCGCGTTCCGCGCCTTCCGCATGGAAGAGGATCACTATTCCAAGGAATTCGACGACGCGCCGATGCCGCACGCGATCTTCTTCACCAAGGTCGGGCACGCCATCCACGGCACCGACTCGGTCGGCCGGCTCGGCACGCCCGCCTCGCATGGCTGCGTGCGGCTGTCGCGCCAGAATGCCACCACGCTCTACGCGCTGGTGCAGCAGCAGGGCGTGCTCAACACCACGGTAACGCTGACCGGCTCGGCGCAGGTGGCGCTCGCCCGCAATCCGCGTGGCCGCAATCCCACGGCAGTGGCCCGCGCGCCGCAGCCCGCCGAAGAGCAGTACGCCACATCAGGCGATCCCGTGAACCTGACGCCTCAGGCCGCACCTGCCCGCCGCTACATGCCGCAAGACGACAACTACATCTATCCGGCCGACGGCAGCGACACCGGCGCGCGCTACCCCGCGCCGCGCGGCAGCCGCCCGCTCTATGACGCACAGGTCTATCAGCCGCAGCCGCAGCAATACTACAATCAGGGCTACGGCCAGCAGGGCACCTACTATCAGCCGCAGCCCCGGCAGGTTTACCAACCGCGTGGCTATTACTACCAGAACTGACCTATCTGGACGCGGCGTTGCCGCGCCAGCGAATCAGAAAGCCGCTGCCGCGACGGGCGCTTGCCGCAATCGACCGCAGGAAATAACGCCAGCCTTGTGCACGGATTGGGCACCGGCCGACGCAAGGAAGCAACAGTCCACAACCTTCAACGCAGCGGCGTTCCGACCAAATTGACAACCAGGGGGTCGCCCCTATTGTCGTTCCCATTGTTTCTGGGACATGACATGACACGCGAGCAGATTTCGGATTTCTGCGTTACCGCCCTGGCAAATATCCTGCGAATTTCGAGCGACCGCGTCGATATCGGCACGAAATTCAGCCGCCTCGGCCTCGATTCGGCGATGCTGGTCTACCTGATGATGGAACTCGAGGAGAAGCTCGACCTCGAGCTGTCGACGGACGACTTCTACGACCATCCGACCGTTGAGGCGTTGTCGCGGTTTCTCGCCGACAAGCGCGCAATCCGCCCCGCCGCCTGAGGGCGGTTGAAGTCGGCGCAACCCATGGAAACCTTCCGCTCGCTCGTGGCATTGCTGGCCCGGCGTGCGGCGGAGCAGGCCGACGACCGCGCCTATGTCTTCGTCTCCGATCGCGGGACGGAGGACGCTGTCCTCAGCTTTCGACAGCTGCACGATGCCGCGGGCGCGCTCGCGTCGCGACTGACCGTGGCCGCGCGTCCCGGCGATCGCGCCATCCTGGTGTTTCCGCCCGGCATCGAATTCATGGTGGCGTTCTTCGGCTGTCTGATGGCCGGCATCATCGCCGTGCCGATGATGATGCCGCGGCGAAACGGAGCGCGCGATGCCAGCGCCGCGATCCTCGCCAATTGCACGCCGGCGGTGGCGCTGACCAATTCGGCCGTCGCGCTCCGCGGTGATTTGCGGGCACGCTTCGCGCATGAGCACATTCGCTGGATCGAGGTCGATCTCGCCGCGGCCGAAGGTGAGACAATCGAACTACCCGAGCCGGCGCCGGACGACATCGCCTTCCTGCAATACACCTCCGGCTCGACGTCCGCGCCCAAAGGCGTAATGGTGAGCCACGCCAATCTGCTCGCCAATCTCGAGATGATCCGGCTCGCGCTCGGCAACAGCCGGCAATCGACTTACGTCAATTGGGTGCCGCTCTATCACGACATGGGGCTGATCCTGAACGCGCTGCAAGCGCTCTATGTCGGCGCGACCTGCGTACTGATGGCGCCGAACGCGTTCATGCAGCGGCCGCTCGGCTGGCTGCGCGCGATCGCGCGTTATCGCGCGGAAGTGGCATGCAGCCCGAACTTCGGCTTCGATTTCTGCGTCAGCCGCTATCGCGCCGACCAGATGGAAGGCATCGAGCTGTCCTCGCTCAGGATCGCACTGAACGGCGCAGAACCGGTGCATGCGGAAACCATCGAGCGGTTCATCCAGACATTTGCGCCCCACGGCTTCGATCCGCGCGCAATGTATCCCGCCTACGGAATGGCGGAAGCGACGCTCCTGATTTCCGGCGGACGCCGTGGCGGCGGTCATGTCACACGCAGCGTGAGCCGCACGGCGCTGCAGGCGCATGCGGCGCAGGCGCCTTCCGACGCCGAAGATACACAGGTCGCCGTCGGCTGCGGGCGCCCGCTCACCGGCGAACGGATCGCCATCGTGGACGCGGACAACCGCACGCGGCTGCCCGCGGACCGCGTCGGTGAGATATGGTGGGGCCAATATTGCCCGCGCCTATTGGCGCAACGACGAGGCGACGCGCGAGGGGCTCAATGCGCAGATTGCCGGCGAAGACGGAGCGTGGCTGCGCACCGGCGACCTCGGCTTCATCGACGTCACAGGCGAATTGTTCGTCACGGGACGGATCAAGGACCTCATCATCATCCGTGGCATCAACCATTATCCGCAGGACGTGGAGCGCACGGTGCAATCGCTCAATGGAGCTTTGCGCGAAAACTGCGGCGCGGCGTTCTCGGTGCCGGACGAGACCGGCGAAGAAATGCTCGTCATCGTCCAGGAAATCGAGCGCACCGCGCGCCACTCGATCGACACCGAAGCGATCAAGGGCCGAATTCGCGAGGCCGTCGCCGACAACCACGAACTCTCCGCGCGTCACATCGCGCTGATCCGGCCCGGCACGCTGCCGAAGACCACCAGCGGCAAGATCCAGCGCAAGCTGGCACGCAAGCTCTGGCTCGATGGCGGGTTCGAACAGCTCGGCTGAGACGATTCAGAAATCGATCTTCGCGCTCTCCCCATCGCGCAGGCTCGCATCGATCCCCTGCTCGATCTTGCGCGCGAGAATTGGGCGATAATGGATGAAGTCGGCAAAATTGGCGCGGTCGCGCGTGAGATCGTTGTCGACGCGATAGCTGATGAAATTGCTGCGCGGTCGGCCCGCGACCACTTTCTTCAGCGCGGCATCGCAGGCGCTGCGCTCCAAGGCGGCTTCCGTACCGGGCTTCGGCACGGTGGTCGCCAAGGTCGGCGGCACGATGATGACGACGGGCACATCGGCCGGCAATGCCCTGACGATATCTGCCAGCGCAGCGATCTCGGGAAATGTCGCCCGCATCTCGGCAGACGAGGCCGGCGCCGGATCCCTGGGCCAGCCGACTTCTTTGAATTGGCCCGGCGGCCAGATGTCCTCGTAGCTGACAAAGCCGTCGGGGTTCATCCTTGGTCGCCGGCCAAGGCCGATGCTGATGCGTTGAAAGGCGTGCTCGATGGCCTGCCAGGAGATCAGGCGTGCAGCGTAAGTGACGACGGTTCTGTCATAGAACCAGTCGGGGAATGGGACGCCGCCCTCCTCCTTCGCCCGTGCATGCGTGCACCAGCCAGGGTCAGTCACGATCACCAGTGCGCCGACCTCCCGGTGATTCCGCAGGAAGAAGTCCAGCACCGCGAGTTCCTGGCGGGGGAACGCACCGGTCATGTAGAGCTGCACGAATCGCAGGCCGGTTGCGCGCGACAATTCCGCCGGCTCGATCATCTGCGCCGTCGAATTACCCAGGATCGCGGCATTGAAATCCGGATCCCGCGCGCGGCTCGCGGCCGTGATTTTGGTCAGACGATTATCGACGCCGTCGATGCCAAGCAGGCCGAGCTTGCCGCTGTCATAGGGATCGACCGCCACCATCAGTGCGAGCACCAGCAGCGCAGCCCCGATCAGCGTGCCCAGACACGCCAGCAAGCTCCGGCCCCAGCCGGGATCGGTCTCAGAACTTGAAGTAGACGAACTCATGGAGATCCCGACCACCCATGTGAAGCAGCAATGCGAATAGCCCAAGACCGAGCAGACCCGCGAGCCACGGATTGGGACGGCGCGTGAGCACCGCCACGATGTCCTGGCTCGCCGGCAGCAGGAAGGCGAACAGCGGCGCTGCGATTAGCGGCCACAAATGCTTTCCGCGCTCGAGCGGGAGCCGCGAAGCCAGTCCGGCGAAGACATGCCAGGCCGCCTCCACCGATCCTGCACGAAAGATCACGCCGGTCGCGAGCACGAACAGCACGGTAAGCGCCCAGCCGAGCCATGACGGGAACTCCGGGCCATAGCGACGCCACAGCGTGCAGGCGACCAGCGCAAGCCCGTGCAGCACGCCCCACAGCACGAAGGTCCAGCTCGCGCCGTGCCAGAGGCCACACAGCGCCATCGTGATCATCATCGCGCCGAAAAACTGCACCGGCAGCCAGCGCCGCGGCAGCAGGCGCAGATTGACCAGCGGATAAAACACGTAATCGCGCAGGAACAGCATCAGGGTGATGTGCCAGCGCTGCCAGAAATCCTGGATGTTGGTCGAGCGCAGCGGCGCATCGAAATTGTACGGCAGCTGCACGCCGAACAGCAGGCCGAGGCCGATCGCGACGTCGGAATAGCCGGAGAAATCGAACAGGATCTGGAAGGAGAAGCAGAAGGCGAGCCAGGCGTCACCGCCCGCGAGCGGCCCGTTCGCGGCCTGCGCGTAGATGGGATCGAGCAGATGCGCGAGGCCGTCGGCGATCACGATTTTCTCGAACAGGCCGATCGCGATGAAGCAGGTGGCGATGCAGAACTGACGCTGCCAGCCCGGAACGTAGACCTGCCTGCCGAACTGATGCATCACCTCCGACCAGCGCGCCAGGGGGCCGGCGATCGCCTGCGGGAAGAAGGCGATGTAGAGCGCATAGCGGTCGAACGCATAGAGCGGCGCCCTGCCGCGCTTCAGGTCGACCAGATACATGATGTGATGGAAGGTGAAGAAGGAGATGCCGAGCGGCAGCCCGACGTCGAGCACCGGCAGCGTCGTACCGAGCACGAGACCCAGATTAGCGAGAACGAAGTTGGCGTATTTGAACAGGGCCAGCACCGCGAGATCGAGCCCGATCACCAGCGTCAGCAGCGCCGGCCATTTCACGCGCCCATAGGCAACCGAGGCGAGCCAGTTGATCGCGATCGAGCCGATCAGGAGCAGGATGAAGGACGGGCTGCCCCAGGCATAGAAGGCGAGCGACAGCGCGACCTGCACGCCGATACGCAAGCCCGGATAGGGATCGGCCAAGCGATAGATCAGCAGCGCCGCGGGCAGGAAGACCAGGAGAAAGGGATAGTCGTTGAACAGCATCGGTTCACAGCCGCGCCATCGCCGGCGTGAGCCGGCGGATGATGCTCAGCCCGTTTCGAGGTCGGGCGCAGCGTCACCCGGCTGCCGCAGCATGCGTCGCGCAATCTTCTCCTCGCTCGGCACCTTGACGTCCCAGGCCAGTCCCAGCGCTTCCAGCGCCCGGATGAAGACAAAGCCCGGATCGAACTCGAACCAGCGCAAGCCGAAGGCCGCGGAATAGGGAAAGGCGTGGTGGTTGTTGTGCCAGCCCTCGCCCCAGGCAAGCCAGGCCACCACGCCGAGATTGCGGCTGTTGTCGTCGCGGGTGACGAACGGCTGCGCGCCAAAGCTGTGCATGACGGAGTTGATGGCCGACATGGTCTGCTCGACCACGAACATGCGCACCACGCCGCCCCAGAGCAAGCCGGTCAGTGCGCCCCACGGGCTCATGGTGGCGAGGCCGCCGATCGCGGCCGGCAGCACCAGGCCGAGACCGACCCAACTGTAATAGTAGCTGTTGACGGCAACCAGCCTGCGATCCGCCATCAGGTCCGGGACATAGTGCGCAACATTGGGATAATCGTGCGCGATCATCCAGGTCAAATGCGCGTGCAGGAAGCCGCGCAGGCGGCCGAATGCGCCCTCGCCGTGCAGCCGCGGCGAATGCAGATCGCCGTCGTGATCGGACAATTCGTGGTGCCGGCGGTGCATTGCCGCCCAGGACAGCATGGGGCCGCGGCCGGCCATCGATCCCATCACGACCAGGATCGCACTCATCGCCGTGGAGGTCGCGAAGGCGCGGTGGGTGAAGAGCCGGTGATAGCCGACGGTAAGGCCGAGGCCGGTGACCAGCCAGAAGCCGACGGACAGGCCAAGCTCCATCGCGCCGATCGGGCGGTAGAACAGAAGGACCAGCGCCAGCAGCGTGCCGACGAAGGGCAAAACGTCGAAGATCATGAAATGCCGGCGCTGCATCCGGCGAAAATGCCGGCTGCGGATAATTCGATGATCGCGTTGCTGCTGCACGGGCGGGATTCCAGGGCACCGACTATGAGTACATACCCCCGCGGCGGGCGCAACCCAAGCCACCGCCCAAGGTTTCAACAGCCAGGAAAGCCTATACAATAGGACGGACGCGCCAAACGCGTTGAAATATCGCCCCTTTCCCCTTGCCCCATGAGCCACCATGCCGTCACGTGCTGCGACGATCTTGACCGTACTGTCACTTCTCATTGCGGGACCGGCCATGGGATTCGATTCGGCATTTGATTCGGCTTTCGACCTCGAGGCCCATCGCGGCGGGCGGGCACTGCTGCCGGAAAACACGCTTCCGGCCTTCGCCAACGCGCTGTCGATCGGCGTGGACACGCTGGAGCTCGATGTCGGCATCACCGCCGACGGCGAAGTCGTCGTCTCGCATGAGCGCGGGCTCAATCCTGATATCACGCGGGATGCGAGCGGCGCCTACGTCACGCCTCCCGGCACGCCCTTCGTGAAACTGCGGCTCGCCGACGTCAGGACCTATGACGTCGGCCAGATCCGGCCAGACAGCCCTTACGCGAAGCAATTCCCCGACCAGCGCGCCATGCCCGGGACCCGTATTCCGACCTTGAGCGAGCTGTTCGCGCTGGTGCGCAAATCCGGCAATACGCGCGTGCGCTTCAACATCGAGACCAAGATCGATCCGAACCATCCGGACGAGACGCTCGATCCGCAATCTTTCGTCACCAAACTGCTCGGCGTGATCGAAGCCGAGAAATTCTCCGACCGCGTCATGATCCAGTCGTTCGACTGGCGGACCCTGCTGCTCGTCCAGCAGCGGGCACCAAAGATGCCGACGGTGTACCTGACGCTCCAGCGCGGCTCGGGCCAGACGGTGGCGCTGGACAAGGCGACCAATTGGACGGCGGGCTTCAGCCCGGCCGATCACGGCGGGTCGCTGCCGCGGACCATCAAGGCGGCGGGCGGCGCGGTCTGGTCACCCTATTTCGGCGATGTGACCGCGGCACTGATCGCCGAGGCCCATGCGCTCGGGCTGCATGTCGTGGTCTGGACGGTCAACAAACCCGAAGACATGGCGCGCATGATCGAGATCGGCGTCGACGGGATCATCTCCGACAGGCCCGATTTGTTGCGGCAGGTCGCTGGCGAGAAGGCAATCGCGTTGCCCGCGGGGACGCCGGTGGAGCCGTAGAAGCGGGCCCTACTCCCCGTCCCGCAAGCGCCGGTACAGCGCGCCCAAAATGTTGGAGTAATCGTCGGTCCAGACCCGCACCCGGTCGTCGGCTTCGGTCTGCTCCCATGTTTTCGACGATGCGAGCCTGCCGACGTCGGCATCCTCGCGGGCGGAGATGACGACGTCGGTCGAGAAGATGTAGTCACCATCGCGCCCGGAATCCTCGTTGTAGACCCAGCTCTTGAGATCGTTGGCATCGGCGATACCGACCACGACCGTCTCGAGATCGAGGTGGCGGTTGGAGACGTGCATCACCACGGCGCCGTGCGGAGCGAGCTTGTCCTTGTAGATCTTCATCGCCTCTTCGGTCGCAAGATGGATCGGGATCGCATCCGACGAATAGGCATCGACGATGATGAGATCATAGGCACCGTCCGGCTCCTTCGCGAAGGTGAGGCGGGCATCGCCGATCACCGGCTTCAGGCCCGGCATGCAGCTCGAGATGTAGCGGAAATTCTTCGGATCGCTTGCCGCGTCGACCATGGACTGATCGATCTCGAAGAATGTCCAGCTCTCGCCGGGCTCGGCGGCGCAGGCGAGCGTGCCCGATCCGACGCCGATCGCCGCGACCTTCAGCGGCGCGCCCTTGCGCTCGCGCATCGCGGTCACGGCCTGACCGATGCCGCCGTCCTTGTGATAGTAGGTGATCGGCTCCGGCCGGCCGGTGACCGGCGTGCCGTCATTGTTGAGGAAGCGCTCGGCGCCGTGAATCGTGGTGCCGTGCATCAGCACGTGGAAATAGCCGCCGGGCGTCACCACGATCTTGTGCACGCCGAAGAAGCTGCGCACCGTGGTGACGCGGCCTTCGTCCGCCGGATAAACCCGGATCAACGCCAGCGCGAGCGCGACGGTGGCGAATATCTTCCAGCGGCCGGCGTTGACCGCCAGCGCCAGCAGCGCGGCGAGCACGCCGACGCCGCCGGCCATCCAGACCCGGTGATCCTCGAACCAGGTCGATAGCCCGCCCGTCGTGGTGGACGGCACAACGAGCACGACGGCGAGCGCGGCAAGCGCCAGCCAGTACCATTTGACGATGCCCGCCAGCCGCTCGTTCGCGGGCGGCCGGCACAGCGCGGCAAGCGCAACCAGGATCGGATATTCGGCGATCCAGGAGAATGTGAACGGCGCAAGGAGCCCTGCGAACAGGCCGCCGACCATGCCGCCGAACGATAGCGCGACATAGAATCCGGTGAGATATTTGGCGGCCGGCCGGGTTCGCGCCAATTCGCCGTGGCAGGCCATCGCGATGACGAAGAAGCACAATTGATGACCGCCGAGCGTCAGCAGCAGGTTCTGTTCGCCGCCGAACGCCAGCAGGAAGACGACGCCCGCGATCGCGACCGGCTGGAGCATCAGCATCCATTTGTGCGGCAGTAACGGCCGCGACTGGAACACCACCACCCAGGTCAGGAGATACAGCGACAGCGGCAGCACCCACAGCAGCGGCGCTGCCGCAACATCGGTCGAGATGTGCGCGGTGACGGCGATGAGCAGGCCGGACGGCACTCCGGCGAGGAATATCCAGCGCAGCCGCGTCATGAGACCGGGCGCCGGCGCATTCAAATCCTCGGTTCGCGCATCGACCATGGCCAGTTTCGGCGAGCGCAACAGCAGCACGCCGCAGGCGGCGATCAGGACGATCAGAATGCCGTAACCGCCGGTCCAGAGCCGGTTCTGCGTGTGCAGCGTGAACATCGGCTCCAGCAGGAACGGATAGGACAGCAGGGCGAGGAAGCTGCCGATGTTGGAGGACGCATAGAGGAAATAGGGATCGTGTCCGGCAGGATGCCCGGTGCGGACGAACCAGGCCTGCAGCAACGGATTGTTGGCGGCAAGCGCGAAGAACGGCAGCCCGATCGAGATCACGAACAGACCGAGCAGCCAGATCGCGTAGCCCGAAGCGGGCGGATCGCCATAGGCCGAGGCGATGCCGAGCGGCAACGTGACGAACGCCGTGATCAGCAGCAGGAGATGCACCACCACCGGAACGATGCGGTTCCTCACCTGCATCAACAAATGCGCATAGGCGTAGCCCGCCAGCAGCAGCGACTGGAAGAACACCATCGCCACCGACCACACCGCCGGCGAGCCGCCGAGCCGCGGCAGGACCATTTTCGTGAACAGCGGCTGCACCGAGAACAGCAACAGCGCGCTGACGAAGATCGCGGCGGTGTAGACCGTCAGCAGCAGCCGGTTGCGTGACGAGGACGGCTGCTCCGTGGCGGCGGGTTGCACGATCGAATCCATGGAAGCTCCAGCCCCGGCGGGCGCCGGGCGCGCGCAATGGAGCACAAGGCGCCTGAACGGGCAATAAAGGGTCTCGTGATGTTGCAGCGGGGAATGCTTGATATACAGATGTCCCGAGCCCGGTCGTTCAGACCATCCCGGAATGGGCGTGGAACAGCTGACCCCTTCATGATCGAAACCGACGTCATCATCATCGGCGCTGGCCATAACGGCCTCACCTGCGCGGCCTATCTCGCGATGGCCGGCTTGCGCGTGCGCGTGGTCGAGCGCCGCAAGGTGGTCGGCGGGGCCGCGGTCACGGAGGAATTTCATCCCGGCTTCCGCAATTCGGTCGCGGCCTACACCGTGAGCCTGCTCAATCCGCTGGTGATCCGTGACTTGAAGCTGGCCGAACAGGGCCTGCGCATCGTCGAACGGCGCGCGCAGAATTTTCTGCCCGCCCCCGACGGCAGCTATCTTCTCACCGGCGAGGGGCGGACGCAGGCGTCCGTCGCCCGGCTGAGCCCGCATGACGCAAATGCACTCGACGGGTTTTCGCGCGAACTGGAAGATATCGCCGACGTGCTTCGGCAATTCGTGCTGCGCGCGCCGCCAAACCTGCTCGATGGTTTCGGCACGGCCTCGATCCGCGAAGCCGTGAACGCATTCCAGAGCGCCAACATCCTGCGCGGGCTGTCGCTGGAGCAGAGCCGCAGCCTGCTCGATCTCTTCACCCGCTCGGCCGGCGAGATGCTGGACGAACGTTTCGAGCATGATCTGGTCAAGGCGCTGTTCGGCTTCGATGCCATCGTCGGCAATTATGCCAGCCCCTACGCCGCGGGCTCGGCCTATGTGATGCTGCATCACGCCTTCGGCGAGGTGAACGGCAAGAAGGGCGTCTGGGGTCACGCCATCGGCGGCATGGGTGCGATCACGCAGGCCATGGCGCGCGCCGCACGCGACCGCGGCGTTGTGATCGACACCGATGCAGGCGTGCGCGAGGTCATCGTCGAGCGCGATCGCGCGGTCGGCGTGGCGCTGGAGAACGGTACGACCATCCGCGCGAAATATGTCGCAGCCAACGTCAATCCGAAACTGCTCTACACGCGGCTGGTCGCCGCCGATGCGCTTCCCCAAGACTTCCTCGCCCGCATCCGGCACTGGAAGAACGGCTCCGGCACCTTCCGCATGAACGTGGCGCTGGACCGCCTGCCCTCCTTCACGGCGCTGCCGGGCGACGGCGATCATCTCACCTCCGGCATTATCCTGGCCCCTGATCTCGGCTACATGGACCGCGCCTTTTTCGATGCCCGCGCGCACGGCTGGAGCCGGGAGCCGGTCGTGGAAATGCTGATCCCCTCGACGCTCGACGACACGCTCGCGCCCGCAGGACACCACGTCGCAAGCCTGTTCTGCCAGCACGTCGCGCCGGAGCTTCCCGATGGGAAGTCGTGGGACGACCATCGCGACGAGGTTGCCGACCTCATGATCGCGACGGTGGACAAATACGCGCCGGGTTTTGCGACAAGCGTGCTCGGCCGCCAGATCCTGTCACCGCTCGACCTCGAACGGCAGTTCGGCCTGCTCGGCGGCGACATCTTCCACGGCGCGCTGACGCTGAACCAGCTGTTTTCGGCGCGGCCGATGCTGGGCCACGCCGATTATCGCGGGCCCGTGAAGGGCCTCTATCATTGCGGCTCCGGCGCCCACCCCGGCGGCGGCGTCACCGGCGCGCCTGGCCACAACGCCGCCCAGGCAATCCTGAGGGATCACCGGTCGTTGTTCGGAAGCCGTGGATAAGCCTGTGGATGGGCTGTGGACAGACTGTTGGCAAAGCTGTGAAAGGGCGGTGGGTTATGCCCCTTCAAAGCCTGCTACAAATCGGTGGAAAATCCGGGAATGAGCGGCGGGATAATCCGTGGACAAAGTCCGGACAAACCAGCGGGTAGCCTGTGGGCATTCTGTGAAAACCTCTCCCCAAAACGACTTCGCCCGCCAGGGGGCAATTCCCCCGGCGGGCGCGGCTCGAAAGCAGTCGTATGGAGAATTGCCCCGCCGGGAATGGGAGGCGGAAATTACTTTAAGGAGCTGCTAATCGAAGTGAACTTGTCGTTCATGGTGGTGCCCAGTCCGTTCACGACGGTGATGATCGCCAGCGCGATGCCGGCTGCGATCAGGCCGTACTCGATTGCGGTTGCACCTGAATCGTCGGTCCAGAATTTCAAAATCATGCGCTTCAAGTCTCGCCTCCTTTTCCATTTCAAGCTGTGTGGGTTGCCCAACACCCGCAAATCTACGTGGCACAACCTGCGGTCGGGTTAACCTCATAAATGCAAGTTATTAGAAAAATCGGGAACAAAAGTTCCAAAAATTGAACCGGACGGAACCCTGAGATGCAGCCTGCCCCCACCCATCGCGCCAATTTTTCGATCGGCAGCGAGATCGCCGCAAGGCGCATTGTCGACGTCCTCACCGAAATGTTCTTCGAGGATGATGCGGCGGTCGCCGCCTTCGAGCAGCCGAACGGACAGTGGGACGTCGCGCTGCATTTCGCCCACGCGCCGGACCGGGCGTGGCTGCGCGAACTCGTTGCAACATCAGCAGGAAATGAGATCGCGGACACGCTGGCCTTCGACACCGTCGAAGCCAGGGACTGGGTCAAGTCGAGCCTGGAAGATCTCGTCCCGGTGCCGGCCGGGCGCTTCGTCGTCCACGGCAGCCATGACCGCGACCGCGTGGCCCCGAACAAGCTCGCCATCGAGATCGAGGCGGCTCTCGCCTTCGGCACTGGCCATCACGGCACCACACGCGGCTGTTTACTCCTGCTTGACCATGTCCTGAAACGCACCCGGCCGGACCGCGTGCTCGACCTCGGTACCGGGACCGGCGTGCTCGGGATAGCGGCGGCGAAAGCGCTGCATCGCGCGGTGCTGGCCTCCGACATCGACCCGGCCTCGGTCAAGGTGGCAGCCGAGAACGCCGTGTTGAACGAGGTCGGTCACCATGTGCGAGTGATCCGCGCCATCGGCTTCGCGGCGGCTGATTTCGGCAGACGCGGCCCGTTCGACCTGGTGCTGGCCAACATCCTTGCCAATCCGTTACGGCAATTGGCGGGCCCGATGACGCGCCACCTCGCCCCTGGCGGGCGCGTCATCCTCTCCGGCCTGTTGACGCCCCAGGTCCCCGCCGTGATCGCCGCCTACCGCGCGCGCGGCCTCGTGCCTCTGAAGCACATGCGAATCCAGGGATGGAGCAGCCTGTTGCTGCGGAAGATGGGGTGAGTACGGCTGCTGCCGTAGATGCCGCTACTTTGCCGTCTCTTCGTCCCGGCGCATCGCGCGCTCGGCCTGCGAGGCGCGCCTCGCGCGGCGTTCGGCGAAACGGTCGATCATCTGGCTGATCAGGCCGCGCGGTTTCTTCGGTGTTGCCGCAGCCGGGGCGCGGCGCACCGGCGGCGTAATCTTTTCAAACGTGAACGCTGGCATCGAGTGTCCCCTCGTCGTTGAGATGAACAACTTGCTCGAATTTCCCTGTCATCTGGACGAAGCGCAACTGCCGCATCCTGTACTCCACTCAATTCGAATGGAACTTGTTCAAGCACAGTCCATGCCAGATGCGACCTCAAATGCGTCTACATTGCGGACTGATCCGCATGATCCTAAAGTGATCCACCATGTTCGAAGCGCATTTCCAGACATTCGAGGAGCCCGAGGCCGGCGTCGCATTGACAGCCCGGCTGGCCGCGCTCCGTGAAGAACTCGCCCGCCGCAAGCTGACCGGTTTCGTGATTCCACGCGCCGATCAGCAGCAGAATGAGTACGTGCCGCCGTCCGAAGAACGTCTCGCCTGGCTGACCGGTTTTACGGGCTCGGCGGGACTGGCGGTGGTGCTGACGCACGAGGCCGCGGTCTTCGTCGACGGCCGCTACACGATCCAGGCGGCCAAGCAGGTCGATTCAAGGGCCTGGGCCGTGGAATCTCTGATCGATCCCCCGCCGGAAAGCTGGATGTCGGCACACCTGAAGGCCGGCGACCGCCTAGGATTTGATCCGTGGCTGCACACTTTTGCAGCAGCCGAGCGTTTGGCCGCCGCCTGCACCAAGGCCGGTGCCGAACTGGTCGCCGTCGACAGCAATCCGGTCGATGCGATCTGGCAAGACCGGCCACAGCCGCCGATTGCGCCGGTCACGGTGCACGGAATGCAACATGCCGGCGTGACTGAAGCCGAGAAGCTGACGCAGATCAGGAGCGAGATCGGCAAGCTCGGCGTCGATGCGTTGGTGCTGTCCGACAGCCATGCCGTGGCCTGGACCTTCAACATCCGCGGCGCCGACGTCGCGCATACGCCGCTGCCGCTGTCCTATGCGCTGGTGCCGAAGGACGGCCGTCCCACCATCTTCATCGATCACCGCAAGCTCTCAAATCTGACCCGCGACCATCTCGAGCAGTCCGCCGACGTGCGCGAGCCCGATGCGATGGCGCCGACGCTGATGGCGCTCGCCAAGAGCGGCGGATCGATCGCGCTCGACAATGCGACCGCGGCCGACGCCCTCAGCCGGCTGATCACGGGCGCCGGCGGCAAGCCGGTGCGCGGCAGCGATCCGATCGCGCTGCTCAAGGCGGTCAAGAACACGACCGAGATCAAGGGCACGCAATCGGCGCACCGGCGCGACGCCGTGGCGCTGGCACGCTTCCTCGCCTTTATCGACCGCGAGGCGGCAAGCGGCAAGCTCACCGAGATCGACGCGGTCGAGGCGCTGGAGACATTCCGCCGCGACACCGGCGCGCTCAAAGATGTGTCGTTCCCGACCATATCGGGCACCGGCCCGAATGGCGCGATCGTGCACTACCGCGTCACCCGCAAGAGCAACCGGCGGATCGTCCCCGGCGATCTGCTGCTGATCGATTCAGGTGCACAATACGAAGACGGCACCACCGACGTCACCCGCACCATGGCCGTGGGCGAGCCGACCGACGAGATGCGCGACCGCTTCACGCGTGTGCTGCGCGGCCACATCGCGATTGCGCGGGCGATCTTTCCCGACGGCGCCACCGGCGCGCAGCTCGACACACTCGCACGGCAATATCTCTGGGCCGCCGGCGTCGATTTCGAGCATGGCACCGGCCACGGCGTCGGCAGCTATCTGAGCGTGCATGAGGGGCCGGCGCGAATCTCGAAGCTCGGCACTACGCCGCTGAAGCGCGGCATGATCCTGTCCAACGAGCCCGGCTACTACAAGACAGACGGTTTCGGCATCCGCATCGAGAACCTCGAACTGGTGGTCGAAGCCGATATCAAGGGCGCGGAAAAATCGATGAACGCGTTCGAGACGCTGACCCTGGCGCCGATCGACCGCCGGCTGATCGATGTCGGCATGCTCAGCAAGGACGAGCTCGACTGGCTCAACGCCTACCACGCGGGCGTCAGGGCCGAGGTGCGGCCGGCGCTGGACGAGACGACCAAGGCCTGGCTGGACCAGGCCACGGCGGAGTTGAAGGCGTAAGCGCGTCGTCGCAAAGCCGCATGGCTCCACGCGCTTTGCGCAAGGCTGCTTCTCCACCACAGCTGTCATGCCCCGCGACCCGGCTACGCCAAGGCTTCGCCGGGGTGAGGTCTAGGGGCGCCGAAGCTTTAGCGAAGGCGGCAGGCGGGGAATCCAGCATTCCAGAGACAGGAAACGCATGCGAAGAAGCCGCGGCGTACTGGATCGCCCGGTCAAGCCGGCGATGACACCGACTTTTTGACGCGAGCAACGCGCCCAAGCGGCGCTATGGCGCCCTCATCATAACCGTCCCGGAATCCGTATAGCCGCATTCCGAAACGCCGATATGCGTCTTGCGCGAGCGCGCTACAGTCCGATTCGAATTTCTACGAGACGGACACGCATGCACGGCATGATCAGCAAGCCGCCGGACACGGCGAAGAACCTCGCGACCTCGCGCGTGGTGTTGCTGCTGCTCGTCGTCATGACCGGCATCGCGCCGATCTCGCTTTACATGCTGGTTCCGGCGCTGCCGGTGCTGGCGACGACCTTTGGCAGCGACATCTCGGTCGCGCAGATGACGGTGTCGCTGTACATGGTCGGCATCGCGCTGTCGCAACTCATCATGGGCCCGCTGTCGGACCGTTTCGGGCGGCGACCGGTGCTGCTCGGAGGACTGGCGCTGATGGTGGTCGCCAGCGCCGCCTGCATCTTCGCGGAAACCCTGCCGCAGCTGATCGCCGCGCGCTTTTTCCAGGCGTTGGGCGGCGCCGCGGGCATGGTGGTGAGCCGCGCCATCATCCGCGACATCTACGAGCGCGACCGCGTCGCCTCGATGATCAGCCTCGTGGTCGCGGCGCTGATGATCGGGCAGATGGTCTCTCCGCTCAGCGGCGGCCTGATCGAGACAGCGTTCGGCTGGCGCGCGATCTTCTACGCCATCACCGTCGCCGCGATCATTGTCGCCGTCGGCATCGCATTCGCGCTGCCCGAGACGCGCCGAGATCGCGCCGCCGGCAGCGGCTTTCGCGGCGATGTCGGCATCCTGATCCGCAACCGCGCCTTCGTCGGCTACGTGATGTGCCAGGTGCTGGCCTCGCAGATCATCTTCACCTTCGCCGGCGGCGGCCCCTATATCGTGGTGACGCAGATGGGCAGGACCAGCGCCGAATACGGCGCGTGGTTCGCGACGACGGGTTTTGCCTATCTCGTCGGCAATCTGCTCTGCGTGCGCTTCGCGCCCAGGCACTCGCTGGAGAAGTTGATCTGGTTCGGCCTCGCGCTTCAGCTTTGCGGCAGCCTGTTGAACCTGCTCTGGAGCTTCACCGGCTGGAACGAGGCGCCCGCCTGGCTGTTCGGCACGCAGATGATCGTGATGGTCGGCAATGCCTTCGTGATGGCGAACTCGGCCGCCGGCGCGATCAGCATCCGTCCCGAGGCCGCCGGCACCGCATCAGGTGCGATGGGCTTTCTCCAGCAAGGCATCGGCGCGCTGATGTCGCAATTCGGCGCCTATCTCGGCGGCCATTCCGCGACCACGCTGCCGCTCACCGCCGCGGTACTGGCGATCTCCCTGCTCTGCGCCTGCACGATGATCTTCGTCGTCCCCCGCCGCGAGGTCATGATGAGCGAGACGCTGATCGAGCAGGCGGAAGAGGAAGAGAGCGGGATGATGTGATCGGGCGCGGTGAGGCCTTCTTCCTTCTCCCCTTGTGGGAGAAGGTGGCGCGCGTAGCGCGCCGGATGAGGGGTCTCTCTCCGCGCGGGTCCCCTCTCAAAGCTTGAACTCGAGAATAGAACCCCTCATCCGGCGCTACGCGCCACCTTCTCCCACAAGGGGAGAAGGGAAGAGTCACTCCCCGATCAGCTGCAGCCACTCGTCCTCGGTCAGCACCTTGACGCCATGCTTGTTGGCCTCCGCGAGCTTCGAACCTGCGCCGGGGCCTGCGACGACGAGATCGGTTTTCTTGGACACCGAGCCGGACACTTTTGCGCCTAACCGCTCAGCGGTGGCCTTGGCCTCGTCGCGCGTCATCTTCTCCAGCGAGCCCGTGAACACCACGGTCTTGCCGGCGACGGCGGAGTTGCTCTTCGGCTTCTCCGCGTCGATGATCTCGACCTCCCTGGTGAGCCGCTCGACGATGCCGCGATTGTGGCTCTCGCCGAAATAATCGGCGATGCTCTTGATCACGGTCTCGCCGATCTGGTCGAGCGCGTCCATCTCGGCCATCGCCTCCTCGTCGCCCTTGGCGACCTTCAGGCTGGCATCGTGGAAGCCGTCCCAGGAGCCGTAGCCGCGGGCCAGCGCCAGCGCCGTGGTCTCGCCGATATGGCGCATGCCGAGCGCGTAGATAAAACGCTCCAGCGCGATCTTGCGACGGCTCTCGATCGCGCCGAACAGATTGCGCACCGAGGTTGCGCCGTAACCCTCGATGTCCTCCAGCTTGAGCTTTGCGTTGCGCTTTTCCAGCGTGAAGATGTCGGCTGGCTCCTTCACAAAACCTTCGTCGAAGAAGTACTGGAGCTGCTTCTCGCCAAGACCGTCGATGTCGAAGGCGCGCCGCGACACGAACAGCTTCAGATGCTCGATCTTCTGATAGGGGCAGGCGAACTCGCCGGTGCAGCGAGCGCGTGAGCCCTCTTCGCCCGCCGCCGTCTCCTCGCGCGTGACATCGGTGTGCAACGGGCACGGGCACTTCTTCGGAAACTGGAATTCCCTGGCAGCCTTCGGCCGCTTGTCGAGGACGACGTCGACCACCTGCGGGATGACGTCGCCGGCGCGCTGGATCACGACGGTGTCGCCGATCCTGATGTCGCGGCCCTCGCGCAGCACTTCGCCCTTGTTGCCGATGCCCTTGATGTAGTCCTCGTTGTGCAGCGTGACGTTCTGCACGATCACGCCGCCGACGCCGACCGGTTCGAGCTTGCCCACCGGCGTGAACGAGCCGGTGCGGCCGACCTGGATCTCGATGTCGCGCAGCACCGTCGTGGCGCGCTCGGCCGGGAATTTGTGCGCGATGCCCCAGCGCGGCGTGCGCGAGACGAAGCCGAGCCGTTCCTGCCAATCGATGCGGTCAACCTTGTAGACGACGCCGTCGATGTCGTAGTCGAGTTTTGCGCGCTGTTCCTCGATCGCACGATGAAACGCCAGCAGTTCCTCGACGGAGTGACAGAGCTTGGTCAGCGGGTTAGTCCTGAAGCCGCAGCGCTCGAACCAGCCGATCATGCCGCTCTGCGTGCCCTCTGGCATCGCGCTCATCTCGCCCCAGGCATAGGCGAAGAAGCCGAGGGGGCGCGAGGCGGTGATGGTCGGATCCTTCTGCCGGAGCGAGCCCGCGGCCGAGTTGCGTGGATTGGCGAAGATGGTGCTGCCTTCCGCCTTCTGCCGCTCGTTGAGCGCCAGAAACGCCTTCTTGGTCATGTAGACCTCGCCGCGCACCTCGCAGATGTCGGGGACGTTGCGGCCC
Source organism: Bradyrhizobium sp. 87 (assembly GCF_023073015.1). Classification (NCBI taxonomy): domain Bacteria; kingdom Pseudomonadati; phylum Pseudomonadota; class Alphaproteobacteria; order Hyphomicrobiales; family Nitrobacteraceae; genus Bradyrhizobium; species Bradyrhizobium sp. 87. Next base: position 202,231 of record NZ_JADPIQ010000022.1, read on the forward strand.
TTCAGCCTCTTCGGCACGTCTTCGAGCGTGCGGATGTTGGCGGTGACGTCCTCGCCGACCGCGCCGTCGCCGCGAGTCGCCGCGGTGACGAGTTCACCGCCCTCGTAGCGCAGCGACATCGAGAGGCCGTCGATCTTCGGCTCGGCGGAAAAATCGATCTTGTCGTCGTCGAGCTTCAGGAAGCGCACGATGCGGCCGACGAAGTCGCGCAGATCCTCTTCCGCAAAGGCGTTGTCGAGCGACAACATGGGGACGGCATGCCGCACCTTCTTGAAGCGGCCTGATGGTGCAGCACCGACTTTCTGCGACGGAGAGTCCGCGCTGACGAATTCCGGAAAGCGCTTCTCGATCGCGTTGAAGCGCTGGCGTAGCGCGTCATACTCGGCGTCGGTGACGGTGGGCGCGTCGTCCTGGTAGTAGCGTTCGTTATGCCCCTCGATCTCGAGCGCGAGCCGCATGTGCTCGACCTTGGCCTGCGCCTTGGTGAGGTCGGCGACTTCGCGAAGCGGTGTTGGTTTCGATTTTGCTGCTCTGGCCATGGTGCTTGGATACGATGGAGCGGGCAGGAGGGTAAAGGCGGTTACAGTTTCGTACCCCGGACTCAACGTTTAGGGCCCTGCGGTTGCGCGCGTCCGGGACACGAAATCAAGCCGTCGCCGCCTTGAGCAGACGGTCCGCGGCAGCCCTCGCCTCGGCGGTGATCTCGGCACCGGCGAGCATCCGCGCGATCTCCTCGCGGCGGTGGTCGGCGGCAAGCGCATTGACGCGGGTCGCAACGCGCTTGCCCTTGTCCAGTGCGTCCTTTGAGATCAGCAAATGCTGGTCGGCACGGGCGGCGACCTGCGGGGCGTGGGTGACGGCCATCACCTGGACCTTGCCGGCGAGCCGCGCCAGCCGTCCGCCGATGGCGTCCGCGACCGCGCCGCCGACACCGGTGTCGATCTCGTCGAAGACCAAGGTCGGCGCCGAACCGCGGTCGGACAGCACGACCTTCAGCGCCAGCAGGAAACGCGACAGCTCGCCGCCGGAGGCGACCTTCATCAGCGGCCCCGGCTTGGTGCCCGGGTTGGTCTGCACCCAGAACTCGACGCGGTCGAACCCTTGCGGGCCCGGAGCTGCCTCGTCGGTCTCGACCTGGGTCATGAACTTTGCGCGCTCGAGCTTGAGCGGCGCGAGCTCGGCATTGACGGCCTTGTTGAGCTTCTCCGCCGATTTCTGCCGCGCCATCGACAGCTTCTTCGCAGCCGCCGCATAGCGCGCATCGGCCTCGATCGCGGCCTGCTCCAGCTTCTTCAGCCGTGAGGCGCCGGCATCGATCAGAACGACATCGGCGGCGTATCTTGCGGCCAGCGCGGCGAGCCCGTCGACCGGCGTCGAATATTTGCGCGAGGCGGCGCGCAACGCGAACAGGCGCTCCTCGATGCGTTCGAGCTCCGAGGGATCAAAATCGGTTGCGGCAAGCGCCGCCTGAAGATGCTGGTCGGCTTCCTCCAGCGCGTTGATGGCGATGTCGATCGCCCTCACCGCGGGTTCGACCAGCGCCGGCGAGTTGACGCCGCGACGCTCCAGCCGCCGCACGGCGGCCGACAGCGAGGCGACCGGCGAATGGTGGCCGCCGACCGCCTCCTGCGCCTCGCGCAGGTCGGAGGCGATCTTCTCGCCCTGCATCATCGTGGTCCGACGGGAGGCCAGCGAGGTCTCCTCGCCGTCCTTGGGCGCGAGCTGCTTCAATTCGTCGGAGGCGTGGCGGAGGTAATCGGCTTCGCGCGCGGCGCGCTCCATGCCGGCGCGATGCTCCTCCAGCGCGGTGTTGGCGGTGCGGCGTGCGTCCCAGAGCGCCTCGACCGCCGAGACGTCCTTTTCGAGACCGGCGAAGGCGTCGAGCAGGCGGCGGTGGGTGGCGGCATCGACCAGCGCGCGCTCGTCGTGCTGGCCGTGGATCTCGACCAGGGCAGCCCCGACCGCCTTCAGCGTCTGCACGCTGATCGCCTGGTCGTTGATGAAGGCGCGGGTGCGGCCGTCGGCGAGCTGGACCCGGCGGAGAATCATCTCGCCGGTATCGTCCAGCCCGTTCTCCGCGAGGATTTTGGCCGCGGGATGGTTTTTTGGGATATCGAATACGGCAGTGACCTGCCCCTGCTCCGCCCCATGCCGCACGAGGCCGGCATCGCCGCGGCCGCCGAGCGCCAACGCAAAGGCATCGAGCAGGATGGATTTGCCCGCACCGGTCTCGCCGGTCAAAACCGCGAGGCCCGGTGCGAATTCGATATCGAGCCGTTCGATCAGGACGATGTCACGGATCGACAGACGCGCCAGCATGGAATTCTATTTCCTAGCCGAGACCCATTTTCTTGAAGGTCTTGCTAATCCAGGACCCCTGATTCTCGCTCGGTTCGAGACCGCCTGATTTTACAAGATTATAGGCGTCCTTGTACCAGCGACTATCAGGAAAATTGTGCCCGAGCACGGCGGCGGCCGTCTGGGCCTCGCCAACGATGCCGATCGCCATATAGGCCTCGGTCAGGCGGTACAGCGCCTCCTCGACATGGCGGGTGGTCTGGTACTGCGTCACCACGGCCTTGTACCGGTTGATCGCCGCCGTGTAGTCGCGCTTCTGCGCGTAATAGCGGCCGACGTTCATTTCCTTGCCGGCGAGCTGGTCGCGCGCACCTTCGATCTTGGCCTTGGCCGAGGTCGCATATTCGGAGGTCGGATATTTGCGCACCACCTCTTCCAGCGAGGCGATCGCCTTCTCGGTGCGGGTCTGGTCGCGGCTGATGTCCGGAATCTGGTCGTAATGCGAGGCGGCGATCAGATATTGCGCGTAGGCCGCATCCGGGCTGCCGGGATGCAGCGTGACGTAGCGGGTGGCCGCGCCGATACAATTGTCATAATCCCCGCCCTGGTAGGACGCGTAGGCCGACATCAGCAATGATTTGCGGGCCCAGTCGGAATAAGGATGCTGGCGGTCGACCTCTTCGAACTTCTTGTTCGCCGCCTTCATGTCCTTCTTCTCGTTCATGAGGTACAGGCCCTCATTGTAGATCTTGTCGGCGGGCTCCTCGACGAAGGTGTCGTCCTTGGCGGTGAACTTGTCCCAAAGCGCGCCGGTGCCGCAGCCGGCCAGCGGCAGCGCGAGCACGAAGAGGGCGACAACCTGAAGCAGCCCACGGGCTCGAGACGAGACTTCTCGAGACGGGACTTGAAGATATCCGCGCGTCATACGCTGTGCCGACATGAGTATTGCCCTGACGCCCTGTGGTGCGGTGTCCGCCAGCCCATGAACCCCGTCCTGGGCGCGAAATATAGCCGTGGTGCCTGCCGTGCGACCACGCCGGTGTAACCGAAAAACGATCTTCAACCAACCGGATAGGCAGGCATTCCGCCCGGATTAAGGCGAGGCGCCGCAATCCTAGCCGATCATCGTTACCAGGAGTTTCCCGGGGAAAGCCGCCGCCAAACGCCCGCGGCGACGGGTCTCTTCAGGACGCGTCTCTCGTCTAGGAAACGTCCGCTGCAGGAAACGTCTCTCTTCAGGAAACGTCCGGCCCGTAGACCGCGGCGATCCGGCCACCGACGATGCCGCGACCGGTTTCGGCCACCGGACGCGTGGTGCGGCGGGCTGCCTCGCCCTCGACCACCCGCCAAGCGGTGCGGTCGGCGAGCAGCGCGGTCAGAACGGCGTGGTTGAGCTTGTGGCCGCCACGTACCGAGCGGTAGGCGCCGAGCAGCGGCAGACCCGCCAGCGCGAGGTCGCCGATCACGTCCAGCACCTTGTGGCGGGCGCATTCGTCGGCGTAGCGCAGGCCCTCGGTGTTGAGCAGCCGCTCCTCGTCGAACACGACGGTGTTGTCGAATGAGGCACCGAGCGCGTAGCCGGCGCTCCAGAGCCGCGCGACGTCGCACATCAGACCGAAAGTCCGGGCCCGGCCGACTTCGCGGCGGAAACGCTCCGGGTTGAGGTCGAAGGCATAGCTCTGCTGGCCGATGACAGGATTGGTGAAGTCGATCTCGACCTCGGCGCGGAACCCGTCGGCATAGGGCCTGATCTCACCGAAGGAGTCGCCGATCTTGACCGAGATCGGCTTCAAAACCTGGATGAAGCGGCGCTGCGCCGGCTGGGTCACGATGCCGGCCTGGTCGATCGCAGCAACGAAGGCTGCCGCGCTGCCGTCCATGATCGGCACTTCCGGCCCATCGATCTCGATGATGGCGTTGTCGACGCCCATTCCCCGCAGCGCAGCAAGGACATGCTCGGCGGTGGAAACCAGCGGACCGTTGCGATCACCGAGGACGGTGGCGAAATCCGTCGCGATCACCTGCTCGGCGGTGGCCTGAACTTCGCGGTCGCTTCCCTCGAGCCCGGTGCGGATAAAAACAAATCCCGCGTCGACAGGCGCGGGTCCAAGCGCGAGCGTGACAGGAAGACCGGAATGAACGCCGACGCCTGCCACACTGGCTTGCGCACGAAGCGTTGTTTGCCGGCTAAATTTCATCAGGAACCGCCCCACTACGACCATCGCGACTTATACTGAACCCGACTGCGGCCTAGACCGCTGTTCCGAATCCGTATCCCCAAGTCACGGCAAACCATAGTCACTGCCCCAAACAGCGCCAACTCACGCTTTTTTACCGATTGTTACCCCAAACCCGCCGTATTCGCGCCAAGGCTTAACCAAATTGGACCGGAGTTCGGGACCGTTTTCGGTAGTTTTACTGAACCATCGAATACGTAATTAATGATTTAAAATCAGTTGCTTGGCCACGCAATCCGGATATGCACGGGGCAAAAGAAAAGGTCCCGGCAAGCTTCCCCCCGGGACCTTTTTTCGTCTGCCTTATTGTAACAATCCTCAGGTCGCCTGCCGCCGCAGGAAGGCCGGGATATCAAGATGGTCATCTCCCTGTGGCGCCGGGGCAACAGGCGCGGGACGGCCGTGCATGTCCAGGCCCTGCGGCGCGGGACGACGGGCATACTCAGACACCGGCTCGGTAGAAGCGATTTGCTGCGCCACGGTCTTCTGGGGGCGGCGATCGGGCAGTGGCGGCATCGCGGGACCGGCGGTGCGGGCCGCGATCGGCGCCTCGGTCTCCTCGTCACGACGGCCGAGGCCGACATTGGCGAGGCGCTGCAGCAGCGACAGCCGGGTCTTTTGCGGGGTCTCCTCCTCGACCTCGCCGCGGGCCTGGCGAAGCTCGGCCTGGGCGGGCATCGGAAGTTCCTCGATCCGCGGCATCCGCGGTGTGCGGACCGGTGCACGCTCGGCCTGCGGAGGGATGAAGGTTTCCGGCGTCATCGGCTCTTGCATGGCCATCGGCGCCTGCTCGGGCTCGGGGAACAGCGTGGGCTTCTGCGCGATCGGGCGCACGGTAACGTCGCCATAGGTCTGCATCGGCGCGGGAGCCTGCGGAACGTCCGCAACGGCGGCGGCGATGGCGGCAAGCGCAGCGCGCTCGACGTTCGGACGCGGAGCCGTGGGAGCGGCGGCAAATTGGCCCGTTCCTGTGGCCGGGGTCTGTCCTTCGAACTTCTGGGCGCGCTCGGCCATGCGCTGATTGTCAGCGCGCAGCCGCGCGGTCAGATCGGCAAGACGGCTCTCGGCAGCCGCGGCGGGAGCGGCGGGAGCCTGCTGCGCCTGCGGAGCAGGATTCGCCACGGGAGCGCTGGTGGCCTGGCTGTTGCGCGCGATCGCGGCCTGTTCGATGCCGGTGGCGACGACCGAGACGCGGATCAGGCCATCGAGGGCCTCGTCGAAGGTGGCGCCGACGATGATGTTGGCGTCCTGGTCGACTTCCTCGCGGATGCGGGTCGCAGCTTCGTCGACCTCGAACAGGGTGAGATCCTTGCCGCCGGTGATGGAGATCAGGAGGCCCTTGGCGCCCTTCATCGAGCTATCGTCGATCAGCGGGTTGGCGATCGCGGCTTCGGCGGCGGTCAGCGCGCGCTTGTCGCCGGAGGCTTCGCCCGTGCCCATCATCGCCTTGCCCATCTCGCGCATGACGGCGCGGACGTCGGCGAAGTCGAGATTGATCAGGCCTTCCTTGACCATCAGGTCGGTGATGCAGGCAACGCCCGAATAGAGCACCTGGTCGGCCATCGCGAAGGCGTCGGCGAAGGTGGTCTTCTCGTTCGCGACCCGGAACAGGTTCTGGTTCGGGATGATCAGCAGCGTATCAACGACCTTGTGCAGCTCATTGATGCCCGCTTCCGCGGTGCGCATGCGGCGGCCGCCCTCGAAGTGGAAGGGCTTGGTCACGACGCCGACGGTGAGGATGCCCATCTCGCGCGCGATCTTGGCGATCACGGGAGCTGCGCCGGTGCCGGTGCCGCCGCCCATGCCGGCGGTGACGAACACCATGTTGGCGCCCGAGAGATGGTCACGGAGTTCGTCCATGACTTCTTCGGCCGCGGCCGCGCCGACCACCGGCTGCGAACCTGCGCCCAACCCTTGCGTGGCCGCCGTGCCCATCTGCACGATGCGCTGCGCCTTCGACATCGTCAGCGCCTGCGCGTCGGTGTTGGCGACCACGAAGTCGACGCCCTGGAGGCCCGCCGTGATCATGTTGTTGACGGCGTTACCACCGGCGCCGCCGACGCCGAACACGGTGATGCGGGGCTTCAGTTCGTGAATATCAGGAACATTGATGCTGATGGTCATGTTTGCCTCTCGATCACGCGCGCGTGGGTTCGCCCCGGCCGGCGGCCGCGGGAGTTGGTGAAAATCGAATATTGCGGGAAGGAGTCATCAGAAGCCCTCGCGTAGCCATCGTCCGACCTTTCCGAAATACCCGCCGGTCCCCGTCCTGACCTGCTGCCGCGTATGCCGCGGTTCGACATGTTCGTGGTGAACATATTGCGGGTAGACGAGCAGTCCGGCCGGCACCGCGAAGGCGGCGTTCTTCGCCTCGTTGGGCAGCCGGCCGAAACCGAGCGGACGTCCGACCCGCACGGGCCGGCCGAGAATCTGCGTTCCGAGCTCAACGAGACCCGTGAGCTGCGAGGCCCCGCCCGAGAGCACGACGCGGCCGTTCGGCTCCGAGGCGAAGGGCGAGTCCTTCAGCTTGTCCCGAACCATTTCGAAGACTTCCTCGGCACGATGCTTGACGATGTTGGCGATGGTAGCGCGGGAGACGATCTGCGGCAGATCCTGCTCGTCACCGGCTGTCGGTACAGACATCAGCTCACGCGAGTCCGATCCGCCGGTGATGACGGTCCCGTATAACGTCTTGATTCGCTCGGCATCGGCAATGGTCGCGGAGAGTCCGCGCGCCAGATCCATCGTGATGTGTTGCCCGCCGACCGCAAAACCCGCGGCATGCACGAAGTGGCCGCCGGAAAAGACCGCGATCGTGGTGGTGCCCGCGCCCATTTCGACCACGGCGGCGCCGAGATCGGCCTCGTCGTCGGTCAGCACCGACAGGCCTGCCACATAGGGGCTTGCCGCCATTGCTTCGACGTTGATGTGGCAGCGTTCGACCGCCAGCATCAGGTTCCGCGCCACCGTGGCGTCGCAGGTGACGACATTCATGTCGATGCCGAACTGATGCGCAACCATGCCGCGGGGGTCGCGGATACCTTTGACGCCGTCAAGCGTGTAGCCGACCGGCAGCGCGTGCAGCACGGTGCGGCCTTCGCCGGTGGCGTGGCGCATGCCGGTGGAGGTGACGCGGCTGACATCGGCCGGTGTCACGGCGCCGCCGCGGATGTCGGCCGCAGCTTCGACCAGCTGACCGGAGAGCCGGCCGCCGGAGACCGACAGCAGCACGGACTCGACCCGCACCTTGGCCATTTTCTCTGCAAGCCCGACGGCCTGTCGCACCGCCTGCTCGCATTCGCCGAGATCGATCACGGCGCCGGCCTTCATGCCGCGCGACTGAATCTGGCTGTAGCCGATCAGCTCCACCGCATGGGTCCGGTCGCGCAGGGCTTCGCTCGGCGCCGACGGCTTCAGCCGCGCGATCATGCAGGCGATCTTGCTGGTGCCGATGTCGAGGCAGGCGACGAGGCCGCCGCGCTTGTGCGGCATCGGGCGTGTCTTCGGTGTCTGGGTGCGATCAAGACCGGTCATGCAGCGTCCCCGGCCTTTTTCTTCTTCTTGTCCTTGAACAAATCGTCGCGCGCCTTGGCGGCGTCCTCGGACAGCTGCACGACGAGCCGATCGGGCAGGCGCAGGTCGACGGCGACGATGTCGCGGGAGAACAGCCTGTCCTCCTTGTCGAGCCTGGACAGCATCGCAAGCGCGTTGCCGACGTCCTGTTCGGGCAGGCGGATGTCGAGGCCGTCCTTGAGCCTCAGGTTCCAGCGCCGCTCACCGACGAAGATCGCGGCCTTGGTAATGGAATTGACCTGCGGATAGCGCGCCAGCAAAGCGAGGAAATCGCGGGCCTGCGTCTCGGCGCCCTTGCCGACCACGAGCGGCAGCGACAGGAAGCGGCGCGAGACGTAGGGTTCGAGCACGGCGCCGTCATCGGCGATGACGGAGAGCCGGCCGGCCTCCTGCCACAGCGCGAACGCCTTGCGCTCGGTGAGCTCGATCATGAGCTGGCCCGGATAGAGCTTCAGCACGGTCGCATCCGCGATCCAGGGATTGGCCTTGAGCTTGTCGCGCACGGCGTCGGCGTCGAGAAACAGCAGCGAGGATCGGCCGCTGACGCCGCCGATCGCGAGGATCTCGTCCTGGCTGAGCTGCTTGCGACCGTTGATCACGACGGAGGTGATGCGGAAGCCGGCGGAATTGGCCAGCGCGTTGCGGGTGTCGTTGACCGCCGTGATGAAATCCTGGAGATGGCCGCCCTTGACGATACCGAAGCCGCAGCTTCCGATCAGGAGCAGCACCGTCATGCTGATCCCGACCCGGCGCGGCAGATAGCGCTCGACCAGCGCGACCAACCGCGGCGGCGGCTCGCGCTCGACGATGGCTTTGGCCCTGGTCTTTTCCTTGGCGGCAGCACGGGCGCCGAGAACTCTTTCCTGACGCTTGTCCTGCACCCACTCGCGCAGAAGCACGACCGCTCCGATAGCGGCCGCCTTCAGGTCAGCTTGGGGCCTCAGCGATCTGAAAAGCGACCGAGTGAGGCTTCCTGCTCCATCCATTGCACGAGCTCGTCAACAGTTTGCCCGCGACATCGCGCGGGTCCTGGCGAACATGACGTCTCGGACTTGCCGGGCCGGGTGCTGGTCTTCAGCAGAAGAAAACCTCTCCCCTTCAGAGCGTTCGCTGGGGGTGACAACACCCGCAACGGTCCACGCGCCGGCAGCCAAAGCGTCATATGCGCCGCCAGCGTTAACCTTCGGACGTCCTGGTAAACAAAAGGTAAAGTTCGTTAACGACGTGAGCTTTTTGCCCAGGCCTGTGAGGCATTTATGCCGCAATATCCGGCATTTTACCGGTTTTGGGTTCCAAAACCGGCCGTTTCGCCAGTTCGGCCGTTAACCAGTCCTAATTATTTTCGCACACCGGCCACAGCGAGCTCGATCAGGCCGCGCAGGAAGTCGACGAACTCGATGCTCTCGGCCTTCAGCGCCTTGGGGTAGAGCGAGGACTTGGTCAGGCCGGGCAGCGTGTTGGTTTCGAGATAGACCAGCCCCTTGTCCGAGACGATGAAGTCCGAACGGGAATAGCCGGTACACGACATCGCCCGGTGCGCCAGCATCGCCTGGTGCTTCAGCGCGGCGGTGATTTCGGGTGCGAAACGGCCGGGACAGATCTCTTGGGTCGACTTCAAAAGATATTTCGCCGCGTAGTCGAAACTGCCCTCGCCCGGAATGATCTCGATCGGCGGCAGCGAGATGATCGAGCCGTCCGGCCGCTCCAGCACGCCGCAGGTCGCCTCGACGCCGGAGATGTAGGGCTCGATCACGTACTCTTCGTGCTTGGCCGCATTGCGAACGGCGACGAGATCCTGCTTGGCGTTGACGAAGATCAGGCCGTAGCTCGAGCCATCCCTGGCGGGCTTTGCGATCAGCCGGCCGTATTCGGCGAAGGCCTCGTCGATCTGGTCCAGCGCAATGTTGGCCGGCGGCGTCACGCCGCCGAGCGCGGCGAAATGCTTGGCCGCGATCTTGTCGAACGCGAGATGCGAGGAGGCCGAGCCCGATCCGGTGAACGGCACGCCGCGCGCTTCGCACATCACCTGCAATTCGCCGTTCTCGGCACGCCCGCCATGCAGGCCGAGCACCAGCACGCGGTCCTCCGCCCTGGCCTGGTCGAGCGCCTGCTCCAACGGAATGCCCGACGTGCCCGGCTTGAACTCGTCCTCGAACGGGCGGGCATGTTCGAGCAGCTGTTTGGACTGCACGACATGCACCTTGTCCTCGACGTCCCACCACCAGAGATCGGCCTCGGGCAGCGCCTGATGCAGCGCCTGGGCTGAGGCGACGGAAACCAGACGTTCGCGGTTGGAGCCGCCGAAGAGGATGGTGATGCGCATGTTCTCTCGTCGCTTGTCCAAATTAGCCGGGAATTCCGATCCGCTTGATTTCCCAGTGTAGCTCAATTCCGGAATTTGCCTTCACCCGTTCACGTACGGTCTCGCCCAGCGTCTCGATATCGTGCGCGGTGGCATTGCCCGTGTTGATCAGGAAATTGCAGTGCATCTCGGAGACTTCTGCACCGCCGACGCGCAAACCGCGGCAGCCGGCGGCATCGACCAGCTTCCAGGCGGAATGGCCGGGCGGATTCTTGAAGGTCGAGCCGCCGGTCTTTTCGCGGATCGGCTGCGCGGTCTCGCGATGGGTTTGCACTTCCGCCATGCGCGCGCGGATCGCCTCGGCATCCCTGAGCTCGCCGCAGAACCGCGCGGAGGTGAAGATGATGGAGGCATCGACGCCGCTGTTGCGGTAGACAAACTTCATGTCGGCATTGGAGAAGATGTGCTTCGTGCCGTCGCGCCCGACGCCACGCGCCTCGATCAACACGTCCTTGGTCTCGCCGCCATTGGCGCCCGCATTCATGCGCAGCGCGCCGCCGATCGTGCCGGGAATGCCGAAGTAAAATTCGAGCCCGCCGATATTGGCCGACGCGGCGACTTCCGCCACGCGCTTGTCGAGCGCGGCTGCGCCCGCGGTGACGACATCGCCGCTCGCGCTCGCCTCGCCAAAGGCGCGCGGCGCAAGCCGGATCACCACGCCCGCCATGCCGCCGTCGCGCACGATCAGGTTGGAGCCGACGCCGACGACATAGACGGGAATGTCGCTTGCGAGATGCGCGAGGAAATAAGAGAGATCGTCCTCATCCGTCGGCGTGAACAGCACCTGCGCGGGACCTCCGACGCGAAACCAGGTGAGCTCGGCGAGCGACTGGTTCGCCAGCAGCCGGCCGCGAAGATCGGGCATCACGGCTTTGAGGTCGGGTGTGATGTCGGGGAAGCTCACTGCGCTACCCCAGCGCCTTCAATTCGCCGGGCAAGGCATACGCCCATTGCGTGATGTTGCCGGCGCCCAGACACACGACGAGATCGCCGGACTTCGCCACGCCCTTGACGATGCCAGCGAGATCGGACGCCGCGGGCAGCGGGATCACCTCGCGGTGGCCGTGGGCGCGCAGGCCCGCGGCGAAATGGTCGCGATCGATGCCTTCGATCGGCGTCTCGCCCGCAGCATAGACCTCGGCGACGATCACCGCATCCGCATCGTTGAAGCAGGTGCAGAATTCCTCGAACAGCGACTGCAGGCGGGTGTAGCGATGCGGCTGCACCACCGCGACGATCTTACCGTTGGTGGATTCCCGCGCCGCCTTCAGCACCGCCGCGATCTCGACCGGATGATGGCCGTAGTCGTCGATGACGGTGACGCCGTTCCACTCGCCGGTCTTGGTGAAGCGGCGCTTGACGCCGCCGAAGCCGGCGATCGCCTTGCGGATCGCCTCGTCCGACACGCCGAGCTCGCGCGCGACCGCAATCGCGGCGGTCGCGTTGGAGGCATTGTGGCGCCCCGGCATCGGCAGCATGAGATCGGAGATCTCGTGCACGGCGCCCGTCTTGCGATCGCGGAAGGCAACCTTGAACTTCGATCCGCCGCCCGCCGGGGTCAGGTCGACGAAGCGCACATCGGCCTGCGGATTCTCACCATAGGTGATGATGCGTCGATCCTCGATCTTGCCGACAAGGGTTTGCACCACGGGATGATCGATGCACATCACGGCGAAGCCATAGAACGGCAGGTTCTCGACGAAATGGCGGAAGGCGTCCTGCACCGCCTCGAAGGTCTTGAAGTGATCGAGATGCTCGGGATCGACATTGGTGACGATCGCGACCTCGGTCGGCAGCTTCAGGAACGTGCCGTCGCTCTCGTCCGCTTCGACCACCATCCAGTCACCCGCACCGAGACGCGCATTGGAGCCGTAGGCATTGATGATGCCGCCGTTGATCACGGTGGGATCGAGGCCGCCGGCGTCGAGCAGCGTCGCGACCATCGTGGTCGTGGTGGTCTTGCCGTGGGTGCCGGCGATGGCGACGCAGCTCTTCAGCCGCATGAGCTCGGCCAGCATCTCGGCGCGGCGCACCACGGGGATGCGCCGTTCGCGCGCCGCCGTCAGTTCCGGATTGTCGCGCTTGATCGCGGTAGAAACCACGACGACCTCGGCCCCGTCGACGTTCTCCGCCTTGTGGCCGACCGAGACCCTCGCACCGTTCTTGCGCAGGCGGTCGAGATTGTAATTGTCGGAGGCGTCCGAACCCTGCACGGAATAGCCGAGATTGAGCAGCACCTCGGCGATTCCGCTCATGCCTATCCCGCCGATCCCGACGAAGTGGATAGGTCCGATCTCGCGCGGCAGTCTCATGGTGTATCCCGCAGTTCCCTTCGTCATGCCCGGGCTCGTCCCGGGCATCCACGAATCCTTACCACTTCTTGCAAGACGTGGATGGCCGGGACAAGCCCGGCCATGACGGCAAAAGTAGGAATTCCGGCCGATTTCGCGTCAGATTCCCGCGATTTTGGCCACCAGATCGGCCAGCCGCTCCGCTGCGTCGAGCCGGCCGGCGCCGCGGGCGGCCTGCGCCATGGCGGCAAGACGCGCGGGCTCGGCGGCGAAGGCGGAGATCTCGGCGGCGAGGCGATCGGAGGAAAACTCGGTCTGCGGAATGCGGATCGCACCGTCGACCTTGGCCAGCACGCCGGCATTGGCGAACTGGTCCTGGTCGATCGCGCCCGGCAGCGGCACCAGGATCGAGGGCCGCCCGATCGCGGCAAGTTCCGCCACGGTGCCGGCGCCTGAGCGCGACACCACCAGATGGTTGGAGGCCAGCCGTGCCGGAAGATCGGTGAAAAACGGCGCGAGCTCGGCCTTGATCTTCAGTCTGTCGTAGACCGCACGCACGCGCGCCATATCCTCGTCGCGCACCTGCTGGGTGAGGACGAGCCGGCTCCACAGCGCAGGCTCGAGGCGCTCGATCGCGCCCGGCACGATGTCGGCCATGATGCGCGCGCCCTGGCTGCCGCCGACGACGAGCAGGCGCAGCGGACCGTTCACTTCAGGCGCAGCATATGGCACGCCAGCTGCGGCGAGGATCGCCGGACGCATCGGCGTGCCGACCGTCGTGGTCTTGCCTGATAGCGCCGGATCGCGATCGAGCACGCCGGGCAACGACGTCGCGATGGCTTGGACGCGGCTCGACAGGAACCGGTTGGCGCGGCCGAGCACCGCATTGGCGTCATGGATGATGCCGGGCACGCCGGCGAATTTTGCGGCGACCAGCGGCGGCAGCGTCGGATAGCCGCCGAAGCCGACGACGGCGACCGGCTTCAGTCGCTTGATCAGGCTGTAGGCGGACAGCGTGCCGGCCGCGAGCGTCAGGCCGGCATAGGCGAGCTGCAGCGGATTGCGTCCGCGCGCAGTCTCGCTCGAGACGACGTCGATCATGTCCTTGGTGAACAGTCCGCTGTAGCGCAGCGCGCGCTCGTCCGTGACGAGGCGGACGCGGAAGCCGCGCCGGATCAGCTCGACGCCGAGCGCCTCGGCCGGAAACAGATGGCCGCCGGTGCCGCCCGCGGCGAGAAGAATCAGGGGGGAGGTGTCCATGGTGGCGAGTTTTACAAGGACTCTTTCGTCATTGCGAGCGCAGCGAAGCAATCCAGACTGCCACCGCGGAGAGATTCTGGATTGCTTCGCTTCGCTCGCAATGACGAAAAACTATGCGTAGCTGCGCATCGCCTCGGCGTGGCCGCTCGCCTCGACTTCGGTGCGCGGGCGCAGCCGCGTCAGCGCGAGCATCATGCCGACACCATAGGCCAGCGACACGATCGAGGAGCCACCATAGGAGATGAAGGGCAGCGTCATGCCCTTGGCGGGGATGAGCTGGAGATTGACCGACATGTTGATGGCGGCCTGCACGCCGAACAGGATCGCCAAGCCCGAGGCCGCGAAGCGCGAGAACATGTCCTCGTTGGCATAGGCGCGCGACAGCGTCCGGATGACGACGAAAGCAAACAGTGCCAGCATCGCGAGGCACAGGATGATGCCGAACTCTTCGGCGGCAACCGCGAACACGAAATCGGTGTGGCTGTCGGGCAGGCTGCGCTTGGCGATGCCCTCGCCCGGTCCGAGGCCGAACCAGCCGCCATTGTAGAAGGCCTCCATGGCGGTATCGACCTGGAAGGTGTCGCCCGAGGCCGGATTCATGAAGCGCTTGATGCGGCCGGCGACGTGGGGAACAAAAAGATAGGCGCTGAACAGTCCGGCGGCGCCGAGGCCGGCGAGCCCGAACACCCAGATCATCCGCATGCCCGCGATGAAGAACAGCGAGCCCCACACCATCAGGATCAGCATGGTCTGGCCGAAGTCGGGCTCCATCACCAGCAGCGAGACCAGCATCAAGAGCAGCACCAGCGCCATCGAGGTCGCCGGCATTTCTGGCCGCCTAGTGGATTCCGCGAACAGCCAGGCGGCCATGACGACGAACGACGGTTTTGCGATCTCGGAGGCCTGGATATTGAGGCCGAGTAGCGTGATCCAGCGCCGCGAGCCCTTTACTTCGGGGCCGATCGCGAGCGTCAGCACGATCAGGACGATGCTGACCGCAAAGATGATCAGCGCCGAGCGACGGATCGCCCGCGGCGACAGGAAGGAGACCCCGAGCAGCACGATGCAGGACGGCACCAGGAATAGCACGTGCCGGCTGAAGAAGTGGAAGGGATCGAGCCCGATGCGGGTCGCAACCGGCGGGCTCGCCGCCAGCGACAGGATCACGCCGGTCAGCATCAGCGCCAGGATGGCACCCATCAGCGGCTTGTCGACGGTCCACCACCACTCGGAAAAGGGGGTGCGTTCTTCACGGGAGAGCATGGCGGCCGCTTTCGGACAGAGGTCGGTCCATTGGTCGCCGAGGTTGGTTACCGGGGGGTTAAGGAAACGGGGATGATTGGAGATGAAGGCGAGCGCTTACCTCAAATGCCCGTCATGCCCCGCGAAAGCGGGGCATCCAGTATTCCAGAGACGTCGAGGGTTCATAACCACAGCCGCGGCGTACTGGATCACCCGGTCAAGCCGGGCGACGACAGCGGAGCAACAACCAGCAGCGTCCCTACACCACCGGCTTCATGCCCGGCAGCGCCTGCACCAGCTCGCGGAACCTGGTGCCGCGAATTTCGAAGTTGCGATACTGGTCGAAGGAGGCGCAGGCGGGCGACAGCAGGACGACCGCGTCAGCGATGCCTGACGCCTCCGCATCGCATGCGGCTTGCTCGACGGCGACGTCGAGGGTCTGGCTGATCTCGTGCGGCACCTTCGTGCCGAGCGTGCCCGAAAATTCCTGCGCGGCCTCGCCGATCAGATAGGCTTTTCGGATGCGCGGGAAGTAGCCGGTGAGGCCGGTGATTCCGCCGGCCTTCGGCTTGCCGCCCGCGATCCAGAAGATGTCCGAAAAGGACGACAGCGCATGCGCGGTGGCGTCGGCATTGGTGCCCTTGGAATCGTTGACGAACAGCACGTTGCCGCGGCGGCCGACCTGCTCCATGCGATGCGCAAGGCCGGGGAAGCTGCGCAGGCCGTTCTGCAAGACGTCGAGGCCGATGCCCATCGCGAGCGCGGCGGCTGCCGCGCACGCCGCGTTCTGCGCATTGTGCAAGCCGCGCAGAGAACCGATGCCGCCGAGCGCCGCGATTTCACTGCGCGCGCCGCCCGAATTGCGCACGATATGGCCGTGCTCGACATGGATGCCGCTGGCCAGCGGATTCTTGACGGAGATCCGCACCACGTTCTTGCCGGCGCGATCGAGCCGGTCGGCGATATCGCGGCAAAAGCCGTCGTCGACGCCGACGATCGCGGTGCCGCCGGCCTGCACACCGGCAACGAGTCGCTCCTTCACCGCGGCGTAATGCGCGATGGTGCCGTGGCGATCGATGTGGTCTTCGCTGACATTGAGCAGAATGCCGACGGAGGGATCGAGTGAAGGCGTGAGGTCGATCTGATAGGACGACATCTCGATGACGTGGACGCGGCCCATGCCCGGCGGCTCCAGCGACAGGATTGCGGTGCCGATATTTCCGCCCATCTGGGTGTCATAGCCGGCGACCTTGGTGAGATGCGCGATCAAAGCCGTCGTCGTCGATTTGCCATTGGTGCCGGTGATGGCGACGAACGGCGCATCCGGCGCGTGCCGGCGCCTTTCGCGGCAGAACAGCTCGATGTCGCCGATCACCTCGATAGCGGCCTCGCGCGCCTTCAGCACGCTCCAATGCGGGACTGGGTGGGTCATCGGCACACCGGGCGCGAGCACCAGCGCGGCGAAATTCGCCCATGAGACGTTGCGCAAATCAGCCGTGATGAAGCCCGCTTGCGCGGCCTTGGCGACATTCTCGGCGCTGTCGTCGGCGGCGATCACCTCGGCGCCGCCCGCTTTCAACGCGTGACAGGAGGCGAGTCCCGAGCCGCCGAGGCCCAACACCGCGACCGTCTTGCCGGCAAAGGACGTGACGGGGATCATCGATCGTTCACCGCAGCTTCAGCGTGGATAGGCCAGCGAGCGCCAGCATCACCGAGATGATCCAGAACCGGATCACGATCTGGGGCTCGGTCCAGCCGAGTTGCTCGAAATGGTGATGGATCGGCGCCATCCGGAAGATGCGTTTTCCCGTCATCTTGAACGACACCACCTGCACGATGACGGAGACTGCCTCCAGCACGAACAGGCCGCCGATCACCGCGAGCACGATCTCGTGCTTCACCGCCACTGCGATCGCGCCCAGCATGCCGCCGAGCGCGAGCGAGCCGGTGTCGCCCATGAAGATCGAGGCCGGCGGCGCGTTGAACCAGAGGAAGCCCAGGCCCGCACCCAGCAGCGCGCCGCAGAGCACGGCGAGCTCGCCGGTGCCGGCGACATATTTGATCTGGAGATAATCGGCGAACACCGCGTTGCCGGCGAGATAGGCGATCATGGCAAAGCTCGCAGTCGCGATCATCACCGGCACGATGGCAAGGCCGTCGAGACCGTCGGTCAGGTTCACCGCGTTGCCGGCGCCAACGATGACGAAGGCGCCGAACACGACGAAGAACCAGCCGAAATGCAGCACGGTGTCCTTCAGGAAAGGAATCGTCAGCGCGGTCGACGCGGGATCGCGGTTCAGCCGCACCAGCGCGTAGCAGGCCACCAGCGCGATCGCCGCCTCGATCAGCAGGCGAAGCTTGCTGCCGAACCCGGTCGTGGTCTGCTTCGTCACCTTGAGATAATCGTCATAGAAGCCGACGAAGCCGAAGCCAAGCGTCACCGCCAGCACGATCCAGACGTAAGGGTTGAGCGGATTGGCCCACAGCACCGTGCCGACCGTGAGACCGGACAAGATCATCAGCCCGCCCATGGTGGGCGTGCCTTTCTTGGCGAGATGCGATTGCGGACCATCGGCCCGGATCGGCTGGCCCTTGCCTTGCCGGATGCGCAGATGGTCGATGATCCAGGGTCCGAACAGGAATACGAACAGCGCGCCGGTGACGACGGCGCCGCCGGTGCGGAAGGTGATGTAGCGGAAGACGTTCAGGAAGGTGCGAACGGCACCGAAGCCCGGAAATGTGTTGGAGAGCTCGATCAGCCAGTAAAACATTCAGACGGTCCTATGGCGCCTTTGCACGCGCCTTGATCTTGGCCTTGTCAACCTGCCTCACGCGCATTCGCTGGTCTTCATCATCGGGTCGGGCGACCTCTAAAGAAAACGAACGGCTTCGCGCCGGAAAGGGGGGATTCGGGAACAGCGCCTTCCAAGCAGTTTACGCCCTTGCCTGCAAGGCGGCCACTAGGCCCGGCACAAACTTGTTGACCCAGAACATCTTCTTGCTGCCCTTGACAACCACGACATCGCCTGCCCTCAGCAGATTTGCGACCTCCCCCGGCTTCAGCGTGACGGGGTCGTCGTGCCAACCGAGACCCTTGCCGGCTGGAAGCACCTCGAACAGGTGACGCATCAGGGGTCCGACGCAATAGACGCCGTCGATGCCGTCGAGATGCCTGGCGAGGTCGATGTGATAGGTTGGTGCGCCGTCGCCCAGCTCCAGCATGTCGCCGAGCACGGCAATGCGGCGGCCACCGGTCGTGTTGCGCGCCTGCAAGCTTTGCAGCGCGGCAGCCACGCTGGCCGGATTACCGTTGAAGCTGTCGTCGATCACGGTGACGCCACCGGCCGCCTGCTCGACGCCACGGCCGCTCATGATACCGACCCGGTCGAGCTTGATCGCAAGCGTCGCCGCATCGAGGTTGGTCGCACGGATCGATGCGAGCGCGGCCAGCGCATTCTGAACGCGATGCGGCGCGCCCGGCGTCAGGCTGAACGCGATCTCCTTCTTGCCGAGCGCGGCCACGACCTGCCAGCTGTCGCCGTGCGGCGCGTGCGCGACTTCATGCACCTCGGCTTTCTCGCCGAAGCGTATGACCTTGCCCTTCCAGTCCGGCGCCTTGATCCCGGCGGGCAGCACCAGCACGCCTTCCGCGGGCAGGCCGAGTGCAATCGACACCTTCTCGCGACGGATGGCTTCGAGCGAGCCGAGCTTCTCCAGATGCACCGGCTGGACGTTGACGACGAGCGCCACCGTCGGCCGCGTCAGTTCGCTAAGCCGCGCGATTTCGCCCGCCTGGTTCATGCCCATCTCGACGACCCAGAGACTGGCATCGGGGCGCGCATTGCACAGCGTCAGCGGCACGCCCCAGAAATTATTGAAGCTCGACGGGCTGGCATAGGCATTGGGATAGGCCGCGAGGAATTCCTTGGTGCTGGTTTTGCCCGCGCTGCCGGTGAGCCCGATCACCGGCCCGTTGAAGCGCGCGCGTGCCGCGCGCGCAAGGCCCCAGAGGCCGTCGATCAGCGTGTCCTTGACGACGATCTGGGGAATGCGGATGCCCGCGATCTCGTGCGGCACGATCATCGCGACCGCGCCCGAGGCTTCCGCCTTGTCCGCGAACTCCCAGCCGTCACGCGCGCTGGCGAAGGCCGAAATGAAGCCGCCGCTTGGCGTGCCGCTCAGCGCGACGAACAGGCTGCCCGGCTTCGCCAGCCGGCTGTCCTGGGTGACGAAGTCGATCGGCGTGTCCGGGAACGATCCGGCGGCGCCCAGCGCGCGCGCCACTTCGGCCACCGTCCATATGGGCGCGCTCATGCAATCCTCGACGCTAATGCGGCGGCGACCGCCTCGTGATCACTGAAGGGCAAAACCTCTCCGCCGACGATCTGCCCGGTCTCGTGGCCCTTGCCGGCGATGAGCAGCGCATCGCCATCTTCCAATTCGGCGATCGCGGTGCGGATCGCCGCGGCCCGGTCGCCGATTTCGCGGGCGCCCTTGGCGGCGGCGAGAATTTCGGCGCGGATCGATTCCGGCTTCTCGCTGCGCGGATTGTCGTCGGTGATGATGACACCGTCGGCGTTGCCGGCGGCGATCTCGCCCATGATCGGACGCTTGCCGGCATCGCGGTCGCCGCCGGCGCCGAACACGACGACCAGCCTGCGCCTGGCGTAGGGACGCAGCGCCTGCAGCGCCTTCGCCAGCGCATCGGGCTTGTGCGCATAGTCGACGAAGATCGGCGCACCGTTGCGCTCGCCGACGCGCTCCAACCGACCTTTGGCGCCTTCGAGATGTTCGAGGCTCGCGAACACGTCCGCGGCGTCGCCGCCGGTGCCGATGGCGAGGCCAGCTGACACCAGCGCATTCTCGATCTGGAACTCGCCGACCAGCGGCAGCCGGATCGTATACCGCTTGCCGCGATGTTCGAGCGCGAGCACTTGCGAAAATCCTTCGACCTCCGCACCGGCGAGACGAATGCCCTCGCCCGCCCCGTCGCCGTTGCGACCGACTGCCATCACGCGCAAGCCGCGCGAATTCGCAGCACTGATCGCCTCCGCCGAGCAATCATGATCGGCGGAGATCACGGCCGCGCCCCCCGGCGGGACAAGTTCGCGGAACAGCCTGAGCTTGGCCGCGAGGTAATGCGCGACGGTCGGATGGTAATCCATATGGTCGCGCGAGAGATTGGTGAAGCCGCCGGCGGACACGCGCACGCCGTCGAGGCGATATTGGTCGAGCCCGTGAGAAGAGGCCTCGAAGGCGAGATGCGTGACGCCCTCGCGTGCGATCTCGTCGAGCTGCCGGTGCAGTGCGATCGGATCGGGCGTCGTCAGCGAGCCGTAGACGGTACGCTTCGGGGAAACGAGCCCGATGGTTCCGATGCTGGCGGAGGCGTGCCCGAGCCGCTCCCAGATCTGCCGGGTGAATGCGGCGACCGAGGTCTTGCCGATGGTGCCGGTCACCGCCGCAATTGTCGCGGGCTGCGCGGGAAAAAATTTTGCCGCGGCCAGCGCCAGCGCGCGGCGCGGATTCGCGACTGTGATGAACGGCACCTTGCAGCCATCAGGGGCATGGTCGCCGACGACCGCCACCGCGCCGGCGGCAATCGCGGCATCGATGAAGCGCGCACCGTCGGTCTTGCTGCCCGCAAGTGCGAAGAAGAGATCGCCGGGCTTGACCGCGCGGCTGTCGAGGGCGCCGCCGGTCACGTCGAGCGCCGCGACCGCGGGCTCGATTGCGGCATCATTGCCCTGAACGTCCTGATCGAGGAGGTCGCGCAGCTTCATGGTCTTCCAGTCGACATGCCGGACCGGATTGCCGAATCTGCAGGGAAATCCCGACTCAGCAGCGGCAACGGCCCACCCGGTTGATTACTGGGTTGTCCTGGATGCTGCAAGAATAAGGCGCTCGGACGGCGGCAGGTCGAACCGCGGTTCGACGCCCAATAGCGGCGCGATCCGCTCGATCACCTTGCCGCCGGTCGGCACCGCGTTCCAGCCCGAGGTGATGAAACCTTTCGTTTCGGGAATCGCCTGGGGCTCGTCCAGCATGATCAGGATCTGATATTTCGGATCGTCGCAGGGCATGATCGCGGTGAAGGAGTTGAGCACGCGCTTCTTGGCATAGCGGCCGTTGATGACCTTCTCCGACGTGCCGGTCTTGCCGCCAACATAGTAACCCTTGACGTCGGCGGTCTTGGCGGTGCCGATTTCGGCATTGAGCCGCATCAGGAACCGCATCTTGTCGCTGGTCTCCGTCCTGATGACGCGCTTGGCCATCGCCGCCGCTTCGGACTCGCTGCGCTTCATGAAGGTCGGCGGAATCAAATAGCCGCCGTTCACCAGCGCGTTGATGCCCATCACCGCCTGCAGCGGCGCCACCGACATGCCCTGGCCGAAAGCGATGGTGACCGTGTTCAGCTCGCCCCAGCGGCGCGGAATCAGCGGAGCCGCGCTTTCCGGCAGTTCGGTGCGCAGCCGCGTCAACTGGCCCATCTTGCCGAGGAATGCCTTGTGGGCCTCGACGCCCTGGCCGAGCGCGATCCGCGCCGCGCCGATGTTGGACGAGAAGGTGAACACTTCCTTGGTGTTGATGAAGCGTCCGAGCGGATGGCTGTCGTGGATGGTGAACTTGCCGTAGTGCAGGTTTCCGCGTGCATCCCACGATGTGTTCAGATTGATCTTGCCGGAATCGAGCGCCATCGCCAGCGTGAACGCCTTGAAGGTCGAGCCCATCTCGTAAACGCCGGTGGTCAGGCGATTGATGCGGTCGGGATCGTGCGCTTCCTTCGGATTGTTGGGATCGAAGTCCGGAAGGGAGACCATCGCCACGATCTCGCCGGTCTTGACGTTGGAGACGATGCCGGAGGCAGCCTTGGTGTGGTATTTCTCCTTGGCCTTCAGCAGCTCGTCACGCAGTGCGTGCTCGACCCGCAGATCCACCGATAGCTCGATCGGCTTTTGCAGCCGGTCGGTGGCAAAGCCCGCGCGGTGGAGATCGGCGAGCCCCTGATTGTCGAGCCACTTCTCCATGCCGGCGATGCCCTGGTTGTCGATGTTGACGAGACCAATGAGGTGGGCGACCTCGTTGCCGGTCGGATAGACGCGCTTGTTCTCGCGCAGGAAACCGATGCCGGGAATGCCGAGCTTGTGGATGTCCTGCTGCTGCTTCGCCGTAATCTCGCGCTTGAGCCAGACGAAGCCCTTGCGCGTCTTCAGGCGCTCGCGCACCTCGGCCTCGTCGAGGTCGGGCACCGTGGCGGTCAGAAGTTCGATTGCCTCGTCCTTGTCGATGATGCGGCGCGGCTCGCCGAACAGGCTCGAGGCCTTGACGTCGGTCGCGAGAATCGCGCCGTTGCGGTCGACGATGTCGGGCCGCGCGGTCGCGACCACCTCCTGCGCCGCGGCGCGGCGTGCGCCATGGGCGTCGGCGCCGATCGCGAACATCACGAGCCGGCCGCCGATCAGGGCGTAGACCGCGCCGAAGGCGAGCATCGCCAGGCCGACGCGCGCCCGCGCCTTGGCCGCGCGATCGACGTTGCGCCCGTACAGCAGGCTGCGGATCAGCCGCTGCCGCCAGGGCTCAGCGGGCTTTTCTGCAGGTTTGGCCGGGGTCACAGCACTCATGGCTTGTCCTCGGGCTGAGGCACGGAGCCCGTCACATTATCGGGATCGCTGGCGGCTTCGATGGTGTTGAGCATGGCGCCGATCGGATCCGGCTCGCCCGGCCTGAACATCCGCAGCGGACGCTCGGGCAAATTCTTCAGTGAATCATATTGCGTGCCGTTGACCGGCTTGAGCTGCAGATGCCGGTCGGACAGGCCTTGCAGGCGCAGGGGCGCATCGAGCTTGGCCCATTCGGAGCGCAGCGCCGCGATCGCATCGCGCTGCTCGCGGATCTCCGCATGCAGCCGCAGCACCTTTTCGGTGCGCGCCGTGGAGTCCATCTTGATCCTATAGACATAGGCTGCCGCGAAGATCAGCGCGCCGATGACGAGGAGGTGGATGAAGCGCATGCGCTAGCCACCCCTCATGACGTCGGAGAGTTTTGGCCATGACGATTGCTCGCGATCATCATGCGCAGGCGCCGAGGTGCGCTCGCCGGCGCGCAGTTTTGCCGACCGCGCGCGCGGGTTATGCGCGACCTCGTCTTCGCCCGCGATCACCGGCCGCCGCGTCAGCAGCTGGAAGCTCGGCACCGCCTGCGACACTTCCGGCAAATGGCGTGAGCCGCCACCCGTCTTGCTGCGCAGGCTAAGGAAATTCTTGACGATGCGGTCTTCCAGCGAATGGAACGAGACGACAACGAGGCGACCACCGGGCTTGAGCACGCGCTCGGCAGCGATGAGCGCGCTCTGGAGTTCCTCGAGCTCTTCGTTGACGAAGATGCGCAGGGCCTGGAACGTCCGCGTCGCCGGGTGAATATCGCCGGGCTTGGACCGAACCACCCTGCCGACGAGCTCGGCGAGCGCGCGCGTGGTCGTGAACGGCGTCTCCTGACGGTCCGCGACGATAGCGCGGGCGATCCGGCGCGACTGCCGCTCTTCGCCGAGAAGATAAATGATGTCGGCGAGATCGCCTTCCGAGGCGCGCGCCACGACATCGGCCGCAGTCGGGCCTGCCTGCCCCATCCGCATGTCGAGCGGACCATCGAGGCGGAACGAGAAGCCGCGGCCGGCCTGGTCGAGCTGCATCGAGGATACCCCGACGTCCATCACGACGCCGTCGACGCCATCGATGCCTTGAGCCGCGCAGACCTCGGCGAGGTTGGAGAAACGATCTTCAACGAGGGTCAGCCTGCCCGCCGAGCATGCGACGAGCTCGGCGCCGCCCTCGATCGCAGTACGGTCGCGATCAATGGCAATCACCTGAGTTCCCGGCACGTCGAGGATCGCGCGGCTGTAGCCGCCGGCACCAAAGGTCGCGTCGATATAAAGGCCGCCTTCGCGCGGGGCGAGGTGGTCGATGGCCTCGCGGCCAAGAACGGGGATGTGCGGAGCCGAGCTCATGCGCCAGGCCTGCCGATCGCCCCGCCGGACTCCCAAGTGAGATCGGGGACGAACAAGCTCATAACGCCTCGAATGATTCCGCGTCGCGGCGGTTCCACGACCCAACCCCCGTCCGATATGGTTACCGTGCCCGGTCGTCCCGGGCCACCAACCCAGTATTCCCCTTGGAATTTGTCGGGCAGCCATGGGATTTCGAGCCAAAATACGCTTTGGCCGCCTCCGGACGCGGGTCGGCTCTTCATCTCTCAGTAACGGCCCTTAGCGTTAAGAAAGCGTTGATCGGCTCGCGACAAGTCGAAAAGCTGACGCGGCGGTGATGCTTCATCCACACACATGCGCCAAAATGCATCCGTTAACCTCGTCGCGCGGTTGCGCACGGTGGAGGGTAAAGGAATAGTAAAGAAAAGGGCTTGGCCCACTCTCTGTCTGTCTCGAGCTATTTATGTCGTCCGGTTCGTCCACGCCGTCTGGATCTGATTCGAAGCGTCAACGCGTTCTGCCGGTTCCCAAAGCGGCCGCGAACATGCGGACGTTCGAGCCGGATTCCTCGATCGTCTCCGACATCATCCCCTCACCGAACCATGGCGACCGCAACAAGGGCCGCCAACCCGATATGATTGTGCTGCACTACACCGGCATGCCCGACGTCGAAGGTGCGCTGGCGCGGCTCTGCTCCGCGGGCACAGAGGTATCGGCACATTATGTCGTGCTGGAAGACGGCCGCATCGTGCAATGCGTGCCGGAGGCCAGGCGCGCCTGGCATGCCGGCGTCTCGTCCTGGTCCGGCGAGGACGACATCAATTCCTGCTCGATCGGGATCGAGATCGTCAATCGCGGCCACGATTGGGGCTATCCGGAGTTTCCGCTGCGCCAGATCGCCGCCGTGATCGCGCTGTGCCGCGGCATCATGCTCCGCCGCAAGGTGCCCGCGCACCGGGTGCTCGGCCATTCCGACGTGGCGCCGGCGCGCAAGAAAGATCCCGGCGAAAAATTTCCGTGGCATTCGCTGGCCAATTCCGGCGTCGGACACTGGGTCACGCCCGCGCCGGTGGTGCGCGGCGAAAGCCTGATGCTCGGCACCATCAGCGATGAGGTGCTGAGCCTGCAGCAAGCGCTCGCCAGATACGGCTACGGCGTTCCCCTCACCGGCAAATACGACGCCGCGACCATGGAAGTCGTCACCGCGTTCCAGCGCCATTTCCGCCCGGCGCGACTGGATGGGGTCGCGGATCACTCGACGCTCTCGACCTTGCAGGCGCTGTTGGGGAGTCTCCCTCAGGAGACAACGACCATCGTGACGAAGTAGCTGACGTCTTCGAGAACGTGACCTCTTGCTCCGTCATGCCCGGGCTTGTCCCGGGCATCCACGTCTTTGTCGCGCCGGAAGAACGTGGATGGCCGGGACAAGCCCCGCCATGACGGAAACTCAGTTCATCTCCCTCATCCTTCGCGCATAAAGCCGTCGCAGCGGCTCTAACTGCGTCGCCTCCGTCGCAGCGCGATAGGCCTCGCGCGCCTCCTCCTTCCGGCCAAGCCGCCGCAACAAATCCGCCCGCACCGCTGGCAGCAGCTCATAGCCATGAAGCGCGCCGCGTGCGGCGGTCGCATCCACGAGATCGAGCGCGCGCGCGGGCCCATCGACCATCGACACCGCCGCCGCGTGGTTGAGTTCGATCACCGGCGACGGATTGATCCGCAGCAGCACTTCATAGAGCCCGGCAATCTGCGGCCAGTCTGTCTGCTCGTAGCTCGGCGCACGCGCATGCAGCGCAGCGATCGCGGCTTGTACTGCATACGGCTGCGGCCGGCCGGGCACGCGCAGTGCGTCGTCCACCAGGCGCAGACCCTCCTCGATCTGTGCATGGTCCCACTGCGAACGATCCTGCTCTTCCAGCAGCACGATGTCGCCGGCGGCGGTCTGGCGCCCTGCGCGGCGCGCATCGTGCAGCAGCATCAGCGCCAGCAGGCCCTTGATCCCGGCTCGATCGGGTAGCAGCCGGTCGAGCAAGCGGCCAAGCCGGATCGCCTCGGCGGCAAGATCGGGTCGCATCAAATCCGCACCGGACGTCGCCACGTAGCCTTCGGTGAAGACGAGATAGATCACGGCAAGCACACCATCGAGCCGCGGCACCAGCGTGTCGCGCTCGGGGACCTCATAGGGAATGCCGGCGAGCCTGATCTTCTGCTTGGCGCGGACGAGACGCTGCGCCATCGCCTCCTCGCTGACGAGGAAGGCGCGCGCGACCTGCGCCGTGGAGAGCCCGCAGACGGTGCGCAGTGTCAGCGCGACCTGGACTTCGGGCGCGAACGCAGGATGGCAGCAGGTGAAGATCAGCCGCAGCATGTCGTCGTCGAGCATTGCCGGCGGCTCGGCGGGCGCCTGCGCGTTCAGCTCGAGCTCGTGCACGAGCGCCTGCTCCTTGCCGCGGAAAACGGCCTGGCGCCTGATACGGTCGATCGCCTTGTGCCTGGCGACATTGACCAGCCAGGCACGCGGATTGTCGGGGACCTCGCACGCCGGCCAGCGCGCCAGTGCCACCGCAAAGGCGTCCTGGAGCGCGTCCTCGGCGAGATCGAAATCGCCGACGAGGCGGATCAGCGTGGCCAGCGCCCGCCCCGCCTCGTCGCGGAAGATCTTGTCGATCTCGGACAGCGTCATGCGCCGATGCGCGACGGCGCCGTCACTTGTCGTAGACCCAGATCGGCCGCACCTCGATCGAGCCGATACGCGCCGACGGAATCCGCGACGCGATCTCGATCGCAGCATCGAGATCCTTGGCCTCCACCAGGTAATAGCCGCCGAGCTGCTCGCGTGTTTCGGCAAACGGGCCGTCGGTCGTCAGCGTCTTGCCGTCGCGCACGCGGACGGTCGTTGCAGTCGTGGTCGGCTGCAAACGGTCGCCGGCCTTGAAATTGCCGCTCTGGATGATGCCTTGCGTGAAGGTCTGATATTCCGCCGTCATCTGCTGGCCGGCCGCCGGACGCATATTCGCGTACTCGGCTTCGTTCTGGTAGATCATCAGCAAATACTGCATCGCTTAACTCCTGCTGCACGGCTGGATCGCCGACATCCAGTCGAACGGGACACGCGCCCAACGACATCTTCAGGATAAATTATTTCGGGCGAACCGTGCATGGCGATATCGGCTTGCGGAACCGACACAAATGCTTCATGCGTAAGCCGTCAGTCGGCCGGACGGCCGCTCCGGCAAGTGCCGAAAGGCCGCCGGGGAGGAAAGTCCGGGCTCCCTTGACATACGGTGCCGGAT
The DNA here is from genome assembly GCF_023073015.1 of Bradyrhizobium sp. 87. Taxonomy (NCBI): domain Bacteria; kingdom Pseudomonadati; phylum Pseudomonadota; class Alphaproteobacteria; order Hyphomicrobiales; family Nitrobacteraceae; genus Bradyrhizobium; species Bradyrhizobium sp. 87. Next base: position 229,767 of record NZ_JADPIQ010000022.1, read on the forward strand.
AACGTCCGGCGGGGGCGACCCCAGGGAAAGTGCCACAGAGAACGAACCGCCCGCCGTCGCCCCTTCGGGGCTTTGGCGCGGCAAGCCCTCGGGCCTGCCGTGCCGTAGCAGCGCAAGCTGCGTAGGCAGGTAAGGGTGAAAAGGTGCGGTAAGAGCGCACCGCGGCTGCGGCAACGGAGCCGGCATGGTAAACCCCACCGGGAGCAAAACCGAATAGGGACGGCATAGCGGAGTGTTCGCGAAAGCGATAACGCCGCGGGGCGATGTCAGGCCCGCCGTCCGGGTAGGTTGCTCGAGGCCATGTGCAAACATGGTCCCAGAGGAATGGCCGTCACGTATCGTTCGCGCAAGCGGACGGTGCCCTACAGAACCCGGCTTAGAGGCCGGCTGATATCTTCAACGAGGGGTTCGATGCTGACTGCATCGGGCCCCTCACCATTTGGGGGCTTGCTATCCGACGATCTCTTGCAACACACCCATCAGCGCCTCCGGCGCTGTCACATTCGGCGCATGGCTCGCATCGAGTTCGAAAGTGCGCCAGCCATCCTCGGTCTTGGTGCGCTTCGCGAACTGCCCGAACACGTCGCCCGGCGGAATGCGCGTGCAATAGATGTAGCTGCGCGGCATCGCCGGCTCGCCATGTTCGAGTTTCAGCTTCGTCTCGAAACATTTGATCGGCATGTTGATCCGGCGGGCGTTGAGCCAGTCGAGATCGGCCGGCGGCGTGTCCGGCGGCGGCGGGTTCGGCGGGATGCGGTAGCCGTCGCCTGAGCTTGCAGCCTTGCGCATCGGCTCGCGCCCGCCCTCGTGGAGATCGAACAGCGATTGGCCGTCACGCGGCACGAAGGCGTCGAGATAGATCAATTGCGTCACCCGCTCGCGCGCGCGATCGGCGACACCGGTGGCGACCATGCCGCCATAGCTGTGGCCGAGGAGCACGATGTCCTCGAGATCCTCGAACCTGATGACGTTGAGAATGTCCTGGATGTGCGTGTCGAGATCGATCGCGGGACTGGCCAGATGCGCGCGCTCGCCGAGCCCGGTATAGGTCGGCGCAATGAGGCGATGGCCGGCCTTTGCCGTCAACGGATGCATCTTCTTCCAGGCCCACCCGCCGGACCACGCGCCGTGACAAAGCAGGAAGGTTTTTGAGCGTGCGGCCATCGGCGTTTCCATCGTTCTTGTTTGTACGATGGAGTGTAGCGGCCGGTCCCGCGATGTAAACGCTACGGCCCCTTAAGCCGCGCGCGCGTTCACCTTCACGAGGACGGCTGCAGGCCGACCAGCTTCGCGCCGCAGCTTGCCCGCCTCAAAACCATGCATGCCGATCTGCCATTGCAGCCCGACGATGGCACCCTTGGTCGGCTGCAACAGCGCGAGCGAAGCGAACAACGTCACCGGCAGCCACACCACCAGTTGCAGCCAGACGGCCGGCGCATAGGCGGTTTCGACCGCGAGGATTGCCGGCACCACGAGATGGCCGACGACGACCATCACGAGATAGGCCGGGAAATCGTCGGCGCGCTGGTGGAACAGCTCCTCGCCGCAATGGTCGCAGGTATCTGCCACCTTCAGGAAACGGCCGAACGCATGGCCTTCGCCGCAGTTCGGGCACTTGCCGCGAAATCCGCGCCACATCGCCTTTGCCAGAGAGACTGAACCGGTTGCCATGACCCCACCTCTTCCTTTTCTAGGATCCATACAATAATATCTTGTATCCATACATTCAAAGGATATGGGCCTTCATTGCATGGATTGGACCCCTACAATTTCGGAGCTGAGCGGGCCGCGCTATCAGCGCATCGTCGAAGCCATGGAGGCCGACATCGCCGCCGGCCGGCTGGTGCGCGGCCAGCAATTGCCGACGCAGCGGGCGCTGGCAAAGGCGCTCGGCATCGACCTCACCACGGTGACACGCGCCTACACCGAGGCGCGGCGCCGCGGCATCATGGAGGCCCGGGTCGGCCAGGGCTCGTTCGTGTCGGAGACCAGCGCGCGCCGCGTGGTCGATCTGCCGCATCCCGTCGCGATCGACCTCTCGATGAACGTGCCGCCGCAACCTCTCGAAGCGCAGCTCGACGAGCGCATCATCGCCGGGATGGAAGCCATCCGCGCGCAATCGGGCCTGACCGCGCATCTCAACTACCAGCCGCCCGGCGGCAGCGCACACGAGCGCGAGGTCGCGGCGCGATGGATGCGCCCCCGCGTGCCGCATGCGCATGCCGACAGGCTCGTGATCTTTCCCGGCGCACAGACGATCCTGTTCAACCTGCTCGCCCACGTCGCCCGGCCCGGCGACATCGTGCTGACGGAAGCCCTCACCTTCCCCGGCATCAGGGCCGCCGCCGCGCGCCTCGGCGTCAGACTCGTCGGCGTCGCGATGGATGACGGCGGCATCCTGCCAGAGGCGCTGGCAAAGGCTTGCCGCACGCATAGACCGAAAGCGGTCTATCTCATTCCGACGCTGCACAATCCGACCACCGCGACGCTTCTCCCCGAGCGCCGCAGCGCCATCGCCAAGATCATCAACGATGCCGATACGATTCTGATCGAGGACGATGCCTACGGGCTGCTCGATCGCTCGGCATCGCCGATCGCCAATCTCATTCCGGATCAGACATATCTCGCGACCACGCTGTCAAAATGTATGGCGCCCGCACTACGGGTCGCCTATCTGGTGACGCCCGACGGCAGCTCGCAGCGGGAGATGCGTAGCTCTTTGCAGGCGACGGTGCAGATGCCGGCGCCGCTGATGGTCGCGCTGGTGACGCATTGGATCGAGACCGGGATCGCCGACCGCATCATCACCGCCATCAGAAGCGAGGCGATCGGCCGCCAGCAGCTCGCGCAACGGGCGCTCAAGGGATTTGAGTTCCAGGCCAAGCCCGCCGCGCATCATCTGTGGCTGCGGCTGCCGGAGGACCGTCCCGATGTCGCGGCGCATCTGCTGCGGAATGGACTGGCAGTCGTCGCCGGCGAGGCCTTCACCGTCGACGGGACCGCACCACACGCGGCACGCGTCTCGCTAGGCGCGGCGCGCAACCGGGCGGAATTGACGGAGGCGCTGCGCATCCTCATGAGCGCGCTGCACAGGCCCGCCGACACCCGGCAGATCGTCTAGCAAATACCTATCGATGCTGCCGGCGATGGTGGGAGCGCACGACCGGCGCAACAGCCGATGGATAAGCTTGCGATGCGTAGGCATCGCTCGGCTGGCCGAGAGCCCCGCGCGCGGCGGGCGTGAGCTGGCCGCCATTCAGAACGTCGCGGTCGGGATGGGCAGCCTGATAGGCCGCAGGCTCGGAAAACTGGGCCTGCGCCATGGTCGGCATCAAGGCCGCCGCCGACACTAGTGCGGCCGCGACGGCAATCTTCGTGCGGGTCATCGTCCTTCTCCATATCTCATTCGGGAGACTGGCCGATCGAACCGCATGATGGCGTCGAGCGGGCCCCCAGTTTGAAGTACGAGCGTCATGTAGGCCTGTCTTTCGCGAACGCCCGCTGCTGGGGATCACGCTTGCGTGCGGTTTTGAAATTGACCTGCATGGCCGCAGCTGTGCTATGCGAGCGATGGCGATCAACAGTTCGGGATCGTCAAGATAACAGGGACAATCTGTTGGAAATACTCACCTACGGGCTGCTGCTGCTCGGCGCACTGGCCGGGGGCTTCGTCTCGGGCCTTGCCGGTTTCGGCACGGCGCTGATGGCGCTCGGCATCTGGCTCTACGTGCTGCCGCCCTCTCTCGCGGTGCCCCTGGTGCTGATCTGCTCGGTGATCGCGCAGAGCTCGACGCTGCCGTCGATGTGGAAGAGTTTTGATCTCTCGCTGGTCTGGCCGTTCCTGATTGGAGGACTGATCGGCGTGCCGCTGGGCACCATGCTGGTCGCCTCCGCCGATCCAAAAGTGTTCAAGCTGAGCGTCGGCGTGCTGATCCTTGTTTTTTCGACGGCTCTCTATCTGAACAAGCGGCCGCTCGCCGTCACGTTCGGCGGCCGCATTGCCGACGGCGCGATCGGTTTTGCCGGCGGCATCTTGGGTGGCCTTGCCGGACTGTCGGGGCCACTTCCGATCCTGTGGGCAAACATCCGAGGCTGGAACAAGCACGAGCGGCGCGGCATCTTCCAGCTCTTCAATTTCACCGTGCTCGGCGCCGCCTTGGTGTTGCAGACCGCCTCGGGCCTCGTCGCGTTCAAGGTGGTCTGGCTCGCAGTGATCGCATTTCCGGGCACGCTGATCGGCGCATGGGCCGGCGCGCGCGTCTATCATGCGCTGAGCGACAAGCATTTCGGCGATGTCGTGCTCGGTCTGTTGTTCCTGTCGGGCCTCGGCCTGGTCTGGAACAGTTTGGGCACGCACTGACTCCGTATTGTCTTCGCGGCGAGCGCCATGCCGCCGGCAATGCCGACGCCAAGCACGTAGATCCAGCCCTCGGCGAAATCGAACAGATGCGAGTTGAGCAGCGAGGACAGCATGTTCTGCACCACGACCAGAAGGCCGACCCAGCAGGCCAGCCCCTCTCCGCGAAACAGCGAGAGGTGCGCGAACCAGAGCGCATAGAGGATCACGACGCCCGACGCGCCCCACTGCACGGCGACATTGAGCGTCTGGTTGTGCGGATCACCGACGATTTCCGCTCGAACCCCGCTCTCGCCGACAGCCGCGCGCGCGAACAGGCCGCGGATCGCCCCGGTGCCGTGACCGAGCAGCGGCGCGTCCGCGGTGAACGCCAGCGATTTGCGCCAAAACTCCAGTCGTGACCCCATGCCGCTGACATCATTGCCGGCGATGCTGACCTCATAGTCTCCGTTGAATTTGGCGACTGTTGCGCGCAGACGCGGCGAGGCGGTCCACAGCAGCACGGCCAACAGCCCCATCGCGCCGACGGCGAAGAGTGCGGTGCGGCGGCGCAAATGCAAAAGCGCGAAGACCACGATCAGGATCGGCAGCGTCACCAGCGCTGTCCGCGAGACCACGACGAACATCATGTTGGCGAGGAATCCGATCGCGAGCGCCACGAACAGCGCCGCGACGCGGTAGCGGCCTCGTCGCAGCAGCGACACGATCGGGTAGACCAGCGCGATCGCACAGAGCGCGAACTCCTGGCTCTGGTCGATATAATTGCGCACCGCGATCCCGCTTTCGACCTTGTAGGGCCCGCGCGACAGATAGAGTTTCAGCGACAATGCGGGATCGACGGCGACGGCGAAGGAATAGAGCATCAGTGCCGTGCAGGATACCAGGAACGCGGAAAACACCCAGCCGCCAAACGGCCAACGCTCGAACTGGTAGATCAGAAGCGGAATTACCAGCAGCTTCGCCGCCGGGCCGATCGCATGGATTCGGTCCGGCCACGGCGCATCCGACCAGAGCGTGCCGATGGCGGCGAGTAGGACCAGCGCAATCGGCAGCAGGCAGATTGCCCGAAGCAGCGAACGCGGAAATTCGCGAAGGTCGAGGAACGCGAACGCGATCAGCCAGGGAATGAGCGCGAAAATGAGCCCGGTCGTGGTCCACGGCAACAGCAACGCGATCAGCGCGACGGAGCGGGCTGGCGTGCGATAGCGTGCCGCCCAGATCGCGGCGAGCCAGGAATTGGGCCGCTGCTCGTTCAACACCTCGGTCATTTGGCCCCTGCAGCCGATCCCCACGGCGCGGCAAGTTTGCCGGAGCCGTGGGGCGGGGACAAGCGATCGCTACGCTGGCGCGCGTACAGGAGACGCCACGCGCTTGGGCGCAGCCGGCTCCGGGGACTTCTCATGCCGGAGCGTGGCAAGGCGCTTCCTGAATTCACGCCGTAGCAGCCACAAGCTCAGGGCCGCCTGCAGCGTGGTTGTCGCGATCGACAGGTACCAGACGTGCTCGATCCGGAAGCCCGGCCGCGTCGACAGCCAGATCGCCGGCAGCGAATAGGTGAGCACGCGCGTTGCCGAACTCCACAGCACCGGCTTGGTATTGCCGAGGCCCTGGAACATGCTCGAGCAGGTGAAGATCACGCCCTGCGCCACCATGTTGAGCGAGATGATCCGCAGGAACAGGAACGCGATCTCCATGGTTTCCCGGTCGTTCGAGAACCCCGAGAGCAGGAGCTGCGGCTTCAACTGCGCGAGGCACATGAAGCCTATCATCACGACACTGGTGATCAGCGCCGCCTTGACGAAGGTTTCGCGCACGCGCTCGCCTTTTCCGGCGCCCATGTTCTGGCCGGCGATTGGCCCAGCGGCGAGCGCAACTGCAAGCGCCGGCATCTGGATCAGGCCCAGGACCCGTTGTCCGATCCCGAAACCGGCCTGCGCCGCCGCACCGAAATCGCGCAGCACGAAATAGACCACCGCCATGAGGATGAACATCATCGCGAACTCGCCGCCGGCAGGCAGGCCGACATTGAGGATGCGCCTCAGATGCTGCGCCTGCGGACGCCACTGCGCCGGATTGAAGGCGACATAGCGTTCGACCTTACGAAAATGCGCAAGCAGCGTCACGACGCCGATCAACACCGCGATCGAGCTCGCCAGCCCCGCACCGGCAACGCCGAGCGCATGGCCCGTGCCCAAGCCCGCGATCAGAACCGGCGCCAGCGCGATGTTGATGGCCACCGCAAGCGCCTGCACCAGCATCGTGGGACGCACGATGCCGGTAGCGCGCAGCGCGGATCCCATCACCTGGCTCGCGAATTGCAACGCGAGCGCCGGCATGAACCACAGCAGATACGTGGCCCCCGCCTCGATCGTGGCTTCGTCCGCGGCGATCGCATGCATGTAGGCGCGCGACAGCGCCGCGCCTGCGACCAGGGTCAACAGTCCGAACAGCACCGACAGCACGATCGCCTGATTGAAGATCAAATTGGCATCCGGCCGATCCTTGCGTCCCACGGCATGCGCGATCAACGACACCGCGCCGACGCCGAGCACCTGCATCAGCGCGTTGATGAGAAAGCCGGCATTGCCGGCCGCCGCCACGCCCGCGACCGCGGCATCGCCCAAGCCCGAGACGAAGTACAGATCGACCAGCTGGCAAAGCATGATCGTGACCATACCGACCATGATCGGCGGTGCCATGCCCAGAATGTGCTTCGCGACGGAGCCGTTGGTCAGGTCTTTCATTTCACCCATCCTTGACCGATTCCTTGGCGACGCGGCCGACATTGGTCCGCCGGCCGCGCGCCACTCATTCCGCTGCTGCGATCTGTCCGAGCTCCACCACCTGGCGCTCGAACAGGCCGCGATAGATGCCGCCGGGCCTGGCCGCGAGCTTGGCATGCGTGCCTTGCTCGACGATCTCGCCGCGGTCGAACACCAGGATGCGATCGAGGCTCTTCACCGTCGAGAGCCGGTGCGCGATCACGATCGAGGTGCGGCCTCGCATCAGCCGCTCCATCGCCTGCTGGATCAGCGCCTCGGATTCCGAATCGAGGCTCGAGGTCGCTTCGTCCAGGATCAGCACCGGCGCGTCCGCCAGGAAGGCGCGCGCCAGCGCCACGCGCTGCCGCTCGCCGCCGGAGAGCTTGACGCCGCGTTCACCGACCAGCGTGCCGTAGCCCTTGGGCAGGCGCAGGATGAAGTCATGCGCGTTGGCCAGCCGTGCCGCCTGCTCGATCGCCTCCAGGCTGGCGCCGGGCCGGCCATAGGCGATGTTCTCGGCGAGCGAGCGGTGGAACAGGATCGGGTCCTGCTGCACGACCGCGATCTGGCTGCGCAGCGAATGCTGCGTGGCCTTGGCGATGTCTTGCCCATCGATCAGAACGCGGCCGCCGGTGACGTCGTAGAGCCGCTGCACCAGCTTGACGAAGGTGGTCTTGCCGGAGCCGGAGCGGCCGACGAGACCGACGCGTTCGCCGGCGCGGATCGTGACCGACAGTCCATCATAGAGCGGCGCATGATGGCCGCCATAATGGAACGTGACGTCGTCGAACACGAGCTCGCCGCGCTCGATCGCAATCGGCCGCGCGTCCGTCGCATCCGTAATCCCGATCGGCTCGTCGTGGATCGCCACCAGCTCCTCCATGTCATTGACCGAGCGCTGCAGGTTGTTGATGTGCATTCCGACGTCGCGCAAATAGGCATGGATGACGTAGTAGCTCGTCAGCACATAGGTGACGTCGCCGGGCGAGGCTCGCCCCGACATCCACAGCAGCACGGCGCCGCCGATCACGGAGGCACGCAGGGCCAGCAGCACCGAGAGCTGCGCCAGATTGGTGTAGTTGTAGCGCAGCCAGGTCCGCCGCACGCGCACGCGCCAGCGGTTGACGACACGGGCAAGCCGCGCATCCTCGCGCGCTTCCGCGCCGAACGATTTCACCACCGCGTTGCAGGTCAACGCATCCGCCAGCGTGCCGCCGACCTTGGTGTCCCAGGCATTGGAGATGCGCGCGGCCGGCGCGATGTAGCGCGTCGAGAACAGCACCGTCATCGTGACATAGGCCAGCGCGCCCAGCGCGATCACCGCGCCAAGCGAGGCCCAGTGCAGGCCGAGCAGGATCATCGACCCGATCAGCACCAGCAGCGACGGCGCCAGCGCCATCAAGATGGTGTCGTTCAACAGGTCGAGCGCCCACATGCCGCGGGTGACCTTGCGCACCGTGGATCCCGCAAAGGAGTTGGCGTGCCAGTCGGTCGAGAACCGTTGCACGCGCATGAAGGCTTCCTGCGCGACCTCGGACATGATCTTCAGCGAGAACGGCACGATGGCCTGGAGGCCGGTCAGCCGCAGCACCATGGAGGCTGCGCCCAGCGCCACGATACCGCCCAATGCCATCAGCGCCGCGTGCCGCGCGGCGGAATCGGATGGGCCGCGCGTCAGGGCGTCGACCAGATGTCCGGAGAAGACCGGCATGAACAGGTCGGCGATGGTCGCACCCAACAAGCCGCCGGCGACGATGAGGGTACGCCCCGGCTGCTTCAGCCAGTGCCGGAACACGAAGGGCAGCACCACGCGTATCGCCGCGGGCCTTTTTGACAGAGCGGTCATGGCATCATCCGGCCGCTTATGGCGCGGGCCGGCTCCATTGATGGACGCAGGCCGGCCGCGAGGGCCGAGACGGCGTCACTTAAAGTTGGTTTTGACTTGGGAAGCGGGGCGATCGGGACCAGGAGCCCAATCGAAGCTGGCGGAAGAGGCCTCTAGGAGGCCGAGCACATACCGAGCCAGAACATCATCGAGCGCGGGCGTGCGATCTGCGAATGCGACGAAATCATGCAAATCCTCCCGGTTCGATGGAATGAGGTGCGCTTTATAGATGTGTCAGTGGTGATTTGCAACGGGGCTCGCGCGAGATCACGCACGAGTGTTGCAAATTAGTGCGCGTCGCCGCTGGCGCCGAACGGCGAGGCCGGCCTCTTCAACAGTGTGACGAGCAGGGTGAGGCCGAGATAGAACAGCGTCAGGATGAAGAAAGCATCGCCGAAGCCCATCACCACGGCCTGGCGATGCACGAGCTGGCTGAGCTGCTTCATCGCCATCAGCGTGGAATCGCCAAGCCCCTGAAACTTCTGCATGAACATGGTCAGGGTTTCGGTCGCGGTCGCGTTGCCCCAGGTCACACGCTCCTGCAGGCGCGTAATGTGCAGATCGGTGCGGTCATTGAGCACGGTGTTGATGACGGCGAGACCTACGGCACCGCCGAGATTGCGCATCAGGTTGAAGAGGCCCGAGGCGTTCTTCACTCGGTCGGGCGCCAGCGTGCCGAGCGCGATGTTGTTGGTCGGCACCATCGCGAACATCATGCCGATGCCGCGCAGGATCTGCGGAATCAGCAACTCATAGAAATCGTAGTCGCGCGTGATCCAGGTCATCTGGTAGGAGCCGAGCGCGAACACGACGAGCCCGAACGCGATCATGTAGCGCATGTCGTACTTCGCCATGAGACGCCCGACCACCGGCGCGATCAGGAACATGGTGATGCCCGAGACGAACATGGTCTCGCCGATCATCAGTGCGCTGTAGCCACGCACTTCGGCGAGGTAGCGCGGATAGATGTAGGTCAGGCCGTAGAGGCCGATGCCGATGCAGAACTGAAGGACGCAGCCGATCGCGAAATTGCGGTTGGAAAAGGTGCGTAGATTGACGATCGGCTCGGCCGCCGTGAAGACGCGCCAGAAGAAGGCGATCGCCGAGATGCCGCAGATCCAGGCGCAGATCGCGACCGAGGGGTCCTGCATCCATTCATATTGCGGGCCTTCCTCCAGCACGTATTCCAGCGTGCCGAGGAAGCCGGCCATGAACAGCAGCCCCCACCAGTCGAAACGGTCGAGCAACTCGAAATGCGGCTCGTCGAAATCGACCATCGCCAGCACGCCGATGGTGATGCCGATGCCAGGCACGATGTTGATGAAGAACAGCCAGTTCCAGGACATCAGGTCGGTGATGTAGCCGCCGACAGTTGGCCCGATGGTCGGAGCCAGCGTTGCGACGAGCCCGATGATGGGACCGACGATGTGGAATTTGGTGCGTGGGAAAACGGTGTAGGCCGAGGCGAACACCGTCGGGATCATGCCGGCGCCGAGAAAACCTTGCAGCGCGCGCCAGAGGATCATCTCCTCGATGGTGGTGGCGAAGCCGCAGAGCAGGCTCGATGCGGTAAAGCCTGCCGCCGAGATTGCGAACAACAGCCGCGTGCCGAAGGCGCGCGACAAGAATCCCGACAGCGGGATCGCGATCACTTCGGCGATCAGATAGGCGGTCTGGACCCAGGAGACCTCGCTAGAGCTTGCCGACAGGCCGGCCTGGATTTCACTCAGGGACGCCGAGACGATCTGGATGTCCAGGATCGACATGAACATCCCGAACACCATGATGATGAAAGCGAACAGCCGCTTCGGCGCGATGCGCTCCGAAGCGGGGTCCGCCATCATGGCAGGTGAAGCGGTCGTGGCGTTCGCCATGGTCTGACCTCGCGGCGCAGGCGCGCTACTGCGGATGGATCATGGTGGCGTCGTCGAGATCGACCTCGCTGTCGGCGTCGGCCGCGCCCTTGTTGGTGTCGACCGTTGCAGTGACCGACATGCCGGCGCGGAGCAGGTTTTGCTTCGCGACCGACTTCGGCACGCGGATGCGGACCGGCACGCGCTGCACGATCTTGGTGAAGTTGCCGGTGGCATTGTCAGGCGGCAGCAGCGTGAACACCGAGCCCGCGCCCGCTGCGATGCTGTCGACGACACCGGAGAACTTGCGCATGCCGTAGGCATCGACCTTGATCGTCACAGGCTGGCCGGGGCGGATGCGCTTGAGCTGGGTCTCCTTGAAATTGGCGTCGATATAGACGTTATCGAGCGGCACGACGTTGCCGAGCCGCTGGCCAACCGCGACGAAATCGCCGGCACTGACGAGGCGGTTCGAGAACGTGCCGTCGACCGGCGCGCGCACCGCGGTGAAGGCGAGATCGCGCTCGGCCTTGGCCAGCGTGGTCTTGAGCTCGGCGAGTTGCGCCTGCGCTTCGGCCTGCTGCGCCTTGGCGACGTCGACATTGCTGAGCGCGACGTCGTAGGCGGCCTGCGCAGCCTTGACCGCGGCGGCGCCCTGGTCGCGTCCGGCTTCGGAGCTCTCGAAGGTGGCGCGCGAGGCAAAACCCTTGTTGCTCAGCGCCTGCTGGCGCTCATAATCGAGGTCGGCGCGCTTGAGGCCGGCTTCGGCGGAGACGAGTTGCGCCCTGGCCTGCGCGACCTGGCTGTCGAGCGCCGCGACCTGGCGGCCGATGCGATCGATGGTGGCCTGCTGGGTCGCGATCCTGGTCGCGGCGGCGTCGACGGCGATCTTGTAGTCGCCGTCGTCGACGCGGAAGACGATGTCGCCGGCGCGCACCGTCGTGTTGTCGCCGGCGAGGATCGAGGAGACGTGGCCAGCAACGCGCGCGCCCAGCATGGTGTTGTTGGCGCGGACATAGGCGTCGTCGGTCGCGACGTAGAAGCGGCCGACCAGCGTGTAATAGCCGGCATAGCTCGCGGCCGCGAGCGCCAGCACGAGCCCTACTCCCATCATCACGAATTTGCGCTTGCCGGACTTCGGCGCGCCGGCGGCGGGCGCGTCTGGGGCTGCGGCCGGCTTGTCGGTCACGGGCTTCTCCGGCGCCTCGCTGGGACGGCGCTTGGTTTCCTCGGCCACATGAGAGCGCAACTGCTCGGCGAGAGCCACAGACGTCTCGGTGGCAGCGTCACCACCCGCGGGCGCCGGCGTCTCCACGGCGTCCGGGCGAAGGACGCGCGCAGCCTGGTCTCTCACTACGGCCATGGAGGCCTCCCCAAAAAAGCGCGATGAGGGACAACCCGCCCTACGGCCGGTTCCCTCTCACCCATCCCAAATATCATTGACCGAACGGTTCGGTCAATATAGATAATACCCGAACGGACCCTACCGGCCCGAATCCTTTATTTCGGTTTCATCACCCTGGACCGATGCAAAAACTTTCCGAGACCCTGAACCAATGATTGTACCCGGCCGCGAACATCTCCACGTCGTCCAGGAGGAGGACAGCTCCAAACGCCGCCAGATCCTGGACGGGGCCCGCAAGGTGTTCATGGATCTCGGGTTTGACGGTGCCAGCATGGGCGAGATCGCCCGCGCTGCGCAGGTCTCCAAGGGCACGCTTTACGTCTACTTCGCCGACAAATGCGCGCTGTTCGAAGCCATCCTCGAGCAGGAGGCGCTCCAGCACGGGCAGGTCGCGTTCAATTTCGATCCGGCACGCGATGTTGAAACCACGCTGAAGGATTTCGGCCGGGCCTACAACCGTCTGCTGTGCCGGCCCGGCGGCGGATCGGCGATCCGCACCGTGATGGCGATCGCCGAGCGCATGCCCGATCTCGGCCGCCGCTACTATGCGCGGGTGCTGGACAAGTCGATCAACCGCCTCTCCGACTATCTCAAAGCCCACGCCGCCGCCGGCGATCTCGATATCGACGATTGCGATCTGGCGGCGTCGCAGTTCATGGAACTGTGCAAGGCCTCGCTGTTCCTGCCCTTCGTCTTCCAGGCCGCGCCCGCACCGTCGGAAGAGCGCATGAGCGAAGTCGTCGACAGCGCGACGCGGATGTTCCTGGCAGCGTATCGGGCGAAGTAGCGGCAAGGCGGGCCTGCGTTGCAGGCCGCTCCGGCGGCATTATATTCGGGCTCATGTCCCGTGATCTCCGCCCGCCCGTCGATATCCTCCATTACGAGATTGTCCAGGAACAGGCCTCCGCGCTCGGACGGATGGGCCGCACGCTCGAACAGGCGCTGGCGCGCCTGCGCGAGTTCGACGCCGCCCATGCCCTCCCCGAGGTGCCGGCCGCGATGCAGCCGGCCCGACGCAAGCTGGTGATGGAAGCCGGCCACGCGCTCTGGATGTTGGTGGTGCAGCGTGAGGCATCCGGCTTGCGCGACAGCCGCCACATCATGCGGACCTACAATGTCCCGGCCGAGGTGCAGTGCTGCATGGGGCTGGTGCCGGCAGCGTCGAAGCCGGCCTGAAATGATTTCTACGGGGCGCTAGACAAGGCCGGCCGTTACCACGGCAACGATTGCGATGGCTGCGAGCGCCTAGAAAGAGGCCATGGTCGAATGGCCGCTTGGGCACAGATTCTGATGATGGCAATACGTTTCGATCGCCGAGGTAGCAACAGCTACGCCAAACCTTCATCGGGAATATTGAGAACTGCGCCGCATGCTTTGCAATGCACGGCATCGCTCTCATGCCGCTGCAGTCCGCAAGTTGGGCAAGGAAATCTGACCTTGTTCGGACTCAACAATGCGCGCGCAAGATTGAAGAACAGGGTTACGCCGAAAATCATGATCACGACGGTTATCAAACGACCTATTGTGCCTGGCAGGGTGATATCGCCAAAGCCAGTCGTCGTCAGCGCGGTCACAGTGAAATACAGGGCGTCAGCATAATTCCGAATCTGATCGTTGCGAAACTTCTGGGTCTCGTAAACTATCCCCGTCATGACAAATATGAAAACCGCAAGATTGGTGACGGCAAAGATGACCTCCTCGTTGCGACGGAAGAACGACGAATCCATGCGCAACCTGGCGAGCATCTGGTAGTCACGGAGCATTCCCAGCGTCCGCAAAATCCGCAGAAAGCCGCCAGCCTCGCCAGCGAGGGGCGCCAGGAATGAAACGATGGCGACCATGTCAGCCCATGTCGAGAGGCGGCCGAACTTTCGAAGCGGATGCCGGTGGGCGAGTAGCCGTGCTGAAAAATCGGCCAATATCATTGCGCCGAATAGCAGGTCGAAGGTTTCGATGATCTCACTGGGGTGCAGGAACGACGTTCCGATGATGAACAGTATGGTCACAACATCAAACGCGAGCAAAGCATAGCGGAAACCAACGGCGCTGGGCGTTGTACCCTCGTAGAGGCGACGGACGCGGCTTCTCAGGGAGGTGTGGTTCACAGCTGCCATGCTCGCAGTTTGCACAGATGATTGCAGCTGGGACAACCCTCGCACCCTGGGAGATCTAAGTCAGTGCGACGAGTTCGAGCTAGTTGACGCTTCCGTGACAGTCCGCAGCACCAGCGTCAGGTGGCTGTTACCGGGATGGATTGTCGTCGGCACAACCTCGATGCTATCGGCTCCAAGTTCGCCTGCTTTCTTCCACTGAAACGCAGCGCCGGATCTGCTGTAGACATTCACCCTTTTTGTTTCTCTTCCGCGCTTCTTCCATCCGAGCTTTTGGAGCGTTCTTCGAAGCGGTCAGCGCCCTTCGCTAAATCGTGTCCCGTCTTGCTCTCGTTTTTCGCTTCGTCCTTAGCAGCCGCCTCGCGCAGGCCTTCAGCGGCGCGTTCCCCAGCTTTTGATGATTTTCGTTCGTCATCCATGTGAAGCACCTTTCCTGATAAACAACACGCTTCTCCAGGACTAATCCGTGCCTGTCCCAGATTGGCCATAACAAACTTCAACCGGATCGCTTGGAGATTGTTCCAGTTCGGTTGAAGCTAGTGCGTTTGCTGGCCCAAAGCTGATGTCAGACGAGCCGCGCAGTCCCTGTGCGCTAAAGGACTATCGAAGATTACAAACAGCATGTGCGCTCCGGTCACAAGCGCCCATCATGCTCAAGGCGGAGACTTCCGTTGCGTCGGTAAGCTGACCTTATTGGTTCACGCCTAGTCCGCCACCTGCTTCCTCAACGCAGCGAGATCGTTGACGACCATCTTGGTCGGGCCGGTCCAGATGATGCCGTCGTTCTGGAGGCGGCTGAGGATCAGGCTGATCGATTGGCGCGTCGCGCCGATCATGCGCGCGAGATTGGCCTGCGTGATGCGACCGAGCGAGATCGGGCCGCTCTCGTCCTGGGCTGCGTTCTCGCACAGCTTGACCAGCAGCAGCACCAACCGTTCCGCCGCCTTCTGCCCGGCCAGCGTCTGCGCCAGCATCGAATAGGTCTCGCCCTTGAAGCCGAGGCACTCGATCAGCGCGACTGCGAACGGCGGCGACTGCGCGATCAACCGGCGGACCGCATCCTGGTCGAGATGCAGTGCTTCGACGCGCCCGAGCGCGCGGGCCGACCAGCTGTGGCGGTGATCGCCGAGGATATAGGGCGCGCCGACGAAGTCGTCGGCCTCCCAGGTCGACAGCATCAGTTCGCGCCCCTGCGTGCCGGCATGGGTGCTTTCGACGATCCCGTTCAGGATGATGTGGATGCCGTTTGCGGGCTCGCCCTCCCGCAGCAGATATTCGCGGTTCTGGTAGGTCGCGAGCCTGCCGGTTCGCATCACCAGCTCCAGATCGGGCTTGTCCAACGCCTTCAGCACATAACGTCCGGTCCCGGGCCGTGGCAGGTCGGCGCGCGGCTCAACTGGATCGGCCACCTCATGCGCATCGCTGCGCCCCACGATCGGTCTCCCTTCGAGTGACGGCTCGAAGGCTAGGAGGTCTCCGCTCGGATTGCAACGCGGCGCAGATGTTCTGGCTCGGCCGAAGCCCCCATGAAAGCGCAAGCCAGATCGGTGAGCAGGCGCTCCCGGCCGGCCGGCGCCAGGAACGTGATGCCATAGGGCACGCCGGCTGCGGTGACGGCGTTCGGAACGGCGATGGCGGCCAGCCCAAGCGGGTTGGCGTAGTTGGTGTAATAGCCGTTGTTGAAGTTGGCCGTCAGCGGATCGCGCGCGACGTCGTCGATGCTCAGCACGGTGCCGACCGTCGGCACGACCAGCGCATCATGAACTTGCCAGAAATCGCGCAGCGACCGCTGGACCTCCTTGACCTTGTAGAGCGCACGATAGGCGTCGGCCGCCGTGAACTTGCGGCTGCCGATGACGAGGTCGCGCACGATCTTCACGCCCGCCTCCGGGTTGGCGTCGAGGAATGCGCCGACCGACACGTCCCGCTCGGCGAGGAAAGGTCCGAAAAACATCAAATCGTTGACCGAGATGAACGGCGCGAAATCGACCAATGCGACCGACAGATCGAGCTGCCGCAGCTTGCGGAGTCCATCGCCGAACAGCGCCTCCGTTTCCGCATTGCCGAAGAACCTGAGCTGATCCGGACGCGGCGTTGCGATGTTGAGCGGCCGCGCCGGAGATGCCTGCTCCGTCCATCCGGCGGAATCCACCGGTGAAAAACAGTCCTCGACATCGCGCCGCGCCAACACGCGATAGATCTCGTGGCCATCGCGGGGATCGCACGTGTAGAGCGAGATGGTATCGAAACTACGGCACGCGTAGACCATGCCGCGCTGACTGAAGGCGCCGGGCGCCGGCTTGAAGCCGGTCACGCCACAATAGGACGCCGGCACCCTGCCCGATCCGCCGGTATCGGTGCCGAACGCAAAGGACGAGGTGCCCGTCGCGACCGATACCGCTGCGCCCGAGCTGGAGCCGCCGGGGATGTAGTCGGGGTTGTGCGGGTTGCGGGCGATGCCATAGGGCGAGCGCACGCCGACGAGGCCGGTCGCGAACTGATCCATATTGGTTTTGCCGAGATAGATCGCGCCGGCGGCGATGGCGTCGGCGACAACCGGGCTCGTGTCTTTCGCGGTGTAGGCGAATTCCGGGCAGGCCGAGGTGGTTTGCTCGTCGGCCACATCGATACAATCCTTGACCGAGAACACAAGGCCGTAGAGCGGCAGCTCGCCGATCTCGCCAATGCGGGCATCGAGCGCGCGGGCCTTCGCCATGACGCCTTGCGGATTTGCCGTCGAGATCCAGACGCCGCTCTGGTCGGCGTCATCGAGGCGCGACAACACGTGCGCGGCGACATCGGACGGCTTGAGCTCGCCGCTGCGATAGGCGGCGCGGAGGTGGCGAGGTGCGAGATTCATGTCGGTCACGTGCTTGCAGGAATTGACAATGTGCCGGCGAGGCAAGCCCGCCGGCACCGACCCTAGCGGCCGATCACCTTCTCCAGATAGGCGGGCTGGATGAAGGCTTCGAAGTCGGCGCGCGGCAGCAGCTTCGGCAGGCGCTCCTGCTTCACCAGGAAATCGGCGGTCGAGATCAGCGTGTCGACGAACTTGCCCTTTTTCGCGGATGTGCCGAGATACTCCTCCGTGAGCTGCGTGCTGCAGGGGATCATCCCGGTGCCCTTCATCATTCGCTGCGCGTCCTCGAGAGGCAGCGAAAGCTCTTCCGCGATCATTTCGGCAGTCTTCTCCGGGTTCTTCAGCCAGAAATCGATGCCTTCGCATTCGGCCTTGATGAATTTGTCGACGTAGGACGGATACTTCTCCGCGAACGCGTTCATGACGACGCCGATGTCCCAGGTCGGGTAGCCGCGCTTGGCCATCTCGCCCGAGGTGACGAGGATCTTGCCGCCGTTCTTCACGGCCTTGCCGAGATTCGGCTCCCAGAACCAGGCCGCGTCGATGTCGCCGCGAAGCCAGGCCGCCGCGATGTCCGCCGGCGCGAGGTCCAGAATCTTCATCGAGGCGGGATCGACACCCTCCTCCTTGAGCGCCTGGAGCAGGAGGTAGTGCGTCGTGGAGCCGAACGGCGCCGCCACCGTCTTGCCCTTGAGGTCCTTGAGCGAGGTGATGTTCTTGTCGGCGCGAACCACCATCGACTCGACGTAGTCAAGCATGTTGATCACCAGGATGCCCTTGATCGGCAGGGCGCGGGTCGCGCCGATCGCGGTCGGCGGGTTGCCAAGACCGCCGAAATCGACGTCGCTGCCGGCGATCGCGCGCAGCATGTCACCGCCGCCACCGATCTTGACGTATTTGATGTCGACGCCCGGCATCTCCTTGGCGAGCAGGCCAAGATGCTTGGTGACCAGCTGCGCATTGACCAGGTTCAGATAGCCGACGGTCACCTTCGCCGGCTTGTCCTCGGCGCGGACTGCGGCCGTGAGCGCCAACGTGGTAACCGCGAGCGTCGCAATCAGTCTCTTCATCATGGAGGTCTCCCCTACGATCAGAATTGGATTCAGGCCCACGGCATCAACAGTTTCGCGATGCCGCGCATAAAGAGGTCGAGCACGACGCCGGTGAGACCGAGGACGATCAGCCCCATGATCACGACGTCGGAGAGCAGGAATTTTGCCGCGTCCCAGATCATCCAGCCGATGCCGGCGGAGGCCGCGACGATTTCGGCGGCGACGAGAACGGTGTAGGTGAATCCAAGCGAGATGCGCATGCCGGCCAGAATCAGCGGTCCCGCCGCCGGCAAATAGACGTGAAACAGCAAATGGCGCCGGGTCGCGCCGAGCGACTGGGCGGCGCGCACATAGACCGGGTCCACGCTGGTGACGGCCTGGATCGTCGAGATGACGATGCCCGGCAAGCCGGCAAGAAACAGCAGCGACAGCTTCGAGCTCTCACCGATGCCGAGCCACATCACCAGCAGCGTATAAAGTCCGAGCGGCGGCAGTGGCCGGTAGAACTCGATCAGCGGATTGAGCAGCGCGCGCGCGTTGCGCGACACGCCCATGAGGACGCCGAGCGGGATGCCGATCAGGCAGGCCAGCGTGAAGGCCGTGAGGATGCGATAGAGGCTTGCGCCGAGATGCTGAAGCAGGGTCGCGCCCTGATATCCCTTCGTCATCGTCTTGACGAACGCGGCCCAGACCGCCTGCGGCTTCGGCAGGAACAGCTCGTTGGCCCAGCCCATCTCCGTGACGATGGCCCAGCCGGCCAGCAGCACGGCCACGGTCAGCGTCGAGAGCAGCACCGATCGCGAGACCTTCGGAAGCCGCAGCCGGAAGCTGCCGCGTCGGGTGCGATCCGGCGAGATTGGAATCGTCATGTGGGTCGCCTCGACGCTCATGTCCGCACTCCCAGGATCTGCATGATGGTCAGCGCGTAGATCCGCGTCGCCATCACCGACTTGGTGATCGAGATGTTCTCGTTGTCGACGGCCCAACCGTCTTCTCCGGGACCGAACGTCACCGCATTGATTCCGGCTTCGCGGAAGCGGATCGTGTCGTTGAAGGCATTCTTGCGGTTGACCCCGGGCTCGCGGCCCATCAGACGCCGGTAAACCGCGCGCAAGGAGCGGCAGGGCTCCTCCTCGACCGGCACCGGTTCGGTCGCGTTGACGAACAGCGAGCCCGGCACCTGGCGCACCTCGACCTTGACGTCGTTCACGCCCGCAAAAGTGTCCCGTCCGAGACGCTCGATGTCCGCAATCACGCTCGATAGCGTCATGCCCGGCACGATGCCGACCACGGCGAGCGTGATGGTGCAGGCATCCGGGGAGAACTGCATCTCGCCGGGCAGGCCGGACCGAATCCGCACCACGGCGCAGCAGGGCGGCGTATGCCCCATGAACTTGCTGTGGACATGGGTGAACGCCATGTCCTTCAACCTCGGCAACAGCTTTGCCGCTTCCATGATGGCGTTGACGCTGATGTCCGGTCGCCAGATGTGCGACTTGATGCCGTGAACGGTGAGCTCGATCAGGCAGTGGCCGGAATTGGCCACCGATAGGTTCATGCCCCAATCCTTGTTGACGTCGCCCCAGGCGGTCGGCTCGGCGGTGATCTCGTAGTCGGCGGTCAGGCCAACCTTGTTGAGCATGTAGATGGAGCCTTCGGTGCCGTTCCGCTCCTCATCGACGGTGTAGCAGCACATCAGGGTGCCATCGAACTTCACGCCCGCTTCGGTCAGGGCCTGCACTGCCAGCAACGATGCCGCGAGGTTTCCGCGCGTGTCGGACGTGCCGCGCGCATAGAGCAGATCGCCGTGGCGCGTCGCCTTGAACGGATCGAAATCCGTCATGTGCCATTTCTCGGGCTCGACGGCCGGATAGGTGTCGAGATGGTCGTTGAGAATGAGCGAGGGGGCGCCGTCCCGTCCCTTGAGCACGCCCAGCACGTTCGGCCGGTGCGGCTGCGCGCTGTGCTTGGTGACCTCCATGCCGAGCGCTTCGAGCTTGCCCGCGACCAGCATCGAGATCGCCTCTTCCTCGGCGGGCGGCAAATCGGGATCCAGCGGATTGCCGGAACGGGGCTGGCCGGTGCGGATCAGCTCGGATGCCAGTTCAAGCCAGCGCTCCTCCGTGATGCGCGACAGCACGCGCTGTTCGAGATCCGAATAAGGAGGGCTGACAGGCATCTGCATGACGGGATCCGCTGGCTCACGGCGCCGGCAGCGCCGCTTCGTGGCGGCCTCCTCATTGCAGCGACCGTGCCAACTGCGGGAAAAGCCCGTCGCGGCAGGATTGTATCGATGATTTCAATGGCTTAGGCGAGGTTTGCGCGTGCGCAAATTTTTGCGCCCGAGATGCGCTCTGCCAAAGACGCGGCGTCGACTGAACAGGCAGGGCTCAGCGCGAGGCGGGCCGGCCTGGGGTCGTAGCCCGCATGGAGCGCAGCGGGATGCGGGAACGCCGTCCCCGGAATGCGCTTAGCTCCATCCAGGCTACGGGTCGCACGCGCGCCTCAATCGTCGGCGTACTCGTCCTCTTCGTGCTTGCGCAGCGTGCTCTTGCGCGTACCCAGCGAGCCGGTGATGGTGGGATCGCGCCTGCTGGCGTAAGGGTTGCGCTGCTGCGCCCGCCCGGCGACCTCTTCGCCGGAGACGGCGGCGGGCTGGCAGATCAGCCGGCGGTTGGCGCGGCGCATCAGATCGACGTGGATGTGATCGTAATGATAGACGTTCGAGCCCGGCGCCAGCACCGTGGTGAAATGCACGCACGCGCCCGACTGCACGTCGCGCAGGAAGCCCTGCTCTTCCGGCATGCCGCGCCAGCCATCCTTCACGGTGACGCGGCGGCCGTCGGCGAGCACGAAGGCGGCGATGTCGAGCGCGTTGCCGAAGGCGTGCTCTGAAATATGGGCATGCGAATTGCCGTTCATGCCGCGGCAGGAATAGGCGGAGATCTGCTTGATCTCCGCGACGCGGGTGCCGAACCAGCGCATCGCCGAGGGCTGCACGGTATCGGCAAGCCAGCGGTCGAGCTCGGATACGATCGGACAGGCCAGCGTCGCAACCGGCTTGATCGCAACAGGGCCGACGGCGGTGACGGGATTGCCCTGTGCCGGACCAAGACGCGGCAGCGGTTGCTGCGCAGGCGCCTGCGAGTACGGCGCCGGCCGCGCCGGATAGCTCGGTGCATTCATGTAGCGCGACGCGCCCGCGGCATCGGTGCCCTCAGGCGGCAGATCGATCTCGTCTTCCTGCTGCGCCACACCGGGCGCATTCAGAGGCATTGGACCAGGGGAAGCGCCATAGCCGGAGGGCTGGCGCACCGCGGTCTCGGGATAGTTTGAGCGTTGTGGATAGGACGATGCCGGATAGTTCTGGCTCTGCGGGTAATTCGATCGGGGCTGCGTCACCGGCCAGCGCGGCTGGTTGCCGACGCTACCGGGCGGTCGCAATTCCTCGTCGGCAAAGCCGTAGCTGCTCGAGCCTTCGCCGAGGGCGGCGACTTTGAGCGGAAACTCCGCGCCGCACATGCCCGGCCCGGAAATCGGCTCGATACGGACGAGATCCGGCCCTTCTTTCACCGCGCCTGATTTCAGGCATGCGGCTTCGGCCTCGGCCCGCCACGGTTCACGTTCGGCCTGGAAGACGCCGCGTCCGCAACCCGCTAACGAAACAAGGACGATGGAGCCGACGAGATACAAACGAACTCCGCGCGTCATGCACGCACGTTCGGTGAATTTACTTAAAGACTCTTCAACGTGTTGATTTCAGTGTTCTTTAACCATGTCGGCCGGCGCCAGCAGGAGCGCTGCCGGTGACGAGCGACAGCAAGGCTGACTTTTTCGAAAAGAGACTCTCTGTTAACCGTGATCCTCTCGCGCAAGGCGGCGCGACAGCGGGAGCGACCTCATGACGTTCGCCGGGAGACTGAGCGTTATCACCGCGTACCTCGCCATGGCCTTTGTCGGTGCCATCGTGCTAGGCATGATCTAGCGGCTTCAGCCGGAGGTATCGAACGCTTCCCTTACGACCGCGCGCTCCACTGCCGCGACGTCGTGATCAGCTTCTCCGGCCGCTCTTCGGCTCGCGTCCAGTCGTTGCCGGAACACCAGAAATGGCCCAGTGCGCAGGCTTCGACGTGAAGCTTGCCGGAGCTCTTCAGCGTCATCCTCGCATAATAGGTACTGCCGCTGGAGCGGCTGTAGATGTTGCCGGTCCAGACGTCGTGCGTTTTCGGCTTCATGTTGACGAGCACGCTCTCGCCCCTGGTCGATGCTTCAGTCAGCGCGAAGCCGCACAGTGCAGGACCGCAGCGTTCGATGCGGACCGTGCCCTTGGCGCCTGCGCTCTCCCATTCGCCGAGCGGCAAATAGGAGAGTTCGTCGTCGCCGCGCTCAGGGCTCGTCACGGCCTGCTCGAGCTGCGGCCTTGGCGCGACGACGAGTGCCTCCATGCGCGGCGGATCGAGCGCGACGGTCTTCGGCGGATCCGTCTGCGGTAGCTCCACCCGTGGCGGATTGGAGCTTGGCGCCTGCGGCAGGACAATTGGCTGCGAGGTCGTTGAGGCAAGGACAGGAGCCGTCTGCGCCGTCGCAGGCGCGACCGCAATCGCTTGCGCTGGCCTGACCGGAGCCACGGGATAGAGCGGCTGCGGCGGCGGAAGCACCGGCGCAGGGGCTGGCGTCGTGTCGACGTCAGGCCGAAAGCTGCGATGGGAGGAAACCGAGACACAGGAAGCCGATCGGCAATTCCTGGGCGCCTCGACCTGAAATCGATGACCGGCAATCGAGAACGCGTAAGACCCGGCCTCGGCTGCGGGCGCAATCGCCAGCAGCGCGATCAATGTGCCAAGCGAAGTCACAAGCCGCGTCATCGGCGCCTCCCTCTGTGTGGCGACGACGTTACGCAAATGGAATCGCGACCGAATGTGCGCTGCGTCACCCAGCCGCGGCGAGCCGTTGTGACGTCTATCACAGAACGTCCGGCCAGCCCGGCGTAGGGTCGAACCACGCTTCATCCACCCGCGACTTCAGTCCCATCGGGACCACACATCTTCGGAGGTTGTCATGAACAAGCTCACCATCGCCGCCACCGCCCTCTTCCTCGCGTCCACCGCCGCCGCGCATGCCGGCAATGCGATCTCGTTCCAGATCGAAGGCCAGAACATCCGCATCGAGACGCCACGCAACTGCGCCTCGCTCAATTGCGTGACCATCATCGCGCCGGGCCTCTCGGACAAGCCGATCAAGCTGAACAACATCAACCTCAAGGGCCTTGGCTCCAAAGACGATGACGTCGACACCACGCCGGCTCCTGCCACGACCGCGCAGCCCGCGCCGGCTCCGGTGCAGCAGCATCCCGTGCAGCAGCCCCCGGTGCAGGCGACTGCGCCGGCAGCGCCCGCTATCGCAGCACCGAGCACGACGGTTGCCGCTGTTCCGTCCGTCGGTTACGACGCCACGACGCAGACCGCGCCCGTTGCGGCTCCCACTCCTGCGCCCGCGCCGGTCGCGGTTGCTCCGGCCCCGGTGCCCGCCGCGCCTGTCGCGGTTGCCAACACACCGATCGGCGTCTGGGCCACCGAAGAGAACAAGGGCAATGTCCGCGTCGAACAGTGCGGCGTCAATCTCTGCGGCTACGCCGCAAAGACCAACGAGCGCATCCTGATCAACATGAAGCCCGACGGCGCGAAGTGGAGCGGCCGTATCCACGATCCCGACTCCGGCCGCAATTACGACTCGACGATCGCGATGAAGGGCCCGAATGCAATGCGCGTGCAGGGCTGCGCCTTCGGCGGCATGTTCTGCGGCGGCCAGACCTGGAAGCGCGTGAGCTGACGCCGCAGGCGTCGTCTCCAACACATGCACATTCTTCGTCATGCCCGGGCTTGTCCCGCCTGCGCGGCCGAAGCCGCTTCGGCGAGGCGAAGGCCCGGGCATCCACGTTCTTAGTCCCGCGCTTCAAGGCGTGGATGGCCGGGGCAAGCCCGGCCATGACGGTGGAGAGGCTTGGCCGCAAGCTAGCATCGCGTACCGTTTGAACGTTCACCGCCTCCGTGCGATAGACATTCATCCGCCGTTCAGCTGTACGCGGCTGATATCGGTCGATCTCTCACCGGGATTCTTCGTGACTCTTACCGTGGCCTGGCGCCGCTTCATGTTCGCGCTTGTGCTGCTGGCGTCGCCGCCGGCCGGCGCGAGCGTTGCGTTCGGATTCGATGCGATCGAGCTTGCGCAGGCGCAGCCAGAAGCGCAGCCGTCGCCCGCCCCTTCGCCGACGCCATCGGCTTCACCCGCTCCCGCGACCGAGGCGCAGCCCGCTGCCGTCGAGCCGATCGGCAACGTTGCGACGGTGACGGGCATCGCGACCGTGATCCGCGACAAAAATTCCTATCCGCTGCGCGTGCGCGACGACATCTATCTCAACGACGTCGTGCAGACTTCGTCGAACTCATCGCTCGGCATCACCTTCGACGACGCGACCACGTTCAACCTCTCCGCCAGCACGAAGATCACCATCGACACTTACGTCTATGAGGACGGCGGCAAGCACAACGCAGGCATCTTCGACATCGGCAAGGGCACGGTCGCCTTCGTCGCGGCGGCGGTGGCAAAGACCGGCGACATGAAGATCACGACGCCGACGGCCACGCTCGGCATCCGCGGCACCACGGGCGTGGTCGAGGTGCCGGAAGGCGCGGCCGCGAACAAGACCAACAACGTCAACATCAAGCTCTATCCCGACGCCGATGGCCGGGTCGGACACATCGACGTCGACGACCGCACAAGTGGGACCCGGCTCGGCGCGCTGACGCAAGGCGCGAGCGGTTTTGCGATCCGGCCGGGCGCAGCCGCGGCCGGCGTCATGCGCTTTGCCGCGGTGCCGATCACGATTCCCGCACAGCAGATCGCGCGCGACCGCGGCTTCGTCAGCCAGGTGCATCTGGCGCAAACCACGGGCCGGCAGATCGTCACCGAGCAGCGCGACTTCCGCCGCGCCAATCCGACCGCGAGCCCGCGCATTCCGCGGCCGTTCCAGCCGCCGCAACAGCAACAATTGCGGCCGAACACGGCGCCAGGACAACAGCCGCAACAGCCGCAGCGGCAGGGCCAAGCGCCGGGCCAAGGTGGCGCCGTGCAGCCCGGTACGCCGCGCGTAGGTCAGGGTCAGCAGCAACAAGGCCAGAAACAAGGCGCGGGACGTCCGGCAGGCCCACCGCGCGCCGGTCAAGGCACGCAGCCTGACGGCACCCCGCAAACCCGGCCGCGACGCGGTGGACAGAGTCCGACGCAGCCCGGCGGAGTCGCGCCGCCGCAGCCGGGCGGAACGCAACAGCAGCCCGGTCCGCAGCCGCAACTGCCGCGCACCGGCATGCAACCGGGCCAGCCGCCCGCTGCTCAACAGCCGGGCCTGCAACGCCCGGGCGGATTCCAGCAGCGCCTCCCCGCCGCACAACGCCCCGCAGCGCCGCGACGGCCAGCGCCAGTTCCGAAGGAGAAGGAGCGGCGGTGACTTTCTTCCTTCTCCCCTTGTGGGAGAACGACCCTTTAACTAACTATTTGATCACACGAGGGAAACCAAGAGCGGTGTCCGCATGGTGTCCCTTGCGCATGGTTCCCTCCGCCGTGCGAAATCGATGCTTCGGCCTCGGGTATGAAATGGCAAGGCTGACTCAGACCTACGCGCGTTACCCGCAATCATCGTCAGGCAGGATGACGGGCTCGGTGTCCGGGTGAGACAAAAGCGTAGTGTCGTTCTCGAATTTCCGCAGAACTCCGAGCCCGCCGCGCTTTTGCTGACTGCGGCTCATCTCGCCAATTCCGGGGAAAGCCTTGAGGAATATCTCGCCCAGCTCTTGTTGGCTCAAAAGCTCCACATGAAGTGCGCAGAACCATGCTTGAAGAATTTGCATCGCAACCGGCGACTTTTCTCGAAGCCTTAGGTAGTCCTCCACACAAACATAAAGAAGATACTCGTTCTTGGTGTCGTCAAACTGATCGAGCGTCAATTGATCGTCCTTGCGCGCCGCTTCGGTGTCACCGACATGCTTGAAACAGTTTCGGTATAAATTTAGCGCTGCATAGATGTCTCTTTTTGGCCGGCCCGGATGGTCGCGCAGCAATAGTTCGGTCATTGGTTCGATCCCGCGAAGTCTGCACAGGCTCTCAAGCAATTCACGAGCATTACCGGCTAGCGCTTGAATCGAAACCGGATCACGGTCTTCAAAGAACAGATCAATTGCTGTCAGTAGCTGAGAACGCGCTACGAGAAATGGCGTAAGCGGCATGCGGATGGCCAGTCGAATCAGTGCGCGTTGAAGCAGAACAGTATAGGAAAATTGCCCCGCCTGTGAATAACCGGGACAAACGCCCTGGCCCTCGTATTGCTACCCTGCATTGTGCCACGTTGAGGGCTTCCGATTCGCCGCCGCCCGAATGCATTTGCCAATTTGATGATCATGAAAAGAATTTCAGACGAGAGAATTGCCGTTATTGGCTTGCTCGCGCTTGCGGTGTGGCTTTTTGTAATTTTGCCCCTCCACTATCGTCCGCCGCCCCTGGTCGCCGACACACAGATTTCCGAAGAATGCTTTCGCAGACTGCTCGGAGTGTGCTTCGTGATCCCGCCCGAAAGCGAGGGCGGCATATTCGGCTTCGCCGAGTTTGTGCAAGCCTTCGCGTTGCTGGTCCTGATCTTTACGGTCAGCGGAACACGCTATCAATTCCGGGTTGAGACTGCCCCAATCCCACTGTGGAGTCTCACTTATTGGAGTTCAGCGATAATCGGAGCCTTCGCGTTGCTCTCTGACTTGTGGTTCGCGCAACGCTATCCGCTCCCCTGGTTCCTTTCGAGTCAGGCATACTGGCAATTTGTATTGGGCCTGTTGTTTCTCTCGCTCGCCTTGATTTGGCTCTGGTATGCCTACATCCGTCCGCCGCAGTTCGGAAGAAGGAATGCCTACAGGTTCACCGGCGCGGTTTACCACTACGTTATGCAGGGCGATGGCAGCGACATTTCTATCGTGGCTGACGAGCTTGGGCGCGCCGCTCATTCGATCATCGAAATGGCATCAGCGGCGTTCGATCCACGACATCTTCGGCATCGAGCTGAGGTGGGAGAACCAAAAGCCGAAGATTACGCCTGTGATCTGCTGCTGATCCTTGGAAACAGGAGGTTTTGCCGACACGTCGCCAGCAGCGCGCCAAATACCGCGATTGCTTTGTTCCGCGCTGTGGCGGAGACGAAGCAATACAATATTCCCATGTCGCAATTTTCGTCAGCACTGACGACGGAGGCAATCGTCAATAAAGACTCTATGCTGTATCACGAGGACGCAGGTTATTATTCAGGCTATTTCGGATATGCAAGGCCATTCACGAATGCGATCTTTGGCGATTTTGATTTTGTCGAAGCTCTCGCAACAAATGGCACCTCTCCACTTGATGTGGACCTCGATGTTCATTGGAAGTTCGACGGCAAGCAACTCGAAGCCTACACTCGAGCAGTCTTAACGACGTTCAAGGCGGCGCTAGCCAAAGGCAACTACCACCGGCGCTCTTACGCCCTCAATCGCGCCTTCGGAATTATCGAGCATGGTTGCGCTGACCTGTACAAGCTCAATGATCAGCTTGGTCCGCAAGAAAAAAGCGACATTCATGATCGGCTTCATGCCGTCGTGAGATTTCTCAATGATGCAATCACAGCGCTAGAGAAATCCGGAACTAAGAATCCAAAGCTGCGGAGACGTGAAGAACCTCACCAGTGGCAATACAAGGACTACCACGATAAAATCGCTCACCTGATCTTTGAGATCATTGGTCACGCGAGCAGTCTCAAGACCAAAGAATTCGAGGGCTGGACAGTCCAGTACAGCGCTGTTTGGAGCGCGCTTTCCAATTTCGATAACAGCAAGACGCGGAAAATTGTGCTTTTTAAAGTGCGACGACTTCTTTACGAGGAAATCAAGGGAGTTGAAACCCGCCCCAACTTCAAGAACGCCGCCTATCTTGGCTTTTGCTTAAACGTGATGGGCTTAAAGGTAGGAAAGAAGAACGATTTCCGTCGTGACGAATATCCATTGCGGCGAGCGGTCATCTCTTTTGCGCGCAAGAACTACCTTGCCTTGGTTGAACGCCAGCCCAAAGTTGCCGACGCGGTTCTGATTGGCTCTATCTCGTTCGACAAAGAGAGGAAGCAGCTTGTAAAGACGTATCAAGCGGGACTGGCTCTAGTAGCCCCGACCGTTACCTTGGATTTGACGGAGCCCAAGGAACTAATTGCTAGCGCTCGCGCTGATGACAAACCAGAATGAATGACGACGACGACGATTAGTGCCGATTAGACTTCAGTGAACTGAATACTGCCTCCTTCGCAGACAGCACTGAATGAGGCCCTCGCGTTTGCGTGCTCAAAGCAAAATGCTTTTCCTTTCTCAGTTGTCTCCACCCACCAATCTGATTTCTGATCGCGCGCAATCTGCGCAGCATGTGTCCGCAAGCGATCTAGCTCTCGTCCAGATGCTCTGACGACTATACAATATGTCATGAAGCCCCCTATCATGTTGCACACAATCCACCCAACGCGTAATAGGCCGTAATAGAATGAGGCTGGACGCTGTCCTAATCGGGGATGATGCCACGTTCGCGCTTATCCATTAGCGTCCGCTCGATGCGCTCGGCTTGTTCCTTGGTCAAATTGACCGCCAGGGTGACCCCAACCACCGCTGGCCCCCTACGTTGCCGATCGTAAACCATCCAGCCCTTTCCCCCCTGCCGAACCAAGAACCTGGACGGAGGAGACCCCTTGTCGCGCTCCGTCATTGCCGATCCCGCTTGTTTGATCATCGGACCATCACCTCAACATTTCAATGAGCGTTCTCCAGGCGAGCGCATCATTCGCCGCCAGAAGCGAACCGCCAAGCCTTGCCAAGTAGTTTGGCAACTCGCAATCGGGACGCGCGTTCATAGTCTCGACAAAGGAGGCGACTGCGTTCTTCAGATCACCTCGTTCGAGATGGTCGAATGCCCGTTGCTTACACCGCTCGACATATTTGTCGCGCGTCATCTCAATTAACAGGGAACGTTCCATTTCGCCTCCCGTACCGATGACTGCTTCCAATGGTGGAGTTGGAACAGAGTGGATTTGGCCCGTCTGTTCGAAAGGTGACAAACGGATGCGCTTTTGGTCGCAACTGTGGGAATCAGGACACAGACACACATCGCACAGCCTGTCGGCACCGCGCGGACCACGGCATAAGTTCAAGCCGGTCTCAGGCCCGCATCTTGTCTATAGTTTCCTGACGACTACGCCGACGCCATGGTTGAACCGATCCATCCGAAGCCGATGCCGGTGCCGGTGATCCTCACGACGGATAAGGAGCGCGATGTCTGATGCGAGCGCTATGGTTGAGGCTAAGGCGCTGCAACGGCCGTTGCCGGGTGATGCGCTTAAGGATCGATCCTGTTCGTCTACGCAAAAGGCGAGGACACTGCGCCGAAGATCGAGGACGGATTTATGTTCCAGGAACGAATTGCCGCACCCAGACATTCTCCAATTCGAGAATTGAAGGAGAATAGCATGCGCAAGTACTTGTTTGCTGCAGCGATAGTGACTGCGATCACGACACCCGCAATTGCGGATGAAGTTGGTGTTGGAGTTCAGGCCGGTCCAGTGGGCGGAGGCGTCACAGTCGGAGAGTCTCACGAGCACCGGCCTATTGATCGCGACCGCACAACTGTCATCAAGGAGCACGAGCCTCGGGAAAGTGATAGAACGACTGTCATCAAGAAAGAGAATGAGGACGGCACCCGAGAGAAGGCCGTCATTCATCACGATAACGAGTAACAAAATAGCCCGGACCAACGTCCGGGCTTTTTCTTGCCTCACTTGCGCACCTGAAACCAAATGCGCCCGCATGTAGTTAGAAGGCATGGATGATAAAGAGGATCATCTGCAGGCCCGCAGTGAACGAGCGCTTGTCGTGGTTGCCCTCAGCACGGCAACGCTGATTGGGTGCGTTGCGCTTTTGGTTTCTCAATTCTGAGGTTCTCTCATGAAGAAAAAAGAGGGGGCCGAAGCCCTCTTTCAAGATCAGTACCGACGATAGCCCCGATGGTAGCCATAGCCGCGACGTACATAGGGGCGGCGGACGACATAGGCTCCTCGCCGATACACGGGTCTCGTGCGGACGCACCCGCGCGGACCGCACACCACTGCAACGCTCTCGACGTTGGAGGACTGGAGCTGTCCCAAGGGGGCGAGCGGCATTGCTGAAGCGGCTCCGGGCGAAAGCACTGCGCCACCTAAGGCGGCCAATGCGAAAAGTGCGTATCTGAATTTCATCTAGTTTCTCCCGTTGACTGTAGTCTTCGCAGGCAGCGTAGAGGTTCCTCTCTGAACGAGGGATGACCGCGACGACCGGGGAGTGCGAGCATGATCTGAACACGGAGAGTTCCCAATCAAGCCGTAACAGCAGTAGGAGGCAGCTCACACTCTCGAAGACGCTTGGTCGCACAGATTGGCATGTCGGATGTCCGGGTGCATGCTCTTGCAGCCAATTCGTTTTCGGCTTCCGTTCTCATGGCACGGGGCAGCTGGCCTGTTTCCGAACCTAGCCGCCCGGTTGATCGCCCGGACCGGGTTTCATTTTTGGAACAAAAGGACGGTCTGCGTGTTTCCGAGCATTGTTGCTGGGGAACCTGCAAAGATGCTTACGATGATGGCAACGGTAGCTGCGCCTGTCGTGGTGCTGACGACATTGATAATCGTCATCTGTGAGATCAGGGACGCCTGGCATAGAAACCGCATCGAGTAGTAAGACCGCATCAGTGGGCCGGGACCGCTACAACCCGTTACCCAAGGAAGGACCATATCAGGGGATTGGCCATGGGCATCGAGCGCATGCACTCGGCGAAATACTGGCGGGCTCGCGCGGAGGAGTTTCGCGCCAAGGCAGACAACTGCGAGTATCCCGAAACGCGAGATGCGCTTCGCAGTGTTGCCAAGAACTACGACGACCTCGCGCGAAGCGCTGAGCAAATCGGACGCACGGCCGAAGCTCGCCTAGTGGCTGAGGAATATGCGAACGACCAACGCGGGCTACAGCAGAAACTCCGCCACAAGATGAATTAAGGCCGCCTCGGTTGGCGGCCTCTGTCCACACCCACGACCAGCAGTAGCTCGGCGCCGTTCCGAACTGATTTCCGCCGCCCTAATTTCGCGGTGCCTATGCGCAAAGGCCCGCGCAAGCGGACTTACGCTGCGAACGGTCTGGCCAGTGGCCAGACGAAGTCAGGCTCTGCGATCTTGAGCCCCGCTTTGTCTGCAAGGCATGCGGGCAGCGCGGCGCCGACGTCAGGCCCGGAAGCGAGCCCACCGTAGCCGCTGGCGTGCTGCCCGCACGAAGAGAGTAAGGCCCCGTGAGTTGGCGGCCTGTCACGGTGTCAATCGTCCTGCTTTTCTGAGGTGATCTGACCAGTCCTTGGATCGGCATGGAAATCCATCTTCTTGCCGTCCTTGATGCCTTCACCCTCCCATCGGCCATCATCGGCTTCCAGCTTCGTGACCTGCGAATAGCCAGATTGCTTAACTTTCGCCATGACCTGGTCCATCGGCATCCAATCTGGCCCAGGCTGATCAGCATAGGCGAATGGCGGAGCCAACAAGATCGAGGCCAAGGCGGCTGCGGCGAGTTTGCGCATAGTGATCTCCTATCTGGATCACCTCCAACGAGGCGAGCGGATATTCGTTGCCTCACGGTTTGCTGCAAAAAGTGGCCGTGCCCAGTTCGGCTTCTGCTGCGCGGAACCAATCCGCTGTGTGCCTTTTTGCACAAAATACGGAACGGATACCGCTCTTGCGAGTCATTCCGCATTCGGGCCTGGGAGATAGCGGCGTGCCGTCAGCGGAATACTATTTGCGACAAGCTGAGGTCGCATCAAGGATGGCCCTCACAGAGGGCCTTCATCGAAGCGAATGCTAGCCGGCCCTTTGCGGTCCAACTGGCGCTTCCACTACGTGGAGTTGCTTAGCATGGCGTGCCTGACCCCCGCCGAGAAGATTGAGCAGAGCTATGACGACGCCATGATCGCGCTGGCCGACTATCTCACGCGCGACTGCGATGCCGAGACCACCGTCGACCGGCTGCTCCGCATCCTCGATCGCGACAGCCTCCGAGATGCTATCACTGAGGTCTTGGTCGATGCGCGGGTGCATCCTAGGCCGAGGGCGGATGTGCTGGAATAGACGGAGCGGCCACGCGGCTTACCGGCTGATGCGGAACAAATAGCACACCTATGGTTCCGGTGACTCTGACCTACGCTGGTGCGAGAGCCGTTGTGCCTCCTCGTTCTGGACCTGTTCAAGCAAATCGAGGGTGGCGGCAAGGCCAGCGTAGGTTCGGGACACGTTTATAAGCAGGTTGGCGACCCGCTTTGTCGTACCTTCAATGTTGGCGCGTGTTCGATATTCAGCCGCGAGTTTGCGGCACTGTTCAGAGCTTTGCCGTGCTGCCGTGATCATCCACACCCGCCCACATGTCCCAAGCGCATGCTTACCGATTTGGATTTCTCAGTGCACGTCAAATCCGACTGAAGAACTACATACGAAGGTTTAGACGCTGCGATTGCAGCCGACCGAACAAGGGCGCGGGTGTCCGCATGGGCGAAGAGCTGAAATCCCAAGTGAATGAGCACCGCAAGCGACTGCTGCCGATCAAAAGCGTCGGTCTAGCGCTCAACTGCAAACTTCCGGTCTACCGCTCTGAGCCGACATGTAGCGGCACCGCCCCAACGGTAGCGATGGGCCATCTCCGGAAGTGCACATGCGTAAGCCACTCTCCTGGCGGACTAGATTCCGTTGATCCAGATCAAGGGTTTTCCGAAACCCAGGAGCCCAATATGCTCTCCCTCGGGGCTGGGACACGGATATGATGGCGCAGCCGACAGTCGTGATCGTGGTTGATGACGATGTGAGCCTTCTGAAGAGCGTGGCGCGGCTGTTGGCGCGCCACGGCATCGAGAGCCGTACTTTCGCCTCGGCCGAGGAGCTGCTTGAGAGCGACAGCGTGCAGACGGCAACCTGCTTGCTGCTTGACATTCACCTCGGGGGAATTTCGGGGATCGCGCTGCAGCGCCGGCTTGCGGCATCGGGATCGACGTGGCCGGTCATCTTCATGACCGCGAGCGACGACGAGGCCACGCGCAATGAGGCGATGGACGCCGGATGCATCGCCTATTTGCGCAAGCCGTTCGCGCAGGATGTCTTGCTGAACGCCATTTCAAAAGCTGCGGCTTGGCCCGGGCAACCAAATTACTAATGCGGAAAGGTCGTCGCTTCCGTTTTGGGTTAATCGCGTCAGTTTTGCTCTCCGTCGATGACTTCCGATTTCTGGCGACAACTTGTCCTAATATCGTGCGCGGCCCTTGGAACGCCGCGCGGGGTAGCCCGTTGAGCGCGAGCCAGCGTCTAACATCAGAAAGGGTCAGCCATGTTTTTCAGGACTACCTTGGGCGGAAATGACGGAAAGGTAGCTCTCTCCCGGCGCGAGATGCTTGTCGGAATTGGGGTGGTTGGCGCGTGCGCCGTTGCATTGCCGGCAATTCTCGGTTCAAAACCCGCTGAGGCCCTAGAGTCCGCATTGGTGGCCGAGCCGCTATCGGATGCGCCCTCAACCCAAACTGCCGAAAGCAGTGCTGCCGAGCGCGATTCTGAAACGCATGAGCTGACCGAGTTTTCCTCTCAGGAATGGCGCCGCAGGCGGCGGCGGCGTTGGCGAGAGGTATGCACGACCCACTGGCGCCGTGGGCGACGTGTGCGCGTGTGCCGCCGCGTCTACTAAATAGACTTGAGCTGCATTCTAGGCGGTGAAGGCCGTGAGCGCTGCCCCGCGCTCCGCGCGGGTTCCCGCCTGACTTGGTAGGGCATGCTCTAAGGCATACATCCGGGCCGCGTGAACAGCGAAACGGGCCATGCGCCGCTCAACTGAGCTTCTTGCCAAGTCTGGCCATGATTGCTCCGCAGATCGTTAATCATCCAGCATTTGTCGCATCTCGTCCCGGCGCCTCCTTGACCAATGGACAAACGATGCCCCCGCCACCAAGCCGCCCGAATCACGTCCCGTTACTAAGCATTGACTCGCGCGCAGCGTGGATAGCCCAACGGACAGGGCGGACTACTATGGCCGATGCGAACTGGGACGACTTGGATAGGTTTGAACAAAGGCTGCTGATCAAGTTGTTCGGCGGCGGCTCAACGAGATACGATGATCCGGTGGTTGTTGAGGGTCTTCGACGCCGTGGCTTTGTAGACGATAACAACCAACTTTCCGTGCCAGGGCTGCGTGTTTTCGCCGTCGCTGTCCGCGAACAGCAAGCAAAAGCCCGATCCCATTTGGCTATCCGGACAAGCCACTGGAGTCAGAGCCGCCGCAACAACCGATGACGCCGCCGCCACCGTCGCCATCCATTCGGTGCTTTTGCTGCCGTTCCTGACGACGTGCGAGGGATGCATCTAGTGTCGTTCCGTCGATTGCGCCGTCGTCGCAGCGAACGCGCGGATGGCGACTTCCTGCGTTGCCCACATGCGCCACTCTTCGAGATCACCAGCATAGCGCAGCATCGATTGGCGAAATGCCGCATCATCAACGCTCATGCCTTTGTCGAGCAGCAGGTAATTTCCATGCTTGACCAATGCCTCGTTCCGACGATCGATAAACAATTGCTGTGCCTCTTCGAACGTCATTTCGAGCCTCCGCGCTTAACTGCCAGTTTCCAAATTCTGTTTCCGCCTTCACCAGGCCGGACCCCAGTCGAGTCAAGGTCGGAATGCCAGACACTTCCCCCGTGCGTGATGAAGGTCCCCGGCGGATATGTCCGCGATGCATCCCAAATGCCCAGGTAACGGAGTGTCGGGCGCGACTCGAGTTCCTGGATCCGCTGTCTCAGCGGCCTGATTGCCGCCAGGACGAAATCGCCGATCACTGGTGCCAGCGATTTGACGAGGCCTTCGATCTCAGCTCGCCGCTGGGGCGACACTCGGGCTTCCAGCGCGCGACGTTCTTCGGGAGTTGGACCGTTCATGGCATCCGCTTCGTGTCCGCTGGCTTGCCATGCCGCCTTTCGTACGCAAGCTGCAACCGCGACTGTTCGCGAACCAGTAAGCGCGCGGCCGCAACGTTCTCGGGGTTGTCGCGATGCCACAGCAGTTCGCGGATGCGCTTGTCGAGCCGAGCGATAGGAATCAGATCGTCAATTTCGGGCGGAAGCCGAACCACCAGACGCGCTGCTTTTGCTGCGGCCGACCGCCGCCCATATTCCAGATCGCTCGCTGTCAACCGGACGACCATGTGTCCCTGCCCTCAACGTGGTTTGATTTACCTTCTTAATAGCAGATCGAGATCTCAACCCACGTTACGCCGTAACCGATGGAGTTTCTGCAGCGCCAGCTTCAAAGCTTTTGAGAGTTCTTTCCGATCTCCCTCATCCCATTCCAGCAGCACGCCCTGGCTGCGAAGCCAATCCACGTCGCTCCAGTCGAGATCGATGGCAATTCGCGTAGCGCCCTTCGCCTGGCGCGCGCGGTGTTCCCGCATGCGCTGGGCGGCGGCCGTCGGTGCAAAGTGCGCCTTCGCCTTGGTTTTCACGGTGGGCCTCCAGGGCTAAGTGCCGTCAAAATGGGCAACCCCCCTTTTAGAATTTAATCTCATGCCATACGGACCAGCCCGTGCGGTTCTCGGGGCTTTGCTGGGCCATTTCTAAACCTCCCCCCCCCCGGTCGCCGGCCTTCGATCCGCTGCGCCACGCCCTCCGCGCGGGTTGGCTCAGAAGGCCTTTGCCTGCCTGCTATTGGGGCCGAGTGCAGATTCCTGGCCGAGAAGGCCGGCGCCTATTGGCTCATCGACAAGGTCGCGACGCTCCAGCTTGAACCGACGATCAAACGCGTCGCGCTGACGCATCGTCTGCCACTTCTCAATCACAGGCGAGATGCGCGGCGCAATCGCAGCCGCGAGCAGGCCCGCGCCAGCGTCCAGCTCTTCCGGTGTCGGCCAGATACGGTCAGGAAAATCGATCTCATGTTGCGCGGCGCGAGCGCGCACGGTCGCCAGCGCGTCATGCAAGCGGATCCAATAGAAACTGACCTTCGGCGGCTCGGCACCGGCGCCGTTCTTGAAGTGCTGCGCGACCGCTTGCATGGCATCGATGACGGTGCCAGCGGAGAGCACGACCCAGCGCTTGCCGTCGTGCGCGAAGCAGAGCTGCACCGGCTTGCCATCGTCGAGATCGTTCAGCCGCGAGATGATTTCGAACTCCAGATCGCGCATCGCATGATCGACCGCAGCGCGGGCAGCACCGGCATCGACCAGTAGATCAAGCGCGCTGACGATCACGGCGTCGGCCGCGATGAAAATCTGATCGCGCCACAGGCCATCCGCGCGCTGCTCCGGGCTCGGCACGATGAGCGGCTGCAACTGGCCGCGTTTCTTCATGGCTTTGCGGATGTGCTCGGTCTTGCCGATGAGAACGTCGAATTGGTGAGGCGGGATCGGCGTGAGGCAAAACATGGTTCGGATTTCCCAAATGCTTCGGCGGAGGCAGAGTTGCCTCTTGCGGAAAACCACGAGCCCGATTAATAGTCAAGACGATTTCGTCAATGTTTTCAACGGCTTATGACGGATCAGTGAGGTTCAGTGCGGCTCGGTGAGGTTCGGAAACACCTCGGTGAGGCTGCTTTGAGGAAGCGAAAAATCCCGCCGCCGGTCTGGCAACCGACGCGGGATCAAGAACTGAAAGGAAAGTGGATGAGCGACAACCATATATCGACCGTGGTCGAAATGTCTAGGCCAGCGGATGACGGCTATCAGAAATGGGCTAAGGAGGCAGGCGTACCGTTCGCTGGCGGCCCAATTGGCTTCGCGAACCTGCAACTTTGGGGCTGGCAGCCGGTGGCTGACCGGGAATGGGCTGTATTCGAGCATATCCCGCTCGGCAGTACGGCCGGTTTTTACGGCGAGGGAGGTGTCGGCAAGAGCACGGCCGCCATGCAGTTGGCGTGCGCGTGCGTGACGGGTGAAAATTGGTTCGGCTTGGCGGTCAAAAAAGGTCCTGCCTTCTATCTCGGCTCCGAAGATGATGAAGAGGAGCTGCACCGTCGGTTGGACGCCATCGCGACCTACACTTATTTGACGATCCCCAGTGCATTAGCGCGCTTGGGCTTGCATGTTGCGTCCTTTGCCGGACGCAACATGGCGCTTGCTCGTATCGACAGAGATGGCGATATGATCCCGACCGAGTTGTACTGGCGGCTGTACTATCAGGCCGCACAAGTTCGCCCGGTAGTCATCGTGCTCGATCCGCTGCACGACATCTACCCCGGACAGGAAAGTGATCGCGGTCGCGTCAGTGAATTCGGCGGTCTGCTGCGCCAACTCGCGATTGCATCCGGCGCTGCCGTGATGGTGAACGCCCATCCGTCGCAAGCCGGCGCCAGCAGCGGTTCGGGCACTAGCGGGTCAACATCGTGGCACGGCACGTTCCGCGCCCGGTTGTTCATGCGACAGGACCCTGACTGTCCCGACGGTCGCATTATCGAATTCAAAAAGAACCAATACGCGAAGCGCGGCGATAGCATCCGCGTGCGGTTCGATAAAGGCATCTTTGTTCGCGACGAGGAGTTCGGTGACGCAGCCGACCCCGCCGCCGCCGAGCAGCGCGCCGAGCAGTTGTTCTTGGACCTGCTCGACCGTTTCGAACAAGGTGGCCGGAAAGTCTGTGACAAGGTCGGCACGTCCTATGCGCCTGCCAAGTTTGCCGACGAGCCCGAGGCGAAGGCCGCGCGGCTGAACAAGACGGCCCTCGGCGCAGCCATGTCACGACTCTTCGCAGCTCGCCGTATTCGAGTGATCACCGAGGGACCGCCGTCGAAGCAGCGCTCTCGCATCGTTCGCGCGTCATGATCGTGACCTTGATGAGATCGTTCCACCGTCGCTTCCAGCGGCTTCCAGCCGCTTCCAGCGACGGTGTTCCTCTCTCCCCCCATACCCCCCTCCCACCGGTGGGAGCTGGAAAGCTCCCCTCGGTGGGAGGGATGGGGATGGGAGAGGAGCGGCTTTCCGGCTGGCCCATTTCTCGGTTGGCCTTCGCCTTTCCTGCTGCGTCGGCATCATCATCGTCGGGGTGCGGCGTCGGCATCATTATCATCGCGTCGGCTGCGTTGCCGCCGTCGTCGCGGTCGGCAACGGGTCCTGTGACCATGGCCGAATGCAGGGCCGCTGCCGCCCGCCATATTAGCCGTTGCAAAGTTTGTGGAGATGATGAAGCCGCACCATGGGTAGACCCGCATCAGAACGCGCTCCGGCGCTCGCTGAGGCATCCAAACAGCGCGTCCGGCTCGCGCGGCCGCCCAGGCCGATTTGAACGAACTGAAGGCCGCCAAGATGCGCAGCGAGCTGGTCGAGGCCGCCGCCGTCGAGGCGGAGTGGTCCGGAATTCTACGGACAGTTCGCGCCGGGACGGTGGCAGTGCTGTCGCGGGTTGCGGCGCGGCTGCCGCACCGGTCGCGTGCTGACGTTGCCGAGATCGACGCGGAGATCAGGACAGCGCTTCTTGAGATCGCAAATGCCGGCTGAACTCGCCCCATGATCGGACTGGAGATTGGCGGAGCGGCGACGGCCCGGCACCATTTGCAGCGGGCACAAAATGTGCGCGCTGGAACTTTGTCAGGGCGTTCCCGGCGGCGGCACCTTCTTCTGCTGCTTTATGCCGTCAGCGATCAATTTGAGATGTTCCAGACGTTTTGTCCGCGCTTTCCGAGCGATATACCACTCATCAAATAGCAATTCCGTCAGTTCAATGAGGGTCTGAGCTTCATCGACATCCACATCAACGATGACGTTTATGTCGGCTTCCATGTGCGCGCCAATGTTGCCGATGCCACGCACATGGTCAATTGCCTCAACACTATCGGGTTGGACACCAGCGGGCGCTTTGCCATCATGGACGCGAGTGCGCAATTCATCGATTTCATCGATCAGCCTAGACTTGGAGATGCCGCAGAAGTCGCGGATCATTCCTTGCAGGCAGCGACGTATGACCGTCGCTGATGCCTTCGGGCTGAGATCGCGGATAGCGCACGCTTCGAAATAGTCACTGCGGATTGGCTGTGGAATGTAATCTGGTTGTGGCTTGGCCGAAGAGGGTGGAAACAATTTCCAATGCCCAACTGGTTGACCAAGGTTGAAGTTATTATGCGTGGTATCTACGAATGGTGCGAGCGTGGCTTCTAACGTTAGTTCTCGGCAGTCACCGTTGGCGCAAACAACGTACTGCGTGAACATAGCAGGCTGACCGTGTTTCCAACCTTCGAGCCGTTGGCGGCTCCATCCCTGACGCACGCGTTTTTCGTCCAAGACCTGAGCGTGTCCGCAATATGGGCATTTCCAGTTGTCGCTAACGCTGAGCATTTCGGTTCGCTTCTACAATCGGGGATGATATCCCATGACTACACTCGGGGCTGTCAGTCGCCAAGCCCTGCGTTCGCTAATCCCGCCGCCGCGCCTAGAGCTAAGCGACTGGACCGAAGCCAACATCCGCCTCCCCGAAGGCGTCAGCGCCCTGCGCGGCGCGATCCGCCTGTACCCGTATCAGCGCGAGATCGCCGACGCGATCAGCGCCCCCCAGATCGAGCGCGTCACGATGGTCAAGGCCGCCCGCTCGGCTTCACCACGCTGCAGTCGGGCGCGGTCGGCGCATTCGTCGCCAATGAGCGGAGCCCGATCATGTGCCTGCTGCCGACCGACAGCGACTGTCGCGATTACGTCGTTTCAGACATTGAACCAATTTTTGCCGCCAGCCCGGCCTTGAAGGGCCTGTTGAGCGCCGACGCCGAGGAAGGCGAGCGCAACACACTCTGAGCCGGTGACCTTCGGCGGTGCGGCTCGACATTTCGGCATTTGCCGAATTTGTCGAGGCCTTCCGCGCGCGGGGTCACCTGACGACTTGCGAGCACGGGAGTATCCGCACCGCAGCTCGACGGTCATGGTCCAATCGCGCCGACTCAGTTGCGGTTCCGAAAGTCGCACGATCCGTGCGAGTTTGTGCGCCCATCGCCCCGCGACGCGATGCGCTGCCGCCGCGGTTCGTCAATCCGTCGCTGGATTGAGCCGGTGACCTTCGGCGCCCAAGGGTTCGCACCGCCAGCTCGACGGTCATCGTCCAATCGCGCCGACTCACGTCATAAGAAAAACTTCAAGTTGGCGGGCTTCGTCTTCTTGCCGCCGCCAGCTTTCCGCCTCGCGCCGCAGTTCCGTAGTCGCGCCTGTTCAAAAGACATGTTTGCGGCCTGTCGTGATCGATAACACACTCCCCAGCGCCTCCCCAGCAACTCCATGCGGCGCTAAACTGCTCAGCGTCATTCGTTGAGGAGATTTGCACTTCCATGGCAAGCAAGACCAAGGCCGCGAACGCCGCCGCCGCCATCGCCAACGGCGTCGCCAGCACGATGCTCACCATCCCGGAGTTCTGCCACGGCGCAAAAATCTCGGAGGGCCACTTTGGGCTGCTGCGCGAAGCTGGACTCGGCCCGAAGGAAATCCGGCTGGGTCGCGCCGTGCGCATCACGGTGGAGGCCGCCGCCGAGTGGCGGGCGATGTTCTCGCAGCAGAGCACGCAGGACGCGTTCAACAAGTTCTTGCAGGAGCGCAAGGAGCAGCGCGAGTTGCGTAAGCGGCAGCAGGGCTCGTAGGTGCACCAGCCTGTGATCAAGAGCACAACAACCATCGCGTTGTCGGGCATCGATGTCCCTGCGGAGCGCCTCCGGGCGCTTCGACAGGAGGCTGTCGACGTGCTGGCTGAGAGCATGAAGCGGAATGGTCTGATTCATCCCGTCACGCTCCGCAAGCGCGCCGGTCGCGGTTACTGGGTCGTCGCGGGCGCTCATCGGTTGGCGGCGGCCGAAAAGCTGGGCTGGCGCGAGATCGCCTGCGTCATCCTCGACAAGTATTCTGAAGACGAAGCGACGCTGATCGAGATCGACGAGAATCTGACACGCAGCGAGCTGTCGCCGGCCGAACGCGCGCGGCACATCAAACGCCGCAAGGCGATTTATGAGAAGGCCCATCCGGAGACGAAGAACGGCGCGACCGGCAAAGGCCGGGGCAAACAGCTTTCGCAAAATGAGGAAGCTAAGGAGCGCTTCACGGCTGATACCGCTCGGAAGACCGGCAAGTCAGAGGCTGCGGTGCAGCGCGATGCCACGCGTGCCAAGCGCGTCGAGGTTCTCTCCGAGATCATCAATACGAGCCTCGACAAAGGCGCGGAGCTGGATGCCCTGGCGAAGCTGCCGGGCGCAGAGCAGCGCGATCTGGCAGCGCGCGCGAAGGCTGGGGAGAAGGTTAGCGCGCGCAAGCCGCCGAAGATGGACAAGCTCGTCGAGCAGGCGCTTCGCCTCGTCGCACAGATGACCGCCGCAGAGCGCAAAATTTTCTTGAGCAAACTAGAGGCAGACACGAAGGCCCGTCATCGAGCCGTCGCCGCGCAGGCCGCCAAAGATCGACCCCGACGTGATCAAGCAGGCGGGCAACTTCCACGTCGAGTTGATGAACAACACCGAAGAATTCTGCGCGCGCATCAAGCAGTGGCACGCGGCAAACCAGATCGACGAAGAGTGCCATGGCTGTGTGGTGCAGGCGCTCGAAATGGCGTCAATGCGATTGCAGGAAACGGCTCAGGATATCGATGATCGCTGATAAGAATGGCACCAGCGGACTCCGCAACGCGATCTAGGAGGCTTTCACGACATCAGCGAGCTGGATGACGTTGTCCGGCTTCGTCCGGTCGATGAGCATCCCCCGGCGCGTCAGGTCGTCGGAAACATCATCAAGGTATCTCGCATAAGTGCGCTCGATCTCGGCAACGGAGGTATCGTGCCCGTAGGCAACCATGCGCAGCGGGGCGTTGGCGCGGATTTGCCGGATGATCGAGCTGTGCCGCAACGTGTACGGCGTCAGCGTCGGATCGAGATCGAGCCGTTCCAGCACGACGCGGAACCGCGCGGCCATATTCCAAATGCGATCGAACAGCGGTTGCTTGGCGCCGCGCGCCTCAGCCCGCTTGCGCAGCATCGCAGCCAAAGCGGGTGTGATCGCGACCTGCCGCTGTTCGGGGTCGCGGTCCTTGCCCTTGTTGGAGCACCACAGCATCAGGCGCGGCTTCTCGGCGTCTTCGTCACGAATATCATGAGGCCACAGCTTGAGCGCTTGGCTCTCGCGCGTGCCGGTCACCGCCAGCACTTCGATCAGGGCGCCGAAGTCGGCATCTTCCACATCGCATTCGCGGACGACATCGAGGATGTCGGAGTCCGGCAGATAGTAGTTGTCACGCGGCGGGTTGCTGCCGCCCTTGGCTTTCAGCGGCTTCAGGCCGGTCTTCCATGCGGCGCTATTGCTGATCCGCCTGTCGCGCTTGGCCGCCAACGCCAACGCGGCCTTGAACGACTTGCCGGTGCGGTTGGCGCTCGACAGCTTCAGCCCCTTGGTGACCAGCCCGTTCCGCCAGTTCAACAGCTCGATCTCGGTGAGCAGCATCACCACCTTGGACAGCATCGCGGGGGACAGGTGGTTGCGAACCGAGGTGGCATTGTAGATCGCGCCGCCACGAATCTTGAGATCGGTCTCGTAGGCGGTGAGCGCTTCATCGACCGTCACCGGCTTGTCGCTGTCGCCCTCGCTGCCACGGACCATTGCCAGCGCGCGCTTCTGCGCCTGCCAGTAGCTCATCACGCTGCCGTTGTTCGCAGTCTCGTAGTCGTCAGCGATGGCGAAGCGCTTCAACCAACCCGCTTCAACGCTCCACGTGCCGGGGCCTTCGTTGCGGCGATAACAGAGGAAGATTCCGGGCGCGACCAGGACCTTGTACGGCTTCTTTTTGATCGGCAGCTTGAGGCGGTTGGTTCGGTTTTTCAGGTTGTTGGAATAGACGCTGCGCGCCATGATCCTGCCCTCGGTGACCCTCAAAGTGTCCCTAAACTGGCACTGTGGCCTAATGTGGCTCGGTGAGGCTCAGTGAGGTAGACTTCAGGAAATACAGCGGGTTATGCTTGGGCAGTGGTATACGATGCGGCTCGGTGAGGGTCAACTATTCCCCT
The DNA here is from genome assembly GCF_023073015.1 of Bradyrhizobium sp. 87. Taxonomy (NCBI): domain Bacteria; kingdom Pseudomonadati; phylum Pseudomonadota; class Alphaproteobacteria; order Hyphomicrobiales; family Nitrobacteraceae; genus Bradyrhizobium; species Bradyrhizobium sp. 87. The sequence goes on from NZ_JADPIQ010000022.1 coordinate 273,181, forward strand.
TGTGGGAGAAGGTGGCGCGAAGCGCCGGATGAGGGGTTCTATCGGCGAAAACTCATCGACAGCTTCACGCGTGGAGAGAGACCCCTCACCCGCCTCGCCGCTTCGCGGCGAGCCACCCTCTCCCACAAGGGGCGAGGGTGCACCGTCAACGCGGGGCGAGGTGAAGAAAACTCACGCCTCTCCGCGTAGCCAGGCTTTCATCTTCTGCAACAGGCCGTGCCGCAACTCGCCCACCGAGGCTGCTTCAGCCGGTGTCAGTGTCTGCAAAGCCGCATCGACATCGTCGGTCGCCAGCGGTGGCGGCTCGGGCGCAGGCGAAGATGCAAGCCCCGCCGCCGCGAGCGCGATCGGGCCAACCTGGGTCAGGAACACGCGCTCATACTCGCGCGACAGGCGCGCGAGCGCGTCTTCCAGGGGCAGCCAGTCGACCGCCTTGATGTCGTTCATCAGCTTGCGGACGGGACCGCCCCCGGCCTCCATGCGCCAGAAATGCACGACCTTGGAGCGGCCACCTGACTGATAGACGAGCGTACCCAAAAATTCGTGGATGGCGACGTCGTGGCCGGTCTCTTCCCGCACTTCGCGATGCGCAGCTTGCTTCGGCGTCTCGCCGTCGTCGAGCTTGCCCTTGGGCAAAACCCATTCGTTGCGCTTGCGCTGGCGCACGACGGCAATCAGCGGCGACGCACCTCGCTGCAGCACAATACCACCCGCCGCCATGACCGGCGCCCGTGCCATCACCCAATCCGTCGTCGTAGAAACGTCCCCACCGACGATATAAGCGGCCGCCGCGGCGGATTGAAGGCTAGTTTTTTCTCAGCAACGCTTGACCTGCGCGAATGCGCGTGCCTTCGGCGATGCCGTCGCAGAAGGTGAAATCGCCGGGCGCGAGAATGATGATGGTCGAGCCGTGCTCGAACCAGCCGAGCTCCTCGCCCTTGCTCACGTTGACGTCGCAGGGAAAATTGACCGGCCCCCTGGCCTGCGCATTCAGCACCATGTCGAGGAAGTGCAGGCGGATGCTTGCCACCAGGATCGCGGCGACCGGCACCAGCGTCACGGCCTCGCCAGTTGATAGATGCGTGCGGATCACCGCGCGCTCGTTCTTGCAGAACAGGCGCTCGACGCGCTTCAGCGCGATCGGGTTGACGTTCCAGACATCGCCATGGATCAGCGTGACGCGCTCGATATGTGCGTCATAAGGCGCGTGGAAGCGGTGATACATGCTTGAGGTCAGCCGCAGCGTGACGAAGGACCCGTTGCGGTGCTGGTCGACCAGCACGGAATCGCCGAGCAAATCGAGCAGCGAGTACGGCGCGCCCTTGACCTGGAACAGCTCGGTATCGGCGATCCGGCCATGGGCGCCGACGATGCCGTCGGACGGACTCGCGACAATGGACGGGTCCGGATCAAAGGGCCGCAGGCCCGGCTTGAGCTCCCGGGTGAAGCAGTCGTGCAGGCTCCGGAAATGGGTTTTGCGTGCCTCCGACAGATCGAGGTCGGAGAACAGCTTCCACAGCGCGATGGAGCCGTCCCGCACCAGCGGGTTCTCGATCTTGGAGAACCAGCCCATGAACCGGGTCAACGCGGCGCGCGGGATGCGGTTGGTCAACAGGAAGTTGAGGTCTTCCTGCTGGGTGAAAGAGGCGATGAGGGCTTTGACTGTCATGAATCTGTCAGCTCGCAGTATTAGCGCTTGTTGTCATGGAAACGACACTCCCGATTCTTTCTTTGTCCGTGGCCGCCGCAGCGTCTGCTGCCGCCGCCTTCCCGAAGATCAAGGCGCGGATCGAATTGTCCCGCGCCAAGCACCGCTCGCTCGCCGGACACTCCAAGATGTCGCGCCGGGTGGCAAAGCTGCTTCCGTTCTACGAATTCGAAGGCGATGCCTACTTTGCCTGCGACGGCGCGCCGGCGAACATCGCAGGCCTGCGCAGGGACGGCTTCTTCCGCCTCGCAAGCCTTTACGCCGAGCGCTACCCCAAGGGCCGCGCGATGACGAAGGAAGCGGCGGAAAAGATCTCCGACCTGCACTTCACCGAGACCTACCGCGTGCCTTTCCAGTTCTCGCGTCTCGTTCGCGAGCATTTGGGCACCTCGACCTTCGTGGAGTCCTCGCGCGGCGTCACCGTCACGGATGTCGACGGCAACACCTCCTACGACCTCACGGGGTCCTACGGTGTCAACATCTTCGGCAACGACTTCTACAAGGAGTGCATCGAAGGCTCCGAGAAGCGGGCGCACGCGCTCGGACCGGTACTCGGACCCTACCATCCCGTCATCCTCGAGAACGTGGCGCGGCTGTGCCAGATCTCGGGCCTCGACGAAGTGTCCTTCCATATGTCCGGCACCGAGGCCGTGATGCAGGCAGTGCGGCTCGCGCGCTACCACACCAGGCGCACGCATCTGGTCCGTTTCGCCGGCGCCTATCACGGCTGGTGGGGCGACGTGCAGCCCGGCGTCGGCAATCCGATTCCCGCGCACGAGACTTACACCCTCGCCGAGATGTCGGAGAAGACGCTGCACGTGCTGCGCACGCGCAAGGACATCGCCTGCGTGCTGGTCAATCCACTGCAGGGCCTGCATCCGAACGGCAACGCGCCCGGCGATTCCTCGCTGGTCGATTCCTCCCGGGGCGGTAATTTCGACCGCGCGGCCTACACCGAATGGCTCAAGCAGCTGCGCGAGGTCTGCACTGAGCGCGACATCGTGCTGATCTTCGACGAGGTCTTCGTCGGCTTCCGTCTCGCTGCCGGCGGCGCCCAGGAATACTTTGGCGTCAAGGCCGACATGGTGACCTACGGCAAGAGCCTCGCCGGCGGCCTGCCGGTCGGCGTGGTCTGCGGCAAACGCGAGCTGATGCGCCGCTTCCGCGACGACCGCCCCGCCGACGTCTGCTTCGCCCGCGGCACCTTCAACTCGCACCCCTACGTCATGACGGCGATGGACGAGTTTCTGAGCCGGCTCGCCAGCCCGAATTTCCGCGCCGTCTATGACGGACTGGACGAGACCTGGAACGGCCGCGCGCAAAAGCTCAACCAAATGATGAGCGATGCCGACCTGCCGGTGCGGTTCGCAAACTTCTCGTCGATCTGGACGGTGAAATACACCACGCCGTCCCGCTACAACTGGATGCTGCAATATTACCTGCGCGCTGAAGGCCTGTCCTTGAGCTGGGTCGGCACCGGCAGGCTGATCTTCAGCCTGAACTACACCGACGCCGATTTCACCGAGGTCGCCGAGCGTTTCGTCCGCGCGGCCGAGAAGATGAAGGCCGACGGCTTCTGGTGGCACGATGGCGTCCTCACCAACAAGACCATCAAGCGGCAGATCCTGAAAGAGATGCTGGCCAAGCGCTTCGGGCGCTGAGGCTGGTTCCTCCAACGGCGTCATGGCCGGGCACAGCCGTCCGAAGGACGGCGTCGCTTCCGCTCGCCTATGCCCGGCCAGCCACGCGTCTCCGCGCGAGACCTCCAAGACGTGGATGCCCGGGCCTTCGCCTCGCCGAAGCGGCTTCGGCCGCGCAGGCGGGACGAGCCCGGGCATGACGCAACCATCAGACATCGGAGGCCTTGGTGAGAACGGCGCGCTCAGGCGTGCTGCTCTTCGAGCGTGGGCTCACCGATGAGGCCCAGCGTGTGCTCGGGCTTGAGATGCAGGCCGGGATCCATCAGCTCGCCACGCATCAGCGCCAGCGGCGCGTTGCGGTAGAGCATCAAATCGTGGAAGGGGTCGGTCAGGATCTTCGTCATCCAGACGAGACCGGTCTCGACGTCGCGGATGAAGAACAGGTGCACCGTGCGGAACATGAGACCGCCGCCGCCGACGACGAGCCAGATCTTGGCCACTTGCCGCATGAAGTCGGTCGCGCCCGCCCAAGGCGTGAACAGTCCGAACAGAGTCGGATCGACCAACAGCACCACCGGCGACAGCGCCCAGATCGACATCAGCACCACCTTGCGCCGAAGGTTGTAGCCGACCTTGATCTCTTCCTTGTGCTCGTGCGTCGCCTGGTTGATCTGGTCGTAGCCATGCGGCTCGAAGAAGAAGTGGCCGGCCTGGCGCGAGGTCATCGAGACCAGCCAGCCCACCAGCGCGGAGACCATGGGGTCGACGAACAGCCAGACATAGGCGAACAGGAAGCTCAGCGCGCTGACAAAGTGCAGGCTCTGATTGATGCGGCTGTGGTGATAGTAGCGATGGTCGTCCCAGCGCTGGATCCGCAGCTGCTCGAGATAGTTCTTGATCATGCTCTCCCCCAAATGCTTTCGGGTTCAGGATTTACAGGGATTCGATGTAGGCCGTGTGACATCATCATTTTGTCATGTGACGATGCGCAGCGGCGCGATGACGCACGGGTTACGTGAGCTTGGATCAAGCCGCCTTGGCGACGTCGATCTTGCGGAATCGCACCAGCGAGAAATGACCGAGCGGCGGGATCAGGCGGCGCTCGGCGAGCTCGATGCCGTCGGCACCGGCCAGCCATTTGGCATAACGCGACCAGGCGAACTCGGCGGTGCGGAAACCGAGCGGACGTACCACCGGCTGCAGCTTCTGCTCGATGAAGCGGCGCATGCCGGTATCGGCGCTGACGCGGGTGAGGATGATCAGCTCCCCGCCCGGGCGCAGCACGCGGGCGAATTCGTCAAGCGCAACTTCCGGATTCGGCACGGCGGTGACGACGTATTGCGCCATCACGACGTCGAAGGAGTTGTCGGGGAATTCGAGCTTCTCGGCATCCATCACCGCGAGGCCTTCGACGTTCTCTAGGCCGCCCTCGACGACGCGCTGGCGCGCCTTGTCGAGCATCCGCCTCCGAGATGTCGGTGCCGAAGATGCGCAGATGCGGCGCGTAGAGCGGCAGCGAGATGCCGGTGCCGACGCCGACCTCGAGCACCCGGCCGCCGATCTTGTTGGTGGCCGCGATCGCGGCCTGCCGGCCTTTTGCGAACACGCCTCCGAACACGAGGTCGTAGACCGGTGCCCAACGATCATAGGCCTGCTCGACCGTGCCACGGGTGAGGTCGAGCTGCTGGGTGCCGTCAAGGTTCATGATCTTAGCCATCGATGAGGTTCTCGCTGTGGTCGAACGGGATCAGCCGCGCACCGGCCGCCGCGCCATGCGAGGCGAGGCGCGCAAGACGCGGCTGGGCTGAAGTGAAGTGAGGTTGCCGACGAATTGGCGCGCGCTGTTTTCCCAGGAGCGCTCCAGCGCGAAGTTGCGGCAGGTCTCGCGCGACATGGTCAGTGCGCGCAGGCACGCTTCGCGCAAATCGTGGTCGATCGCGCCGATCGGATGATCTGCGATGACGTCCTTCGGTCCCGTCACCGGAAACGCCGCAACCGGCGTGCCGCAGGCGAGCGCTTCGAGCTGCACCACGCCGAACGTGTCGGTCAGGCTCGGAAACACGAACACGTCAGCGGCGGCGAGGTGCGCGGTGAGGTCAGCGCCCTTCTTCTCGCCGAGGAAGACCACGTCGGGAAATTTCTTTTCAAGGCCGGCCTTCTGCGGACCGTCGCCGATGACGACCTTGGTGCCGGGCAGGTCGAGCGAGAGGAAAGCCTCGAGGTTCTTCTCCACCGCCACGCGGCCCATCGTCATGAAGATCGGCCCGGGCAGATCGAGCTTGGCTGGAGAGTCCGGATGAAACAGCTCGGTGTTCACGCCGCGGGTCCAGAAGCCGAGCCGCTTGAAACCGCGCTCGGACAGCTCCTGCCGCAGCGAGGGCGTCGCGACCATCGTCATGGCGGCGGCATCGTGGAAGTGGCGCAGCACGGCGTAGCCGACGCTCGCGGGGATGCCGGTTCGCACCGAGACGTATTCGGGAAAGCGCGTGGTGTAGGAGGTGGTGAAGGCGAGCCGGTTGCGACGGCAATAAGCCCGCGCCGCCCAGCCGATCGGCCCTTCGGTCGCGATGTGCAGCGCCTCCGGCGCCGCCCTCTCGATCCGCCGCCCAATCTCCCTGCCGCTCGGCAGCGCAATGCGCAGCCCCGGATAGGTCGGCAACGGCCATGACCGAAAGCCGTCCGGCGTCAGGAAGTCGATCTCGACATCCAATGCCTTGGCCGCGCCAGCCAGCGAGGTCAGCGTCCGCACCACACCGTTGACCTGCGGATGCCAGGCGTCAGTCGCGATTAATACCCGCATGGGGAAATCCCGAGATTTTTATGATTCTCGGCTTAGGACCATCAACCACGGATATTTCAGGCGTGTGACGTCATGGAAGTGTCGGCCCGCTGTTTTGTTCGTTAACGGGTCCGCGCAGCCACGAAACCGTCATGAAACAATCCTTTCCGCCATGAAACCGTTTTCGGTTTTCCGCGCAAACGTCCCGAAACTTCTTGCCGTTAGTGATCTAGGCAACAGAGCACCGCAACGGTGCCGGGTGACCAAGAAACACCGCGCAAACAGGGGCGACCGATGATCAATCTGGAGACGTTGAAGACTTATTCGCGCGCCGTTGCGTTTGGCGCAGTGGCTGTCACCGCGATCGCGTTCGCCGGCCCGGCCAAGGCCGCGCCTGTGCAGCTCTTCCCCTTCTTCCAGCCGCTGCCGCCGATCGCAGCGCCGCAGCCGTACCAGCCTTATCAAGCGACGCCCTATCGGGCCGCGCCGTCCGAGGAGCAGGACGCGGTCGAAACGCCGGCCCGCTTCCGCCGCCAGACCGTCTCCTATGCGACGCGTGAGGCGCCGGGCACCATCATCATCGATACGCCCAACACCTATCTCTATCTCGTGCTCGGCAATGGCCAGGCGATGCGCTACGGCATCGGCGTCGGCCGCGACGGTTTCACCTGGTCCGGCACCCAGTCGGTGACCAAGAAGGCGGAGTGGCCGGATTGGACCCCGCCGCCGGAGATGATCGCCCGCCAACCCTATCTGCCGCGCCACATGGCCGGCGGTCCCGGCAATCCGCTCGGCGCCCGCGCCATGTATCTCGGCGGCACCATCTACCGCATCCACGGCACCAACGCACCCGACACCATCGGCAAGCACGTCTCCTCCGGCTGCATCCGCCTGACCAATGACGATGTCGCGGACCTGTACTCCCGCGTCAACGTCGGCACCAAGGTGATCGTGCTGCCGATGACGGAGCGCCGCGCAGAACTCGGAGCCGCAACGCGGTAAGCGACAGGACATTGTGACGCAAGCGGCCCCGGAACCCACCGGGGCCGTTTTCGTTGGCCCTCTGCATACCGATGCGCGCGCGTGCTGCGGCGCGATCCCCGATGGAGGCGCGAATGCAATCACGTCCGCAAACGCCGCAAGGCAAATGCCTGCGCGCGATCGCTGCCGCCGTGGCACTGCTGCTGACCGTGCCCACCTCGCGCGCACAGCAGCCGGGGAGCGACGATGCAGCCCAGCAAGCCTTCAACAATTCCTGCCGCACCTGCCACTCGGTGAAAGAGGGCGACAATCGTCTGGGCCCCAACCTCAACAAAATCGTCGGACGCAAGGCCGGCGCGCTGCCGAACTACAACTATTCTTCGTCGATGAAGGAAGCCGGCTTCGTCTGGGACCAGGACAAACTCACCCGCTTCATGCTCAAGCCGGACGAGGTCGTCTCCGGCAACAAGATGCAGCCCTATGGCGGCGTCTCGGCGGAGGAAGCGGGCAAGATCGTTGCCTATTTGCAGGCGGCTTCGCAGTAGGGCCACCGGCCCCGCCGATCTGCGATCAGCCTCAGCCACGCCGCCGAATGAAACGCGCTCATCAGCAGATACATCGGCACCATCCCGCCGAGCATCGCCCCATGTCCGGAGCCACACAGCATGTCCGCCGGGCCATCAAGCATGGCCGTCAGTACGGCCATGATCGCGAAGGTCGGCGTCGCCGCCAGCCCCAACCATCTGGCGAGGTGGCGCGCAGCCACCGCACCGTTGCGGCTCGCGCCGGCCATTGCGCTGACGGGACTAGTCACGTCCTTCAGCCGCCTCCTCGCGAAAAGCCTTCTCGCCCGCGGTCGAGATCTCGACCCATCTCTTGTCGGGCGCCGCACCTTCGGTGTAGCTGTCGTGCCAGTTCCACCATTTGTAGGTCGGCGTCTGCGGATAGCCTTTCGGCGAATCCTCCCAGACCTCCTGCCGTCCCAGCGGCGTGATGTCGAGGTAATTCCAGGTGCCGCCCATCTGCTCGTCGCCCCGGCTCTTGACGAAATAGGTGCGGAAGATCCGGTCGCCGTCGCGGAAGAACACGTTGGTCCCGTGCCACTCGTCGACGCCGAAATCCGCATCGAAACTGTCGGTGACGGTGACCCATGGCATGGTCCAGCCCATCCGCTGCTTCAGCCTGCTGATATCGGCCTGCGGTGCGCGCGAGGCGAACACCAGCGTGGTGTCGCGGGCATTGAGGTGCGCGACATGCGCGACCTGGTCGGCCACCATGGAGCAGCCGCGGCAGGCATGATCCGGCCAGCCGAACACGCCCGGCTCGAAGAACGCACGGTAGACGATCAGCTGCCGCCGGCCCTGGAACAGGTCGTGCAGACTGACCTTGCCGCCCGGCCCCTCGAACGCATAGGTTTTGGTCACTTCCATCCACGGCATGCGCCGGCGCTCGGCCGCCAGGGCATCGCGGGCACGGGTATGCGCCTTTTCCTTCACGAGCAGTTGCTGACGGGCGGCCTCCCAGTCCTGCGGCGACACCACCGGCGGTGTTTGCATGGCGGCTTGTCCGTTATTTCCTGCGTTGTCAGCTGATGTCATCATGGCTCTCCAACTTTTCCCGGGCGGCCGTTCCGTATCTCGCTATGCAAGATGCGGAACCGCTCGCCCCTCGCCGCACATTGTCGGCCGTCAACGATCTCTCGCACCGGACGGTTGCGTGGTGGGAGTAACAAGTGTGGCGGGATTTGAATGGAGTCGCTGATCACGGCCGCGGCGCGCGCGCTCCAAGCCGGCGATCCGCTCGGCGCGCTGAACCGCGTTGCGCTGCGCAACGATGCACCTTCGCTGGCGCTGCGCGGCATCGCGATGGCGCAACTCGGCGATCTCGCCAAGGCGAAGACGCTGCTGCGCAGCGCCGCACGTGCCTTCGGCCCGAGAGAGGCGGTCGCGCGGGCAAGATGCGTCGTCGCGGAGGCCGAGATCGCACTCGTCTCGCGCGACCTGAATTGGCCGGCCAACACGCTCGTGGCCGCGCGGGCGACGCTCGCAAGCCACGGTGACCTCGCCAACGCGGCCCATGCGGGTCACATCGAGGCGCGCCGACTTCTCCTTCTCGGGCGCCTTGACGAGGCCGAACGCACGCTGGCCGACATCAAGTCCACGCCGCTGCCCCCGGCTGCGCAGGTCGGCCGCGAACTCGTGATTGCCGGCATCGCGATCCGGCGGCTCAGAACGAAAGACGCGCGCGCGGCGCTCGGGCGCGCGGCGAGCGCAGCACGACAGGCCGGCATTCCCGCGCTTGCGGCCGAGGTCGAAGGCACGAGCCGCGTGCTCGACACGCCCGCAGCGCGCTTGATCACGCGCGGGCACGAACGGCCGCTACTGCTCGAGGAGGTCGAGGACCTCGTGACATCGGAGGCGCTCGTGGTGGACACGTTCCATCACGCGGTTCGCAGGCGAGGCATCCTCGTGCCGCTCGGAACGCGGCCGGTGCTGTTCGCACTCGCGCGCATCCTGGCGCAGGCCTGGCCGGCCGATGTCTCGCGGGAAGGGTTGATCACGGGAGCGTTTCAGGCAAGGCACGTCGATGAATCGCATCGCGCCCGGCTGCGCGTCGAAATCGGGCGGCTCCGCACCAAGCTCAAGCCTCTGGCCGACGTCAGCGCGACCAGGCAAGGTTTTGCGCTGACGCCGCGCAACACGCGGCAGGTTCTCGTCCTCGCACGGCCCGTCGAGGAGAAGCACGCCAATGTGCTCGCCTTCCTCTCTGATGGCGAGCCCTGGTCGAGTTCGGCGCTCGCGCTGGCGCTGGGAACGAGCGCGCGCACCGTGCAACGGGCCCTCGAAGAGCTGGCGCGATCGAACAAGGTGCAGTCCTTCGGACACGGACGGGCGCGGCGCTGGATGACGCCGCCCGTGCCGGGTTTCCCGACAGGCTTGTTACTCCCCGGACCGCTCATGAAGACGTAAAGTGGGATTCACACCGCAGGGACCGAGCAGATGAAACGTTCAGCCGCCGAGATCGTCAGGGAATACGGGCCCTATGCAGGCGTCGAAGCCGTGCACGGCGTCACCTATGACGGCAGCCTTATGTGGTTCGCATCCGGCGACAGATTGAACGCGGTCGACCCGGCCGATGGCAAGATCACCCGCTCCATCGATGTCGCCGCGCATGCGGGAACGGCGTTCGACGGCCGCCACCTGTTCCAGATCGCCGAGGACCGCATCCAGAAGATCGACGCTGTGACCGGCAAGGTGCTCGCCACCATCCCGGCACCCGGCGGCGGCGGCGATTCCGGACTGGCCTGGGCCGAGGGCTCGCTCTGGGTCGGACAGTATCGGGAGCGCAAGATCCATCAGGTCGATCCCCAGACGGGAAAAATTCTCCGCACCATCGAAAGCAAGCGCTTCGTCACCGGCGTGACCTGGGTCGACGGCGAGCTCTGGCACGGCACCTGGGAAGGCGAGGACAGCGACATCAGGCGGATCGACCCCGAGACGGGCAAGGTGCTGGAGCAGCTCGACCTGCCCGCCGGGACGATGGTGTCAGGATTGGAGTCCGATGGCGGCGACCGTTTCTTCTGCGGTGGCGGAGATCGCGGCAATGTGAGGGCGGTGCGCCGTCCGAAGCGCGGCTAGGTACGCGAGGACGAATGCGCGGCAACGGTGCGTTCGCGGCCGTTAATATGTTTGCCCCAATTCCACCCCATCGGTGGGCTCTAGCGCCCTCCTTGCCTGCCCTGTAGACTTCTGCCCCGGGGCGGCCTGGGGGATTGATGCGACTGACGCTGAACTTGAAAACTGTCCTGATCGCCGTCGCGGTGCTCGCGGCGTCGTTTTTCATCAGCCTGAAGGCGATGGACTGGCTGTCGCCGCGGGCGACGAATTCCGCGCCGCCGGTCGCGCAATTGCCGCCGCTGCCGCCGGTCTCGAAGAGCTCGATCGTGGTGGCGCCGGTCGCCATCGCGCTGTCGGCGATCCGCGAGCAGGCCGAGAAGGCCGCTCCGCGCAATTTCGCCGGCAAGGCCGAGAACCCGATCTCGCAAATCCTGGAGAACGCCGACATCGGCTGGTCGGCGGTACGCGGACCGATGGCGACTGCCGGCGACAAGGACGTGCTGACGATCTCGACGCCGCTCACGGGCAAGCTGAACGTGACGGGCTCGCTGTCGTCGAAAGCCACCGGCGCGCTCGGCGAGGCGCTCGGCAGCGTGCTCGGCGGCAATGCCGCGAAACAGATCGGCGCGGTCAACATCAAGAATTTGAACGCCAGCGCCGAGATCAAGGGCAACGTCGTCGTTACCTCGCGGCCGAAGCTCGCCGCCAACTGGCATCTCGAGCCCAATCTCGGCGCCCAGGTCAATCTTGGCGATACCAACCTCAACATTTCGGGCGCCAAGGTCAACGTGCCTGCCCAGGTGAAGCCGCTGATCGACAAGACCGTCGGCGAACAGATCAACGCCGTCTCCGAACGCATGCGCAACGATCCGACCTTGCGGGACAACGCGAAGCTGCAATGGGCCAAGGCCTGCCGCTCGATCCCGCTGCAAGGCTCGGGGTCTTCCGCCGCGCTGCCGCCGCTTTGGCTCGAGATGAAGCCGACCCGCGCCATCGCGGCACAGCCGCGCGTCGACGCACAGAACGTGACGCTGCTGCTTGGCCTCGAGCTCGAGACGCGCGTGATCTCGACGCCGACCAAGCCCGACTGCCCGTTCCCCGACAAGATCTCGATCGTGCCGCCGACCGGCACCGGTGTGAACATTGGCGTGCCGATCGACGTGCCCTTCACCGAGATCAACAAGCTCATCGCGGCGCAGATGGTCGGCCACACCTATCCCGAGGACGGCTCCGGCCCGGTCGATGTCACCGTCAAGAGCGTCAACGTGATCCCGTCGGGCGAGCGCCTCCTGATCTCGCTGCTGGTGCGCGCCAAGGAGAAGAAGAGCTGGCTTGGTCTCGGCGCCGAAGCGACCGTGCACATCTGGGGCCGGCCGATGCTCGACCAGGCGCAGCAGACGCTGCGGCTCGCCGACATCCAGCTCGCCGTGGAATCCGAGGCGGCCTTCGGCCTGCTGGGTGCCGCGGCGCGCGCGGTGGTGCCGCAGATGCAGCAGGCGCTGGTGCAGAAAGCGACGGTCGATCTGAAGCCGATTGCCGCCAACGCACGCGAGAAGATCGCCGCCGCGATCGCCGACTATCAGAAGAACGAGGATGGCATCAAGGTCGAAGCGAAGATCGACAGCCTGAGCCTCGCCGACATCGCCTTCGACTCCAAGACGCTGCGCGTGATCGCGGAAGCCGGGGGCTCGCTGAATGTATCCGTGACGAAGCTGTCGGGGATGTAGCGCGCCCCTTTTCCCGACGGGTCCGTGCGCGCAGTCGCTTGCGCCGCTGGCAATCTGGTCGGACGATGCTAAGCTGTTCCTCGCACCCCGGGGACGGGGTGCTGACAGCACTGTGGCTGACAACGCGAGGACGACATGGAAGCCGGCATGGTTACGCCTGCGCCGGCGCTGGTGCGCTTTTCCGGCATTCAGAAGACCTATGATGGCGAGCACCTCGTGGTGAAAAACCTCGATCTCGACATCAGGAAGGGCGAGTTCGTCACCCTGCTTGGTCCGTCGGGCTCGGGCAAGACGACCACCCTGATGATGCTGGCGGGTTTCGAGGTTCCGACCCATGGCGAGATCTTCCTCGCGGACCGACCGATCAAGAACGTGCCGGCACACAAGCGCGACATCGGCATGGTGTTCCAGAATTATGCCCTGTTTCCGCACCTGACGATTGCGGAGAATATCGCCTTCCCGCTCTCCGTTCGCAACACGAACAAGGCCGAAGCGCAGGATCGTGTCAAAGCGGCATTGCGCATGATCAAGATGGAAACTCTGGCGCAGCGGCGGCCCGGGCAGCTGTCCGGCGGTCAACAGCAGCGCGTGGCGCTGGCCCGCGCGCTGGTTTTCAATCCGCAACTCGTGCTGATGGACGAGCCGCTGGGCGCCCTAGACAAGCGCCTGCGGGAGCAGATGCAACTGGAGATCAAGCAGCTGCACGAGACCATGGGCATCACCGTCGTCTATGTCACCCACGATCAAAGTGAAGCGCTCACCATGTCGGACCGCATCGCCGTGTTCAACGATGGCATCGTGCAGCAGATCGACAGGCCCGACGCGCTGTATGAGCATCCGGTGAACAGCTTCGTCGCCCATTTCATCGGCGAGAACAACGTGCTGTCCGGCACCGTCGAGACGGTCGAGAAACAATATTGCCGCGTTGTGCTGGCGGGCGGCGGCGCCGTGACCGCACGAGCGGTCAACGTATCAGGCGCGGGCGCATCGACCTCGCTGTCGGTGCGGCCGGAGCGGATCGCCATCATCCCGGATGGCATCTCCAGCGACGAACCGAACCGACTGCCGGCCAAGGTGCAGAACACCATCTACCTCGGCGACCACGCGCTGGCCGTGCTCGACGTCGCCGACAACAAGGAGTTCATGGTCAAGCTTCAGCCGGGGACACATGACAGCCTGAGAGCTGGCAGCCTTACAGCTGGCAGCCTGAGACCTGGCGATGACGTGTTCATCACCTTCCGCCCGGAGGACTGCCTGGCCCTCGATCCCGTCTGATCCGACCATGCAGCATCGCTCCAAGGTGGGCGGACCTGGACCAACCAAGCTCAACGCAAGTCACGTGAAGAAGAAGGAACAAAGACCATGCTGAAGCGCAAGATTATTCTGGGTTTGGCCGCGGCATTCACCGCCAGCGCGACGCTGGCCACGGTCGCGCAGGCGCGTGACCTCACCGTTGTGTCGTGGGGCGGCGCCTATCAGGATGCCCAGAAGAAGGTCTATTTCGAGCCGTTCAAGAAAGCGACCGGTGTTCCCTTGAATGACGAGTCCTGGGACGGCGGCGTCGGCGTGTTGCGCGCCAAGGTGCAGGGTGGTGCCGCCACCTGGGACGTCGTCCAGGTCGAGAGCGACGAGCTGGCGGTTGGCTGCGAGGAAGGCCTGTTCGAAAAGCTCGACTATTCGAAGATCGGCGGCGAGGCCGCCTATATCCCACCGTCGGTCAATCCTTGCGGCGTCGGCGCCATCCTCTACGATTTCGTTCTCGGCTACGACAAGGACAAGCTCAAGGAGGCCCCGAAGGGCTGGGCCGACTTCTTCGACACCAAGAAGATCCCGGGCAAGCGTGCCCTGCGTCAGGGGCCGAAGACCACGCTGGAGATCGCCCTCATGGCCGACGGCGTCGCGCCAAAGGACGTCTACAAGGTGCTGGCGACCGACGAGGGCGTCGAGCGCGCGTTCAAGAAGCTGGACACCATCAAGGGCGACATCGTCTGGTGGAAGGCCGGCGCTCAGCCGCCGCAATTGCTCGCCTCCGGCGAGGTGGCAATGACCTCGGTCTACAATGGCCGCATCGACACCGCGAACAAGAACGAGAAGAAGAATTTTGGCATGGTCTGGGACGGAGCGCTCTTCACCCTCGACACTTGGGTGATCCTGAAAGGCAGCCCGAACAAGGACGCGGCCTACAAGTTCCTGGACTTCGTCGGCAAGGCTGAGAACCAGTCGAAACTGTCGGAGAACATTGCTTATGGCACCTCGAACAAGGACGCAGCCGCCCTGCTCGCGCCTGCTGTTCTGAAGGACCTGCCGACAGCGCCTGACAACATCAAGAATGCGGTGGAGATCAATGTTGCCTTTTGGCTCGAGAACATCGACCGCCTGACCGAGCGCTTCAACAAATGGGCCGCGAAATAGCGTCCCCACAAAGCTCGACCCAAGGTTAGACCAATGACGGATGCGCTCTTGACCGGCGCCCATGGCCCGACCGAGGTGCCGCTCAAGCGCCGATTGCGGCGGGCGGAGCGAGCACGCCAGGTCAAAGCATTGGCGCTGGTTCTGCCGCTTCTCGTCTTCCTGCTCTTCACCTTCGCTGGGCCCATCGCCGGCATGCTGTGGCGTGCCGTCGATGACCGCGAGGTGCGTCTGGTTCTGCCTCAGACCATCGCGGCTCTCGCCAGTTGGGACGGCAGGGATCTGCCGGACGAAAAGGCCTACGCGGCGCTGGCGGGCGACATCATGGCGGCGCGCGATTCCGGCACCATTGCGATTGCGGCCAAGCGGCTCAACTACGCACTGAACGGCTTCCGCACGATCCTGACCAGCACCGCACGCAATCTGAAGACTGCGCCCGAGCCCGGCACGGCGAGGGAGACGCTGGGCAAGATCAACCCGGCCTGGCGCGAACGCGCCACCTGGACCACGATCAAGGACGCCAGTGGCCCCGTGACCGGCTTCTATCTTTTGTCGGCGCTCGATCTGACGCGGAACGTGGACGGCGCGATTGTCGCAGCTCCGCCCGATCAGGCCATCTACCGCGACGTTTTCGTCCGCACCTTCCTCATCAGCCTCAGTGTCACGGTGCTGTGCCTGATCCTTGGCTTCCCGGTCGCCTACCTGCTGGCGGCGCTGCCGCCCGGCCGGTCGAATTTGCTGATGATCTTCGTCCTGCTGCCGTTCTGGACGTCGCTTCTGGTCCGCACCTGCGCCTGGATCGTTCTGTTGCAGGGCAAAGGCGTCGTGAACGACAGCCTGCTCTGGCTTGGCATCATCGACGAGCCATTGCGCCTGATCTACAACCGCTTTGGTGTCTGCGTGGCCATGACCCACGTTCTCCTGCCGTTCATGATCCTGCCGCTGTACAGCAGCATGAAGGCGATCTCGCCTGCTTACATGCGTGCCGCCGCCTCGCTCGGCGCGCCGCCGCTCACCGCCTTCCTGCGGATCTACCTGCCTCAGACGCTGCCCGGCATCGGCGCGGGAAGCCTGCTCGTCTTCATCCTGGCGCTCGGCTATTACATCACGCCAGCACTCGTCGGGGGCGCCGCCGATCAGATGATCAGCTACTTCATCGCGCTCTACACGACCGAGACGGCCAATTGGGGCCTTGCTTCGGCACTGGGTGCGGTGCTGCTGCTCGCCACTATTCTGCTCGCGCTCGTCTACGGAAAGCTGGTGCAGGGACAGCAGGTCACGGGAGGGATGAAGAATTGAGCGACAATTCCTCCATCCGCACGCCGAGCCAGCGCATTGCGTGGACCGCGACCATCGTGATCTCCACGCTGGTGTTCATCTTCCTGATTGCGCCGATCCTTGCGATCATGCCGCTGTCGTTCAGCTCGGGCTCGTACCTCACCTATCCGCTGCCGGGCCTCTCGCTGCGCTGGTACGACGACTTCATCAATTCGCCGCGCTGGATGAATTCGCTGAAGAACAGCATGATCATCGGTGTCGCCTCGACCCTGCTGTCGATGGTGCTCGGCACGCTGGCGGCGTTAGGGCTGGCGCAGTGGAAGAGCCGGTTCAAGCCGCTCGTGCTGGCCTTCGTGCTGTCGCCGGTCGTCGTGCCCGGGGTCATCACCGCGGTCGGTCTCTATTTCTTCTTCGCGCCGATCGGATTGACCGGCAGCTATCTCGGCTTGATCCTGGCCCACACCGCGCTGGCGACGCCCTTCGTCGTCATCACGGTCGGCGCGACGCTGCAGAGCTTCGACACCAATCTGGCCCGCGCTGCCGCCTCGCTCGGTGCCTCGCCGCTTGACGCCTTCCGCCGCGTGATCCTGCCGCTGATCCTGCCCGGCGTGGCATCGGGGGCCCTGTTCGCCTTCGCGACCAGCTTCGATGAGGTGGTGATCGTGCTGTTCATGGCAGGTCCCGAGCAGCGCACCCTGCCGCGCGAGATGTTCAGCGGCATCCGCGAGAACATCAGCCCGACCATCACGGCGGCAGCGGTGATCCTGACGACGGTCTCGGTCATCCTGCTCGCCACCCTGGAAGGCCTGCGCCGGCGCAACGAACGGCTCAAGGGCAGCAGCGCGTGAGCTTCTTCCTTCTCCCGGGGAGAGGGTGAAAACACTGCCGCGCCCTGCTTATTTCTCAACCCTCCTCGCGCATTCTCGGGCTTTGCTCCGGGGACAGATTGTCGTTAGAACGGTCCCCGCAACAAAACCCAAACAACAACGCTGAGGGAGAAACAAAATGCAAAAGCTCATCGCCGCGATCGCGGCCGGTCTCGCGCTCGCCGCCACGTCAGGCGCCGCCCAGGCGCAGATTTCCGACGACGTCGTCAAGATCGGCGTGCTCACGGACATGTCGAGCCTCTATGCGGACGCGACCGGCAAGGGCTCGCTCGCCGCCGTGGAGATGGCGGTCGCCGATTACGGTGCCAAAGTCGCGGGCAAGCCCGTGCAGGTGGTCTCCGCCGATCACCAGAACAAGCCCGACGTCGGCGTCAACATCGCCCGCAACTGGTACGACAACGACAAGGTCGACGCGATCTTCGACGTGCCGACCTCGTCGGTGGCGCTGCCGATCTCGGCGTTGACGCGCGAGAAGAACAAGATCCACATCAATTCCGGCGGCGGCTCATCCGATATCACGGGCGTCGCCTGCTCGCCCAACACGGTGCACTGGACCTACGACACCTATGCGCTGTCGAACGTCGCCGGCAAGGCGATGGTCAAGCGCGGCGAGGACACCTGGTTCTTCGTCACCGCCGACTACGCCTTCGGCATGGCGCTGCAGCGCGACGCCGCCAACGTCGTCAAGGAGAGCGGCGGCAAGGTGCTCGGCGAGGTCCGCCATCCGCTCAACTCGTCGGACTTCTCCTCCTTCCTGCTCCAGGCCCAGGCCTCCAAGGCCAAGGTGGTCGCACTGGCCAATGCCGGCGGCGACACCACCAATGCGCTGAAACAGGCGGCCGAGTTCGGCCTGACGGAGGGCGGCCAGAAGATGATCGCCTTGCTCATGGAGATCACCGACGTTCATTCGCTCGGCATCAAGTCGACGCAAGGCCTGATCATCACCGACGCGTTCTACTGGGACACCAACGAGGAGACGCGCGCCTTCTCCAAGCGCTTCAACGAGAAGGTCGGTCACATGCCGACCATGATCCAGGCGGGGCTCTATTCCGCGACCATGCATTACCTGAAGGCGATCGACGCCATCAAGACCGACGAGGCACCGAAGGTGATGGAGCAGATGCGCAAGACACCGGTCAACGACTTCTTCGCCAAGAACGGCAAGATCCGCATCGACGGCCGCATGGTCCACGACATGTATCTGTTCGAGGTCAAGAAGCCCGAGGACTCCAAGGGCGAGTGGGACCTCTACAAGCTGATCGCCACCGTGCCCGGCGACGAGGCCTTCCGTCCGCTCGACAAGGGCGGCTGCCCGCTGGTGACGCACTGAAGTTCTTCTCCCTCTTCCCGCTTGCGGGGAGAGGTTGGGAAGAGCACGACAGCGCGCCCGGCAAAAACCGGGCGCGCTTCGTTTAGCCGTTCAGAGCCGCGTTACTCCGAGTATTTGAACTCGGGCATGTTCTTCAGCTCGTCCTTGCTCGCATTGAACACGGCGTGGTCCGGATACCATTTCGACGCGGACGTGGCCGTCGTTGTCGTCGCGGGCTTGTTGTCGGTGCCGGTCGCGGCACCCGTCGTGGTAGTCGCCGCGGGCCGGTTGGCTGCGCTGTTCGGGTTGTTCCCGGCAGCGCCGGTGTAGGCAACCGCCTCGTTGACGAATTTCAGCTTCTCAAAGGGCACCGCAACCAGATGCTCGCCCAGGCCGAGGAAGCCGCCGACGCCGATCACAGCGATCTTGATGTTACCGCTCTTGTCCATCAGCAGATCGTTGATCGAGCCGATGTTCTCATTGGCGTCGTTATAGACCTTGATGCCGTCCATCTTGGACGTACGCCACTGTCCCGACGCGGTCGTGGTGGTCGTCGTCGCCGCGGCAGCCGGCGCCTTGTCGGTGGTGGCGGTCGGATTTTGCGCGAACGCAACGGTTGCGAGCAGTGCGGTACCGGCAAGACCGGCCGCGATCGATTTCATCAACATATTGTCCTCTCCTTCAGCAGAAAACTTGTGCGGAGAAAACAGCTCGGATCAGTCCCAGTTCCGCGCGTGCTGCAATTTCGTCGCGTGCTGCGCGAGCATCTGGGCTGCGTTCAATTGTTCCTAAGTCACTCAGGAACATTTCGCAGCGCACGATTTCGTGGATAAATTCATGCGGCGCGCGCGATCGCGATCGCCCACGGCGGCGAGCTGTCGCTGCACGACCCGGAGCCGCATGGGCCGATCGTGCGGATGCAATTGCCGGTACGGCAGCAGCCGCAGCTTGCGGCTTAAGCCATGATCCGGACCCGAAGGGTCGCGCCAGCGCAAAGTGTGCAGCGGTTTTCCGAAAAGATCAGGCCCGAAGACTAAACCTCAGGCCGCAAGCGGCGGGTGCGCGACGGCTCCCTCATCAAAAATCGCAACCGCCTCGAAGCGATAATTGCAAGCACGGCATGTCCAAAGATAGGAGATGCGTCCGTCGCCCGCCTCGATCCAATCAGGTTGGGGGATCGGCGCGCCGCATTGCGCACAGGGATTTTGCCTGGGAATGTCGCCGATGTGTGCCTTCACCACGTTTGCTTTTGTCATGGCACCTCTCCCGATTTGCGCCGCTCTCTTACTCGCTTTCGGGCCCGCACGCGAATAGACAGGCCCGCTGTCGCGAATGACGGCTTCGTCTGCATGACAAGCCCTACGCCGGCCTTGCGTCCGAATGACGGCTCTGCGCTGCAAAAACGTAATCGGAGGCGTTTCGCCACATCATCGCCGCGTTCGCGGGGCCTAACGCGAGCGGGCGCAGGTGAGCGGTGCCGAGGAACATTTGATGAAAATTTTACATGTCGCCGCGCTGCTCGCGGCCGGACTGACGTTGCCACAGGCCGCATTCGCGGGCCAAGCGGAGTACGCCGAGATGGTCGCGGCCCATGCCCGCGCCAACGGCGTGCCGGAGGCGCTGGTGCATCGCGTCATCATGCGCGAAAGCCGCTATCAGCCCGGCCTGGTCGGCCATGGCGGCACCATCGGGCTGATGCAGATCAAGCTCGCGACCGCGCGCGGGGTCGGCTACACCGGCGACGCCGCCGGCCTGCGCGATCCCAATACCAACCTCACCTATGCCGTGAAATATCTCGCCGGCGCCTATCACGCCGCCAATGGCGATCACGCCCGCGCCGTGCGTTATTTCGCCGGCGGCTATTACTACGCCGCAAAGCGGCAGCGGCAGGAGGCCGTGCAGGTCGCCAATACGAGCGAGGCCAATATGGGCGCCCCTTGGCTCGAGCCGAACGGCAATCCGCAGCCGATATTCGGCGCCGCGCCGCACAGGAAGCTCGCCCAGCGCGTCCGCAACGCCCGGGCGCAGGCGCCCAGGTAAGCGCGGTTCCCGCCCAAGCGCGTTGACCACCCTGCCCTGCTGGCATACATTAGAGCCGTTCCGAGGGGTGCTCCGAGGAGGAGCTGAGATACCGCTAAATGGGCAAATCCGCCCAGGACCGCGGTGACCCTTTGAACCTGATCCGGGTCATGCCGGCGAAGGGACAGGGATGTTGCAGACGACCAAGCGACCGGATTCCCCGGTATCCATCATCGGCGCAGGCATCGCAGGCGCCTGGCAGGCCTTGCTGTTCGCGCAGGCCGGCCACGCCGTCACCTTGCACGAGCGCGGTGACGCCGACATGACCGATGCCACCAGCCATTGGGCCGGCGGCATGCTCGCGCCCTATTGCGAGGCGGAAGTTTCCGAACCGATCATCTCCAGGCTCGGCCTGCGCTCGCTCGACATCTGGCGGCGCGAGCTGCCCGACACGCCCTTCAACGGCTCGCTGGTCGTCGCCCACCCGCGCGAGCGCAGCGACTTCGAGCGTTTTGCCCGGATGACCGAGGGCCATCGCCGGCTCGATGCCGCCGGCCTTGCCGAGCTCGAGCCCTCGCTCGAAGGCCGCTTCCGCGACGCGCTGTTCTTTCCGACCGAGGGCCATGTCGAGCCGCGCCGCGTGCTCCCGAAACTGCACGAGCGCATCCGCGCCGCCGGCGGCACCATCAAGTTCGAAAGCGACGTCGCCGCGGCCGAACTCGCAAAACTTGATCCTGAAGGCATCGTGATCGACTGCCGCGGCCTTGCTGCGCGCGACGAGCAGCCCGGCTTGCGCGGCGTCAAGGGCGAGATGATCCTGATCGAGACCAGCGAGGTGCAGCTTGCGCGGCCGGTGCGGCTGATCCATCCGCGCTGGCCGCTCTATGTGATCCCGCGCGAGGACAATCTGTTCATGCTCGGCGCGACCTCGATCGAGGCCGAGGACACCGGCGTCAGCGTCCGCTCGGCGCTGGAGCTGTTGGGCGCGGCCTATGCCGTGCATCCCGCCTTCGGCGAGGCCCGCATCGTCGAATTCGGCTCCGGCCTGCGCCCCGCTTTTCCCGACAATCTGCCGCGCATCGGCATTCGCGGCAACACGATCAGCGTGAACGGCCTCTACCGTCACGGCTTCCTGATCGCCCCGGCGCTGGCCGAGCTGACGCTTGGCTTTGTCGAGCGCGGCCAGATCGACAATGAGGTGATGCAATGCGCGTGATCGTGAACGGCGAGCAGCGCGAGGTGAATTCGGCCAGCGTCGACGCGCTGCTCAGCGAGCTCGACTACGAGGGCACCCATTTCGCGATCGCGCTCAACTACGACGTCGTGCCGAAGAGCCGCTGGGCCGAGACGGCGCTGAAGCCCGGCGACGAGATCGAGATCATCACGCCGCGGCAGGGAGGGTGATGATGATGGCGCGCTCGCCGAACACTCAGCTGTCATCGCCCGGCTTGACCGGGCGATCCAGTACGCCGCGGCGTCTCGGTTCTAACCGCACCGCCTCTGGAATACTGGATCCCCGCCCCCCGTGCGCAATTTGCGCACTAGGCGGGGATGACAGTGTCATTTGGAGAGACACCCCATGGTGACCTTCTACGGCAAAACCTTCCCCTCCCGCCTCCTGATCGGCAGCGCGCTCTATCCCTCGCCTGCGATCATGCAGTCGGCGATCCGCGCCTCGGGCTCGAACATCGTCACGGTGTCGCTGCGGCGCGAATCCGCCGGCGGCAAGACCGGCGATGCGTTCTGGAATCTGATCCGCGAGCTCGACGTCACGGTGCTGCCGAACACCGCCGGCTGCCGCAGCGTGCGCGAGGCGGTGACGACGGCCAAGCTCGCGCGCGAATTGTTCGGCACATCCTGGATCAAGCTCGAAGTCATCGCCGACAACGACACGCTGCAGCCCGACGTGGTCGGCCTGGTCGAAGCCGCGACCATCCTGATCAAGGACGGTTTTGAGGTGTTCCCCTATTGCACCGAGGATCTCTCGATCGCGAACCGCCTGGTCGATGTCGGCTGCAAGGTGGTGATGCCGTGGGCGGCGCCGATCGGCAGCGCAAAAGGCATCACCAACCGTGACGCGCTCAAGCTGATGCGCGAGCGGCTGCCCGATATCACGCTGGTGGTCGACGCCGGCATCGGCGCGCCGTCGCATGCGGCCGCGGCGCTCGAACTCGGCTACGACGCCGTGCTGCTCAACACCGCCATCGCCAAGGCCGCCGATCCCGTCGCGATGGCCAACGCCTTCCGCCTCGGCGTCGAGGCCGGCCGCACCGCTTTTGAGGCCGGGCTGATGAACGCCCGCGATTTCGCCTCCCCTTCCACCCCTGTCGTTGGGACACCGTTCTGGCATGCCGTATCCTGATCGCTTTTATCCCGTCGTCGACAGCCTCGCCTGGGTCGAGCGCCTGACCAAGCTCGGCGTCGGCACCATCCAGCTGCGCGCAAAGGACCTCGACGACTCGCAATCGCTGCAGATGGTCACCGACGCGCTGGCGATCACCGCGGGCACGCAAGCCAAGCTCGTCGTCAACGACTATTGGCGCGCGGCGATCGTCGCCGGCGCAAAATATCTGCATCTCGGCCAGGAGGACCTTGCCGACGCCGACCTCGCTGCCATCCGCGAGGCCGGCTTGTCGCTCGGCGTCTCCACCCACGACGATGCGGAGCTGGACACCGCGCTTGCCGCCGAGCCCGACTATGTCGCGCTGGGCCCGATCTTCTTCACCACGCTCAAATCGATGCGTTTCGAACCGCAGGGCATTCCGAAGATCACGGAATGGAAGAAGCGCGTAGGCCACATCCCGCTGGTCGCGATCGGCGGCATCAAGTTCGAGCACGCCGCGGAGATCTTTGCCGCGGGCGCGGATTCCATCGCCGTCGTCAGCGACGTCACCCAGAATGCCGACCCGGATGCGCGGGTGCGGCAATGGCTCGGCCTGTCCGCGGAGGCGGCGTGATGCGCCTCACTCTCTCACCCCGCACGCCACTGTCATCGCCCGGCTCGACCGGGCGATCCAGTACGCCGCGGCTTCTCGGCTTGAGCCGCACCGTCTCGGAGTACTGGATCCCCGCTCCCGTGCGCAATTGCGCACTAGGCGGGGATGACAGCCGAATTTGCCTCTCGCATAGCGACATCAACGAATTAAACCGGAGGATCCCATGAACATCCGCTCCAATCCCGACAAGACCGTCCCCGCCGTCACCACCGGCCCGCTGCCCTCGTCGCGAAAAATCTTCGCCTCGCCCGATGCCGCGCCCGACCTGCGCGTGCCGCTGCGCGAGATCATCCTGTCCGAAGGCGCCGGCGAACCGAACCTGCCGGTGTACGACACCTCCGGCCCCTACACCGACCCTAGCGTGACCATCGACGTCAACGCCGGTCTGGCGCGCGGCCGCAAGGCCTGGGTGCTGGAGCGCGGCGGCGTCGAGGAATATCAGGGCCGGCAGATCAAGCCGGAGGACAATGGCAGCGTCTCCACCGACAAGGCCGCGCGCGCCTTCTCGGCCTATCACCAGCCGCTGCGCGGCCGCGACGGCCACAAGATTACGCAGCTCGAATTCGCCCGTGCCGGCATCATCACCAAGGAGATGATCTACGTCGCGGCACGCGAAAATCTCGGCCGCAAGGAGCAGCTCGAGCGTGCGGAAGCAGCCCTTGCCGACGGCGAAAGCTTTGGCGCGGAAGTGCCCGCCTTCATCACCCCGGAGTTCGTCCGCAGCGAGATCGCGCGGGGACGTGCCATCATCCCCTGCAACATCAACCACGCCGAACTCGAGCCAATGATCATCGGCCGCAACTTCCTGACCAAGATCAACGCCAATATCGGCAACTCGGCGGTGACGTCATCGGTCGAGGAAGAGGTTGAGAAGATGGTGTGGGCGATCCGCTGGGGCGCCGATACCGTGATGGACCTCTCGACCGGGCGCAACATCCACACCACCCGCGAATGGATTTTGCGCAACGCGCCGGTGCCGATCGGCACCGTTCCGATCTATCAGGCGCTGGAGAAGTGCGACGGCGATCCGGTCAAGCTGACCTGGGAGCTCTACAAGGACACGCTGATCGAGCAGTGCGAGCAGGGCGTCGACTATTTCACCATCCACGCCGGCGTGCGCCTGCAATACATCCACCTCACCGCCAACCGCGTCACCGGCATCGTGTCGCGCGGCGGCTCGATCATGGCCAAGTGGTGCCTGGCGCATCACAAGGAAAGCTTCCTCTACACCCATTTCGACGAGATCTGCGATCTCATGCGCAAGTATGACGTCTCGTTCTCGCTCGGCGACGGCCTGCGTCCGGGCTCGATCGCCGATGCCAACGATCGCGCGCAATTCGCCGAATTGGAGACGCTCGGAGAACTCACCAAGATCGCGTGGGACAAGGGCTGCCAGGTCATGATCGAAGGCCCCGGCCACGTGCCGATGCACAAGATCAAGATCAACATGGACAAGCAGCTCAAGGAATGCGGCGAAGCGCCGTTCTACACCCTCGGGCCCCTGACCACCGACATCGCGCCGGGCTACGACCACATCACCTCGGGCATCGGCGCCGCCATGATCGGCTGGTTCGGCTGCGCCATGCTCTGCTACGTCACGCCGAAGGAGCATCTCGGCCTGCCCGATCGCAACGACGTCAAGGTCGGCGTCATCACCTACAAGATCGCCGCCCACGCCTCCGATCTCGCCAAGGGTCACCCGGCAGCCCAGCTGCGCGACGACGCGCTCTCCCGCGCCCGTTTCGACTTCCGCTGGAGCGACCAGTTCAACCTCGGCCTCGACCCCGAGACCGCCAAGAACTTCCACGACGAGACCCTGCCGAAGGAAGCCCACAAGGTCGCGCATTTCTGCTCGATGTGCGGCCCAAAATTCTGCTCGATGAAGATCACGCAGGACGTCCGCGACTACGCCGCGACGCTGAACGACCCGAACGGCGTGGGCATGTCGATGAGCGGCACCGCCGAGGACGGCATGGCTAAGATGAGCGCGAAGTTCAAGGAGATGGGCGAGAACTTGTATCTGGATGCGGAGAAGGTGAAGGAGAGCAATCGGGTGTTGTGAGCGGGCCCGTGCGAACTTTGGGGGCGACGATCGTCGCCCCCAAAGTTGGAAACGCAATGCGAACGGCCCATGCGGTCTGAAATACTACCAGGACTACCACCGTACGGACCTCCGGCCATCTCTTTGACCGGACACGGTGAGCGCGAATTTCGGGAAGGTTTGGTTGTCCGCTTCTATCCCAAGGGTTCCGATCCATGGATCGGCAATTTCGTGGGAGGCATCTTCGATTGCACCACTGTGCTCGATCATCCCAACGGAAGGGACGTGATCGTTGTCGCGTGTGGCGATACTTGCATTATCGATCCGGAACACCACGCCATTCGAGATCGCATTGCAAGTGACACCGGACAAGTGATTGCGGTACCGGCTCTTGGACTGGTGGTTTTCCAAGGGTTGGTCGATTTTAGCGCGGTTCGGTCAGATGACCTGTGATGGATTAGTCCGCGGATTTCGTGGGATAGCTTCCGCAGTATCAATGTCCACGAAACCAAACTTACCGGCGAAGCATGGTCTGCAATTGGAGACTCTTGGGTATCATTCAGCCTCGATCTTTTGACAGACCACTGCACCGACGGAGTTTATGAGTTAGATGCGGCTCGGGCGGTGCGTGTGACGCGCAAATCGGACTAGCGCGGGCAAGCGTAGCCCGGATGAGCGCAGCGACATCCGGGTCTTTGCCGCCCCGCATATCACTCCGTTCATGCGGGCTACAGCCGCGGATAATTGACGTGCCGGATACATCCCCTCACCGCCTCCCCGACCAGCTCCTTCCCAACCTCCGTCTCGTCTTCGTCGGCACCGCCGCCTCGACGCGGTCGGCCGAGCTCGGGCACTATTACGCCCATCCCGGAAACCGCTTCTGGCGCGCGATTCATGAGGCCGGGATCACGCCGCGGCGCTATCAGCCGGGCCAGTTCGCAAGCTTGCTCGATCTCGGGATCGGCTTCACCGATCTTTCCAAATCGGGCGCCGGGATGGATCACCAGATCGCGGCGGAGACGATCGACGTGCCGGGGTTCAGGGCCAAGATCGAAAAGTATCAGCCAAGGACAATTGCGTTCACGAGCAAGAAGGCGGCGAGCTTGTTTTATGGCAGGCCGTCAAGCGGGATTGCGCTGGGGCGGCAGCTGCGGGATGAGAGTCTGCCCGAGATGTTCGTGCTGCCCTCGCCGTCCGGCGCGGCGTCCGGGCATTGGACGCTGGAGCCGTGGCGCGAGCTTGCGGCGTGGATCGCTGCAACGGAATAGTCGAGAGTGTCCCCGCTTTGGCCTGCTCGCGTGTCCCGGGCAAGCGAAGCGCAGACCCGGGACCCAGAAGCTCCGGCACGGATGCGGCATGGGCCCCGGCTCTGCAGCGCACCACGCCGCGAAGAGCGGCGCGATGCGCTGCGTCCGGGGCACGGGCACCTGCCTCACCCAGCATACGCCCTATCCAAATCCGCAATCACGATCTTTCTCATCTGCATCATCGCCTGCATGACGCGGTTCGCCTTGCTGCGGTCGGGGTCGCCGAGGTAGCGGCCGAGCGCTGATGGGATCACCTGCCAGGACAGCCCGAACCTGTCCTTGAGCCAGCCGCAGCGGGATTCTTCGCCGCCGTCGGCGGTGAGCCTGTCCCAGAAATAATCGACTTCCGCTTGCGTCTCCACGCTGATGAAGAACGACACCGCTTCGTTGAACTTGTATTGCGGGCCCCCGTTGAGCGCGTTGAAGCGCTGGCCTTCGAGCTCGAACACCGCCATGAAGTCGCTGACGGTCTCAACCTTGGCGTTGGGAAACACCGATTTGTAGAAGGCGACGGCCGCCGGCACGTTGTTGTCGAACCAGAGAAACGGCGTGATGGAGGTCATGAACGGATATCCTTTCGCCTCGGGCGGGCGCGCGGCGGCGCGCCGATGTTCCAAGGACGTGGCAGGTAGGGACGTTCCGACAGCGGCGGCGGGATTTTCTTGTAGCCCGGATGAGCGACAGCGACATCCGGGGCCGGCAGCTGCCCCGCATATCGCTATCGCTCATGCGGCCTACGGGGTCCACGAAAACGCATTAACCTGTCGGAATCCACTCATTCCATTCGTCCTCCGAACGCAAAACGCGATCAACCCCGGAGCCCCTCCCGATGCCCCCCACCATCACCGCCTTCGAAAGCTCGCCCGACCGCGGCAAGGGGCAAGCCCGCGACATGCGGGTGCGCTGGGCGCTCGAAGAGGTCGGCCAGCCTTACGACGTGCGTCTGGTTTCGTTCCAAGCGATGAAAGAACCCGCGCATCTCGCCCTGCATCCATTCGGGCAGATTCCGACCTACGAGCACGGCGATCTCGCCCTGTTCGAGTCCGGCGCGATCGTGCTCCATATCGCCGAGCGTCACGCCGGGCTGCTGCCGACGGAGCCGCACGCCCGGGCCCGCGCGATCGCCTGGATGTTTGCTGCGCTGAGCACGCTGGAGCCGCCGATCGTCGAGCTCGGGATGGCCATGCTGTTCGAGCGCGACAAGAGCTGGTACGCGGAGCGGCTGCCCATGCTGCAGGATCGCGTCCATGTCAGGCTCGGCGAATTGGCCCGTCGCCTCGGCGATGCCGACTGGCTCGACGGCGCGTTCAGCGCCGGCGACCTCATGATGGTGACAGTGCTGCGCAGGTTGAACGCATCAGGCATGCTGGACGAATATCCAGATATCGCCGTCTATGTGGCTCGCGGCGAAGCGCGGCCCGCGTTCAGGCGGGCGTTCGATGCGCAATTGGCGGTGTTCACCGGGGCACGCTTGGCGCCCTAAAGATCGAAATTGGTCGGCAGCATCACCACGTCGCGGATGGTCATGCCGCGCGGCCGCGTCAGCATGAACATCACGACCTCAGCCACGTCGCCGGCCTCCAGCAGGCTTCCCGAGTCCCTGGCTTCCTTCAGCTTCTCCGGCGGCCAGTCCGCGAGCAAGGCGCTGACGACCGGACCGGGCGAAATCGAGCCGACGCGGATGCCGTGCTTGAAGACCTGGCGCCGCACCGTCTGGACGAAGCAGTTCACCGCCCATTTGGACGACGCATAGACCGGCTCCCATGGCGTGGGAAAATGCGCCGCCAGCGAGCTCGTGACGATGATGTCGCCGGTCCCGCGCGCGATCATGTGCGGCAGCACGTCGTGTACGTTCTTCATCACGACGTTGACATTCAGGTTCAGCATCCGGTCGATCGCCATGGTGTCGGCATCGACCAGATCGCCACCGACATACGTCCCGGCATTCGCATGCAGGATATCGAGCTGGCCGGCCTGCTCCAGAACGCGCGGCAGCACCGTTGCACAGTCTTTTGGGTCCAGCAGATCGATGAGCAGCGGGATCACCGCGTCGCCGTGCTTGTCGCGGAGCGCCTTCAGCGCGGCCTCATCGCGGTCGACCATCACCACGCGCGCGCCGGCGGCCAGCATCGCCTCGGTGCTGGCCAATCCGATGCCCGACGCAGCCCCGGTCACGGCCGCCACCTTGCCGTCCAACTCTCTCGCCATGGGATCCCCATCTTGCCGAGGTCACTGGGATCGTGAGTATAGCGACCCCGGCCGGAATTGTCGGGAAGAGATGGTGGGCGCGGCGCTTGCGCCCCATTTCCCCCTACGACATCGGCCTTACCGCAGCGTGATCGCAAGCCCGCTCAGATCCGCATTCGCCATCAGGCCGACCTGCGTGCCGGACAGCTCGAGCACGGCGCCCTTCTGGTTGGTCAGCACGATCGCACGCGCGCCGCGGCCCACTGCGATGCCCGCACCGGCGGCGCCATAGACGCCGGCGATGTCGGAGGGCCGGTTGATGTTGGAGACGCGGCCGCGCAGCACGGTCTTGGAGCCGCCGAAGACGAGGCCGTAGTCGAGCCCGCCGGTCGAGAGCGAATAGGCGCGGCCGCGGAAGTTCAGCACGCCCGAGCCGCCGGAGCCGCCGATGATCCAGCCCGCCTTGTAGATCGTCAGCACCACGGTGCCGCCGTCGGCCAGAGCCGAGGTCGAGAGGCCGGCAAGCGCGGCAATGCCGACCAGCGCGGCGCGGAGGGTGGATGCGAACTTCATGGGAGTCTCCGGGGGCTATTCTTCAAGGAGGGAAACGAATCGAACGAGCGGAATCTATCCGATGGATCGGGGCGGCAACATGATGGGATGGGCGCGAGTCGCGGTCTGTAGCAACACACCCAACTGTCATCGCCCGGTTCAACCGGGCGATCCAGTATTCCAGAGAGAGCGATAGTGAACCGAAACCGCGGCGTACTGGATGCCCCGGTCGAGCCGGGGCATGACGGCGGAGTTTGGCGCGACAAGACGCTCACCCGCCATCATGCCATTCTGCCCCTGTTTTGCCCGACGGAGCAACGATTATTTTGTTTTTCCCGAAGTGAAAAAGAAAGCTCAATGATTCCTGCTAGATGCCTACTGTGCATGGGGTTGTTTTCGCGTTTTTTGTTGGAGGCGCCCCGAGCTGCCGCTACGCTTGCGCTTCCAGCCCTCCATCCGAGGTGATCCCATGCCGATCCAGCATTTCGCGCCCCCGCCGCACGTCAAGGCGCCGCCGCTGTCCTTTGCCACGCGCGCAGGCGATCTCCTGTTCGTCTCCGGCATTCCCGGCTTCGACGCGAACGGCGCGCTGCCCGACGGCTTCGAGGCGCAGTTCGCCAATGTCGCCATCAACATCAAGCGCGTGCTGGCGGAGGCCGGCGCCGAGATCCGCGATCTCGTCAAGGTCAACGTGCTGCTGACCCGCGCCTCCGACGTCGCCGCCATGAACGCGCTCTATGCCGGCGCCTTCGGCCCGCCGCCCTACCCTGCCCGCACCACCTGCGTGATCCACGCACTGCCCGATCCGAAGATGCTGATCGAGATCGAGGCGGTGGCGTCGCTGGCCAAGAGTTAGACGTGTGATCGTCAGGCGATAGTCAAGGGATAAGGGTCGTCCGAACAGCCGACCAACGGCTGACATATCCGTGAACGGTCGCCGCCCCGCTTGCCAGCCACGCAGATTTGCCGCACCAGTTTTCTCTCACGTTCCCATCAGGAGATATTTCATGCGTCGCGTTCTCGCCCTTTGTGCCGTTGCCGGCATCGCCACCTCCGTGTTCGCCGTGCCGGCCTCTGCGGCAGTCGGCTATTACGTGATCCGCTGGGACAACACCGGCATTTGCCAGGTCTGGAACGAGGACCTCAAGTACAAGCCGTTCCAGTGGGGCGTGTCGACCTACAAGGTCGTCAGCAAGCCGCTCCCGACCTTCACGGCCGCCTCGGAGCTCCAGATCAAGCTGCGCGCGGAGCGCCGCTGCACGCTCTAGGCGTGAGGCGACAGACCGGATTTCAAAGGGCGGATCGCGCAAGCGGACCGCCCTTTTCTTTTGGACGGACCACCGGTTTTTCGGCCGACGTCACGCATTTTCCGCGCACACGCTTTGAACCTGGCCGGTTGGCGGACCCACTCACATCTTGTCCGGGGCGCACCAGCGTCCGACTCCAAGTCTGACGTCCGTAGCCCGGATGAGCGAAGCGATATTCGGGAATTCCCGGTCAGCCTCCCTGGGCTCGCTCACCGAAAGCAATCCCACTTTCGCCGGCATCGCCCGCCCAGTCTTCCGAGAGCAATCCCGCCCGCGCATATCGGTGAAAGGACGAATGCGGCCAATCACAAACGCGCTGGACGTAGCGATGCTTGACGGGGTTGAAGTGAATGTAATCCACGTGGCGGGCGAAATCATCTTCGTCGCGAACCGTGTGCTCCCAGTAGCGTCGTTGCCACAGAGCCAATTCTCCATTGGAGTGGCGGGCTACGTCGATACCCGCATGCAGTAGTGCGCTGCTGAAATGCCCCTCGATCCTTCGCCAACGTCCCGCGAAATCGGCGTCATGCGGCGGGAGGCTCATGACGACATGCAAATGGTCCGGAAGGATCACGATCGCATCGACCTCGAACGGGCGCTCCCTGCGAGCGGCCCGGAAGGCATCACGCAGGGCGCCAACGTTTTCAATCAAAATGGTCGATCTGCGGTCGAAGAGCGCTACAGTGAAAAAGTAGGTGCCGCCGGGAAGAAAATTTCTGCGATACAAAACCATGGGCTAGACCCGTCCCGGATGTCGCTTCGCTCATCCGGGCTACAGGATAGCACATGAGCCCTCACGCGTCCTTGTACGCGCCGGGATGGATCAGGAGGTCGCGCGCGGCGGCGAGGTCGATGAACGCTTCCGCGCTGCCGCCCTGGTCGGGGTGCATGCCCTTGGCGGCGCGGCGATACGCCTGATTGATGTCCTCGCAGGTGAGCTGCACCGCGAGCGGCAGGCCGAGCACCTTGCGGGCACGATCCTCGCTGGACAATTTTTTCGGCGCAGCATTGCGGCGCCCGAAGCGCGGCGCGGTCAGGTCGTGAACGACATCGAGCACCACGCCGAGACGGCGCCGTGCCGCCAGCGTGACGCTGTGATCGTCATTGTCCACGGCCTGGCGCAGCACAGGAAGCGCCTGCTCGGCGGCCTGACGCAGCATGGTATCGGTGCTCATCCGCGCGATCTCGGCCACCAGCCGTCCGGCCTCGGCCCAATCGGCGCCGTCCACCGACCGCAGGCGTTCGAGTGCGAGTTTCCAGGATTCGAGCCGTTCCATCATGCGCGCAACGTTTAGCAATCAAGATCAGTATGCCAAGGGCGCCGTTTCCGACCCCTTAATTTCGAGTTAGCCTTTCATGAAACTTCGAAAAGAAATCGGGAGGAAATTGTCATGGCATTGCTCGCAAACCATATCGCCGTCATCACGGGCGCCGGTTCGGGCATCGGCCGGGCCATCGCGGCCGGCTACGCCCGCGAGGGCGCGCAGGTGGTGCTGCTCGACGTCAACGCCGACACGGTCGCGGAAGCCGCCGAGGGGATCCGCAAGTCCGGCGGCAAGGCCGAGAGCTTTGCACTCGACGTCACCAGACGCGACGACTGCTTCGCGCTCGCCAGGCAAGTCGCCGACAAGGTCGGGCAGGTCTCGATCCTCGTCAACAATGCCGGCATCACCCGCCGCAACGCCTTCACCGCCGATACCGAGACGGTGGCGAAGGATTGGAATGACATCATCTCGCTCAACCTCAACGGCGTCTTCAACATGACGCAGGCGTTCCTCGCGCCCTTGCGAGCAGCCAAGGGCCGCATCGTCAATATCGGATCGATCCAGTCCTTCGTGCATCTGCGCACGCCGAGCTCGGCGGCCTACACCACCTCGAAACACGGCGTGCTCGGCTTCACCAAGGCGCTCGCGGTCGAGCTCGGCAAGGAGGGCGTGCGCGTCAATGCAATCGGGCCGGGCTTCATCGAGACTAACATCAACGCCAATGTGCGTGCGACCAATCCGGCGCTGGTGCAGGCTTTCGTCGATCACACCCCGCTGGCGCGCACCGGCAAGCCCGAGGACATCGTGGGTCCCGCGATCTTCCTTGCGTCGGACATGTCGGCCTACGTCACGGGAACGATCGTGATGGTGGATGGCGGATACCGGACGGTGTGAGCGGGAGGGATGCCTGCTTTGCGGGGTATGCTCGCAGGAATATGCAATCCGTGCCAATCGCGGCGGCGCGGCGGCATTCCCAAGGTCAATTCGTGCGATCGCCCGCTGTTAACCTTTCGTTAACCAAACCCGCCCACCGTAGATCTACGGCTTGGGGGTCGTTTGTTCTCGATCCGCTTCCAAAGACGGAAGCGGGCGTTGATCGGGGAGTGTGTCGATGACCACTGTTCATGTCGCTGCGTCCGAACCGGGCGCGTATGTCCTTTCACCGAACCAGATCGTTCCGCTGCTGATCGGCGCGACCGTCGACGAGGTCGAGCGTGAGCTCGTGCTGCAGACGCTCGCCCGCTGCGACGGCAATCGCACGCGCGCCTCACGCGTGCTCGGCCTCTCGGTGCGCACGTTGCGCAACAAGATCAGGCTCTATGCCGCCTCCGGCATAGAGGTGCCGGCCTATCACGACTAGCGCGCGATGTGCCGCCGATTGGTGTTGATCATGCCCAGGCGCGAGCCCGGGCGGAATTGCCGCTGTCGTCAAACGCCGCTAATTAGCTTGCTTCCGGTCGAGGGAGCAGCGGCGTGGCAGACGAACAAAAACGGCAGGGACCTCAGGGACCGCGCGGACGGCAGGGCGAACCGGGGCGGCCGGGACCGCAGGGTCATCCGGGCAAGCGCGGGCCGGATGGCGCGCGTGGCAAGCCAGGACCTCAGGGCAAGCCGGGGCCGATCGGGAAGCCCGGACCGCTGGGCAAGCCCGGCCCGCAAGGCAAGCAGGGCGAAGCGGGACCGCGCGGGGCGCCGGGGACACAGGGACCTGTCGGGCCGCAAGGGCCGGCGGGGCCGCAAGGCCCGCGTGGTGAAGCCGGACCTCCGGGCCAACTTCCGTCGATCGAACAGGTGCTGCCGTGGCTCGATCAGCTGCTCGACGCCTGGGACGAACGCCGCCGCCAGCGCGAGCATGAGGCTGCCGAGCGCGAGGCGCTGGAAGCCGCGGTGCAGGAGACCGACGACGCGCCCCTCGATGACGAAGACGAGGACAGCGAAGGCGATCACAGGAAGAAGAAGAAAAAGAAGAAGCACGGCCACAAGGACTGACGGACGAATCTATTTCGTCCCATTCTCGCGTCGCGGCAGCATGCCCATGCGCTCGAACTGCCAGCGCATGGCGCGGTACCAGAGATAGCCGACCGCTGCGCCGCACAAGGCCAGGATCACGACGTTCGCGCTCGAGAACGAGCCGCTCCACCACGTCATCCACGCGGTCCACAGCAACGTGAAAACGATGGCACCTGCTTTCAGCGGAAGAAGGGGGCGGCTCATGGTCGTGCTCCGGGGTGTCAAAAGCCCGTCGAACATCATCGCGCGCTGAGACCGTTGTCACCGTGAGGCAGGTCACGGAACGGACCTTCGAGCCGCCTAACCGAACCGCAGCCGCGAACGTTCCTTGGCCTTTTCCGCTTCGACCTCACGATCACGCGCCGGCGCATGGGTGTGCAGCGACGTCAGGAGTTTTCGCGCAGCCTCCGAGACCTCCGCCACCGCACGATCGAAGGCCGCCTCGTTGGCCTGCGACGGCTTGTTGAAGCCAGACAGTTTTCGAACGAACTGGAGCGCGCTGGCGTGGATCTCATCCTCGGTCGCCTCCGGCTCGAAGTTGAACAGCGTCTTGATGTTGCGGCACATGCAGTCTCTCCTGACCTTTCCCTCAAGGACGACCGGCGAAAACGAAATCCTACATCCTTCCGGACAGTTCTGCTAAGTTCCGCCGCAACGCGGCCGCCGACCAGAGCCGCACGGGGGAAATCGACATGAAAGCTTCTTGCGCGGCGCTGTCAGCCATCCTGTTGTCCGTCTCGTTGGCGGCCATCTCGACATCCGCATGGGCGGCCGATTATCCGACGCCGAAGCAGGGCGCCTGGATCGCCAGGGATTTCAAGTTCCACACCGGCGAGACCATGCCGGAGCTGAAGCTGCACTACACAACCGTGGGTGAGCCGAGCGGCCAGCCGGTCCTGGTGCTGCATGGCACCGGCGGCTCGGGCGCGAGCATGCTGTCATCAGCCTTTGCCGGCGAGCTGTTCGGCGCGGGGCAGCCACTCGATGCCTCCAAATATTACATCATCATCCCCGATAATATCGGTCATGGCAAATCGTCAAAACCGTCCGACGGGATGAAGACGAGCTTCCCGAAATACGACTACAACGACATGGTCGAGGCCCAGTATCGCCTGGTGACGGAAGGGCTCGGGGTCAAGCATCTGCGGCTCGTCATCGGCAATTCGATGGGCGGCATGCACACCTGGTTGTGGGGCGAGAAATATCCGAAGGCGATGGACGCGCTGATCCCGATGGCCTCGCAGCCGACCGAGATGGCATCCCGAAACTGGATGCTGCGGCGGATCATGCTCGACACCATCCGCAGCGACCCCGACTACAACGGCGGGAATTACACCAGCCAGCCGCGCATGATGAAATACGCCATCACCGCCTACGGCATCGCGAGCATCGGTGGAACGCTGGCCTATCAATCGCAGGCGCCGACGGCGGCGAAGGCCGACAAGATTGTCGACGAGCGGCTGGCCATGCCGATCACGGCAGATGCCAACGACTTCGTCTACCAGTGGGAGTCTTCGCATGACTACAATGCCGGCGAGAAGCTGGAGGCCATCGAAGCGCCGCTGCTGCTGATCAATTCAGCCGACGACGAACGCAACCCGCCTGAGACCGGCATCACGGACGCTGCGATGACGCGGGTGAAGAACAGCAAACTGTATCTCATCCCGGCAAGCACCGAGACGCGCGGCCACGGCACCACCGGAAACGCCAAATTCTACAGCGAGCAGGTCCAGCAATTTCTGCAAGCCGCGCCGCAGCAAACGATCGAATCTGCGCGCCGCTGATTTTGCATCGCATCAACGGCCGTCTAGCCCGCATATTATTTGAGCATGCATTACGCTGACGGCTCGGGCTTAATTGCGTCGATGTCCGAATCGACGCGCGGGATAATCGCGCGCCAACGGCACGACACGCGATGAGGAGGATCGCATGCACAGGCTCGCACTGTGCGTTTGGCTGGCCGCACTGACGGGCGCCGCGTTCGCGTTCGACAACGGGCAATATGATCACGTCCCGCCCGACATCCGCGCCTGGTTCAAGAGCGTGATCGCACCGAACGGCGTGCCCTGCTGTGACGTCTCCGACGGCCATCGCACGGAGTACGACGTGCGCAGCGGTGCCTATTGGGTGCCGATCGAGGGACAATGGATGGAGGTGCCCGAGCGCGCCATCATCCGCGACCGCGGCAATCCGGTCGGCCAGGCCGTGGTGTGGTACGTCCGTCACCGCGGCGCCATCATCATCAGTTGCTTCGTGCCGGCGGATGCGGTGTAGCGCGATAGCGCCTCGACGCGGCGCGTGCTAGCTCGGCCGATAGCTCCTGTGAACGACTGAACGCGAGCTCGCGCTCTATCCGCCTTGCGTGTGGGCGGCAAGCATCAAGCAGGTCCTGGAGGGCCATCGACCTTCCACCCATCCCCAACAGCTGGCTCTATCACGGGCCGCGGCTGGCGCTGCAGCCAGTCCTGATCTGGTGGGCTCTGAACTGCGCTGGCGTGATCGACTGGACGCGGCGGCGTGACAAAGGGGGTTAGCGATCGGGCCGAGAGATGATATTCTCGGGGCATTCCACCAGGGAGACCTTCGTGACTGATCTTTGCGCCGAAGACCTCGCCACCATCTATGCCCAGCCGAGCCCGCGCGTGATCGCGAAAGCGCGCCCCGCAATCGACACGCATGCGAAGAAATTCATCGAGATGTCGCCGTTCTGCGTGCTCGCGACATCGGGAGCGGACGGCAGCGTCGATGCCTCACCACGCGGCGGCGGCGTTGGCTTCGTCCACGTCGCCGGCCCCAACCAGCTGCTGATGCCTGATCGCTCCGGCAACAACCGGATCGACAGTTTTCGAAATGTCGTCGAGGGCTCGGGCTTCGTGCATCTGTTGTTCTTCGTCCCCGGCATCGACGAGACGCTGCGCGTCGGCGGCCGCGGCTCGCTGTCCGCCGATCCGGACCTGCTCGCCTCGATGGTGGAGTTTGGCAAGTCGCCGCGCGCGGTGCTGAACGTCGCCGTCAGCGAAGTCTATTTCCACTGCGGCAAGGCACTGATGCGCTCGAAGCTTTGGTCGTCCGAGAAGGTGCCGCGCTCGGTGATGCCGAGCATCGTCGAGGTGGTCCACGAGCAGACCGGCCTTGGTGAGCCGCAGAGTCAGGAGATCGTGGAAGAGCTCTACAAGACGCAGTTGTAGCTGGCGTCCAGGCTGTCGTCCCGGCCTGGTGCGCAATCGCGCATCAGGCCGATACGGAGTTGTGCCATCGCTAACGCGCCGAACTAATGCCCGTCCCCCTCGAGCCCGCCAACGTGCTTCTGGGTGTAGAGTTCGAGGCCGATGCGGCCGATCAGGTCGAGCTGGGTCTCGAGGAAGTCGATGTGGTGCTCCTCGTCGCTCATCAGCTTCTCGAACAGATCACGCGTCACGTAGTCCTTGACGCTGTGGCAGTAGGTCGCCGCTTCCTGATAGAGCGCCCGCGCGCTCATCTCGGCGGCGAGATCGCACTCGATGATCTCCTTGACGTTCTGGCCGATGCGCAAGGGATCGAGCACCTGCATGTTCGGGAAGCCGTCGAAGAACAGGATTCGCTCGGTGAGCTTATCGGCGTGCTCCATCTCCTCGATGGACTCCTTGCGCCAGACCTTGGACATGTCCCGCAGGCCCCAATTGTCGAGGAAGCGGTAGTGCAGCCAATACTGGTTGATCGCAGTCAGCTCGTGACGCAGTGCCTTGTTGAGATAGTCGATAACTTTTGCGTCGCCCTGCATGGTTCACTCCAGCTCTTGCAGTCCAAATCGGCCGTAAACCGAATTTAGAACGCTTCTAAATGAGTTTGAAGACTGGAGCAACCGGCTACGGGGACGCAGCCGGGGAAAAGCTCAGCCAGGGTTGCGGAGCATTTCAGCAGGCCGCGAGGGCGAACTCGGCCGGCTGGGCCGTCTCGTCGTTCGCCGCCACAGTGTGGTTGTGCGGGCAGCCGGAGCAGCAGGACGTGGCACAGGTGCCAAGCGCTTCGTCGATAATGGTCTTGATCGTCCGAGCGCAGCGGCCGCATTCGGCGCTACAGCCGAGACACCCATAGACCTGCTTGGCATGGCGCACAGCGTCGTCGGACTCGGCGACGGCGGCGCGGATGTCGTCATCGCTCAGCACGTTACAGGAACAAACGATCATGGAAGCGGCAGGCCCTTTGGTGATGCGCCATCATCGATATTTAAGGGGCCGGCCGGATGCAAAAGGAAAAAGCGGAATTTGAAGCTATTCCAAACTAGCCCGGAAACAGCCTAGAACGGCTCTAAAATAGGGCCTTGCACTGGATCAAGATTGCGGCGGACCTAGTCGCCCCCACCGCCTCCACCATCGCCGCCGCCCCCGCAATCTCCGCCACTACTGCCGCTATCGCTGCTGGAACAGCTGCCGCCGTCGGTCGCGCAGCCGGAACTATCGCTGGAAAACCAACTCCCAAACGAGAAGCCGTCGCTCGTGCCGGTGGCGGTGTCGCCGCCGCCATTGACGCTGGCCCCGGCGCGGGAGCCGCGCTGGCCGCGGTTCTGGAGATGGGTAATCCAGCCGTAGCCGATCGCGAAGACGATCCCGGCAGCGATCAATGCATTTATCATCGCGTTACCCATCGTCGCCCTCCCCTGGCTGGGCTGCGGTCCCTACCGATTGGTCGCCCCGGCAAAGGTGCCGTTCATTGATCATTCAAACGAAGTATGGAACTTTACCCTCAAAGAGTTCCCGCGTGTTTGCTCGAAAGGTCAGCCAATGAAGAAGTCGCTCCTGGCAATTGCTGCCGTCGCCGCTGTGGCCCTTAGCGCCATTACACCAGCCCAGGCGCAACGCGGCGTCGCCGCGGGTGTGGCAGCCGGAATCATCGGCGGCGCCATTGTCGGTGGGGCGCTGGCCTCTCCGTATTATTACGGGCCAGGCCCTGGCCCGGGCTACGCATATGGTCCCGGATATGGCGCCGGCTACTATCCGCCGCGCTACTATGCGCCGGGCCCGGGCTACGTCGCGGACGACTATTACGGCAACGGCTGCGTCTGGCAGAAGCAGCGCTTCTGGGACGGTTATGCCTGGCGCGTCCGCCGCGCCAGAGTCTGTGGCTGAAGTCGCCCCAAGCCGGCTCATTCCAGATGCGCCGTCCATTTAGGGGCCTGAAAAAGACCGCTTTTTCTCGTCACAGCTCCGTGTGCGTTTACCGCGGATTGACCATTTGCGCGCTTCCTAGCTGCAAGGCCAATTCCATCAGAGTCTGCGTGAACCTTTGAACCCCGGGCGCTCCTAACAAGGAGCATCCATCTCTCAGGAGAGCCAAGAGTATGAAGAAGACTTTAGTTGCCGCCCTCACGGTTGCGACGATCGCCGGTTCGCTGGTGACCGCCACGCCGTCCGCCCAGGCCCATGACGGGGTCGGCGTCGGCATCGCAGCCGGCCTGATCGGCGGCGCGATCGTCGGCGGCGCCATCG
Source organism: Bradyrhizobium sp. 87 (assembly GCF_023073015.1). Classification (NCBI taxonomy): domain Bacteria; kingdom Pseudomonadati; phylum Pseudomonadota; class Alphaproteobacteria; order Hyphomicrobiales; family Nitrobacteraceae; genus Bradyrhizobium; species Bradyrhizobium sp. 87. The sequence goes on from NZ_JADPIQ010000022.1 coordinate 312,665, forward strand.
CATCGAGCCGTCCCGCCTATGGTGGACCGGTTTATGTGGCCGAGCCCGGCCCGCCGCCCCCGCCCTGCTACTGGCAGCGCCAGCGCTACTGGGATGGCTACGGCTGGACCGTCCGCCCGGTTCGCGTTTGCTACTGATCTGACCGCATGGCGTTCATGAGCGCCGCGATCGAAGCCCGGCCGAGCACCTCGGCCGGGCTTTTTTTCTTTTAGCCAGCCCTGCGCCTATCGCGCCGCCTGGATCGAGCGCAGCACCTCTTCGCTCGGCCAGCAATCGACCTTGAGGCCTGCCGACTTCTGGTAGGCGCCGAGCGCAGCGCGCGTCTGCATGCCCGCCTTGCCGTCGATCTTGTCCTTGTAGAGCCCGACGCGCGTGAGCCCCCGCTGCATCGCCTCGACGTCCTTGGTCCGCAATTGCTTCGAGGCAGACCATGGGGTCGCGAACGGTTGCGGGCTCGTCATGCGGTCGGCGAGATGTCCGACGAACAGCACGTAGAGGTCGGAAAAATTGTATTCCTTGATCACGAAGTAGTTCTTCGTGGTCAGGAAGGACGGGCCGTAGATGCCTTCAGGCTGCAGCAGGGAGGCCGGCTGTGCCTGCTCGGCGGCAGTGAGCTTTTGTCCACGCACCGGTACAAAGCCTTCGCGCAGCCATTGGCCGATCGGCTTCGTCACCTCGGGCACGCCGGCGGTGCAATCGACTTTGGCCGGTGCCTGCACCTCGTAGGCCCAGCGTACACCGCTCTGCCAGCCCTTGTTGACGAGCTGCTGCGCGGCGGAGGCCAGCGCATCCGGCACCGAGTGCCAGATGTCGATGCGGCCGTCGCGGTCGAAATCGACGCCATGCTTGTAATATTCGGACGGCAGGAATTGCGTGAGCCCGGTCGCACCGGCCCAGGACGAGCGCATGTCCTTGCGTGTCACTACGCCGTCACCGAGAATTTTCAGCGAGAGGATGAACTCGTTGCGATAGCTGTCCTTGCGGCGGCCGACATAGGCCTGCGTCGCCAGCACGCGGACGAGATCGTAAGGCAGCGTATAGCGGCCATAGTCGGTCTCGCGGCCCCAGATCGCCAGCATCACGGTAGCAGGCACGCCGGAGTTTTTCTCGATCTCGGTCAGCGCGGGGCGATATTTTTGCAGCAACCGCTGCCCCTCGCCCGCAAGCCGCGCGATCGAGGCTTCCCTGACATAGTCGGCCGGCACCTGCACGAACTCGGCCTGTGACGGCGCCCCCGTTGCGGGACGCCCCGGCAGGATCAGATCCGGCAGCTTGTAGTCCGGCTCGAGCCCGCGCGTCTCTCGCTCGAACGTCGCGCGCGACACGCCGGCGGCCTCCGCCTCCGGCCACAGCGAGGCGATGAACTGCGCGAAGGCGGCGTCGGCAGCGCCCGCGGGCGACAGGCCGCAGGTGATAGCGATCACCGCAGCTATCAGCACCCGCCGCATCATTTTGAGATCACCGCGTCAGCTTCTTGTACTTCACGCGGTGCGGGATGATGCTGTCCTGGCCGAGCCGGCGCATCTTGTCCTTCTCGTAGTCCTGGAAGTTGCCCTCGAACCATTCGACATGGCTGTCGCCTTCGAAGGCCAGGATGTGGGTCGCGATGCGGTCGAGGAACCAGCGATCATGGCTGATGATGACGGCGCAGCCGGCGAAATCCTCCAGCGCCTCTTCGAGCGCACGCAGGGTGTCGACGTCGAGGTCGTTGGTCGGCTCGTCGAGCAGCAGAACGTTGGCGCCGGATTTCAGCATTTTCGCAAGGTGCACGCGGTTGCGTTCACCGCCGGAGAGCGCGCCGACTTTCTTCTGCTGGTCGGCGCCCTTGAAGTTGAACGACGAACAATAGCCGCGTGAATTGACTTCCCTCTTGCCGAGCAGGATCAGCTCGTTGCCGCCGGAGATCTCCTCCCACACGTTCTTGCTGCCATCGAGCGCGTCGCGCGACTGGTCGACGTAACCAAGATGAACGCTCTCGCCGATCGTGATGGTGCCCTTGTCCGGCTCCTCCTGCTTGGTGATCATTCTGAACAGCGTGGTCTTGCCGGCGCCGTTGGCGCCGATCACGCCGACGATACCGCCGGGCGGCAGCTTGAAAGTGAGATCGTCGATCAGCATGCGATCGCCGAAACCTTTGCTGAGCCCTTCGAAGTCGACCACGTTCTGACCGAGTCGCTCGGCCACCGGAATCGTGATTTGCGCGGTCTGTGTCTGCTTTTCGCTCGCCTGTTTCAGCAGTTCGTCATAGCGCTGATAGCGCGCCTTGGACTTGGCCTGGCGGGCTTTCGGCGAGGACGCGATCCATTCCTGCTCTCGGGCCAGCGTCTTCTGATGCGCAGCGTCCTCGCGGCCCTCCTGCTCGAGCCGCTTCTGCTTCTGCTGCAGCCAGGACGAGTAATTGCCCTCGTAGGGAATGCCCTTGCCGCGATCGAGCTCGAGAATCCAGCTCGTGACGTTGTCGAGGAAGTAGCGGTCATGGGTGACGATCAGGATCGCGCCGGGATAGTTGCGCAGATGGCCTTCCAGCCACGACACCGACTCCGCGTCGAGATGGTTGGTCGGTTCGTCCAGCAGCAGAAGCTCGGGCTGGTCGAGCAGCAGCTTGCAGAGCGCGACGCGGCGGCGCTCACCGCCGGAGAGTTTCGACACGTCGGCATCGTCGGGCGGACAGCGCAGCGCGTCCATGGCCTGGTCGACCTTGCTGTCGAGATCCCAGAGGCCCTGGGCCTCGATCTCGTCCTGCAGCTTGGTCATCTCGTCGGCGGTCTCCTCGGAGTAGTTCATCGCCAGCTCGTTGTAGCGATCGAGGATGGCCTTCTGCTTGGCGACGCCCAGCATGACGTTCTCGCGCACGCTCAATGCCGGATCGAGATGCGGCTCCTGCTCGAGATAGCCGACGCGGGCGCCCTGGGCGACCCAGGCCTCGCCGTTGTACTCCTTGTCGAGGCCGGCCATGATTTTGAGCAGCGTCGACTTGCCCGAGCCATTGACACCGAGCACGCCGATCTTGGCGTCCGGGTAGAAGCTCAGATGGATGTTATCGAGCACCTTCCGGGTCGGGTAGCTCTTGGTCAGGCCCTGCATGAAATAGATGAACTGGCGCGCCATCGGTCCCGAAAACCTTCGATTTGAGGAAATTTGCTTGCCGCCGATGTAGCGATCCCGCCCCGAAAGGGCAATGTTTTCCCTCCGTTCACCACGGATGAATACGGGACGGACACCATCCCGCCGCCGATCCGGACAATTGAAACCATCTTTTAATAAATCAGGCCAAAGCTCGGTTTCGCGCGGAAACAGCGCCACCCGCTCAGAATGAAGGGGAGCACAGCGAGACAGCGTCATGGCCATGATCGAGACCAACTCCCTTCCCGTTCCGGCGGAAGCCGGCAGCGCCTCCGCATTTGCCTCGGAGATCAAGGGCTTCTGGAAGCGCTTCTTTGCCACCGCTTTCAACCCCTACCGGCCCGAACTGCATTACATGCGCGGCCCCGGCCCGGCCTGGCGCGCCAAGCACGGCATGAATGCGCCGTTCCGGCTCAAGCCCCGCGACCTCTGAGCCTTTATCACCTGTCGGATTTTTGAAGACGCGAACGGCTTGCGCACGGTCCTGATTGCGCGCAACCATGGCCTGGTTCCACCTCTCGCCATGGAAGAACGCTGATGACGCGGCTGCGCTGTGCAATTCTCGACGACTATTTCAACCTCGCCCTCGACGTCGCCGATTGGCAAAGCCTGTCCGACCGCATCGACGTCACCGTGTTCAGCCATCCCTTCGCCTCCGAGCAGGCCGCGGCGAGCGCGCTGGCTGATTTCGAGATCGTCTGCGCGATGCGCGAGCGCACCGCGTTCCCCAAGAGCCTGTTCGAAAGCCTGCCGAAGCTGAAGCTCCTGCTGACGTCAGGCATGCGCAACGCCTCGATCGACATGGAGGCCGCCAAGGCGCGGGGCGTCACGATCGGCGGCACGCAATATTCGCGCGATCCGACCGCGCCCCTCACCATGGGCCTGATCCTGGAACTGACCCGCGGCATCGGCCGCGAGAACGCGCGCATGCATGCGGGCGAGCCCTGGCAGGCCTTTGCCGGCGTCGAGATCGAGGGATTGACGCTCGGCGTCGTCGGGCTCGGCAAGCTCGGCAGCAAGATGGCTGATATCGCGAAGGCGTTCGGCATGAACGTGATCGCCTGGAGCCCGAACCTGACCCCGGAGAAGTGCAAGGATGCCGGCGTCGGCTACGCCACCAAGGAGGAGCTGTTCGCCAAGGCCGACATCGTCAGCATCCATGTGGTGCTGAGCGAGCGCTCGCGCGGGCTGGTCGGGGCTTCCGATCTCGCGCGGATGAAACCGACGGCCTTCCTCGTCAACACCGCGCGCGGGCCGATCGTGGACGAGCAGGCGCTGCTCGAGGCGTTGCAGCAGAAGAGGATTGCAGGCGCCGGCATCGACGTATTCTCGGTCGAGCCGCTGCCGACGGACCATTCCTTCCGCAAGCTCGACAACCTCGTGCTGACGCCGCACCTCGGCTACGCCACCGAGGACGGCTTGCGCATCCATTACGGCCAGATGGTCGAGGCGATCGACGCCTTCACCAAGGGCAGTGAGCTGCCGCGCAAGCTGGCGTGATGCCTCAGGCCGCCGAGCGCTGGCTGGTGGGCTGCCGTGCCGCATCGGCAAAGCCGTCGCGCCAGGAGGCATGCGCCGGCAGCCAACCGAGCTCGCGCTTGGCCTTGCCGTTGGAGGCTCCACGCACCTCCGTCATCATCGCAACCATATGCTCGCCCGCAAGCAGGCGCCCGAGCCAGGCGGGGATGTGACGCGGCGGCTTGGCACCGAGGAGTTCGGCCAGCGCGGGCAACCAATCCTTCACCGGCGCCGGATGATCGTCGACGATATTGTAGATGCTGCCGGTGCGTCCGCGTTCAAGCGCGGCGAGCGTGGCAGAGGCTGCATCTTCGGTGTGAATGAACGACCACGTGCCGCCGCCGTCACCGATTACCGGCACACGCCGGTGGCGCAGCTGGTCGATCATCGCCGGCGAGAGCGTGCCGGTGCCGGGTCCATAGAAGAATCCATAGCGTAGCACGATGCCCACCGGCTTCGTCGAAGCGGTGACGATTCGCTCCAGATAGCGGATTGCCTCAAGCGTGCGTCGCAGCTCTCGCGGTGGATTCGAGTCGAGTTCATCGGTCTCGGTCTTGACCGTTCCCCCGGCGCGACTGAAGGTCCAGCCGCAGAAGCTTTGCGCGATGAAGCGCTTGGCGCCGGCCTCGCGCGCGGCGTTGAGCAGAATGTCGGTTCCGCGGGTGCGGAGCTCGTTGGTTCGCTTGAAAGCCCGATCGAAATGCCGGAGGTCCGTGGCGGCCGCGAGATCTGTCATCTGGTGGATGACGGCGTTGGGCTTTGCCGCAATCACCGCAGCGCGCATGCTGTCGGCATCGAGGCCGTCGGCAACGACCGTCTCCGCACCCAATCGCCGCACAAGGTCTGTTTTTGCCGCACTCCGTGTCGTGCCGATCACCGAATGACCCGCGGCGACCAGCGCCTGAACAAGATACTGACCGACCGCGCCGGTCGCGCCCGCAACAAAGATGCGCATCCTGTGCTCCTCAATTCGTTGCAATCCTCCCGGACGTAATCGAGGTGCGGAGCCGTTCAAGTATGCGCAAGTGAGACTTGCACGCATGCGTCAAATGATGACGGCGCGTGACCGAAGGCCACGCGCCGTCATCAGATCAATTCTTGCGAAGCCGATTCAGCGCACGGTGACGGGCGCGGGCAGCGGCGGCACCACTGTCAGCTGGGTGCCTCCGACCGGGCCGGCCTGCGCGGCCATTGGTGCGGGGCCGGCAGTGCCGGGCATGGGCGCGGCGGATGCGGTCGCCGTTCCCGGCGGCGGACCACCCGGCATCACGACCACGCGGGTGCCGACCTTGACGCGATCGAACAAGTCGGAGACGTCCTCGTTCAGCATGCCGATGCAGCCGGACGACACGAACTTGCCGATGGTCGAGGGCTGGTTGGTGCCGTGGATGCGGTAGACGGTCGAGCCGAGATACATCGCACGGGCGCCGAGCGGATTGCCGGGACCGCCGGCCATGAAACGCGGCAGATAGGGCTGGCGCTCGATCATCTCGGTCGGCGGATGCCAATCCGGCCACTCGGCCTTGCGAGTGATCTTCTGCACGCCGGTCCAGGTGAAGCCGTCGCGGCCGACGCGGACGCCGTAGCGGATCGCACGGCCATTGCCCAGCACGTAATAGAGATAGGTGTTCGGGGTATCGACGATGAGTGTTCCGGCCGGCTCCTTGGTCGCCAGCGAGACCTCCTGGCGGCGCAGGTTCTGCGGCAGCTGCGCCGGAGCAGCGTCAGGCTGCTCCTCGGGCGGCAGCGACGCGATCACCATCGGCCGGCCGTCGGCACCAACGGGCGGCTGCCCGGCCTGGACCGTTCCGGTCGCGGCGGGACCACCGACCGCCTCGGGCGGACGCAGGCCGTCACTGCCGGGCGCCTGAGTCGGACGATCGGCGTAGATCACCGCGGGCGGGCCGGCAGGGCGGCCGTAGCGCGGGTCGTCGGGCGACGTCACGGGACCCTGCGGTGGCGCGGCCGAGTAGACGGGGGCACCTGCGGGACGGCCATAACGGGGATCATCGGGCGACATCACCGGACCCTGCGGCGGCGCGGCGGAATACACCGGGGGAGCGCCGGGCGGACGGCCGTAACGCGGATCCGGACCGGGCGGCGGCAGCGCTGCCTGCGGCATCGCGTCATCTTCATCGTCGAGCGCGTCGAAACTCGGCGCGCGGTCGCCGGGCCGATATTCGGCCGGCGGCCCGCCATAGCTCGGCGCCTGCTGGACCGGATAGCTCTGGGCCTGTGCGAGCGAGGTTCCCGCCGCAGCGACTGTTGCGGCAGCGCATATCGTCAGAAAATGTTTGATCATCATCGCTCTTGTATAGTCCCCGGGCCCCGTCCGGACCGTTAACGGCCAGATGACGGAAGATAGCGGCACATTCAAGACATTACAGGCGGATTTGTGCCTGATTTGCCGATTTGTGATCCGCAAGACTACCGTTGCCTCCTTGCATCATGGGGCGAAAATCAGCCCACGCCCGAGATCGCCGGAGTCGCCGGCTCCGTTTTTTACGGAACGGCGCGGAATCGTTGCGGTATGTTCGAATCAGCCTGATTCGCCTCCGCTTTGAGCTTCGATCCCCGCGTGGCGAACGCGGCAAGCAGTACCGTCACCGCGTTCAGATGGCTCATGGGCCCTGGCCACTTCACCGCCGGGGCGGAAATTCGCAATCCCTCGATGCTTCCCGGCTTTCGCTTCCTGTTTGCCGCGATCCTGCTGTCAGCCTCCATCCTGGTATTCGGCCTGGGCGCCGCCGCGCTGCTGCGGGCGAGCCACGAGCAGTATGTCAGCAACCCCTCCTGGCGGAACGGCCCGCAGGAGCAGGTGTTTGCACAAGCTCCCGAGCCGGCCCAGCCGGTGCTCGCGGTCCTCCGCGCCGAGCCGGAAGCGGCCACCGATCCGACGCCGTCGCTGCGCGATCAAGTCCCGACCATCGCACTGCCGATGAGCGAGCCCGAACAAGTGGTCGCGCTGACGACTGAGACCGACGGTCAGCCGCAGGTCGTTGCCCCTCCGGCTGACGTCCCGGCCGAACCGGCCAATGCGAAGACCAAGGCCGAGACGACGACGGACGCCGCGGTGCAGGCCTCAAGCAACACGCTTACTCCGGCCGACGCCAGCGCATCCATCGCCGAGGCCAAGCCCGTTTCGATCGCTCTCGCGAGCAAACCAACACCTGCCGCCCCCAGCGGAGCCTCGGCTTCGTCCAGGTTCGACATGGCGAGCGCGAAGTTCGCCGCATTGAACGACCCGGCGACCACGGCCTGGGAGGGTCCGCCGGCGAAGGCCAAGGCCGGCTCTAAGGCCGACAGCAGGTCGCCGGAGAGCAAGGCGACCAAGCCGCGGGCGCATCGCGTCAAGAAGCGCCGCCGCATTGTCTGGCGCGCGCCGCCGCCGGTTCAGCAACTCGATCCGTTCGGACAACCGCAACCCACGCTCGCCGCAACGACGACCGCGCGCGCACGTCAGTAGGGTTACGCCGGCCCGGTTGCGATCGGCGGTCCCTTTTCCTGGCCCCATTCCGACCATGAGCCATCGTAGAGCGCGGTGTCGGTGATGCCGAGGCGATAGAGCGCCAATGTCAGCACGCCGGCGGAGACCCCGGAGCCGCAGCTCGTCACGATCGGCGCATCGAGCCTGACGCCGGCGTTGGTAAAGGCAGCGCGGAGATCATCAAGCGGCTTCATCGTGCCGGTCGCGGCGTCGAACAGGAGATTGTAGGGCACGTTGCGCGCGCCCGGGATATGGCCGGAGCGGATGCCTGCGCGCGGCTCCGGCGCCCGGCCCTCGAACCGGTCGGCGGCGCGCGCGTCGATCACCTGCTCGGCACGGCTTTCGACGTTGGCGATCAATTGCTGCATGCTGCGCACGCGTTTTGAATCGTAGCTGGCCGTGAACGTCGCAGGCTTCGGCTTCGCCTCGCCACTCTCGACCGGACGCCCCTCGGCGCGCCACTTCTTCAGGCCGCCATTGAGGATGCGCACATTGCCGTGCCCGAAAGCCAGGAACATCCACCACGCGCGGGGAGCAGCGACCCAGCCGCCGGCATCATAGATCACGACGGTGTCGGCATTGGAGATGCCGAGATGACCGACGTCGCGGCCGAACTGCTCGGCACTCGGATACATGTGCGGCAGCGGGTTGGAATGGTCCGAGATCGCATCGACGTCGAAGAACACCGCGCCCGGCAGATGCGCGGCGAGATAATCGTCCTTCGGCAATGGCAGCACACCCGGCAGCTTGAAGCTGGCGTCGAGCACCTTGACGTTGGCGTCATTGATGTGGGCGGCGAGCCATTCGGTAGAGATGAGGGGATCGGTGGGCATGCGAGATCTTTCTATTATTCCGGGCGAGCGCAACGTGAGCGAGGTTGAAGCAGTGCGCATCCAACTCCGCTGTCATCGCCCGGCCAGTGCGCAATTGCGCACTAGGACCGCGCGATCCAGTATTCCAGAGGCGATTGTAATTGAGCCGAGAGGCCGCGGCGTACTGGATTCCCCGCTTTCGCGGGGAATGACGCCGGAGATTGGAGCGGCAGCGCAGCACCCTCACCCCTTCTTCTTCGGCTCCCACTGTTGGGTCGGCCCGCCGGCGTCGCGCCAGGCGGCGTAGCCGCCCGCGATGTGGGCGACGGGCTTGAGGCCCATGTCCTGCGCAGTCTTGGCGGCGAGCGCAGAGCGCAAGCCGCCGGCGCAATGGAAGACGAACTTCTTGTCCTCCTGGAACACCGGCTTGGCATAAGGGCTCTGCGGATCGATCCAGAATTCGAGCATGCCGCGGGTGCAGGCGAACGCGCCGGGGATGCGGCCGTCGCGCTCGATCTCGCGGGGATCGCGGATGTCGACGATGACGACGTCGCCGTTCTTGGAGATCTCGATGGCGTCTTTGGCGGTGAGCGTCTCGATCTCGGCATTGGCCTCGTCGATCAGCGCCTTGATGCCACGGGTGATGGTCTGGGGCACGTGGTTCTCCCTCTTGTAGTCATTCCCGGCGCGGAGCGCGAGCTAGTGCGTTAATTCCTTCATCGCACCTTCAAGTCCCTCGATCGTGATCGGATACATGCGGTTGGCGAAAATGCGTTTGATGATGGTGGTGGATTCCGAATAGTCCCAGTGCTTCTGTTGCACGGGGTTCAGCCACACCGAATGCGGATAGGTACGGATGATGCGGTCGAGCCAGACCGAGCCGGGCTCCTCGTTGACGTGCTCGACCGAGCCGCCGGGCACCATGATCTCGTAGGGCGACATCGAGGCGTCGCCGACGAACACGATCTTGTAATCGTGCGGGTATTTGTGCAGCACGTCCCAGGTCGGGGTGCGGTCGGTAAAGCGCCGCTTGTTCTGCTTCCACACGCCTTCATAGAGGCAATTGTGGAAGTAGAAATACTCCATGTGCTTGAACTCGCTCTTCGCCGCCGAGAACAACTCCTCGACCTGCTCGATATGCGCGTCCATCGAGCCGCCGATGTCGAAGAACACTAGCAGCTTCACCGCGTTGCGGCGCTCGGGCCGCATGTGCACGTCGAGATAGCCGTGATTGGCGGTCTCGCGGATGGTGGTGTCGAGATCGAGTTCATCCGGCGCGCCGGTGCGCGCGAATTTGCGCAGGCGGCGCAATGCCACCTTGATGTTGCGGATGCCGAGCTCGACATTGCCGTCCAGATCCTTGAACTCGCGCTTGTCCCACACCTTGACGGCGCGGTTGTTGCGGTTCTTGTCCTGGCCGATGCGAATGCCTTCGGGATTGTAACCATGAGCGCCGAACGGCGAGGTGCCGGCGGTGCCGATCCACTTCGAGCCGCCCTGATGACGGCCCTTCTGCTCCTCGAGACGCTTCTTCAGGGTCTCCATGAGCTTGTCCCAGCCCATGGCCTCGATCTGCTTCTTCTCTTCGTCGGTCAGGTATTTCTCGGCGAGCTTCTTCAGCCACTCCTCGGGGAGCTCGGCCCCCTCCATGGCGTCGAGCAGGCTTTCCAGCCCCTTGAAGACGGTGCCGAAGACGCGGTCGAACTTGTCGAGGTTGCGCTCGTCCTTCACCAGGGAGGTGCGCGAGAGATAGTAGAAATTCTCGACCGAGTAGTCCGCGAGGTCGGCGTCGAGCGCCTCCATCAGCGTGAGGTATTCGCGCAGCGTCACGGGGACCTGCGCATCGCGCAGAGAAGTGAAGAATTGCAGGAACATGGGTGACAGATTGCCCTTTGGATTGTCGGCGTCAAGGGGCGCCTCGGAGACCCCACCCGACGAGCTCTGGGCAGGATTGTCCGCCAGGCGGGATTGGCGGAGCGATTGTGCTCGTCATCCTTTCGCTGATAAAACGGGTCTGAAAGCCTGACCGAACCAGGAACGGCCGCCACGCGCGGCCGTTCCGTTTGTTGGACCAGGGCCATGAAACTGGCAATTCCTGGGACGACGACCAACAAGGACGCGCGATGAAATTTACCGGCACCAAGGACTATGTTGCGACCGACGATCTCAAGGTCGCGGTCAATGCCTCGATCGTGCTGGAGCGCCCGCTGCTCATCAAGGGCGAGCCCGGCACCGGCAAGACGGTGCTGGCGGAGGAAGTGGCGAAGGCGCTGAACGCCCCGCTTCTGACCTGGCACATCAAGTCCACCACCAAGGCACAGCAAGGCCTCTATGAATACGACGCGGTATCGCGCCTTCGCGACAGCCAGCTTGGCGATGCCCGCGTGTCCGACATCAAGAACTACATCAAGCGCGGCAAGCTGTGGGATGCCTTCACCGCCGAGCAGCGCCCGGTGCTGCTGATCGACGAGATCGACAAGGCCGACATCGAATTCCCAAATGATCTCCTGCTTGAGCTCGACCGCATGGAATTCCACGTCTACGAGACCGGCGAGACGATCAAGGCCAAGCAGCGCCCGATCATGATGATCACCTCCAACAACGAGAAGGAGCTGCCGGACGCGTTCCTGCGCCGCTGCTTCTTCCACTACATCAAGTTCCCCGATGCCGACACCATGACCCGGATCGTCGACGTCCACTTCCCCGGCATCAAGAAGCGGCTGGTCGAGGAAGCCCTGCGCATCTTCTTCGAGGTCCGCGAAGTGCCCGGGTTGAAGAAGAAGCCCTCCACCTCAGAGCTTCTGGACTGGCTCAAACTGCTGCTCAACGAAGACATGAGCGTCGAGCAGTTGCGCGAGCGCGACCCGCGCAAGCTGATCCCACCACTGCACGGTGCGCTGCTCAAGAACGAGCAGGACGTGCATCTGTTCGAGCGATTGGCGTTCCTGAGCCGGAGGGAAGTGTAGGTTCGAGCGCACTCCGCTGCCGCCCCACCTTCCGGTGTCATTCCCCGCGAAGGCGGGGAATCCAGTACGCCGCGGCTTCTCGAATCAATCATAACCGCCTCTGGAATACTGGATCGCCAGGTCAAACCGGGCGATGACACCGAGAGTGTGGCGCACTCTCTCCACCTCGTCATTGCGAGCGCAGCGAAGCAATCCAGGCTGCCTCCGCGGAAAGATCCTGGATTGCATCGCTGCGCTCGCGATGACGGAGCAAGGGTGAGCATCGCCCTCTCCAACTCGCGCTTCAAATCGCGAGGGGCGACCAAGGTCGCGTGAGATGGGCCTCCGGCTCTGCAGCGCACAGCTGCACCGGACGATGCTTCGCATCGCCGGGGAAGCGCAGCGCTGCGTCCGGAGCACGAGACCTTGCTACGCCACCGCCGCATCCGGCACGCGCGCGGCTTCCATCGGCTTCTTGCCGCGGATCAAGTCCGAGGCGCGGTCGGCGATCATCATGGTTGAGGCATTGAGGTTCGCCGAGACCATGCGCGGCATCACGGAGGCATCGATGACGCGGAGACCTTGCAACCCGTGAACGCGGAGCTGATCGTCGACCACCGCCCAGGTGGAATCCGCCGGGCCCATGCGGCAGGTGCAGCCGGGGTGGAAGGTGGTGGTGCCGCGCTCGGTGGCGGCCGCCAAAAACTCGTCGTCGGTATTGACGTTGGGTCCGGGGAAATCCTCGTAGGCGTAATAGGGCGACAGCGGCGCGCTCTTCAAAAGCCTGCGCGCGAGCTTCATGCCGCCGACGATGACCCGGCGGTCGAGCTCGGCGTCAAGATAGTTGGTCTGGATGATCGGCGGCGCAAACGGATCTGCCGAGCGGATGCGGACATAGCCGCGGCTCTCGGGGCGCTGCTGCCAGGACGCCACCGTCATGCCGGGCTCGTCCTCGAGCTGGCCCTGCACGCCTTCCTTGTAGCTCGCCGGTGTGAAGGTGAGCTGGAGGTCGGAGCTCTCCGCACTCTCGCCGGAGTGCCAGAAGCAGTAGACCATGGTCGGCGACAGCGACAGCAGGCCTTTGCGCGCGGTCGCCCATTTCATCGCCTCGACCCAGAGACGCCAGCCGCGGCGGAGCTCGTTGATGGTCCTGATGTCCTTGACGCGCGCGACCGTGCGCGGGGCGTAGTGATCTTGCAGGCCTTCGCCGACCGGAAGCGCGTGACGCACGGCGATGCCGTGGGCCTGCAACAGATCCGGTGAGCCGATGCCGGACAACTGGAGCAGCTGCGGCGAATTATAGGTGCCGCCGGAGAGGATCACTTCCTTGTTGGCGCGGACCTCGACCGGCGTGCCGCCATGACCGCCCTTCATGTAGCGCACGCCGACGGCGCGCTTGCCCTCGAAGATGATCTCGGTCGCATGCGCGTGGGTGCGGACATGCACGTTCGGCCGCTTCATCGCGGGCTTGAGGAAAGCGGTGGCGCCGGAGACGCGCAAGCCCTTGTCGATGGTGCGCTGGCAATAGGAGACGCCTTCCTGGGTCTTGCCGTTGTAGTCGGGGTTGCGCGGAATGCCGAGGCTCACCGCGCCTTCCATGAAGGCTTCGCAAAGCGGATCGCGCCAGTTCATGGTGGTGACGGTGAGATTGCCTTCGCGGCCGCGATAAATGTCCTCGCCCTCGCCGACCCGCTTCTCCAGCCGCCGGAAGTAGGGCAGCACGTCGGCATAGCCCCAGCCGCGATTGCCCATCTGCGCCCAGGTGTCGAAATCCATGCGCTGGCCGCGGTTGTAGATGTGGCCGTTGATCGAGGACGAACCGCCGAGCGTCTTGCCGCGCGGCGCGTAGATGCTGCGGCCGCCGGTCCAGGGTCCGACCTCCTGCTGGTAGGCCCAGTTGATGCTCTTCATGTGGAAGGTCTTGATGAAGCCGGCCGGCAGATGGATGTAGGGATGCCAGTCGCTCGGGCCGGCCTCGAGCACGCAAACGCTGGTCGCAGGGTTTTCGCTCAGCCGGCTGGTGAGCACGCAACCGGCGGAGCCCGCGCCGACGATCACATAATCAAATCTGTCCATGGTGCCTCGGCCGCCTCTAGCGCGGCTTGTCGTTGAGTTGATAATTCAAATGCGTTCGCACCGTAGGCCATTCGGCCGCGGTGATGCTGTAGACCACGGTGTCGCGTAGCGTGCCGTTCGGCGCGACCTGGTGGCTGCGCAGGATGCCGTCCTGCTTGGCGCCCAGGCGCTCGATGGCGCGGCGGCTCTGGTGATTGAAGAAGTGGGTGCGGAATTCCACCGCGATGCAGTCCAGGGTTTCGAAGGCGTGGGTGAGCAGCAGCAATTTGCACTGCGTGTTGAGCGGGCCGCGTTGCGCGCTCTTACCATACCAGGTCGAGCCGATCTCGACGCGGCGGTTGGCCGCATCGATGTTCATGTAGGTCGTCATGCCCACGATCTTGCCGCTGCCATCGAATACGGTGAAGGGGAGCATCGAGCCGGCGGCCTGAAGACCGAGCCGGCGGTCGATTTCCTTGCCCATGTTGTCCGGCGTCGGGATTGCGGTGTACCAGATGGTGGAGAGCTCACCATCCTTCACGGCCTCGCTCAGCCCCTCGCGGTGCTGATGCGACAGCGGCTCCAGAGCGGCATGCTGTCCGCGCAGGGTGATGGGATCAGGCCAGGGCATTTGAAACTCTCTCCTTTGTCATTGCGAGGAGCGAAGCGACGAAGCAATCCAGACTGTCACCGCGGACGCATTCCTGGATTGCTTCGCTTCGGTTGCAATGATGGTCACTAGCACCGTTTACTTGTTAAGGAAATTCAACGGCAAACCGCTGCGCGGCCAGTCCATGGCGATCAGCTCGCCCTTGCCGGAGAGGGTGATGTAGGCGGTCTTCAGCTCGGGGCCGCCGAAGGCGATGTTGGTGGTGACGCGGTCGCCGGTCGGGATCTGCTCGACCAGCGTGCCATCGGGCGCGATCACCGAGATGCAGCCGGAGACGAGGGTGGCGACGCAGACATTGCCGTTGGCTTCGACCGCCAGCGAATCGAACATCTGGTAGCCGCCGAGGCCGCAGATCGGTTTGCCCCGCTCGCCGCGATAGATCGCGTCGCGCGGCTTGAGCGTGCCGGGCGCGGAGAGCTCGTAGGCCCAGAGCCGGCCCGTCGGCGTCTCCGCGATGTAGACGGTGGTCTCGTCCGGCGAGAGGCCGATGCCGTTCGCCGGCAACACGCCGTGGACGACCTCGACGATCTCCTTCATGCCGGGCTTGAGATAGTACATGCCGCCGACGTCCATCTCGCGCGCGCGGCGCTTGCCGAGATCGGAGAACCAGAGGCCGCCCTGCTTGTCGAACACCAGATCGTTCGGCCCGCGCAGATCGTGCTCGGCGCATCTGGTCACGACGGTTTCGATCTGGCCGGATTGCAGATCGACGCGCTGGATCGAGCCGCCGAGATAGCCGTCGGGCTGCGGACCCGGCATGATCATGTTGCGGGTCGGGATCCAGGAGAAGCCGCCATTGTTGCAGATGTAGATCTTGCCGTCGGGGCCGAGGGCTGCGCCGTTCGGGCCGCCCGGAATCTTCGCGACGACCTCCTTGCGCCCGTCGGGATGGATTCGGGTCAGGCGCTGGCCGCGGATTTCCACCAGCACGACCGAGCCGTCCGGCATCACGACCGGCCCTTCGGGAAATTCGAGGTCGGTGGCGAGAACGCGGACGTTGGACATGTGGGGACCCTCCCGGCTGCTTGTTATGACTTGCGCGGGATGTCCGGCACGGGCCCCACACGCAAGATTGCCTGCGGTTATGACAAAGTCACCGGGGCTTGCCAAGCAAGCCGGATGGTATGCCAGCGTTGCGCGCTAATCTCGCACGGGTATCCAAATCTCCAGGCCGCCATTGCCGGTGGCGGGATCGAATTTCTCGTCGTAGCGCTCGAAGTTCGGCGCATCGGCAGCCTTCAGGCCGGAGGCCGGCAGCCACTGATTCCAGATCGCGTTGACGGTGCGCCTGATCGAGGCGACGTGGTCGGTGTGGGTGAACACCGCATAGCGCTGCTCGGGGATGCGGATACGGCCGAAGGGGCGCGGCAGTTCGGAGAAATCGGCGACCTCGACGCCGGCAATGTAGTCGAAATTGCCGGCATCGTCGCCGTTGCAGCAGACGCCATAGGCGACCGGTCCAACGCGCGCGGGAATGTCGGCGACCTCCTGGTGGAAGCGCTGCCACAGTCCAGGAATGGCCGCGCCGTTGTCGCAGGAGATGCGCTCGCTGATGCCTGCGACGAGGAAGGCCTTTGTGGTTTCGAAGCGCGGGTTGGCGAGTTTGTCCGAGATGGTTGAATCCATGAGGATCGGCTCCTGAAGCTTGAGATGGCCGGTGCATTGCGCGGCGCGCACCGCTTCGGGCGTGGTGCCGAACTGGTCGCGGAACGCGCGGGTGAATGCTTCGTGCGAGCCGTAATCGGCCTCCAGCGCCAGCGACAGGATGTCCGGCGCGCCATTCGCAAGACTGCGCGCCGCTTCGCTCAGCCGCCGCGCGCGCACGTACCGCATCACCGGCAGGCCGGTGGCTACGGCAAACGCGCGCACGATGTGGAACCGCGACACGCCCGATATCGCAGCGATCTCGTCGAGCGTCATCGGCTCGGCCAGATGGCTCTCGACATACCAGAGCGCGCGCTGGGCTGGGTTCATGGCGTTTCTCGTTCGAAGCGCGACCATGATGCACGGAAGTCCGCGGGTTTCGCTTGATCGGCGTTGCGGTCCCGCAGGAGGATAACGCCGGAACAGCCACTGGCAACGTCCGGGCGTTCATGGCTACACTCGGGACGTCCTTGAAACCGCTCACAAGAAAGCAGGAGGAACCGCGTCATGAAAATCACCGATGTGCGGGCGCACCATATCCGCATCCCCTATGACGCTGGTGTCGCGAGCTTCCGTCAGGGCGCCTCCGCCATCACCGCCCTCGACATGGTGATCCTCGAGGTCACCACCGACGCCGGGCTCACCGGCTGGGGCGATGCCTTCGCCTATGTCTGCCCCCGCACCACGCGCAGTGCCGTCGAGGAAATGATCGCACCACAAGCCCATGGGCTGCAGGTTCCCGATGCCGCCGGCATCCCCGCGGTGATGGACCAGATCCAGCGCAATCTGCATCTGTTCGGCCGTTACGGCATCACCATGTTCGCGATCTCCGGGCTCGACATCGCGCTGTGGGACCTCGCCGCCAAGATCGAGGGCGTGCCGCTGAACCGCCTGCTCGGCGACACCAGGCGCTCGGCCATTCCGGCCTATGCGAGCCTGTTGCGGATCGGTTCGCCCGACAACATCGCCGCCGAATGCAAGAAGGCGCTCGCACTCGGCTATGGCGCCATCAAGCTGCACGAGACCACGGCGCCGGCGGTGTTTGCCGCGCGCGCGGCGATCGGGCCCGGCATTCCGCTGATGGTGGACATGAACTGCCCGCTGTCAGGCGAGCAGGCGGTCGCGTTCGCCAGGACATGCGGGGACGCGCAGCCGATGTTCCTGGAAGAGCCGGTCTGGCCGCCGGAGGATTTTGCGGCGCTCGCCGAGGTCCGCAGCAAGGGCGGGCTCGGCGTCGCCGCCGGCGAGAACGCCTGCACGGAATATCAATTCCGCCAGATGATGGAGGCGGGCGCGGTCAGCCACGCCCAGCCGTCGGTGATCAAGGTCGGCGGCATCACGGAATTTCTGAAGGTTGCGGCGCTCGCGGATCGGCAAGACGTCAAGATCGTTCCGCACTCCCCGTATTTCGGCCCCGGCCTGCTGGCGACCTTGCATCTCCTGGCGGGGCGCGACGACGGGTTGGTCGAGATGTTTTACCTGAAGCGCGAGGCCTGCCTCTGGGGCGGCCGCGCCGATGTCGATGCCACCGGCCATGTCGCGGTGCCGACCGGACCTGGGCTCGGCTATGAGCCCGCCCGCAGCGTCATGGAGCGATATCGCGTCGCCTGAGCGCGGCGCCTATTTCGCCGCATCCTTCGGCGGCGGCGCATCCTGTTTCTTCTTCACATCCTCCGCGGTCTTCGCCTGCGCGGCCTGGAGATCGCCGAGCATCTTCTGCAAGCCGGCCACGGTCGTCTTCAACGCATCGATCTGGCGAGCCGCGGCGTCCAGCTTCTGCTGGTGATCGAGGTTGAACTTGGTGATCGTCTTCTGGAGGAAGTCGACGTTGCTCTGGAGGCAGCTGGTGCGGCGCTCCATGGTCTTCTCGACGGTGCAGATCTCGATACCGGGCACGTCCTGCGCGCGGACCGGCACAATCGCCAGCGTAGCGAGCAGCAACATCGCGAAACAAACGACGGCGCTTCGAAGCAGCATACAGGTTCCTTGTCAAATCAATCACGGCAATGTGCGCTTTTTGCACGCAGCCTGTCGAGGCTACCACACTCGCACCGCATTCTCGCGTTGAGCTTGCGGCTGTTCCCTCGCACGGGGAGCGATGATCTGCACGCGGAGGAAATGGGCACTCTTTCCGCGGCTTTGTTTAAGGGAGTTTTTTGATGGCAACGCGCGACAGACGACTGGCGGAATTCGACGGCGCCGGAGAACCGCCGCCCGGCCTTGCAGTCGAAGTGCTGTGCGAGGACCACAGCGGAACGTATCAGCTGCCGTTCGCCTGCCGCTATATCGAGGGACGCTGGCAGAACCACGCGGCCGGCGTCGCAGTTGAAGCAACCGTCATCGGCTGGCGCGTCCCGCGCATGAAGCATTCGGGCGTGGCCTGAGCACTGATTTCTGTCTCAAAATGCAACGGGGCCGCGTCCCGGCTTTAACCTTCGGAACGCGGCCCGAACGAATCACGTCCGAATCAGCCGTAGCGCCCCGTACGCGCCTGTTCACGGCTAGATGTCGCAACCGGCCAGCGCGCGCATACAATATCTGCACAGCGCGTGAGCGGGCTCAGCCCACCACGGGCGTCAAACGTTAACGCCTTCAATGACATGACCGCGGGGTGCGGCGGTTGGATGCTCGCTCCCAAAACAGGCAGATGGCACCCGGCCTGCCTAATATTCGACCTCGAGCTCCTCGATCTCGGCCGGCTCATCCCGTGCCGCCGCGATCCATTCCTTCATCTCCGGCATGGCGATGATGGTATCGGCATAGGCTTGCAGCTGTGGCTCGAGCTTGACGTTATAGGTCACGAAGCGCGTCACCACCGGGGCGTACATCGCGTCAGCCATGGTGCGGGTCTCGCCGAACAGGAAGGGGCCGCCCGATTTGTCCAGGCAGTCGCGCCAGATCGCCCAGACGCGATCGATGTCGGCCTGCGCGCGCGACCAGATCTTGAAGCCGGGGAAGTGCCCCTTCAGATTGACCGGCAGCGAGGCGCGCAAGGTGGTGAAGCCGGAATGGATTTCGCCGCAGATCGAGCGGCAATGCGCGCGCTGAACGCGATCCGCGGGCAGCAGCCCGGCATCCGGCATCGCCTCGTTGAGATATTCGGCGATCGCCAGCGTATCCCAGACGATCGCGCCGTCGTGCCGCAGGCACGGCACCAGGATCGACGACGACAATAGCAGGATTTCGGCACGCGCCGACGCGTCGTCCGGCGCGGTGACGATCTCATCGAAATCGAGCCCGGAAAATTTCGTCAGCAGCCAGCCACGCAGCGACCAGGACGAATAGTTCTTGCTGCTGATGGTCAGTGTCGCCTTCGCCATATGGCCTTCCCTCACGCCTAAGACTTGCACCCGCCTGGACTGCGGGAGTGCGCACCGCCTGTGCTTCCCGCCAAAAGAGCAGCAAGCGACGTGCCAATCTTGAGGACGGCCCATCTCCGGTTTGGCTCCGATATTGCATAGCAGCACGGGGACAGGTGGGCGTTTCAGTATGATGTCGATGTATTATCAGGCCTTTCAGAACCATATGGACCTGACGGCGCCGTGGCGGTCGGGGGCTTCGTCCGCACTCAAATTCCTCAATCTGGTGCCGCAGGGCTTATCGGATCAGGTCGTCGGCCGGCTGTCGGCCGCGCTGGAGTTGATCTCCCGCTCCACCCTCACCTATCACCGCCCCGCCTACGGCATCGACAGCGTCATGGTCGGCAATCGCGAGGTCGCCGTAACCGAGGAGATCGCTTACGCGACCCCGTTCGGCTCGCTGCTGCGTTTCAAGAAGGAAGGCGTGGGCGAGCAGCCGCGCATGCTCCTGGTGGCGCCGATGTCCGGCCATTTTTCGACGCTGCTGCGCGGCACCGTGAAGACGCTGCTGCAGGATCACGACGTCTACATCACCGACTGGCACAATCCACGCGACATTCCCCGCAGCGAGGGCCGTTTCGGGCTCGACGACTACACCGAGCATCTCATCGACTTCCTCGGCCAATTAGGCCCCCGCCCGCATATGGTCGCGATCTGCCAGCCCTCGGTCTCCGCACTCGCGGCCGCCGCGATCATGTGCGAGGGCAACCATCCTTCGCGGCCGGCGACGCTGACGCTGATGGCCGGCCCGATCGACACGCGCATCCAGCCGACGAGGGTCAACGAATTCGCCAAGAGCAGGCCAATCGACTGGTTCGAGCAGAACCTGATCAACTACGTGCCGATGCAGTGCCGCGGCGCCCTGCGGAAAGTCTATCCCGGCTTCGTGCAGCTCACCGCCTTCGTCTCGATGAATCTCGAGCGCCATATCAAGCAGCACATCGATCTCGCCGATCACATCGCCAAGGGCGAGAAGGAGAAGGCGGCCAGCATCAAGACCTTCTACGACGAATATTTCGCCGTGATGGACCTGCCCGCGGAATTCTACATCGAGACCGTGCGAGACGTGTTCCAGGAGCATCTTCTGCCCCAGGGCAAGCTGATGCATCGGGGACGTCCGGTGAACACCAAGGCCGTCAGCCGCATGGGGCTGATGACGGTCGAGGGCGAGAAGGACGACATCTGCTCGATCGGCCAGACGCTGGCCGCGCAAGACCTCTGCACCGGCGTACGCGCCTACCGCCGCGTCCACCACATGCAGGCCGGCGTCGGCCATTACGGCGTGTTCTCGGGCAAACGCTGGAACAACGAGATCTACCCGCTCTTGCGGGATTTCGTGCACGTGAATTCGTAACCCGTCAGCCCCTGGCCCGTACGTCACGTGCGAACCTCAACGCGCAATTGCAGTGAGGCGACCGGAGATGGGTCAGGATCGAGACGTCTCTCCTGACCAAACGGCTAGCTAAACAAACCGCACGTGCCTAATGCACTTGCTTGAGCAGCTCTCTGGCTTCAACGACTTCGGGAAGATTGCGCTCCGCATCGAATTCAGCGAGCACGGGAGCGAGCACCTCGGATACCGCGCCCGCTCCGCCATTTGTCTTATGCAGGCGTGCAAGTCCAATGGCGCTGCGCAGCTCGAAAGTCTTCACCCGTTGGTGCCGTGCGATTTCAAGCGCTCGGCTTAGCGCAGTTTCGGCCCTGGCTAGGTCCGAAGGATCATGACGCAACAAAAGCTCCCCGTAGACGCGATGCAGCTCGGCATCAAGCCAATGCTGACCGGATTGCCCCGCCCATGCGATCAATCCGCTCAAGATTTCCAGCCCGTTTTCGAGTTGGCCCGACTCTGCATCCGCCATGGCGACATGCATCCCCCAAAACGGCTCACAGAGGTAGCAGTCATTCTCGTGCAGCAAGGTCCAGCCGCGACGCATTTCCGTTAGCCCGGCCATTCCGTCGCCAGCGCGCCACTTGGCCAGGCCATTCAGGTAAGTGCCGGCGGCCACATACAGCGGCATCGTGTGGTCGCGAGCGAGACCAAGCGCCAGGATCGTCTCTGTTTGCTGCAACATGCCCCCGCATAGTCCGTCGAACACAGCTCGATGAACAAGCGCATTGGCCTGAGAAAGCGCCCGTTTTTCTCCGGAAGCCCTTATCGCTTCCGCGGCGAGGCGGCGTGCGCGGGCGATCCTGCCAAGGGGCCAAAGCACCAGGGCAAGAAACCTCATGATCACGAATGGGAGATCCAGCGCCGAGCCCCTGAACGTCGCGGGATCCGGCTCGTCACCATAGATCTCTAGTGCCTTCTCAAGATGTAATCTCGCGTTCAAGTAGTCGCCCCCGAACCAGCAGGTAACCCCGCCCGTCCAATGTGCAACGACGGCGGCCACCGGTGAGGCCGGTCGCCGGTCAGCGGCGTTCACGATGGCATCCACCAGCGCCTGCATCGGCGCGAGTTCGCCGTGTGTCAGGCAGGCATTGAAGAGACCCGAATGGACCGGCGCAAGTTCAACCGGATCATTGATGTCGGCTGCGAACTGTCGGGCGCGCGTCCATGCGGCGACCGTTTCGGGAGCGCTGTGCCCGAGGCTGCCCCGTAATGCACGGCCATATGCGATTTGAAGATGTAGCCTACCCATCATCCGGTCGTGCTCATCGGGCAGGTCATCGGCGATGGCAATCGCCTTGCCGAGATGTGCAATCGCCTCGGAATAAGCGGAGCGTTTCAGCGCCTGCAGGCCCGCCTTGCGCCACCATTCGAGGGCGACCTCGTTCAGCCCCGCCTCAGTGAAGTGGTGTGCCAGAACTTCCGGCTCAGTCTCGGCGACGACTGGAAACTTCTCGCGCAGGACATCGCCGATGCGCTTGTGAAGCACCTGCCGTTTGCTCTTGAGCAGGCTCTCGTAGGCCGCTTCCTGAACGAGGGCGTGCTTGAAACTATAGTTTGCTTCGGGCGGAGCCCCGCGACGCACCAGCAGTTCGGCCTCTTCGAGTTGCGCTAGCGCAGCGCTCAGCGTCAGATCATCGCGTCCCGCCACATATCTCAGCAGCGCGTATGAAAAGTCGCGACCGATGGCGGCGCCTATCTGCGCTAACTCCTTGACGGGGGCCAGCCGGTCAAGCCGCGCCATCAGCGAATCCTGCAGCGTCGCGGGAATAGCGAGCGGCGGGAGCGGATTATCGAGACGATAGCGCCCGGCATCTTCGAGGAGTAGCCCGGACTCCAGCACCATCTTGGTCAATTCCTCGACGAATAGTGGGATGCCATCCGTCCTATCGATGATCTGCTTCATCATCTCGCGTGGCAGCTGGCGACCAACGGCCACCTGTTCGACCAGCGCGCGCGAGTCCCGCCGATCGAGTCGGTCGAGCCGCAACAGACTGACGTTGGCAAGGCCCGACCAGGAGGGCTCGAACTCTGGCCGGGATGTCATGAGCACGAGTATCGGCAGTCCTCTGATACGATCGACCGCGAGATCGAACAGTTCAAGTGTCGTGGCATCGGCCCAATGCATATCCTCGCAGATAATCAGCAGGGGTTGCTCTCGCGCCAACCCCTCAAGCTGATCCAGAAGGGCGGCAAATGTCTGTCGCCGCTGCTGCGCCGGGCTCAAAGCCAGCGGCGGACAATGGTCGCCGGTGGGAATCGAAAGGAGAGCCGCAATGAGCGGTGTCGCTTGGGCGACCTGCTGTGTTCCAAGCGACAGCATTGCCTCGAGCTTGTCGAGCTTTTGCCCAGGCGTGTCGTGCGACCGGATGCCGGCGGCGCGCTCGAGCTGCGCGACAAAGGGATGGAGCACACTGTTGGTATGGTAGGGCGAACACTGATATCGCACCCGGCGGTGCGCCCCCAACGAGGGGCTTTCGGACAGGGTTGCGACAATGCGCGACTTGCCGATGCCCGCTTCGCCAGAAATCAATACCATCTGGCCCTGCCCCTGCCATGCCAGCCGCTGGCGCGAGAGAGTGAACTCGATCTCGTCCCTGCGGCCGACAAAACCGATCGAGCGTACCGCGCGGACCGCCTCGAAGCGACTCTCGGATGCGATCGCCCCCTCCACCGCCCAGACTGCGATTGGTTCGGCTATCCCCTTGACCTCACGGCGGCCGAGATTGCGAAACGTGAAGAGATCACCAAGCAGCCGGCGCGTCGACGAAGCAACGACGACCGCGCCCGGTTCCGCCAGGCTCTGGAGCCGAGCGGCGAGGTTTGGTGTGTCGCCGACGGTTGCCTGCTCCTCTGATGCATCTCCACTGATGAGGTCACCGACCACCACAAGCCCTGTCGCAATTGCGATGCGCAGTTCAACCCGTTCGTCGGCGCCCGTTTTGAGCTGCCCAATTGCGGAGATAGTGTCGAGGGCAGCTCGTACTGCGCGCTCCGCATCATCCTCATGCGCGCGAGGATAGCCGAAATAGACGAGTATTCCGTCGCCAACGAACCTGGCTATCCTGCCGTCATAAGCGGCAATGACGCTCGCGCAGGCGGCGCGGTAGGCCCGGATCACTTCCCACATATCCTCGGGATCGAGACGCGCCGAGAGCGCGGTCGAGCCGACCAGATCGCAAAACATAACGGTGAGGTGGCGCCGCTCGGCGTCCTGAGGAGGGGTCGGCGATGCGATCAACGCGGCTGGATCGAGGTCGGCAATAGCACGCAGCATTTTGCGGCGATGGCCTAGCAGGACTCCGAGCTTTTCAAAGTCCTCGTCCATCAGTTCGGGGAGGACGCCCACGTCGATTCCATTCTGGGCAAAACGCTCTGCGTATTGCCCAAGCCCCAGTTTCTCGAGCCACTCCGCAATCTGCATTGGCTCCACCGATCGTGTGGTTGGCGGTTAGCAGGATTTTGGACCACGGCGCGGGGACGATATCCCAACACCGCCATGATGGCACGTCTTGTTTGTTGTGCGATAATTTAGGTTACTCAGTACCGACACGGCTTCCAAGCCGGGTCGCCGCCCGATGCGAACGACTGCGCTACCAAAAATCGTCTTCCCGCAGCGTTGGACGACAGAGGTTGCGATGAGTGGTCACTACTCACTCCGGACCTGAAATCGAATCCAACACTGCGGCTTGTGCACTCGTCATGACGCCAAGCAGACGTTCTTGCGTGAGGACAATTCCTTCATTGCTTGTCCATGCGCGCTTCGTAGTTGCGAGCCATCATGCCCGCCGCAACTTGGAGCGAGGAACCAACCACCCAACAGCCGGCAACAAAGGTTATCAGGCCATTGGCTGGGTTTTGATCAAGGACAAGGATGCTGACGGACAGAGTTGCGGCAATCGCGGCGCCGAACGTTCCAGCCGCACTCATGATCTCAGCCGGCTCGGAACCATTCCACTCTTCCGAGTTGCTCGAGATCGACTTCCGCGCGACACTGCGAGACAAATCAATTCCGACATAATAGCTGAGAGCTCCATAGAGCATCGTTATCAGCACGATCCAGCCGCTTTCAAACAGTCCGCCTTTCTCACGCAACAGGGTCGCACCCACATAGAGGCCACAGGAGGCCCCAACGGCTGCGAGCCCAATTCTTTCAAGAAGATGGGCCGACCTGATCAGACCGGAACGAGCGATCCGAAGATTGCCGGAGCCCCTCGTTAGGGAAAATGCGCTGGAAACTGCATCACTAATTTTCATTGGGGGTCTCCTTCTTAGGTAAGTAGCGGCCTACCGGCCGACCCCGAATAGAGGCAGCCTCGTGGACGCGTATTGCGATTGCCTTGATTCCAATTTCTGAAAAATCTGTGCTGAGTGATGGGGCTGGCTTGCTCGTGAGCAAGACGAGAGCCAATCCAAAGCTGCGAGCACGCGGCTACGCAGGCATTGCATCTCACCCGTGTCGGTCAGTTAGGTCCGGGTGCGGCAATTTCTTGCGGGAGTGATAGCTCGAAAGAGAGTGATGAAATATGAGACGGTTCACATAACGCGGTTCCCCGTCGCTCTATCCGATCACAATTTCCGGAGGACAAGTCTGCATCGTCGCGAGACCCGGGAGCACGGGAGCACGGGAGCTGAATCAGTAAACAAGTTGTCCCGCGTCTCGCCGACATCAGATCTATCCCCTCATACCGTGTTTCGTGCACGTGAATTCCTGAAGCGCGAGCAAGCAATCAGCAGGATCGGACAAGGCAGCGCGGCTTTAGGAAAGACGCCGGCGCTCCGCCAGCCCTAACACACGGACATGCCGCTTTTGCCGGAGGCCAAGCCATGTCCGAACTTCCCACCCCCGCTGCAACACCCGCCGCGGTCGTCGATGCATTGAAGGCGGTCGCAGGCAATCCGCCGAAGGTGCGCGCGAGCTTCGCCAAGGGTCGATGTGTGCGCGGGACCTATGCCCCGTCCGACCGCGCGGCAGAGATTACGCGATCGCTGAGCTTCA
The DNA here is from genome assembly GCF_023073015.1 of Bradyrhizobium sp. 87. Taxonomy (NCBI): domain Bacteria; kingdom Pseudomonadati; phylum Pseudomonadota; class Alphaproteobacteria; order Hyphomicrobiales; family Nitrobacteraceae; genus Bradyrhizobium; species Bradyrhizobium sp. 87. The sequence continues at coordinate 338,664 of NZ_JADPIQ010000022.1, forward strand.
CAAAACCGTCGCGCGTGCTGGCGCGCTTCTCCGTCGGCGGCGGCAATCCCGGGGTGACCGACACCAACAACCTCGTGCTGCGCGGCTTCAGCTTCAGGCTGGGCGACGACGCCCATCGCTCGGACATCCTGACGGAAACCGCTCCGGTGCATTTTGCACGGACGCTCGACCAGATGCTCGCCTTCCTCGAGGCGCGCATTCCGGGTGCGGACGGCAAGCCTGACATCGAGAAGGTCCGGGCCTTTTCGGCAGCCAATCCTGAAACACTGAACCAGGCGAATTACGTCGCGGCACGCCGGCTGCCCGGCAGCTTTGCCGGCACGACCTATTGGGGCGTGCACTCCTTTCCCGCGACGAACGCGAAGGATGAGACCCGCTTCATCAAGTTCAAGGTCTCGCCGGTCGGCGGCGACGTCACCTTGAGCGAGGACGAAGCGAGGGCGAAGTCGGCCGATTTCCTGCATGACGATCTCGCGCGGAGGATCGTAGCCGGCGACGTCCGATTCAACGTGATGGCCTTGCTCGACCGTCCCGGCGATCCCACTATGGACGTGACCCTGCGATGGCCGGACGAGGACAACCGTGAGCAGGTGCGGCTGGGGACGATCGTCATCACCAGCCTCGAAGCCAACGCGGCCTGCGACGGCTCCATCTTCAATCCAGCCAATCTTGCCGACGGCATCGGCCATCCGCCGGACGAGATTTTTGCGGCGCGCCGCACGGCCTACACGATCTCGCTGGCGAAGCGTCGGTAACTTCAAGTCTTGTCCCGTCCACCATCCGTTTCTCGGCGCCATGCGCCCGGACTGACGCCGACGATGGACGAGAACACCCGCGTGAAATGGCTCTGATTGGCAAATCCGGCCGAGATGGCAATCTCGGATAACGGCAGGTCGCGGACTGTCATCAGTTGCTTGGCCGCCTTGACGCGCTGTTGAAGCAGCCATTGATGCGGCGGCAGGCCGGTGGAGATCCGGAATGCGCGTGAGAAGTGGCTGACTGACAGGCCAAGCTCGGTCGCGATCAGCTGCAGCGCGATCTTGCCCGAGAGATCGGAATCGAGCCGGTCACACGCACGCTTCACCTGCCATGGCGCGAGACCGCCGCGGCTCGGTTCCGCGGCCGGCTTCAGCCCACCATAGGTCTGGGCGACATGGGCGGTGAGCGCGAGCATCATGTGATCGACGAAAAGCTGGTTGGTCTCGTCGGGCCGACACAGTCCTTGCCGCAACGAGGCACCGACATGTCGAACGACCTCGTCGTCATGACCGACACCGGGCTCGTAGCTGAGCTCGCCTACGCGCGGCCCGCCCGGTTGCCTGGCAACGCTGTTGAGCGCCGAGCGCGGCAAATAGAAGAAGAGCGAGTGAAACGGCTTGTCGATCACATAGCGCGGGTCACGCTTGAGGTCGTACAGATAAGTCGCACCTGCGCGAACATCCGCCTTGGTGACACAGCGGCCCTCCTCCCAGCATTCGCAATCCGGATAGTCGCGGAGTTTCAGGCTGAGGAGATAGGCATCTTCCGCAGCCAGCGATCCGGAAATATCCGGTGTCGGATCGTCGTTGCGGACTTCGGTGACCGCGAGCTCGGCGCTGTGCAGCGAACGCGTGATCAGGACCGGTGCTTGCTTGGAGCGAAGGCCCTGCCCGAGCCTCTGCCCGTAGACGCCTGCTTGTGTCATTCTAGTAAATCCATCCGTAAAGGCACGTCTTCGCCGGCCTTCCCGAGATCCGCGCATTATCGGAGATCGCCGGCCGACGGTCCAGCTGCAGCGCATAACACGAAGCTGGCGCGGCCAGCCGTCGCACCGGGCCGTGCCGCGATGATTTCATTGTGATTTCAGCGTGATGTCACCGGCCTGGCGTCGCGAAGGACACCACCGTTGACCTGCCCGGCAGATCGCGGGGCGACTTCATCGTGCATTTTGGAAATAATTTGCGGCCTGCGCACGTCAGTTGGACCATTCCTCGCCCCAGAGCTGGACGACATGGCCCGGCGACACCTCACGAAATTGACGCACGGGCGGCTGGTAATCGGGCGCGCGCACCGGGCTTCTGATCTCGTCATTCGTGGCCTCGCGCCTGGTGCCGCGGCGCGCTGGATCGGGCACTGGCACGGCCGCCATCAGCTTCTTCGTATAGGGATGCTGCGGATTTCCGAACAGGGCCGCGCGTGGACCGGTTTCGACGATCTCGCCGAGATACATCACCGCGACGCGATGGCTCATGCGCTCGACCACCGCGATATCGTGGGAAATGAAGAGATAGGCAAGTCCCATGCTGGCCTGAAGGTCCAGCATCAGATTGACGACCTGCGCCTTGACCGAAACGTCGAGCGCCGAGACCGCTTCGTCCGCGACGATCAGCTTCGGTCCGAGCGCGAGCGCGCGGGCAATGCAGATGCGCTGGCGCTGGCCACCGGAGAATTCGTGCGGAAAGCGCGCGGCCATGTCGGCGGTGAGACCAACGCGGACAAGCAGGTCGGCGACCTTCTCCCGTGCCTGCGACGCCGTGACGAGCCCGTTGGCGAGCAATGGGGCCGCAATCGCCGTTCCCACCGACATGCGCGGGTTGAGGCTCGCGAACGGATCCTGGAACACGATCTGCATCTGCTTGCGAAAGTCACGCAAGGTGCGGGCATTCATCGCCAGCACATCCTGCCCGTCCACCAGAACGGTGCCGCTGTCCGGCTCCGTCAGCTTGAGAATGGAGCGGCCCGTCGTCGACTTGCCGCAGCCGGATTCGCCGACCAGCGCCAGCGTCTCCCCGGCGCGCAAGGTGAAGGAGATGTTCTCGACCGCATGGACGCGGCCCGAGACCTTGCCGAACAGGCCCGAGCGGATTGGAAAGCGCGTCGTGAGGTTGGAGACCTCGAGCAGCGGTCGCTCGGCAATCGAGACCGTATCGGGCGTCTCCGCCGGCTCGTCAGAGGTCCCCGTCACCTTGTCGACGGTCGGAAAACGCATCGGCCGCGTCCGCCCGTCCATCGAGCCGAGGCGTGGCACGGCCGCGAGCAGCGAGCGGGTATAAGGATGCGAGGGTGAAGCAAAGATGCGCGCGGTCGCATCGGTTTCCACTGCCTGGCCGCCATACATCACCACGGTGCGGTCCGCGATCTCGGCCACCACCCCCATGTCGTGGGTGATGAAGAGGATCGACATCTCCTCTTCCTGCTGAAGCTCCTTCAGAAGCTCCAGGATCTGGGCCTGGATCGTGACGTCGAGCGCGGTGGTCGGCTCGTCTGCGATCAGCAGCCTCGGCTTGCAGGCCAGCGCCATCGCGATCATGACGCGCTGGCGCATGCCGCCGGAGAAGCGATGCGGATGCTCGTGGAAGCGCGATTTCGCCGCAGGTATCCGCACGCGGTCGAGCAGGCATATGGTCTCGACCTCCGCCGCCGCGCGCGACAGGCCGCGGTGCTGGATCAGTGCTTCCGCAATCTGGAAGCCGATGGTCAGCACCGGATTGAGGCTCGTCATTGGCTCCTGGAAGATCATGGCGATTTCGTTGCCACGAACATCCTTCATGCTCGCTTCGGGCAGCGTCAGCAGGTCGCGACCGGCAAGCCGGACGCTGCCTTCGACGCGGCCGTTCTCCTTCGGAATGAGCCGCATGATCGAGAGCGCAGTGACGCTCTTGCCCGAACCGGACTCGCCGACGATCGCCACGGTTTCCCGCGAGGCAATATCGAACGACACGTCGCAGACGACGGGAATCCATCGCCGCTCACGCAGGAAGGACGTCGTCAGGCCGGAAACCGACAGCACCGGCGACTGCGCGTTGGCAGCGATTTGATCAGCTCCGCTTGCGCCCATGCTCATGCCAGTGTCCTAATAGCCGCGACTACGATCGACACGCCCCGGCAATTCTTCACCGCGGCGGTGGCGCGCAATCACATCCAGCACGAAATCGACCGCCGTATCCGGCGTCGTCATGCTGGCATTGTGCGGCGTGACCAGGATGCGCGGATGGCTCCAGAAAGGGTGACCCGCAGACAGCGGCTCCGGCTCGGCGACATCGAGGACAGCACCCGACAACGCGCCGCTGTCGAGCGCCGCGAGAAAGTCGGCTTCGACCAGATGCGGGCCACGCCCGACGTTGACGAGCGACGCGCCGCGCGGCAGGCGCGCGAACAAGTCCGCATTGAGGATGCCGCGGGTCTCATCCGTCAGAGGCAACAGGCAGACGAGAATGTCGGTCTGCGCAAGGAAATCCGGCAACGTCCCCATGCCCGTATAACAGGTGACGCCGTCGATCTCGCGCATCGATCGGTTCCAGCCGAGTAGTGGAAAGTCGAAAGCCGTGAGGCGTTCGAGCACGGCCTGGCCGAGTTGGCCGAGACCCATCACGCCGACGCGCCGCCGCTTCGCCGGCGTGATCCGGATCTCGCGCCAGACCTGCGCCTTCTGCTGGGCGATGAAGTGCAGGAGATCGCGATGCAGGGCGAGCACCGCCATGGTGACGTATTCGACCATGGTCTCGGCGATGCCAGGCTCCAGCATGCGAACGAGCGGAATGTGCGCTGGAAGTTTTTTCGCGTCGAACTGATCGACACCCGCACCGACCGAGAAGACCAGCTCGAGATTTGGGAAAGTCGTCGCGATGTCGTCGGGCGGCACCCACGCCACGAGATAGCGGATGTCGGCGGGATCGCCGATGTCGGGCCAGAGCCGGAATGGCACATCGGGCGCGCGCTCGGCGAAGAAGCCCGCCCATTCAGCGCCCCGAACCATGTTGGCCTTGTAGAGAACCGTCATGCCGCCAAAACTCTCAGAACGGGCTGACCGGCGCGAGCCGGCGGCCGTCGATCAGGCGCTTGTGGCTGTAGGCCGCGGGATCGACCAGCGGCGTCGCGCCCGTCACGATGTCCGCCGCGAGCTTGCCGGCCGCAGGACCGATGCCAAAGCCGTGGCCGGAGAAGCCGGTGGCAAGGAAGAAGCCAGGCATGGCATCGACCGGCGAGATGACCGGAATGGTATCCGGCGTGCAGTCGATCGTCCCGCCCCAGGCTTCCGCGATCTCGATGTCCTTCAATTCAGGGTTCGACTTGATCAGCGAAGCCAGCGCGGCATTGACCAGCGACATGTCAGGCGCGGGATCGCGCACCCGCTCGGTCTCGAATGGCGACGGCTTGTCCAAGCTCCAGTTCGTGCCGCGCATGAGCTGGTCGAAGAAGGATTTGCCGAACGACAGTTTCAACCCATTCTTGCGATGCAGATAGGTCGGCCAGAAAGTTCGCGCGTACCGGAACAGATCAGGCGACAGTTCGACCGTGCCGCGGTTGCGTAGCGCCAGGGTAAAGCCGCCGTCGAGGCGGCGGCGGATGCAATAGAAATCGGTGCCGAGCGCACCGGAGGTGATCTCCGGCCCCGGCGTGGTCCGGCACGCGGTCGCATTGACGAGGCCGATCGGCAGCTCGATGCCGTGGCGACGGCAGAATAGCGACGACCAGGCGCCGCCGGACAGCAGCACCGATTGCGTGCGAACGGTGCCCTTCTCGGTGACGACGGCGCTCACCCGTCCACCTTGCGTCTCCAACCCACGCGCGGCGCAGCCCTGATGAATCGTGACGCCGTGCTTTCGCGCGGCGGTCGCAAGCGCCGGCACGGCCATTGAGGGCTCGGCGCGCCCGTCGCTCGGCGTGTGCAATCCGCCAACCCATGTCTCGGCATTGCCGGGCAGGCGCTCGGCGACCTCCGCCGGCGTCAGCACGGTCGAGTGAACCTGCATCTCGCGCGCCGTTGCGGCCCATCGCTCCCAGCTGGCGAGCTCGTCCTTGCTCTTGGTCAGGAACAGCACGCCGGTACGGCGGAAGCCGGCATCGACGCCGGCATCGTTTTGCATGTCTTCCCACAGCCGCAGCGCCTCGCGGGCCAGCGGGATCTCCTCACGCGCGCGGCCCTGCTGGCGGCACCAGCCCCAATTGCGGCTCGACTGCTCGCCGCCGACATGGCCCTTCTCGACCAAGGCGACGGAGAGGCCCTTCTTTGCGAGATGATAGGCCGCGGAGACGCCAATGACGCCGCCGCCGATGACGACGACATCCACCTGCGCTGGCAGGCGCTCGTCACTGTTTATGCGGGTGAGCGGCGGGGACATGGGAAACTCCAGATATTCAGTTCGATCGAGACAGCTCGGCTCGTCGCTAGTTTGCAGATCATGGGATGTTCATCCGCGGATCGAGCGCGTCGCGCAGGCCGTCGCCGAGGAAGTTGAAGCTCGTCACCGCAAGCGTGATGGCGAGGCCCGGTGCAATCGCGAGCCAGGGCGCGCTGGTGAGATAGATCTGCGCGTTATTGAGCATGTTGCCGAGGCTCGCGGCCGGCGGTTGGATGCCGTAACCGAGATAGCTGAGATAGGATTCGAGCAGAATGGCCTTGGCCACGTTCAGCGTCGCCGCCACCACGATCGGCGCGATCGCATTGGGTACGAGCTCGCGGAACATGATCCGCAGATTCGACGAGCCGAACGCGAGTGCAGCAACCGCAAACTCGCGCTCCCGCAGCGAGCGCACCTGGGCCTCGACGACGCGGGCCACCCACATCCAGGCGGTTGCCGCGATCAGCACGGTGGTGGTGATGAAGCCGGGCTCGATGAGCGCCGCGAGCGCAAGCAGCAGGAAGATGGTCGGAAAGCAGAGCATGGCATCGACGAGCCGCATCAGCACCGCGCCGACCACGCCGCCATAGAAGCCGGCGAAGGCCCCGACGACGATGCCCACCGCCATCGCCATCACCATCGCGACGAAGCCGATCGACAGCGAGACGCGCGCGCCCATCATCAGCCGCGCCAGCACGTCGCGGCCGAGTTCGTCGGTGCCGAGGATGTGCGCGCCCGACAGCGGCGGTGCGAACCGCTTCATGATATCGATGTAGGTGTCGTCGAACGGCAGGAGGTACGGGCCGAATGCCGAACCGAGAACAAGGACGAGAATGATCACCGCGCCTGCAAGTGCAAGCCGGTGCCGACGAAATCGCCGCCACGCGGCCTGGCCGGGTGCGGGTTGAGCGCTGGACAAGTCTACGGTCGTCATCCCTAGCCCACCCGGATGCGCGGATCGACGACCGCATAGAGGATGTCGGCCAGCAGCGACCCGATCAGCACCATGATCGCCGAGAACATCAGAATGCCCATCACCACGGGATAGTCGCGATATCCGATGGAATCGAGGAACAGCCGGCCCATGCCGGGCCAGGTGAACACGGTTTCAGCGACCAGCGCACCACCGAGCAGCGTCGGAAACTGAAGGCCGCCCATCGTGATCATCGGCAGCAGCGCGTTACGCAAGGCGTGAACCGTAAGGATTCGCCATTCCGGCATGCCCTTGGCGCGCGCGGTGCGAATGTAGTCCTGGTTGATGACTTCGAGCATCGAGGAGCGCATGAAGCGGCCCCACATCGCGGTCTCCACCAGCGCCAGCACCAGCGCCGGCGCAATGAGATGATGGAGCAGATCGAGCAGGGAGCCATCGCCGACGGTCTGCCGGTTGCCGGCCGGCAGCCAGCCGAGCTTCACCGAGAACACATAGATGGTGACGAGGCCGAACCAGAAGGTCGGGATCGACAATGCGATCATGGCGCCGACGGTTGCGAGCGAATCGAACAGCGAATAGCGGCGCAGCGCACCGAGCACGCCAATCCAGCAGCCGAGCAGCACCGCGATGATGGTCGCAGTCGCCATCAGTTCCAGCGTGGCGCCGAGATGCGACGAGATCACCGCCAGCACCGCCTCGCCGTCACGATACGAGCGGCCCCAATCGCCCCTCAGCATCCGGCCGAACCAATCGAGATACTGGATCGGCAGCGAACGATCGAGGCCGAGTTGCCGCGTGACGCGGTCGAGATCCTCCTGCGTCATCTGCGCGGACGCCGCGAATTGCGAGAGCGGACCGCCGGGCGCCAGATGCAGGATGGCGAAGCCGATCGCGGACACGATCACCAGCAGCATGATCGCCTGCGCCAGGCGATTGGCGACGTAACGGGCCATCTCAGGCGATCTCGCGCGCCTGAACCATCAGGCCCAATACCATTCGCGAATGTTCCAGCAGTTGATCGACATGTTGATGTTGGGACGGAAGCCTTGCAGCCCTTCCTTCACACCTTCGGCGATGAAGCCCTGGAACAGCGGCAGGATCGCGAGGTCGTCGCGGATGAGCTTTTGCAGAGCGCCATAGGTCGTCTTGCGCTGCGCCAGATCGAACTGCTTGGCACCTTCGGCGAGAAGCCGATCCGCCTCCGGGTTGCGATACTGATAGGTGTTGTAGCCGCGGCCACCTTTGGCAGGAATGGCGCCGGAGCCGAAGCGGGGCGTCACGTCGGGGTCGCTGCCGAGCATGAAATTCACTCCCACGATCACCGAATTGAATTTCGATTGCTGCCAGAAGTCGCCCCAGATCACGGCGGCCGGCATGTTGTTGACGCGCATCGCGGCACCGATCGCGCGCCAGTCCTGGATCAGCAGCTGCTGGGTCTGCTCACGCACCGCATTGCCCGACGTCGTTGAATTGGTGAATTCGAGCTTGACGCCGCCTTTCTCGCGCACGCCGCCGGCGCCGCGGACCCAACCGGCCGCATCGAGCAGCGTGTTGGCCTTGGCCGGATCGTATTTGTGCTGCGGCAGTCCCTGCTGGAACGACCAGGCCTGTTGCGGCACGAAGCTTTCGGTCTGCGTCGGCAAGCCGTAGTTCAGCGCGTCGATGATCGCCTGCTTGTTGATCGCGAGATACAGCGCCTCGCGCACCGTGCGGTCCGCCAACGCGCCGAACTCCAGATTGGGCGCGATGTGCTCCACCGACGACGTGGATGAGACGAAGATCTTGCGGCCCTTCAGCGTCTTCGCTTCCTGCACGAAGTTCGGCAGAATGCCTTGCAGGCCGGTGTAATCGACCTGGCCGGTGCGGAACTGGGTGTAGAGCACGGTCAGGTCTGGAATGTATTTGAACACCACGCGCTCAACGTAGGGTCCCTTGGCGTGATAGCCGGTATGGGCATTCAACTGAATGTGGTCGCCCGGCACGCGCTCGCCCCAGCGGAACGGTCCGGTGCCGACAGGCGCATTGTGGAACGGCGAGGCGTTCGGATCGGTCACCTTCTCCAGGATGTGCTTGGGCACGATGAAGGTCAGCGATCCCAGGATCGACATATAGGGCGAATAGGGAGCTTCCATGCGCCAGTGAATCTCGTCGGGCGCGACGATCTTGATGTCCTTGACGAGACTATGGCCGACGCGGCTGCGCGCGCGAAAATCGGGGTTGTTGATCAGCTCAAGCGAGAACTTCACGTCCTCGGCCGTGAACGGCGTGCCGTCGTGCCATTTCACGTCGCTGCGGAGCTTGATCTTCCAGGTCAGGCCGTCGGCCGAGAGGCCGCCATTCTCGACCGTCGGGACTTCGCGGGCGAGGTCGGGAACGAACTTGCCGTCGGGATCGATGAACCAGAGCGGCGAGAACACCTGCCACCAGATGCCCTGATCGACTTCGATGCCCGGCATCAGGGGATGAAAGACCGTCGGCTCCTGCGACAGCGCCGCGATCACCTGTCCGCGCGGCTTGTCCGGCGGATTGGTCGGGCGTTCTGTCTGCGCAAATGCGTTGCCCGATAGCGTCCATCCCGCCGCGGCGCCGGCCCCGAGCTGAAAGATCTGACGGCGATTCGGATTGCCGAGATGCAGTGCCCCAACGCCGAACTTCCCGGTGTCGTCCGCCATGACCACTCTCCGTTGTCGCACGCGGCACCGTCTCCCGGGCCCCGAGACCCCGGCAAAGGGACAGGAATGGGCTTTAGTGCTTCTAAATTTTCTATCAAAAGTTCATCACGACTAAATACAGCTGTCAATCATATTGCTAGGATGCGCGACCTTTTCACTCCGACTGAAGCTCCGGAACGTCATTGTCCGGGCTGAGATGATGCATGGGAGAGCGACATGGATGGTCGCGGCGAGATCAACGATCCGAAGGATGCCCCGCCGACCGAAGCCGACGATGCCGTCGACCAGCGCCTCGGCGAGACCGTGCGGCTGCTGCGGCAGCGCGCGGGCCTGTCGATCCAGGACGTCGCCAAGAAGACCGGCCTCTCCAACGGCATGATCAGCCAGCTCGAACGCGCGCGCGCCATGCCGTCGATACGCACGCTGCGCCTGCTCAGCATCGCGCTCGACGTTCCCATCTCCTATTTCTTCGAGACCACCGATCCCGCCGACGTGCAGCGCTATATCGTGCGCAAGAACGGCCGGCGCCTGCTGCGGCTCACCGCCAGCGGCGTCGTCAAGGAAGCGCTGACGCCGGCAGACAAAGGCCAGCTCGAATTCTACGAGCTCACGCTCAATCCCGGCGCCTCGTCCGGCACCGACTTCCTGCAGCACACCGGCGAGAAGGCGGGCTACATCCTCTCAGGCAGCCTGCGGCTGTGGCTCGACAACCAGGCCCATCTGCTCGACGCCGGCGACAGCTTTCGCTTTCCGAGCATCGTGCCGCACATGTTCGACAACCCGACCCAGCAGACGGCCCGCGTGATCTGGGTGACGACGCTGCGCCAGACCGATTCGCCGGCAGGTTGAAAGCGCCGCCAGCCCGGCACCACCGCAAATTGCCCCTCGACGCTGCCGCGCGGAATCTGTAGCTCACATCTGTAGCTCACGTGGAGCCGGTCATTGACAGGGCGGACACGAGGGTCTGCCACTGACGCGTTGGTGTGAGACCATGAAACTCAGGCGGCTTCTGACACTCGCGATGGCCGCGCAGGTCATCGTGACCGCGGCGGCTCTCCTCGTCTCCTATGCCGCGACCGGAACCGGGTTCGGCATTGCCCAGATCGTCGCCATGCTCGCAAGCGGCGCCATTGCGGTCCTGCTCGCTCGTCTGTGCACGCGCGCGATCGAAACGGCGCAGGAAAAACGGGCCGCCGCGCTACTGACCGAGCAGGCGCGGGCCAGCGCACAGATGACGCAAGCGGTCATCAAGACCGCGCTCGATGCCTTCGTTCAGACCGACCAGAACGGCATCGTGCTGGAATGGAGCCTTCAGGCCGAGGCCCTGACGGGATGGACGCACAAGGAGGCGCTCGGCACGGACGTCGTCAATCTCCTCATCGCCGAGCCGCTGCGCGACGGCTTCAGGCAACGCATGATGCGGCTGCTGCCGGAATTGTCGGATACGCCGATCGGCATCCGGTTCGAAGCGACCCTGCTGCACCGGGACGGCGACGAGATCCTGATCGAGGCCTCCAGCACGGCGCTCCACATCGGGGGGCGCACCCTCATCAACAATTTCGTCAAGGATGTCACCCAGAAGCGCGCCGCCGAGGAGCAGCTGATCCAGGCCCAGAAGATGGAGGCGATCGGTCAGCTCACCGGCGGCATTGCGCACGAATTCAACAACATGCTCACCGTGATCACGGGCACGATCGAGATCCTCGCCGACGCCGTGAAGGATAATCCGCCGCTCGCGACCATCACCAAGCTGATCAGCGACGCCGCCGATCGCGGCGCCGCGCTGACGTCGAGCCTGTTGTCCTTTGCCCGCAAGCAGGCGCTCAAGCCGGCCGAGAGCGACATCAACGAGCTGCTCGAAGAGCTCGCAAAGCTGCTGCTGGCAACCTTCGACAAGAAGATCGAGATCGTGACCCGGCTCGACGGCAACATTTGGCTCGCCCTCGTCGATCGCGGCCAATTGAGCTCGGCGCTTCTCAACCTCGCGATCAACGCCCGCGACGCGATGCTGGACGGCGGCAGACTGACGTTGACGACGCGCAACGTCGTGTTCGGCGTCCGCGAGGCCGTGGCGGTCGGGGCCGGCTATGCCGGCGACTATGTCGAGATCGAGATAGGCGATACCGGCACTGGCATTCCGCCGGCCATTCTGGAGCGGATCTTCGATCCCTTCTTCTCGACCAAGGACATCGGGAAGGGCACCGGGCTCGGGCTCAGCATGGTGTTCGGATTCATCAAGCAGTCCGGTGGCGGAATCAAGGTCGCTTCCGAAGAAGGACGCGGCACGACTTTCACGATCTATCTGCCGAAGGCGGAGGCGAGCACGCTTCGCCCCACCGGCTATGACGAGCGCAAGGTCGTGGGCGGGACGGAAACCATTCTTTGTGTCGAGGACGACCGCGACGTCCGCCAGTACGTCACGGTTCAGCTCGAAAGCCTCGGCTACAAGGTCATCTCGGCCGCCAATGCAGCCGAGGCACTGGCCATCGCGGCCGAAGGCACGCCCTTCGACCTGCTTTTCACCGACATCGTGATGGCCGGCAGCTTGAACGGACGAGAGCTCGCCGACGAGATGGTGGCATCGCGCCCCTCGCTGCGGGTGCTCTTCACGTCGGGCTATGCCTACGACGCCCCGCATGCGCAGGGGCGCGCCACCAAGGGCGCACCGCTTCTGACAAAGCCCTACCGCAAGGCCGAGCTCGCGCGCATGCTGCGCCGCTCTCTCGACACCGCTGTCGACGACGCGGGCGATCCGATCCCGACGCCCTATTCCGTGCAGGCCGATCTCGAAGGCTTTCTGCGCAGGCAGGCGGCTGAACGCGATGGCGCGACAAGGTCGCGGAAGACCTAGGCCATCCGCTGCGAATTCCAACGCGGGTGGCATGGTTGAATGGTCAATCAACGACAAGCTAAAAGACTGCGACGATCAGTATTGCTGGGGCGATGTTACTCAGGCGACGACGTTCAAATGATGCCGCGTCTTCGCGCCGCGCGCTCCCCAACCGACATCGGGAAGCCGCCGGCGCATCAGCTCATCTTCCGCCGCAGCGTCGCTGACGGCGTCTCGCCGAATTTTTCGCGATAGGCGCCGGCCATGCGGCCGAGATGGGTGAAGCCGAGATCGAAGGCGATCTCGGTGATCGAAGTGTCCAGCTCGGCTTGCGTGAGCCGGGTGTGGAGATTGGCGAGGCGCATGTCGAGCAGCATCTGCGAGATCGACACGCCGAAATGACGGCGGAAACCGAGCTGTAGCGCGCGGATGCCGATCCCGGACTCACAGGCGAGGTGCGCAACGTCGAGCGGCTCGCAGGCATTCGCCGCGAGGCAGTCCCGCGCAGTGTGCAGCGCGCGCGGCAGACGCTCGCCCTGGCCCGAGAACGTTCTGATCGCGTCGGACAGGCCGTGCCGCTGGCCGTCGAGGAGGTAATGAAGCAGCGCCTCGCGCCAGCCCGCGGTCGCGACCGGTGAAAGCCTGCCGGACGGTCCGAGACCTTCGGCGAGCATCATCAGCTCGACGAGCTTCGCCGCGAGGCCGCGCGCGGCCGGCACGTTCAGGTCGAGCGTAGGGTCGAACTCGACCGCGCCGGTCGCCCTGCCCGACAATGCCGCTGCGCGCTGCTCGACCATGCGGCGGTCGAGCAGCAGGATCGCTTGCGCCGACTCGGTCCAGATCATCCGGGTCGGGATGGTCGGCGACAACAGCGACGCCGTCCGTTCCGGCGCTGTGTCGAGTTCGCGGGTACCTGCGCGGATACGGGCCGTGCCGGCGAGCGGGATCTGCACCAGGAAGAAGCGGTCGAGGCAGCCGGGATCGATGGTGACGGATCCGCCATAGGCGACATAGTTGATGGAAAAGCCGTCGAAGGCGGCACAATTGTGCCTGGCCGAGAAGCCCGACCTCCGCATCGGCGTCAGATCATGCGGGCAGAAGATGCGCCCGACCTGCTCGGCCGCCTCGTCGGCGTCGTCGGTGGTGACGCGGGCGAAAGCCGCGAGCCTTTCGGCCGCGGATCGAGGCGTGCTCATTTCCAGCTCGGCTGCGGACATCGCCGACCACGCTTGGCATCACGGAATATTTTAAACCTATAATAGTTCCCCGTCCCCGGAAAGAGCCCTGTCGCAAAAACGTCGTGCCGCACGGCACAGGACGTGTCCGGATTCGTTTAGCGGATAGACAGCAGCCCGCGCCTGACCGAAGCTCCACCCTCGTCGGGATCCACGATGGAGGCGAGCCATGACTGCACTCGAGAAGGGCATTACCGCGAACGGCACGGGCTATGGCGGCAAGACCTGGAATATTCTGGGCCAGGTCTATTTTCCCAAGGCCGTCACCGATTCCACCTTTGCCTTCGAGACCAACAGCGAGCCGGGCCAGTTCGTGCCAGTGCACATCCATCCGACCCAGGACGAATTCATCCTGGTGCAGGAGGGCACGCTCGACCTCAAGCTCGACGGCAAATGGGTCAAGGCCAACGCCGGCGATCTCGTGCGCCTGCCGCGCGGCATCCCGCACGGCTATTTCAACAAGTCCGACAAGCCGGCCCGCGCGCTGTTCTGGGTCTCGCCGATGCAGAAGCTGGAGGCGCTGTTCAACCAGCTCCACAATCTGGCCGACCCCGCCGAGGTCGTGCGCATCTCGGCCCTGCACGAGGTCGACTTCCTGCCGCCTGAAGCCAACGACTAGGCGGCCGCCCCACTCCCATTTCTGTTTCGTCGCAGGTCCAGCGGCGGCGCAGCGCGGCCGAACGCGGCCTGCTGTGCCCAGAACATTCGAGCTCGCGAGCAATCCCATGGTCAACCCAAAGCATGTCTGCGTGATCGGCGCCGGCGTCTCCGGCCTTGCCGCCGCAAAGGCGTTCTCGACCCGCGGTCACCGGGTCACCATCATTGAACGCAGCGCCGATCTCGGCGGCGTCTGGGAGCCGGCGCGCTCCTATCCGGAGGTGCAGACCCAGAGCCCGAAGGAGCTCTACCGCTACACCGACCGCGCCATGCCCGAAGCCTATCCGGAATGGCCGACCGGATCGCAAGTCCACGCCTACCTCGCCGACTACGCACGAATTTTTGGCCTCGACCGTATGCTGCGTTTCAACACCAGCGTGTCGGGCATGGCGCGACGCGCCGACGGCAGACCAGGCTGGACGCTCGCGCTCTCGGACAAGAGCGGCGCCAGCACAGCTGAGGATTTCGACTTCGTCGCGGTCTGCACCGGACAGTTCAACGAGCCGCGGGAGCTGCACTGCCCAGGCGAAGACGGCTTTCTAGCACAGGGCGGGCAGATCCTGCATTCATCGAAATACAACGATCCTCAAGTGGTGAAAGGACGGCGCGTCGTCGTGCTCGGCGGATCGAAATCGGCAACCGACATCGCGGTGAACGCCGTGAAAGCGGGCGCGCGTGAGGTGACGATCGTGATGCGCGAGCCGGTCTGGCGCATTCCTTATTTCATCGGCGGTCTCGTGAACTTCAAGCGCATCCTCTACATCCGTGCGCAGGAGGAGATGTTTCCGGGCTGGGGCATCGGCGCGATGTCGCGCCTTGCGCATCGCATCGCAGCACCGTTCGTCTGGGCAAACTGGCGCGGGCTGGAAAGCCTGTTGAAGGCGCAGCTCAAGCTGAAGCAATGCAACATGGTGCCGAAGGAGCGGATCGAGGACGGAGTCAACTGCTCGGTGCCGATCGCAACACCCGGCTTCCATCCGATGGTAGCCGACGGCCGCATCAAGGCCGTGTTCGGCAGCTTCGATCATTACGACGGTGACACCATCGTGATGAGCGGCGGCGAGCGCGTGGCGGCCGATGTCGCGGTGCTCGCGATCGGCTACAAGCTCGGCGTGCCATTCCTGCCCGCCGCGTACCAGGCAAAACTGGTCGATGCGGATGGGCAGTACCGGCTCTATCGCCTGATCGCCAATCCCGACCTGCCGGAGCTCGGTTTCGTCGGTTTCAACTCCTCGTTCTGCACCGTGCTCTGCGCCGACCTCGCCGCCAACTGGCTGGTCCGTTACGCCGACGGACAGCTCGCACGCCAGCCGACCGCGCAACAGATGCGCGACAACATCGAGATGATGCTGCACTTCAAGCGGGTCGAACGGCCGGCTGCGGGCGTCTATGGCGGCCTCTGCGTCGCGCCCTATCACTACCGTCACTTCGACGAGCTGATGGCCGACATCGGCGCCAAGGAGCAGAAGCGCGGCGGGCTCGCGGGCCACTTCCGGCCGCCGGACGCGGACGCCTATGCGCGGTTTCTCGCCTCCGCGCCGGATTACCAAGCGGCGTGAGGCCGCGAATTCGGGCCGAGTGGGATTTGCCGCTCGCCAGCCCTCGCCTCCGATGCTTACGATCCCCTTGGCCATCGAATCGACAGGCCCAGGGAACCGGCCATGAGAGCACGACATCGCGCCGCCGCAGTCATAACGGCGCTTGGGCTGATCCTTGCGACCTTCGTCCCGAGCCTGGCGCAAACGCTCACGGCCAGGCAATCGGAGGCGGTTGCGACCTACGAGCGTGCGCTCGGCGATTTCAAAGCGATTCTCTCCGAGCGGCGCCGCCAGATCGACGCCAAACAGCCGCTGCCGAACCTGCCGGGCCAGGCGCTCTATCTGGCACGCGTCGCCGTGATCAGTGCTTACAAGGATCTCACCGACGTCATGCCGTCGCGGACCGGCAGGCCCAACAAGTTCGAGATCCCGCCGGCCTATTTCGATGCCGACATCGAACCGCTGGTGGACGAATACTCAAAGCTGTTCGAGATCATGGAAGCGCCGCCGGCCGGCGCGCAGAACTCGGCGACACCGTTCAAGGACGTGGTGGATCTCGCGGTCGCGATCGCACGCGCCAAGGGGTTGGCGCCTGACCACGCCGAAGCCGCGGGCCGGATCAGTCTGGGGCTGTTCTTCGCCGAGACCAACGGCAAGCAGAACGTCCGCAACGGGCGCTCGAACACCTATATGGGCAGCTTCCAGACCGGCCCGTCCGAGGACCGCAACGGCCATAGGAAATGGGACGCCATCAAGGGCGAGATCGCGGCCGCCGATCCCGGGTTGAGCGCGCGCGACGACAAGGAGGAGGCGCGGGCCCGCGGCACCGATCATCGCTTCAATCACTGGACCAACGTGCGCGACGGCCTGATGAACGCGCATGCGGATATTTTCCGGGAGATCCCAGGAATCGTGAAGACGCTGCCCGACCCGATCGACCAAATGAAGCTGTTCGAGCTGATCCAGATCGTTCCCACGCCGACGCGGGCGGCGCTCAGGTCCGGCGATCTCCTGAACTACAGGGTGTCCAGTCCGACGATCATGAAGCACCTGCGCAACAACAGCATCTTCGCATTCGGACAGGCCGACCGGGCGCGCACCTCGGCAAGCTTCCGGGAAATCCTTGGCGCGATGTGGCTGTTCAAGCGGAAGTTCGAGAAGGCGATGGCGAAATACGCGGAGATCAAGCCACGCTGAGGGGCCTCGCCGCGTGGCACGCGACTGAGAGGCTAGCTCCCGCCTTGTAGCCGTCCGTCGGCGTCTTCAAAGGCAAACGCTCGCCACCTGGTCATTGCGTCCTGCGCCCGGTGCATTTAGCTTCTCCGGACAAGAACAAATCTCGGGGGGACATATGACAGCCGCTCTTCGCAAGCGCACGCGCCGTGCCGCATGTGCTTTGATCTCAACATCCCTGGCGGGCCTCGCCAATTTCGCCGCGCACGCCGAGATCGTCGTCACGGCCAATGACGGCAAGATGGTGCTCGAGAACGGCAGCGCCCTGGTGCGCAAGCAACCACTGCCGGACACGGTGAGCGTCATCGACTTCACCGACGGTGCCTTGAAACTTCTAGGCGAGGTGCCCGCCCCGGCCAGCGTCGTCGGACCGCCGCCGAGCGTGGCAATTGCGCCGGATGGCGCGTTCGCCCTCGTTACCGGCGCGATGAAGCTCGATCCCGCGGATCCGACCAAGACGGTGCCCGACGACAAGCTTTCGGTCATCGACCTGAAATCCACGCCGCCCAAAGTACTGGCGACCTTGCAAGCCGGCGCGGGCGCTGCCGGCGTTTCGATCAACCGCGCGGGCACGCTGGCGCTGGTTGCGAACCGCAGCGAAGGAACGGTCTCGGTCTTCACCATCAGCGGGGGCACGCTTGCGCCCGTCGGCAAGATCTAGCTCGGCGACGCCAAATCAGGCCCCAGCCACGCGGTCTTTTCCCATGACGGCGCGACCGCGCTGGTCACGCGCGACGGAGACAGCAAGATCTCGCTTCTGACTGTGGACGGGAGCAAGGTCGAGTACGCCAAGCGCGATCTCTCCGCGGGCATCCGCCCCTACGACATCGATGTCACCGGCAGCGCCGCCGCCATCGTCGGCAATGTCGGCGCCAGCAGCGGCGACAACGACTCGATCAGCCTGATCGACATGACGGCGAAACCGATCCGCGTCGTCACGACAGTCACCGTCGGGCAGACGCCGGAAGCCGTGAAGATGTCCCCGGACGGCAACTACGTGGCCGTGACCGTCATGAACGGTTCGAACAAGCCGTCGGCGTCGCCGTTCTTCAACGATTTCGGCCTGCTCAAGGTCTACAAGATTTCGGGCACTGACCTTACGCCGGTGACGGAAGCGAAGATCGGCCATTGGTGCCAGGGCATGGTGTGGTCCAAGGAGTCCAAATATGTCGTGGCCCAGTGCATGGTCGAAAACGAGCTGATCGCCTTCTCGTTCGATGGCAAGGCGCTGAACAAGACATCCACGCTCAAGATGCAAGTGAGCCCCGCGGGCATCCGCACCGCGGAGCCGTAGGGCCGGAGCGCGGCGCAGTCATCCTGCGCCGCCGTCCTATTCGGTGCGGATCGGCGCGTCCTTCAGGCCATTGCTGTCGTAGGCCTTGCGCAAGGTGCCATTCGTCACCGCCTCGTTCATGAATTTGGTGACGAAGGTCAGCGCTTGGGGGTGGCCGAGCGGTACAGCGACCGCCGTGACGGTCTTCTTGAAGGTCTCGTCGAGCACGCGCGTGCCCGGGATCTTCTGCGCCATCTTGTTGAGCTGGTCGCGCGACAGCGCAAACGCATCGATCTGGCCGCTGCTGAGGAGGCCGAAGATCTCGTCATAGGTCTGATAGCCCGTGACCTTCGCATTCTTCAGATGCGCGGCCGCGCCGCGCATCGTGGTCGTGGCGTTCACGGCCGCGACCTTGATGCCCCCCTGATCGAGCGTGGCGAAATTGGTGACGTTCGAGCCTGATTTGACGATGTAGGTGGCGTCCGCGACCTCGTAGATCGGGCCGAACATCATCCTGCTCTCGCGCTCAGGATCTTTGGGCAACCAGGTGACGTCCCAGTTGCCGTTCGATGCCGCGTCAGTGATCTGCCCTGAATTCTGGTACACGACATATTCAACGGGCACGCCGAGTTGCCCGGCCATCTCCCTGCCGAGATCGACCGGCACGCCGGCATAGCCGTCTCCGGTCTTGGTGGACCAGAACGCGCCGCCAGCCAGGCTGATCGCAATCGCGACCCGCAGCTTGCCGGTCGGTGCGATCTCGTCCTTAAGTCCATCGCCTAGCGCGGGCATGACGACCGCCGCTGCGAGAATGAGGCCGGCAAGGACCGACTTAAGGACCGACGTGGGCATGTCATGATCTCCCGACCTTTTCTTCTTGTATTCTTCTCTTGTTCGTCCCGACCGCTTCGCGCGCCGTCGCTCGGCCTGTGACATAGTTCTGGTCGATCGGGTGCGCGATAAAAAGCGGTTTGTGATGGCAAAACTGCCAAAGGCCACAGCGCGGTCCGCAGCGCAAGGCCGACGACTGCCATGGCTATGGTGTTCCACGTCCGGGCATTTGTTGGTAGCCTCCCGCCTCGATAGACAGCAACCGGGGGCCACCGAATGACCTGCGCGAATCCCGCATCTCCCGCACGGCGCAACGAAGCGTGGAGACATGTCGGGCAGGCACTGGCCGCCGCGATGGCCGTGGCCGCGCTCGCCGGCTGCGAGGACAAGAACAGTTTCGTCGCTCCGCCGCCGCCCAAGGTGGACGTCGCCGCGCCGGTGCAGCGCCCGGTGACGCGGTATGTCGAGGCCACCGGCAACACCGCGCCGTTCAAGAATGTCGATCTCGTCGCGCGCGTGCAGGGATTCCTGCAATCGATCGACTACCAGGACGGCGCCTTCGTCAAGCAGGGCACCCAGCTGTTCACGATCGAGCCCGAGACCTACAAGCTCAAGCTCGACCAGGCGCGGGCGGCCGAGGCCGGCGCGCAGGCCTCAGTCCGGCAGGCGGAAGCCGACTACAAACGGCAGGCTGAGCTGGTGCAGCGCCAGGCCGTCTCGCAGGCCACGCTCGACACCTCGACATCGACGCGCGATAACGCGCAGGCCAATCTCCAGCAGGCCGAGGCCAACACCAAGCTCGCCCAGGTCAACTACGGCTACACCAACGTGACCGCGCCTTTCGACGGCATCGTCAGCGCTCACATGGTCTCGGTCGGCGAACTCGTCGGCGTCTCCTCTCCAACTCAACTCGCGTCCATCGTCGCGATGGACCCGATCTATGTGAATTTCACCGTCAACGAGCAGGACGTGCTGCGCATCCGTGCCGAGGCCGCCCGCCGCGGGCTCACCGCCGCAGACATGAAGCAATTTCCGATTCAAGTCGGTTTGCAGACCGAGGCCGGTTATCCGCATGAGGGCAAGCTTGACTATGTCGCCCCGACCCTCACCCAGTCGACGGGCACGCTCGCAGTGCGGGGCCTTGTCCCCAACGACAAGCGGGTGCTGCTGCCCGGCTATTTCGTCCGCGTTCGCGTGCCCTTCACTCAGGAGAAGGACGCCCTGCTCGTGCCCGACACCGCGCTCGGCAGCGATCAGGGCGGCCGCTATCTCCTCGTCGTCAATGGCGACAACGTTGTCGAGCAGCGCAAGGTGCAGATCGGTCCCGTGGACAACGGTTTGCGCGTGATCGAAAGCGGCTTGAAGCCGGATGATCGCGTGGTGATCGCAGGGCTGCTGCGGGTGATTCCGGGCCAGAAGATCGAGCCGCAGGTGACGAAGATCGAGCAGCCGCAGGCGTCTGCCAAGTAAGTAGGAGCGCCTGCCATGATCTCAAAGTTCTTCATCGAGCGGCCGGTCCTCTCGAACGTCATCGCGCTGCTGATGATCCTGATCGGCGGCGTCGCGCTGTTCAACCTCGCGATCGCGCAATATCCCGACGTGGTGCCGCCGACAGTGCAGGTCACCACACGCTATCCCGGCGCCAGCGCCAAGACCGTGATCGACACAGTTGCCTTGCCGATCGAACAACAGGTCAACGGCGTCGAGGACATGCTCTACATGCAGTCCTACAGCGGCTCCGACGGCACCTATACGCTGACCGTGACCTTCAAGATCGGCACCGACCTGAACTTCGCGCAAGTGCTGGTGCAGAACCGCGTCTCCAGCGCGCTGTCGCAATTGCCCCAGTCGGTGCAGAACCAGGGCGTCACCGTACAGAAGCGGTCGACGTCGATCCTGCTGTTCGTGACGCTGACCTCGCCCGACAAGACGTTCGACAGCCTTTATTTGAGCAACTACGCCACCATCAACCTCCGCGACGAACTCTCGCGCCTGCCCGGCGTCGGCAACGTCACCGTGTTCGGCGCCGGCCAGTATTCGATGCGGGTGTGGCTCGATCCGAACAAGCTGCAGGTCCGGGGCCTGGTGCCGCAGGACGTCATCCAGGCGATCCAGCAGCAGAGCCAGCAGGTCTCCGCCGGCCAGGTCGGCGCACCGCCGACGCCGCCGGGTCAGGCGTTCCAGTACACCCTCAACGTCAACGGCAGGCTCGACGATACCACCGAGTTCGAGAACATCATTGTCAAATCAGGCACCAGCGGCGACGTCACGCGGGTGCGCGACGTCGGCTGGGTCGAATTGGGCGCGCAGACCTACAGCCAGATCTTCTCGCTCAACAAGCAGCCTGCCACCGGCATCGGCGTGTTCCAGTCACCCGGCGCCAACGCACTCCAGGT
Organism: Bradyrhizobium sp. 87; assembly: GCF_023073015.1. Taxonomy (NCBI): domain Bacteria; kingdom Pseudomonadati; phylum Pseudomonadota; class Alphaproteobacteria; order Hyphomicrobiales; family Nitrobacteraceae; genus Bradyrhizobium; species Bradyrhizobium sp. 87. The sequence goes on from NZ_JADPIQ010000022.1 coordinate 360,364, forward strand.
CGAGCAGGCTGTCGAGAAGAAGATGGCGCAGCTCGCCAAGGCCTTCCCGCAGGGCATGAAGTACGACACGCCGTTCGACACCACCAAATTCGTGCAGGCCTCGGTGCACGAGGTCTACATGACGCTGATCGAGGCCGGCCTGCTGGTGCTGGTCGTGATCCTGGTGTTCCTGCAGGACTGGCGCGCGATGCTGGTGCCGGCGACCACTGTGCCGGTGACCATCATCGGCGCCTTCGCCGCCATGGCCGCGCTCGGCTTCACCATCAACATGTCGACGCTGTTCGCGATCGTGCTAGCGATCGGCATCGTCGTCGACGATGCCATCGTCGTGGTGGAAGGCGCGGCCCACAACATCGAGCAGGGCATGAACGGCCATGACGCCGCGATCAAGGCGATGGACCAGCTGTTCGCGCCGATCGTCGGCATCACGCTGGTGTTGATCTCGGTGTTTTTGCCAGCGTCGTTCCTCGCCGGGCTCACCGGCCGCATCTATTCGCAATTTGCGCTGGTGATCGCGGCGACCGCGCTTCTGTCCGCCATCAACGCGGCGACGCTGAAGCCGACGCAATGCGCTCTCTGGCTGCGGCCGACGGTGCCGCCGGAGCAGCGCAACTTCTTCTATCGCGGCTTCAACGCGGTCTACAACCGCGTCGAGCGCGGCTACATCCGACTGATCGGCGTGCTGTGCAGGAACAGCACGATCTCGGTCGCGATCGCGCTGGTGCTGATCGGGATCGGCGGCTACGGGCTGTCCCGGGTACCGACCGGCTTCCTGCCGATCGAGGACCAGGGCTACCTGATCGCCGCCGTGCAACTGCCTGACGGTGCCGCGCTGGAACGGACCCAGAAGGTGCTCGACAGAGCGAGCGAGCTGATCAAGGACACGCCCGGAGTCCAGCAAGTCATCACCATCGCCGGCATCTCCGCGCTGGACAACAGCGCCAGCCTTGCCAATGCCGGCGTCGCCTACATTATCCTGAAAGATTGGGACGCGCGCAAAGGACCGGGCGAGGATCTGCGCTCACTGGTCTACGGGCTGAACGACAAGCTCGCGGCCATCATGGAAGCGCGCACGCTGGTGCTGCCGCCGCCGCCGATCCAGGGCATCGGCAACGCGGCCGGCTTCTCGATGCAGGTCGAGCTGCGCGACGGCAACAGCGATTTCGCCAAGCTCCAGGCCATCACGGGCGCGATGGTCAGCAATGGCCAGAGCCAGAGCGCGCTGCAGCGCGTCCAATCCTCGTTCCGCTCCTCGGTGCCGCAATTCAACGTCGAGATCGACCGCATCAAGACCCAGACGCTGCACGTGACGACGGACCAGGTGTTCGCGGCGCTCTCGACCTATCTCGGCTCGTCCTATGTCAACCAGTTCAACAAGTTCGGCCGCGTGTTCCAGGTCTACACCCAGGCCGATCCCGCCTTCCGCGTCACCGAGCGCGACATCGCCAACATGATGGTGCGCAACTCGAACGGCGACATGATCCCGATCGGCACGGTTGCCACGATCACGCCCGCCACCGGCCCGTCGCTGATCAGCCTCTACAATCTCTATCCATCGTCGACCGTGATCGGCCTGCCGGCGCAGGGCTACTCCTCTGGCCAGTCGCTGAAGCTGATGGAGGAGATCGCGGACAAGACGCTGCCGCCGGGCACCGGCTTCGAATGGACCGCGATGTCCTATCAGGAGAAGGCCGTCTCCAACCAGATCTACTGGGTGTTCGGGCTCGCCATGCTGCTGGTCTATCTCGTGCTCGCCGGCCAGTACGAGAGCTGGTACGCGCCGATCTCGGTAATCCTGGCGGTGCCGCTGTCGTTGCTCGGCCCCATGCTGATCCTCAACGCACTGAAGATCGACAACAACCTCTATTGCCAGATCGGCCTGATCCTGCTGATCGCGCTGTCGGCCAAGAACGCCATCCTGATCGTCGAGGTCGGGCTCGAGCTGCACGGCCGCGATGGCAAGCCGGTGCTGGAATCCGCGGTCGAAGCTGCGCGCGCCCGCTTCCGCCCGATCCTGATGACGTCGTTCGCCTTCATCCTCGGCGTGGTGCCGCTGGTGATCGCGACCGGCGCCGGTGCCAGCGCGCGCAAGTCGATCGGCATCACGGTGTTCTCGGGCATGCTGGCCTCGACCTGCCTCGCGGTGCTGTTCGTGCCGGCGTTCTTCGTGGTGGTGCAGCGCTTCGAGAACTGGCGTGCGTCGAAGAAAACGCCGAAGGCGGTGGCAGTGGCCGAAGTGAAATCCTAGGCTTTCTCCGTGGACGTCGGCCGCGCCTCCCCGCTCGAGACCAGGAGCACCGACACCTTCGCTTGCCTGAGCACGGCGTCGGCGACGCCGCCGAAGGAGAGATGATCGGCCTGGATGCGATCGACCCCCATCACCACGAGATCGACGGCGGTGGTCTCGATCTCGCGCAGGATCGCCGCTTCAGGCGCCCGGTTCGCGCGCAAGGTCGTGGTGATGTCGACCTCGTAACGGGCGGCGAGATCGCTGGCGTCCTTCAGGATGCCGGCCTCCTGGTTCAGACCACGCGAGGCGCCGCGCTGCGCGCCCTTGTCGCGCGTCGTCGCGACATAGATCACCCGGAGCGAGCCTGATCCCGCCTGCGCCAGCGCGACCGCGACCTCGGCGCCGCGCTTGGAGACGCCGCTGCCGGAGACCGGAACGAGGATGTTGAGCGCCTCGGGCGTCGGCTGCTTCAGGTGCTTGCCCTTGGCCGCCACGACCGCGAGCGGTCCCTCGAACTTCGCTGCGATGTCCTCGATCCTCCGATCGAAGCGATCCTTGGCGGCAGCAACCTTGTCGACGCCGATGACCAGAAGATCGAAGCCCTTGCGCGCTTCGTCGGCGATGGACTCGCCGAGCTCCGCACGCCTTGCCCGGGTGACGACGTCGACGCTGCCGACATCGCCATCGCCATGGGCCGATACGATCTCGGCGGCCTTCTTCACCACGGTTTCCGCGCTTTCCTCTTCATCGCGGCCCTTCTCCTGATCCTTGGCGCGCTTGCCGATGTGCAGCACGGTGATTGGCAAGCCGCGCATGCCGGCGATCAGGCCGGCGATGTGGGCAGCGAAGGTGGCGTTCACGCTCTCGTCCACGGCGAGCAAGGGGCGTTCGAGATTGCCGACGAAGCCGCGCTTCTCGAATTCTTCCCGCTCCAGGCGCTCTTGCTCGTCCTTGTTCATCGGCAGCTTTGCCAGCGCGGCGCGCAGCATCGGCGGCATCGCCATCGTGGTCACGATCGCCATGGTCACAATCATCGTGAACAGGTTCTGGCTGAGCACGCCGATCGAAAGACCGATGGTGGCGATGATCACCTCGGTCGAGCCGCGCGCGTTCATCCCGCTTGCGAGGGCCAGCGACTCCCTTGTGTTCAGCCCGCCCACGGTTCCGCCGACGAAGGCGCCGCCGAACTTGCCGACGCTGGCGATCACGACCAGCAGGCCGGTGAGCATCAGCAGATGGGGATCGCGCAGCACCGTGAGGTCGGCGCTCAGGCCGGCCAAACCGAAGAACACCGGCATGAAGAAGCTCGAGATCAGCCCGCGCAGCCGCTCGTCGATCTGCCGCGTCAGGATCGGGGACTCCCCGACCAGAATGCCGGCGACGAAGGCACCGAGCACGGTGTGGACGCCGATCAGATGCGTGACCAGCGCCATCGCGCACATCAGCAGCAGGATCACCGTGATGACCGGGGCGGTGCTGACGAGATTGTCGTTGGCCCATCGAATGAGCTGGAACACGATGCGGCGGCCGATGGTGAAGCTAATCGCGAGGAAGGCCAGCGTGCCCAGCACAGCTTTCGCCACCGAGGCGATATCCAGCGCGCCGTGCGAAGCGAGGCTGAAGATGACGGCGATGATGATCCAGCCGATGGTGTCGTCGATGACGGCGGTGGCGACGATGATCTGGCCGACATTGCGGCGCATGAAGTTCATCTCGCGCACAACCACCGCGACGATCTTCACCGAGGAGATTGACAGCGCCGTGCCCATGAACAGCGACGCAACCAGGCGGGCTTGCGGATTCGGCAACAGCGCATCTGGCAGGAATTCGCCGAGCGCAAAACCGCAGGCAAAGGGCACGAGGATGCCGGCAATCGAGATCGCGATCGCGGCCTTGCCGACCTTCCTGACCAGCTTGAGGTCGGTCTCCATGCCGGTCAGCAGCAACAGCAGCAGGATGCCGAACTGCGCGATGCCGTCGATCATCGCTTTCTGCTCGGGCGTTTTGGGGAAGATTGCCTGCTGTGCGTCAGGCCAGACCCAACCGAACAGCGAGGGACCGAGCAGGATGCCGGCGAGCAATTCGCCGATCACCGAGGGCTGGCCGAGGCGCTGCATGATCTCGCCGAGACCGCGGCCGACCGCGATCAACAGCACGATCTGGGCCACCAGCAGGAATTCCGAGGGACCGGCCGATTTGCCGCCCTCGGCGCTGGCCGCAACGGTGGTGAGGACAAGCGCCGCGGGGACAAGGCCGACCGGTCGGAGCAGGCTCCACTGCATGCAGGAATTTTACCCCTTCATCTGCCCCGGCGAGGTGCCGGGATGACGGGGATAGAACCCGCGGCAGGCAACAGGAGTTCCTTGACTTCGCGGCGGGTAAGGGGCCTCAACAAAAAAACGCGAAAACAACCCCATGCACAGTAGAGATGAGGTTGAAAAGACTGGAGAAAATTTCGTCTTTGCCGAAATCTAATTTCGCTTTGCCGAAAATGCTTGCCCCGTCGGGCAAAACACTGGCATGATGGCATCATCGGCAGACTACGCGAGCCGCCGCCACTCCCACGTCATTGCGGGCGCGGCGACTTGACAGCCGAACCTTTAGCGAAGGCGGAAGCAATCCAGAATCCGTCCGCCGAAAGATTCTGGATTGCTTCGTCGCTACGCTCCTCGCAATGACGGGATTGAAACGGGCGCGCGCCTCACGCCGATCCCTCACACCGCCTGCGGTGTCCTGATCTCGCGCGGGAGAATGATCGCGGCTGCGATCGCGAGCAGGCAGAGTGCGGCGAAGGCATGCAGCATGGTGACGAAGCCGCCCTGCTCGTAGAGCCAGGCGACCAGGCCGACCGAGGCGCCGGCCGCGGTGAAGCCGATGAAATAGCGCACGGCATAGGCGCGCGAGCGCCATTCCTCGCTGGTGTATTTGCCGACCATGGCGTCGTTGACCGTGACCTGTCCGAACGCGCCCATGACGATGCCGATCGAGACCAGGATCAGCGGCAGATTGGACAGGCTCGCGGCGAGATACAGGAACGGCGCCAGCATGAAGGACAGCGGCAGCGCCACTGTCTTCAGCGAATAGCGGTCGAGCAGCCGGCCGATCGTATACTGCGTCATCGCGCCGAACACGTAGACGCAGGCCGCGATGACGCCGAGCAGCGCCGGGCTTTTGGTGAGATCGGCAAGCCGCTCCGCGAACAGCTTTGGCAGCGCCACGGTGACGGCGTTGAACGTCGTGGAGATCGCGATCACCACGATCAGCAGCGACAGGATCACGCGCCACATGTCCTGCTTGGCGACCCGCGCCTGCGCTGCCGCCTGCTTCGAGCCCTTGCGGTCCTCGTGAACGACCATCGTCGCGAACGCGATGCCGATCAGGATGGTGACGATGCCGGGGACGATGAAGGCGAAGCGCCAGCCGAGATACTGGCCGATCACGCCGGTGACCAGCGCCGACGAAGCGACGCCGAGATTGCCCCAGACGCCGTTGATGCCCATCTCGCGGCCGAGCCTGTCAGCGTAGGAGACGATCATGGCAGTGCCGACGGGATGATAGATCGAGGCAAAAATGCCGATCGCGAACAGCGCCGCGCCGAGTTGGGCCGGGGTCTGCACGAAGCCAACCGAGATCATGGAGGCGCCGATGCCGACGAAGAAGATCAGCATCATGTGGCGACGGCTCCAGCGGTCGCCGAGCCAGCCGGTGAGCAGCGAGCCCGCGCCGAAGGCGACGAAGCCCGGCGTCGCGTAAGGCAGGAGTTCCGAATAGGCCATGCCGAGCGCCGGTCCCATGATGATCACCGCGGCGGCGAAAATCAGCATCGCGTAATGGTCGATGAAATGGCCCGCGTTGACGAAACTGATCACCCGGCTGGGGCTGTTCATGGGAATCCTCTCCTGCTCCGAAATGAGTTATATGTCTTGGGCATGACGGGATGCTGCCAATGACTGTCGTCGAGACGCCAATCCTCCGGGCGGTCCGGAGCAATCATCGCTCGCCCGCGGGCGTGCATCTGGTCGCACGCGACTATCCCAAGGGCATGCGGATCGATCCGCATATGCACCGCGAGGCACAGCTGATCTATGCCGCCAGGGGCACCATGCAGGTGACGACGCCCGGAGGGCGCTGGCTGGTGCCGCCGGACCGCGCGGTCTGGGTCCCCGCCGGGCTCCAGCACGCCATCGATCTGCTCGCCGACATCGAGATGCGGACGCTGTATTTCGACTTGGCCTGGCTGAAGCGCGCGCAGCGCCATGAGGGACTGACCAAGGAATTCGTGGTGCGGGTGTCGCCGCTGCTGAACCAGGCGATCCTCGCGCTGTTCGACGCGCAAAATACCGAGGAGCGGACCGATCTGCTGGTTCGGCTAGTGATGCTGGAACTGGTCCGGGCCGAGGATTCCGCGACCTTCGTGCCGCTGCCACACGAGCCGCGCTGCCGGCGCGCGGCCATGATCGTGCTCGACGATCCCACCGGCCTGCACGACATCGACGCGCTGGCGCGCGAGGTCGGAACCTCCGCGCGCACACTGTCGCGGCTGTTTTCGACAGAGACGCAGCTGAGCTTCAAGAGCTGGTGCCAGCGTGCGAGGATTGCGGCGGCGATCCAGCGGCTGTCCACCGATGCCAATGTGTCCGTGAAGCAGCTCGCGACCCAGCTCGGCTATGCCAGCGTACCGGCGTTTTCGGCCGCGTTCCGTCAGGTGACGGGACGGACGCCGACGGAGTTTGCCACACACTCGGTGTCATCGCCCGGCTTGACCGGGCGATCCAGTACTCCGAGACGGCGCGGCTAGAAGCGAAAAGCTGCGGCGTACTGGATGCCCCGGTCAAGCCGGGGCATGACAACTCACTTGGGGCGCATAGCCCCGCTAAACTTGCCAAAATCCCCCGCTTGATTGTGATCGGATTCCGCCCAAATCCCGTGTAAGATTCCCGCACCGCACAAACCCGACACGAAAGCCCCGATGGCCAACGCCTTCTTCTCCGACTTACTTACTACCATCTCCGAGCGCGGCCGCACGCTGCTTCGCCGCGGGGATTCTGCCGACACCAAGCCGGACGCCGATGGGCTGATCGAGCTCTGTGGCGCGCTGCTGTCGGGCCGGGGTGAAGCTTCCGGCACCGCCATGGCGCGTGAGGTGCTCGACATCTACCAGGACCTGGATGCGGCGGGACGTCGCGCCTTTTTCGAAGCCCTGGTGCGCGATTTCGGCCCGGATCGGGAACGCCTGTCCAAGGCGATCGAGACATGGCGCGCCAAGCCGGCCGACGAGGATGCCAGCGCCCTGCACTTCGCCTCCGAGCCGCGCCGGCAGGAGCTGATCCGCCGCCTCAACCGCGCACCCGGCGGCACCGGCGATCTCGTCAAGATGCGCGCCGACCTGCTCGACATGATGAACAGGCACGCCGATCTCGCCGCACTCGATCGCGACGTTTCGCATCTTCTCTCGTCATGGTTCAACAGGGGGTTTCTCGTGCTGCGCAGGATCGACTGGTCGACCCCGGCCAACATCCTCGAAAAGATCATCCGTTATGAGGCCGTGCACGAGATCAGCGACTGGGACGATCTGCGCCGCCGCATCGATCCGGTCGACCGCCGCTGCTACGCCTTCTTCCATCCCGCGATGGTGGACGAGCCCCTGATCTTCGTCGAGGTCGCGTTGACCGAGACGATCCCCGGCGCGATCGCGCCGCTGCTCGCGGTCGATCGCCCATCCGTCCCGATCGAGCGCGCCCGTACCGCCGTGTTCTACTCGATCTCCAACACCCAGCGCGGTCTGGGCGGCATCTCCTTCGGCAGCTTCCTGATCAAGCAGGTGGTGGAGGAGCTGCGCCGCGAATTGCCCAAGCTCGACAATTTCGTGACGCTGTCGCCGGTGCCGGGCTTCATGCCATGGGTGAAGCAGGACAAGGATTTGCCGCTGTCGGACGAGGACCGCGAGATCCTGAAGCGCCTCGACGATCCCAAATGGTTCGAGAACCCCGAGACAACGACACTGCTACGTGGCGTGATCGAACCGCTCGCGGCGCACTATTTCCTGAAGGCGCGCACACCCAAAGGCAAGCTGATCGACTCCGTCGCGCGCTTCCATCTCGGCAATGGCGCCCGCCTCGAGCGCATCAATTGGTTAGGCGATCTCTCGCCGAAGGGCGTGCGCGAGTCCGCCGGCGTGATGGTCAACTACCTCTACCGCCTCGACGACATCGAGAAGAACCACGAAGCCTACGCCAATGACGGCGAAGTCGTGGCCTCGAGCGCGGTGAAGAAGCTCTTGAAGGGCGAAGGGCGGCGGCTGTTGGATATGCGACTGTCGTAAGGGACGACCTCGGCTGATTGCGTTGGTTCGTCCACAATCTCGGTGTCATCGCCCGGCTTGACCGGGCGATCCAGTATTCCAGAGGCCTCCGTTGAAGCGCTCGCTCTCGCCACATTCGCCACGGCGTACTGGATGCCCCGGTCAAGCCGGGGCATGACAGCGGAAAGCATGGCGTGGCCGTCGCGCCCCCTACTCCGCCAGCGCCTTCATCTCCTTGTAGAGATCCGACTTGCCTTCGAAGCCGATGCCTGACAGCTCCGGCATGGTGATGTGGCCGTTCTCGACGCGGACGCCGTCGGGGAAGCCACCATAGGGCTGGAACAGGTCGGGGTAGCTCTCGTTGCCGCCAAGGCCTAAGCCGGCTGCGATGTTGAGCGACATCTGGTGGCCGCCGTGGGGGATGCAGCGGCTCGGCGACCAGCCATGAGTTTTCAGCACCTCCAGCGTGCGCTGGTATTCGCACAGGCCGTAGGACAGCGCGCAATCGAATTGCAGCCAGTCGCGGTCGGGGCGCATGCCGCCGTAGCGAATCAAATTGCGGGCATCCTGGTGGCTGAACAGGTTTTCGCCTGTTGCCATCGGGCCCGGATAGAATTCGGCGAGGGCTGCCTGCAGCGCGTAATCCAGGGGATCGCCGACTTCTTCGTACCAGAACAAGGGATAATCCCGCAGCATCTTGGCATAGGCGATGCCGGTCTCGAGATCGAAGCGGCCGTTGGCGTCGACGGCGAGCTGCGCGTCCTTGCCGATTTCCTTCAGCACCGCTTCGATGCGGGTGCGGTCGTCCTCGATATCAGCACCGCCGATCTTCATCTTCACGACGTTGTAGCCGCGATCGAGATAGCCTCGCATCTCGCCGCGCAGCATCGAGAGGTCCTTGCCGGGATAGTAGTAGCCGCCGGCAGCGTAGACGAACACGCGCGGATTGGCTTTGACGCCGTGACGCTCAGCCAGCAGGCGAAACAGCGGCTGGCCCGCAATCTTCGCGACCGCATCCCACACCGCCATGTCGATGGTGCCGACCGCGACCGAGCGCTCGCCGTGACCGCCCGGCTTCTCGTTGGTCATCATCGCGGCCCAGACCTTGTCGGGGTCGAGATTGTCGCCGGCCGCGTTCAGCAGCGATTTCGGATCGGCCTCCAGGATGCGCGAGGCAAAACGCTCGCGGATCAGGCCGCCCTGCCCGTAGCGGCCGTTGGAGTTGAAGCCGTAGCCGACGACGCGCTTGCCGTCGCGAACGACGTCGGTGACGACGGCCACGAGGCTCGTCGTCATCTTGGTGAAATCGATATAGGCGTTGCGGATCGGCGAAGAGATCGGCTTCGTGATCTCGCGGACGTCGACGATGCGGACGGACATGGGGTTTGGCTTTCTGCGGGCTCCCTCCTCTCGTCATGGCCGGGCTTGTCCCGGCCATCCACGTCTTAGCCGCTCGAAGAACGTGGATGCCCGGGACAAGCCCGGGCATGACGGCGTGCCCCAAGCACGCTTCGCATTCCAAAACTACTTCTTATCCCTGAAATACGGCTCGACCGGGCCGTGCACCTTGATGGTCAGCGGGTTGCCGTGGCGGTCCTTGGCGTTGCCTGCGGTGACGCGGACCCAGCCTTCGCTGATGCAGTATTCCTCGACATTGGTCTTCTCGACACCCTTGAAGCGGATGCCGACGTCGCGCGCCAGGATGTCCGCATTGTAAAAGGGGCTGTTCGGATCGACCGAGAGGCGGTCCGGAAATTCGTCGCTCATGATTGTCTCGCTCATAACAGGGTCTCGATTTGCTGCCGCAATCCTTCGGGCCGCGCGGTCGGCGCATAGCGCGAAACCACCTTGCCGGCGCGGTCCACCAGGAATTTCGTGAAATTCCATTTGATGGAGGCGCCCAGCAGGCCGGATTGCTGGCGTTTCAGGTACTCATACAACGGATGGGCATTGCTGCCGTTGACGTCGATCTTCTCGAACAGGGGAAAGGTGACGTCGTAATTGGTCGAGCAGAACGCCTGGATCTCGCTCGCCTGCCCTGGCTCCTGCGCACCGAACTGGTTGCAGGGAAAGCCGAGCACCGAGAAGCCGCGCGGGGACAGGTCGCGATGCAGATCCTCCAGCCCGCGATATTGCGGCGTGAAGCCGCATTTGCTCGCGGTGTTGACGATCAGCAGCACCTGCCCCTCGAAGCTGCGCATCGGCACTTCTTCGCCGAGAAGCGAGTTGGCCTTGAAGTCGTAGATCGCGGACATCGCTAACCTACGGGATCGATCGGCGACGGCGGCACGCCGCCCGCCTCGATCGCCTCGCCTGCGAGCAGGCAGAGATCCTCGCGATAGCGGCCCGACACGATGTGCACGCCGACCGGCGCCTTGCCGACGAGGCCCGTGGAGACCACGAGGCCCGGCAGGCCCATGAAGGGAATGGCGATCTGCGGCAACTGCGCTTCCCAGACGCGTTTGAAGGAAGAGTCGTCCTTGCGGTCGAGATGATCGGGGAACGGCAGTTCGCCGGAGACCGGCGTCAGCAGCACGGCATAGGTCTCGAAGAACAGCATCCAGTCGCGGGTCAGCGTGGCGCGGCGGGTCAATGCCTTGGCGTAATTGGCCTGGTCCATCGGCGTGACCCTGGCACGGTTGCCACGCAGGCACGCCAGCGCGCCGGGATCGCCTTCACGCTCGGCCATCTCGAGCTGCGCCTCATAGCCGTCGCCGAGCCAGAGCTTGATCTGCCACTCGACCGCTTCGCGCATCGGCGGGGTGTTCTCGATTGTCTCGACGGTCCAGCCGGCCCGTTCGAGCCGCTTGCCGGCGTCGATGACGGCGGCCTTCACCTCGGGCGCGCTGGCCAGGCCGTCCGGGTCGAGACAGAGCGCGGCGCGCTTCGGCCGCGCGGGGCCTTCCAGCGGCACCGGCACAAACCAGGGATCGCGGATGTCGCGGGCCGACATGGCCGCGAGCGAAATCCTGATGTCGTTGACGGTGCGCGCCAGCGGCCCCGACACCGCCATGATCTGCGGCCCGATCGGGCGCTCCGGCAGGGCCGGATTGAAGGCCGGGATGCGGCCCAAGGTCGGGCGCAAGCCATGCACGCCGCAGGCATAGGCGGGATAGCGGATCGAGCCGGCAATGTCGGTGCCATGGGCGATATGGCCGATGCCGGCCGCGACCGCCGAGCCCGCGCCGCCGGACGAGCCGCCCGGCGTCAGCGAGGCGTCGCGGGGGTTCTTGGTGTCGCCGTGGACCAGGTTGGTGGTGAACCAGCGATAGGAAAAGGCCGGGCAATTGGTGCGCCCAAGCAGAACGGCGCCGGCTTTGCGGAAATTGGCGACCACCGGATTGTCCTCGCGCGCGATCAGGTCGCGCTGGAGTTTGAGGCCGTTGGTGGTGGCAAAGCCCTCCTGGTCGACATTGGCCTTGATGGTGACGGGCACTCCGGCCAGCACGCCGGGGTCCTCGCCTCTGGCGATGGCGGCATCGACGGCGTCGGCCTGCTTGAGCACGTCCTCGGGCCGGTGGTCGATCACGGCGTTGAGGCTCGGATTGACCGCGTCGAGCCGGCCGAGGCCGGCCTGCGCGGCCTCCCTGGCGGAGACCTTTTTGGTTTTGACGAGATCGGCGAGGTCGGCCGCCGACAGGCGCCAGAGGTCTTGCATGACTTGCTCCGTGTAACCGGCGTCTTTTAGCCCCGGGAACGCGGCAAAGCCATGCGGATTTCGCAGGGATTCCTCCGCCATTGCGACGGTGGCGAGAGCAAGCCTTAATGCCGGGTGGCGGACTGGTCCGGAATGTCCAGGAGTGCCTCGGTGAAGGGGAATTCGAGCACGATCTCGCCTTCCCGGTCGGTGACCTCGATGACGGCCTCAAGCAGGGCCGGCTGGGTGCCTTCCGATCTCAGCACCTCCAGAATCATCTGGCGGGCAACCTCCCAGGCGCGATCGGGATTGCGCAAATCCTCTCCCTCAGGATCCACGATCAGTTCGTCGCCGATACGGGTGTTGAAGAAATATCTGGGCATCACGAAGTTCCAGTTGGGTCGCCTGTACCGGATTGAAAGCTGCACTGCACTCACAACCGCTTTATCAGGAGAGGGTTCGCGACCGAATGCGCCGGGCGCAAGGCAGCATCACCAGCAAGTATCGTTCCGGCAGCATTTTTTGCGCCGCAACATGGCTTTCTCGGGAAAATTTCACTGGCGAACTTTTCCACCCGCACTAACTTAAGGATTGGGCGGATACGTCCGAATTCTCGAAAATGGAGAGCCGAAAATGGCCTGGAAAGCCCCGAAGATCGTCGAAGTGCCCTGTGGCATGGAAATCAACATGTATGTGAGCGCCACCCGCAAGTAAGCGGTTGGTGAGTTCGCGTTCTGCGCAGGTGGATCTTTCGGTCACGATGCATGTCCGGAAGACAGGATTTGTGTTTGCGTGAGGTCCACCTCGCGACATTGCCTCCAGGAGACGGATCATGCTTCGCGTCGTCGTCCTGGGCGCCGCAGCCGGCGGCGGAGTGCCGCAATGGAATTGCGGCTGCGAGGGCTGCCGGACGGCCCGTGATAACGGCCAAGAGCTGCAACGGACCCAAGCCTCGGTCGCCTTCAGCGGCGACGGCGAGCACTGGTTCTTGATCAACGCCTCCCCCGACCTCCGCCAGCAATTGAATGCGACGCCACAGCTGCATCCGAAGGCAGGCGCGCTGCGCCATACGCCGATCGCAGGCGTGATCCTGACCAACAGCGAGGTGGACGCAGTGGCCGGCCTGCTGTCGATGCGCGAGGGTTCGCCCTTCACGGTCTATGCGCACGAGAAGGTGCTGGCGATCCTGAAGGCGAACAGCATCTTCAATGTGCTGAACGAGAAAAACGTGCAGCGCCTGCCGGTCGACATCAATGAGCCGTTCGAGCCGCGGCTGCCGGACGGGGCGCGCTCAGGACTTGAGGTGCTGCCCTTCGCGGTCTCGGGCAAATCGGCCTGGTACCTGGAAGGCAAGACGCATCCGGGCGGCGACAGCGGCGAAGGCGATACGCTGGGGCTGAAGATCACCGACAAAGCAACCGGCAAATGCTTCTACTTCATCGCCGCCTGCGCCGAGGTCACCGACGCGCTCAAGGCCGAGATCGACGGCGCTGCGCTGGTGTTCTTCGACGGCACGGTGTGGCAGGACGACGAGATGATCAAGGCCGGGCTTAGCCACAAGACCGGCAAAAGCATGGGCCACGTCGCGATGTCCGGCGACCACGGCGCCATCGCGCGGCTCGCCGACCTCACACTCGACAGGAAGATATTTCTGCATATCAATAATTCGAATCCGGCGCTGCTGCCCGCTTCCCCGGAGCGCAAGGCCGCTGAAGCGGCGGGCTGGCAGATACCCGCGGACGGAACGGAGATCGTGCTGTGAATGCCGCGTCACTGACTGGAATGACCGCGCTCTCGATCGGCAAGGACATCAGGCTCACTAGCGCCGAGGAGCTGGAGGCGGCGCTGCGTCACATCGGTGCGACGCGCTATCACAGCCTGCATCCGTTCCATAGACTGCTGCATGGCGGCAAGCTCAACAAGGGCCAGGTGCAGGCCTGGGCGCTGAACCGCTACTATTACCAGAGCACCATCCCGATCAAGGACGCGGTGGTGATCTCGCGCTTCCGCGACCGCGCCACGCGGCTGGAATGGCGCCACCGCATCGAGGATCATGACGGCGACATCGGCTCCGAAGGCGGTATCGAGCGCTGGCTGAAGCTGACCGAAGGCCTCGGGTTGGACACAGCTTACGTGGAATCGACCGAAGGCATCCTGCCGGCGACGCGCTTTGCGGTGGAAGCCTATGTGCACTATTGCCGCGAGAAGTCGCCGCTGGAGGCGATCGCGTCCTCGCTCACCGAATTGTTCGCGCCGAACCTGCACGAAGAGCGCATCTCCGGGATGCTGGAGCACTACGACTTCGTCAATCCTGATATCATGAGCTACTTCAACCGCCGGTTGGCGCAGGCGCCGCGCGACGCCGGGTTTGCGCTCGACTATGTCAAGGCGCATGCCACCACGCCCGAGCAACGCGCGTCCGTCTGCAATGCGCTGATCTTCAAGACCAACGTGCTATGGGTGCAGCTCGACGCACTCCAGCACGCCTATGTCGAGGGCCACATTCCGCCGGGCGCGTTCGTGCCCCAAGAACACCAAAAGGCGAGCTAAGGAACGAGCGATGGCCGAGCCGCGTCACATCAGCGTCAGCGAGACCAGCCGGCCGGTTCTGCCGCGGCACGCCAAGCTGAAATATGACGAGACGCGAAAAGTCTGGGTGATCCTGGCGCCCGAACGCGTGCTGGCGCCGGACGAGATCGCGGTCGAGGTCTTGCAGCTCTGCGACGGCGAGCGCAATGTCGGCGAAATGTCCGACCAACTCGCGGCAAAATACGCCGCGCCGCGCGAGGCGATCCTGGCCGACGTCATTGTCATGCTGCAGGATCTCGCCGACAAGGGCTTTCTCACGGAGGCCCGGGAGAAGACGTCATGAGCGATGTGCTCGGCAATCCCACCATCCCGCCCGACGCCAGCGACAGCCTCGCGGTGCTGGAGAAGAGCCGCTCGACGGCAGAGACATTCGGCATTCCGCTCGCCGTGCTGCTCGAGATCACCCATCGCTGCCCGCTGCAATGTCCCTACTGCTCCAACCCGGTCGAGCTCGACCGCTCGGGCAAGGAGCTGACCACCGAGGAATGGAAGAAGGTATTGAGCGAGCTCGCCGAGATCGGCGTGCTGCAGGTGCATTTCTCCGGCGGCGAGCCGACGGCGCGCAAAGACCTGGTCGAACTGGTCAAGCATGCGAGCGACGTCGGGCTCTACACCAACCTCATCACCTCGGCGGTGCTGCTGACGCGCGAGCGGCTGAGCGAACTTGCCGATGCCGGGCTCTGCCACGTCCAGATCAGTTTTCAGGGCGTTGAAGAAGCCCTCGCCGACCGCGTCGGCGGCTACAAAAACGGGCACCGCAAGAAGCTCGAAGTCGCAAAATGGACGCGCGAGCTCGATTTGCCGCTCACCGTGAATGCGGTGATGCATCGGCAAAACCTGCACCAGCTGTCTGATATCATCCAGATGTCGGTGGACCTCGACGCCGACCGGCTCGAGGTCGCCAATGTCCAATATTACGGCTGGGCGCTAAAGAACCGCGCCGCGCTGATGCCGACGGTGGCGCAGCTCGACGAGTGCACCCGCATCGTCGAGGAGGCGCGCGAGCGGCTGAAGGGCCGGCTCACGATCGACTATGTCGTGCCCGATTATTACGCGCTGCGGCCGAAGAAGTGCATGGGCGGCTGGGGTCGGCAGTTCTTCAACATTTCGCCGGCCGGCAAGGTGCTGCCCTGCCACGCCGCCGAGAGCATCACCGGGCTCGACTTCGAATCCGTGCGCTCCAACCATTCGATCGCCTGGATCTGGCAGAACTCGGACGCCTTCAACCGCTACCGCGGCACCGGCTGGATGAAGGAGCCGTGCAAGAGTTGCGAATTCCGGGAGATCGATTTCGGCGGCTGCCGCTGCCAGGCCTTTGCGCTGACCGGCGACGCCGCCAACACCGATCCCGCCTGCGCGCTGTCGCCGCTGCACGAGACCATCTTCAAGCAGGCCGAGCGCGAGGCTGAGGGCGAAACCAACCGCTTCCTCTATCGCAATTTCGCCGGCGGCACCCTGGAATCCGAGAATGGTGCCTGACGCCGACGCGGCCAGCTCAGTCAAGCGCGCCGATCCCTTTGCACCGCTGACCTCCGAAATGCTCGACGTCGGCGACGGCCACGAACTCTATGTCGAGAGCGTCGGCCGCACCGACGGCATCCCCGCGGTCTATCTGCATGGCGGCCCCGGCAGCGGCTGCCAGCCCGACCACCGCCGCCTGTTTGATCCCGACCGTTTCCATGCCGTGCTGTTCGACCAGCGCGGCTGCGGTCGCAGCCGGCCGAAGGGATCGCGCCAGCACAACACCATACAGCATCTGATCGCGGACATGGAAAAGATCCGCGAGAAATTCGGCGTCGCGCGCTGGATGGTGGTCGGCGGCTCCTGGGGCGCGACGCTGGCGCTGGCTTATGCGCAGGCGCATCCCGAGCGCGTCTCCGGAATTGCGCTGCGCGCGACCTTTCTCGGCACGCGTGCTGAAGTCGAGATCGCCTTCACCTCGCGCCTGTCGCAATTCTACCCCGCGCTCTACGACGATTTTCTGAGCGTGCTGCCGGTCGAGGAGCGCGCGCAACCGGTGGAAGCCTACTATCGCCGCATCCTCGATCCCGATCCGGCGGTGCATGGCCCGGCCTCGCGCGCCTGGCACGATACCGAACGCGCCTTGTCGGAGCACAAGGCGGCAAAGACACGGCTGGATCTGGCGTCGCTGAACGTGTGGCGCACATTGCCGGCGACGCCGTTCATGGAGGCGCATTATTTCGTCCAAGACAGCTTCATGACGGAGAACGAGTTGTTGCGGAACGGCGGCAAGCTCGACGGCATTCCCGGCATCATCGTCCAGGGCCGCTACGATCTGTTGTGCCCTCCCGAGACATCGCAGGCGCTCGCGAAAGTGTGGCCGGGTTCCGAGATTCGCATCGTGGAAGAAGCCGGCCATTCGCTCTATGATACCGGCGTGCGGGACGCGGTCATGAAGTCGATCGCAGATATCGCTTCGAAGATTTCGCGATAGCGGGACAAGAAAATGCCACTCGCCGGGAAGGGCATGTTGCTCACGTCGATGAATATCGACGTTCCAAATGAACCCGATTTCAACCGCTGGTACGATCGCGAGCATCTGGAAGAGCGCGTTGCGATCGAGGGCTTTCTCGAAGCGCGGCGCTATGTCGCGCACGCCGCCAATCCCAAATATCTCTCGCTGTATTCAACCGCGACGCTCGACGTGCTCGACAGTCCCGCCTACCGGGCGAGGCTCGCCAATCAGACCGAATGGTCGCGGCGGAGCATGGCGCATTTCAAGGACATGCTCCGCGTGGTCGCCCGCATCACGATCAGCAACGGTACCGGACGCGGCGCGGCGCTCGGCCTCGTGCGGCTGCGGCCGACGCCGGACAATGCAGTCGCGTGGCGTGACGCACTGCAAGAACGGCTGGCGCCGGAAAAACACGACGGCATCATCTCCATGCATCTGCTCGAAAGCGAGCCGGAACTATCAGGCGCGACCGCGGATATTCCGGCGGTGCGCAACGAAGGCGCGCGCGACTGGTTCGTGCTGATCGACGGCACGCATGTCGGCGCGGTCTCGTCCGTGATCGCCGAGCGCTTCACCGGCCCTGCCGCCTCGCCATTCCCGCTTCCCGTGTCGGTCGGCTCCTACTGCCTGATGTGGGACCTCGCGAAGAGCGACATCGCGCGCAACTAAGCCATCGGACGCATCGCAACATGCTGCACCGCCACATACTGCGCACGGCCGTTAATGCTGTGCGCGCGTAGCTCCCATGAAAGAGGGGAAGCGCGAAATTTGCCGTTGTACTTCGGAGCGGTTCTAATAAGCTAACCTAATGACGTCATTCAGAAACCAGATCGCCGCGCGTTAGCGTTCGCAAGCTCAAGAAAAGGCCGCGGGGTCTTTGAGCCTGCGCGGACAGGGTAGGAATGAAACCGACCGATATTGCGGCCCCCGACTACTTTCACAAAGTGGTCGATTGCCAATGGGCCTGTCCTGCGCACACTCCCGTTCCCGAATACATCCGACTGATCGCCCAAGGCCGCTACAGCGACGCCTATATGATCAATTGGAAATCGAACGTGTTTCCCGGAATTCTGGGACGGACCTGCGATCGTCCATGCGAGCCGGCGTGCCGCCGCGGACGCGTCGAGGAGACGCCGGTCGCGATCTGCCGCCTGAAGCGCGTCGCCGCCGACTTCAAGGACGACATCACGCAGCGCTTGCCGCGCCCCTCGGCCAAGAACGGCAAGCGCGTTGCCTTCGTGGGGGGTGGTCCCGCTTCGCTGACGGTCGCCCGCGATCTCGCGCCGCTCGGCTATCACTGCACCGTGTTCGACGCCGATGCCCAAGCCGGCGGCATGATGCGCTCGCAGATCCCGAAATTCCGCCTGCCGGATTCGGTCATCGACGAGGAGACCGGCTACATCCTGGGTCTCGGCGTCGACTTCAAGGGCGGCCATCGCATCGAGAGCATGAAGGCGCTGCTCGCGGAGAAGTACGACGCAATCTTCGTCGGCTCCGGCGCACCGCGCGGCCGCGAGCTCGACATCCCCGGACGCAAGGAAGCAGCCGCCAACGTCCATATCGGCATCGACTGGCTGTCCTCGGTCTCGTTCGGTCATACCGACAAGATCGGCAAGCGCGTCATCGTGCTCGGCGGCGGCAACACCGCGATGGATTGCTGCCGCACTGCGCGTCGCCTCGGCGGCGAAGAGGTGAAGGTCGTCGTACGCTCCGGCTTCGAGGAAATGAAGGCCTCGCCCTGGGAGAAGGAAGATGCGCTCCACGAGGACATCCCGATCCTCAACTTCCTCGTGCCCACAGCCTTCGTCCACGACAACGGCAAGCTCATCGGCATCACTTTCCAGAAGGTGAAGGCCGAATATGACGCCAAGGGCCGCCGCAACCTCGTGCCCTCGGGCGAGCCGGACCAGACCATCGAATGCGACGACGTGCTGGTCGCGGTCGGCCAGGAGAACGCCTTCCCCTGGATCGAGCAGGACTGCGGCATCGAGTTCGATAAATGGCACATGCCCAAGGTCGATCCGCAAACCTTCGTCTCGACCAACCCGAAGGTGTTCTTCGGCGGCGACGCCGCGTTCGGGCCGAAAAACATCATCTGGGCGGTGGCGCAGGGCCATGACGCCGCGCTGTCGATCCACAAAATGCTCTCGGGCGAGGACATCACCGAGCGGCCATTGCCCGACGTGTACATCTCCTCGCAGAAGATGGGCATCCACGAATGGAGCTATGACAACGACATCTCCAACGACAAGCGCTACAAGGTGCCGCATCGCGACAAGGTGATCGCGCTGAAGGACATCCGCACCGAGGTCGAGCTCGGCTATGACGTCAAGCTGGCGCTGGGCGAAGCTCATCGCTGCCTGAACTGCGACGTCCAGACCGTGTTCTCGACCTCGCTCTGCATCGAGTGCGATGCCTGCGTCGACATCTGTCCGATGGATTGCATCACCTTCACGGACAACGGCGAGGAAGGCGATCTCCGTCAGCGCCTGAAAGCACCCTCGCTGCATCCGGACCAGGATCTCTATGTTTCCAGCGACCTCAAGACCGGGCGGGTGATGGTGAAGGACGAGGATGTCTGCCTGCATTGCGGGCTGTGCGCCGAGCGCTGCCCCACCGGCGCCTGGGACATGCAGAAATATTTGATCGAGATGACTCACGCAGGTTCAGCATGTCCGACAAAAAGCCGATCAGCAGCGTAAACGACTTCGTCGTCCGCTTCGCCAACGTCAACGGATCCGGCTCGGCCAGCGCCAACGAGATGTTTGCGCGCGCGATCCTGCGCCACGGCGTTCCGGTGAGCCCCCGTAACATCTTCCCCTCCAACATCCAGGGCCTGCCGACCTGGTACGAGGTGCGGGTGACCGAAGACGGCCATCTCGGCGCCCGCGGCGGCGTCGACATGATGGTCGCCATGAACCCGCAGACCTGGGACAAGGACGTCGCCGGCATCGAGCCCGGCGGCTATCTGTTCTATGATTCCACCAAGCCGATGCCGTCGACCAAATTCCGCGACGACATCACCGTGATCGGCGTCCCCCTGACCGCGATCACCAACTCGACCTATACCGATCCGCGCCAGCGCCAGCTGTTCAAGAACATCATCTATCTCGGGGCGCTCTCGGCGCTGCTCGACATGGATCCGAAGCTGATCGAGCAGCTGATCGGCGAGCAGTACAAGGGCAAGGAGAAGCTGCTCTCGTCCAACGTCCACGCGCTGCATCTCGGCCGCGACTGGGCACTGCAAAACCTGAAATGCCCGACCGGGCTGCGGGTGAAGAAGTCCGACAAGGTCGGCGACCGCATCTTCATCGAAGGCAACAGCGCCGCCGCGCTCGGCGCCGTCTATGGCGGCGCCACGGTGTGCGCGTGGTATCCGATCACGCCGTCTTCGTCCGTGGCCGAGGCCTTCACCGCGCACTGCAAGAAGTACCGGCACGACCCGGAAACCGGCAAGGCGAAATACGCCATCGTGCAGGGCGAGGACGAGCTCGCCTCGATCGGAATCGTGATCGGCGCCTCCTGGAACGGCGCGCGCGCCTTCACCGCGACCTCCGGCCCCGGCATCTCGCTGATGACCGAGTTCATCGGCCTGTCATATTTCGCCGAAATCCCGGCCGTGATCATGAACATCCAGCGCGCCGGTCCCTCGACCGGCATGCCGACCCGTACCCAGCAATGCGACATCATCGCCTGCGCCTATGCTTCACATGGCGACACCAAGCATGTGCTGCTGTTCCCGGAGGATCCCGCCGAAGCGTTCGAGTTCGCGGCCGCGGCTTTCGATCTCGCCGAGCGGCTCCAGACCACCATCTTCCTGATGCTCGACCTCGACATCGGCATGAACCACCGGCTCTGCCGTCCGCTGAAATGGGACGACGCCAAGCAATATGACCGCGGCAAGGTGATGACCGCGGAGATGCTGGACGAAGGCCGCGATTTCGGCCGCTATCTCGACGTCGACGGCGACGGCATCCCCTACCGAACCTATCCCGGCACGCATCCGACCAAGGGCTCCTATTTTACCCGTGGCACGTCGCGTGACCGCTATGCGCGTTACTCCGAAGAAGGCTCGGTCTACGCCGACAACATGCAGCGCCTGATGCGCAAGTTCGAGACCGCGCAGGATCTGGTGCCGCGGCCGCTCCAGGCCAATGCGGAACGGCCAACCAAATACGGCGTGATCTATTTCGGCTCGACCACGCCGGCGATGGACGAGGCGATCGGATTGCTTGAAGCGCGCGGGCATCAGCTCGACCGCCTGCGCATCCGCGCCTTCCCGTTCCACTCCAGCGTGGCGAGCTTCCTCGCCGAGCACGATTTCGTCTATGTAGTCGAGCAGAATCGCGACAGCCAGCTGCGCCAGCTCATCGTCAACGAAAACGGCATCGACCCGGTGCGGCTGGTGCCGATCGTGCATTACGACGGCTCGCCGATCACCGCCCGCTTCATCGCAAAAGCCATTGGCGACCACCAGGATCACATCAAGGTGACCCCGCTCCGCAAGGCCGTGTCATGACCTACATTGCAAAGCCGAAATTCCACCATCCCGGGCTGAAGAAGAACGAGCTCGGCTACACCCATCGCGATTACGAGGGCAAGATCTCGACGCTGTGCGCCGGCTGTGGCCATGACTCGATCACGGCCTCCATCATCGAGGCCTGCTATGAGCTTTCGATCGAGCCGCACCGGGTCGCCAAGATTTCGGGTATCGGCTGCTCGTCGAAGACGCCGGACTATTTTCTCGGCAATTCGCACGGCTTCAACTCCGTGCACGGCCGCATGCCCAGCGTCCTGACCGGCGCCAATCTCGCCAATCGCGACCTGATCTATCTCGGCGTCTCCGGCGACGGCGATTCCGCCTCGATCGGCTTCGGCCAGTTCGCGCATTCGATCCGGCGCGGCGTCAACATGACCTATATCGTCGAGAACAACGGCGTCTACGGTTTGACCAAGGGCCAGTTCTCGGCGACCGCCGACCGCGGCTCGAAGTCCAAGAAGGGCGTCACCAACACCGACAACGCCATCGACCTCGTCGCGATCGCGCTGCAGTTGGGGGCGACTTTCGTCGCGCGCTCGTTCTCCGGCGACAAGACCCAGCTCGTGCCGCTGATCGCGGCCGCGATCCGCCACAAGGGCGCGTCGTTCATCGACGTCATCAGCCCCTGCATCGCCTTCAACAACCATGCCGGCTCGACCAAGAGCTTCGACTATGTCCGCGAGCACAATGACGCGGTGAACCGGCTCGATGTGCTGGTCAGCCGCGATCCGATTGCGGTGGATTACGCACCCGGCACCGTGCAAATGGTCGAGCAGCATGACGGCAGCAGGATCGCGCTGCGCAAGATCGATGCCGACTACGATCCGCACGACCGGCTCGGCGCCCAAACCTTCCTGCAAAAGCACGCCGCCAAGGGACAGATCGTCACCGGCCTGCTCTATGTCGATCCCGACGCGGAAGACCTGCACGAGCATCTCAACACGGTCGAAACGCCGCTCAACACGCTGGAAGCCGACACGCTCTGCCCCGGCTCGGCGGCGCTGGACAAGTTCAACGCCAGCCTGCGGTGATTGCCTATCGTGCCGCGGCCGGCTGCCGGACGCGTATGGTGATCTTCTCCGACACGATGGGCGGCTCGAACGGATAGTGCTTGGCATCGCCCAGCACGAGTTGAAGCGTGTGCGTCCCGGGCGGAAGCTCGAGCAGCGTTTCGGTCTGCCCTGCCCCGAAATGCAGATGCGACTTGTCCTGCAGGATCGGCTCCTTGGGATCGATGGGGTCGTTGACGTCGATCAGCAGATGATGGTGACCGGCGTTCTGGTACTCGTCGCCGGCATGGGTCACTCCCATGTTGCGCAAGCCGAACCGGACCCAGAATCCGCCGCGCACCTTCTGCCCGTCACGCGGGGTGATGAAATAGAGCTTTGCGTCCTTGGGCGCTGCCTTGCCCTGCGAAAAGGCTGCCCCCGGAAGCAATGCGAGCGCCGCCGCCAGCGCGACGCAACGAAGGATCTGCATCAAACCAACTCCACCACTTAAGGACTGAGCGCCACGCGGAATCCGTGCGTGGGGTAACGAACATTGGTGTCGTAGCCATCGCGGTTGGACGGCCGCACATATCTCGAATCGTTCTTCCAGGAGCCCGAGCGCAGGACATGAGCGCTGCAGTCCCCGCTGCTCCATGCCGAGCCGTCGGTGGGCGCGCCCTGATAGGTCTTGTGCCAGCAGTCCTCGACCCACTGATCGACGCCGCCGCCCATGTCGTGGAGCCCGAACGGGTTCGGCTTGAAGCTGCCGACTTTCGCTGGCTGCTCGGCCGCGAGATCACCGCAATCCTTGCAACCGGCCATGCCCGGCTGCAGCTTGTCGCCCCACCAATATCTGGTCTGCGTTCCGCCCCGCGCGGCATATTCCCATTCGGCTTCGCTCGGAAGCCGATACGTCTTCTTCGTCGCCTTGGCGAGATAGGCCGCATATTGCTGCGCGTCGGTCCAGCTCACATTGCTGACCGGCGCATCGTCCTTGCCGATGGCGGTGAAGCTGCACGCCTTTGCAGCGGCGCACTCGTTCCATTCCTGCACGGTCACGGGATATTTGCTGATCGAGAACGGCTTCACCGTCACCTGATGGACGGGACGCTCGGTCGGGTCGTCGTTGCTTCCCATCGCAAAGCTGCCGCCGCGAATGGCGACCATCTCGGGTTCGCGGACGGGAATCGGCGATTGACTTACCGATTGACTCGTCGATTGATTTGGCGCCGGAGCGGGCGATGGAGATGATGAAGCCGACGAGGGAGAAGGCTGCGGCGTCTGCGGCGCCGCTTCGCGCGGCGGAGGCTGCGGGCTCGGCGATGCGGCAGGAGAGGCGGGAGTGACGGCGGCCTGCTCGCCTACCCTGCCCGGCGCCTGAGCCAGAAGATACCACAGCACGCCGGCGGCCATCACCGACAGCGTGATACCCAGGAGAAAGATCAGGGCATTCTCGCGCCGCCCCCGCGTCCTGCCGACCGCGTCTGCATCCGGCAGCACTTTATAAACGCGCACGGGATCGGTGATGTTCTTGACCTTGCGGTCCCCGAGCGACTCGTAACCGCACACGACCTTGTGCTTGATCTGCTCGTAGATCGCGCCGGAGATAAAGACCTGGCCTGGCTCGGCGATGCCCTCGATACGCGTGGCGATATTGACGCCGTCGCCGTAGACGTCGTCAGGCTCCACGATGACGTCACCGAGATTGACGCCAATCCGGTACTCGATCCGGGTGTTCTTCGGAAGCGAGGCGTTGCGGCCGATGAGATTCTGCTGGATGACGATGCTGCATCGGACGGCCTCGACCGGACTGTCGAAAATCGCGATGAAGCCATCGCCCGTCGTCTTCACCAGACTTCCGTTGTGCTCGACGATGCTGGGCTGGATGAGATCCCGCTCGATCCGCTTGACGCGGACGTGCGTGCCCTCTTCGTCGGCCTGCATCAGGCGGCTGTAGGAAGCGATGTCACCGACAATGATGGCCGCGAGGCGACGAGGCATAGGGCCGTGCGAAGGCGGCTCGTCATTCCCGGATCTGAAGTTGCGAATTTCGCCCATTGCGGGGACTCCACAAACTTGCAAAGGCAGACCCCAGCCTACGACTGCCAAAGGCGATCGTCTGTGAAGGCTATCACATCGATGGAATCGGGCAATGTCCGTGGAATCGCAGGCGCCGAGTTCCGAAAGGCGAAGGCGTCACGTCGAATGAACCTTCAGGACCCCACCGACGACTAATGCCCGGCGTGGAACTAATCACCTCGCTCCGCCCTGCGATGATGCTGTCAGCTGTGCGGACGTTGAACGCGTCGCACCGGGGCTGCGTCTACAGCGTACAGCTCAGCTGCTGCACGCGAGGCCATCATGAAGTCTTTTCTCGTTGCGGCCGTCTTCCTTGCCGCGCTCGGCGGCGCCGCTCACGCCGAGGAGGCCGACGATATCCGTGAGGCCATCAAGGCCGAAGCCGAAACCTTCAACGCGCGCATGTATGCCGGCGAACCCGGCAACAAGGCCTATGCCTGCTTCGTGCGCCGCTACGATGCCGAGCATCTGGCGCACCATCCGAAGCAGAAGGTCGCCTCGATGAAGCTGCTGATCTCGGCGGAGATGGACACCGAAGACAAGCAGTTCCACAACTCCTTCCGCCTCGGCTTCAGATATCGTCACCGCTCCGGCGATTTCGATTCCAGCGGCTCCTGTCATCACGCTGTGTTCACCAAGGACGGCACCGAAATCCGCCTCGGTTGCGGCGTCGACTGCGAGGGCGGCGGCATCGGCGTCGCGCTCTCGAAGGACGACAAATCGGCGATCGTGCGGCTGGCGCGGGTCAGGGTCTGGCAGAACAACAAGCCGGACGACGATGCCGAACTGTCACTGGTCGCCGGGGCCGACGACGGGATTTTCCGCCTAGATCGAACGGACAATAAGGAATGCGCCTCGCTCGTGACCGACCGCAAGGAACTCGCCGCGCTCCGCCACAAATGATATGTGTCCGGCACAATCGAGGGGAGATCGTCATGAACCGCCGGAACATCTTGTGGAGCGCCGTCTCAGGCCTGGGCGCGGCACTTGGCGCCTCCAGCGCGAAGGCCGCGACCGAGGCCGGCACGGGCAACAAGCTGAAGGTGGTCTATCACCTGAGCGATGCCGAGAAGGTCAACTTCGTCCTCGGCAACATCCAGAACCACATCGATGGCGTCGGCGGCCCCGACCATGTGACGATCGCGCTGGTGATCCACGGCCCGGCACTGAAGGCGTTTCACTCGGCGCAGGCCAACCCTGACATTAGCAAGCGCGTCGGCGATTTTTCCAAGGATGGCGTCGAGCTTGCCGCCTGCGGCAACACGATGAAGGCGCAGAACGTCACGCTCACGGATCTCCTGCCGGGCTTCGTCAGCGCGGAGAAGGGTGGCGTCGTCCGTTTGGCCGAGCTCCAGTCGCAGGGTTATCTCTATCTGCGGCCGTAGGAGCGCGCGCTCGACATCCCCCTTGACGTACCCATAACCCCAGGGTTATGAATATATCCATAACTTGCAGGTTATGGATTTTATGCCCGCCATCGCCCACGACCTTCTGTTCAGGACGCTCGCCGACCCCACTCGTCGGGCGATCTTCGAGCGATTGTGCCGCGAGGGCGAACAGACGGTCGGAGCCCTGACAGCACTGTCGGGCGTTTCCCAGCCCGCAGTCTCAAAACATCTCGGCGCGCTGAAGCAGGCTGGTCTGGTGCGCGACCGGCATCAAGGGCGGCAGACGCATTACAGCGCCCAGCCCGGCGCGCTCAATCCGCTGATCGACTGGACCAGCCAGATGACCGGATTCTGGCAGAACCGGCTCGATGCGCTCGACGATCTCCTGAAGAGGATGGACCAATGAACGAATCCCCCACCGAAACCCGATCTGTCGTCGTCGAGCGCGAATATGCCTTTCCGGCAGAGCGGATCTGGCGCGCGCTGACGCAGCCGCATCTGATCGAGGAATGGCTGATGAAGAACGACTTCAAGCCGACCGTGGGCCACCGCTTCAACCTTCGCGGCGAGTGGGGCGGCGTGTTGGACTGCGAGGTCCTCACCATCGAGCCGCAGAAGACGCTCGCCTACACCTGGAATTTCTCGCATGACGACGCGGCGTTCGATCTCAAGAGTGTCGTGACCTTCACGCTGACGCCGGCGGGCGCAGGCACGCATCTGCGCGTCGAGCAAGCGGGCTTCAGCCCGACGCAGAAGCAGGCTTTTGGCGGCGCGCATGCCGGCTGGAAGCAGTTTCTCGCCAAGCTGGACGAGCTGCTGGCAAGGGCAGACTAGCTCGGCCGCCGGCCTTCATTCAATCATCTCAAGAGGAGGTTTCATTGACCGGAAACATGTGGGTTCGACAGATCCATCGTTGGCTGTCGATCGCTTTCACGCTTGCCGTCATCGCCAACATCGTCGCCCTGACGCTGCAAGTCCAGGCGACGTGGATCGGCTTGCTCGCCTTCGTCCCATTGATCCCATTGCTTGCGACCGGACTCTACATGTTCGCGCTGCCATATCTCGGCCGCCGCCGCGGCGCCCGACAAGAGGCGTGAACATGAAGAAGGCCGTCACCGTGAAAAACAGCAGCGCGACGAAGGCGGATGGCGCTTCGCCATCCAGGATGATCGACGGCAGGATCAAGGAGCTCGGCGACTGGCGCGGCGACATGCTCGGACGAATCCGCGGCCTGATCAAGGAGGCCGATCCTGACGTCGTCGAGGAATGGAAATGGCGCGGCGTTCCGGTGTGGGAGCACGACGGCATCATCTGCACCGGCGAGACCTACAAGGCCGTGGTGAAGATGACGTTTGCCAAGGGCGCAGCGCTGGACGATCCAGCCGGCCTGTTCAACTCGAGCCTCGACGGCAACGTGCGGCGCGCGATCGATATTCGCGAAGGCGAGAAGATCAACGAGAAGGCGTTGAAGGCGCTGATCCGCGCAGCCGTGGCGCTGAATGCGTCCAAGAAGAAGCCGGCGAAACGTTCCGGATAGAACAGCCGTTGTGGAGCCACGAACGCTTTCCTTCTCCCCTTGTGGGAGAAGGTGGCGCGAAGCGCCGGATGAGGGGTCTCTATCGACACGGGAAACGTTGAGAGATACCCCTCACCGCAGTGAGCTTGTGTCTCCGAGCGTCGCCGCCCTCTCCCACAAGGGGCGAGGGCGCATCAACGCGCATCTCGCCGTATTGCTCCGCATAGTCAGCAGCGTCAGGCCACCGCCGAGATCGGGCGCGGGCTCACGACATATTCGCGCAGCACCTTGTCATTGGCGTCGACCTCGATCAGTGCGACGTCGTAGGTCCAGAGATCGGCCAGATGCTGGAGCACGCGCTTGGCGTCGGTCTCGTTGAGCTGCGCGCCCTTGATGACATGGTGATGCAGGATCAGCCGCCGGTCGCCGGAGAGATCGACGTCGACCACATCAATATTCGCGTCGATGTAGCCGACATCGTGCTGCCGTGCCAGCTCGCGCCGAACGCGGCGGAAGCCCCGCTCGTCGTGAATGGCGTCGACCCGGATGCCGGCGCGTTCCTCGGGGTCATCATGCAGGTGGAACATGCGGAGGTGCCGCATCAGCTTCGGACTCAGGAACTGGGCGATGAAACTCTCGTCGCGGTAGTTGGCCCAGACGTCGCGCAGCACGCCCATCACGTCGTTCTTGCCGGCGATGTCCGGGAACCATTCGCGGTCCTCGTCTTCCGGCCTGGTGACGATGCGCTCGATGTCCTGCATCATGGCGAAGCCGAGCGCATAGGGATTAAAGCCGGAAAAGCGCTGGTCATCGAATTCGGGCTGGAACACGACATTGGTGTGCGACTGCAGGAATTCGAGGAAATTGCCGTCGCTGATGCGGCCCTGCTGATGCAGCTTGGTCATGATGCGATAGTGGACGTAGGTCGCCGTCCCCTCGTTCATCACCTTGGTCTGGCTCTGCGGATAGAAATATTGCGCGATGTGGCGGACGATGCGCAACAGCTCGCGCTGCCAGGGCGCCAGCCGCGGCGCGCTCTTCTCGAGGAAATACAGCAGGTTCTCCTGCGGCAGGCCGAGCAGCTTGCGGCGGCGTTCGATGCTGAGCGCGGACCGGGTCTTGCTCTTTCCCGCCGGCACGGTGCGCCAGAGGTCGTTGAAGACCTCCTCCTCGTGCTGGCGGCGGCGCCCTGCCCGCTTCTCTTCGGCGCGGAGGTCGAGCTTCTTCTTGCCGGGATAGCGGTCGATCCCATGCGACATCAACGCATGCGCGGCATCGAGGGTGCGCTCGACCTCCACGCGGCCGTAGCGATCCTCGCATTGCATGACGTAGTTCTTGGCGAAATCCAGATAGTCCAGGATGCCATCGGCGTCGGTCCACTGCTTGAACAGATAGTTGTTCTTGAAGAAGTGATTGTGGCCGAAGGCGGCGTGCGCGATCACCAGCGTCTGCATCGTCGCCGTGTTCTCTTCCATCAGGTAGGAGATGCAGGGCGAGGAGTTGATCACGATCTCATAGGCGAGGCCCATGAGGCCCTTGCGGTATGAGGCCTCGTGATACGCAAAGTGCTTTCCGAACGACCAGTGCTTGTAGAACAGCGGCATGCCGACCGACGAATAGGCGTCCAGCATCTGCTCCGCGGTGATGACTTCGATCTGGTTCGGATAGACGTCGAGCCCGAGATCTTTCGTCGCCACCTCCTCGCAGGCATCCGTGATGCGCTGCAAGGTGTGAAAATCCCAATCGGCGCCTTCGAACAAGCGTTCCGTCATGGAGCGGCTTTCTCCTGGGCAGTGTCGCGGCGCTGAAACAGATCGTGGAACACCGGAAAAATTTCGCTGCGCTCGCTGACCTTGCGCATCGAGAGCGGTGCGCCGCTGTTGCGCAAGCGCTCGTAGAGGGTCCAGAGCGAGGAGTCGGACAGATCGAAGGCGCTGCCGCCGGACTCGCCGACCTCGAGATAGGCGAAGAACTGGCAGACCGGCAGGATTTTGTCGGTCAGCAGCATGCCCGCGAGCTCGCCGTCGGAATAGGAATTGTCGCCGTCGGAAGCTTGCGCAGCGTAGATATTCCAGTCCGACGGGCTGAAGCGTTCGCGCACGATCTCGTGCATGGCCTGCAGCGCGCTGGAGACCAGCGTGCCGCCGGAAGCCGGGCCATAGAAGAAGGTCTGCTCATCCACCTCCTCGGCGCGATCGGTGTGGCGGATGAAGACGATGTCGACATGCTTGTAGCGGCGCTTCAGAAATACGTAGAGCAGCATGTAGAAGCGCTTGGCGAGATCCTTCATGTGCTCGGACATCGAGCCCGACACGTCCATCAGGCAGAACATCACAGCCTGGGCAACGGGCTTTGGAACCGTCTCGAAGCGGCGGTAGCGGATGTCGAGCGGATCGATGAAGGGAATGCGCTTGGATTTCGCCTTCAGTTTTTCGAGCTGGGCTAGCAGCAGCAGACGCTCGTCCTCATCTGCACAGGCAGCGATGGCGGATTCAAGCTCTTCGATCTCCTCCTTGCTGGGACGCTTGAGCGCGATACGGCGCGCCATTGCGCGCCGAACCGTCCGGCTCACCGAGATGTTGGATGGCGAGCCCGACGTGGTGTAGCCGGCGCGCTGGATGCCCTCGCTCTCGGTCTGCGCGATCTTGCGTTTGGCGAGATCAGGAAGTTCGAGGTCATCGAGGAAGAGATCGACGAATTCGTCGCGGCTGAGCACGAAGCGGAAGGCGTCCTCGCTGTCGCCTTCGCCCGGACCGGAATCCTTGGCACTGCCCTGGCCGGAGCGCTGGAGATAGTCGCCCTCGATGAACTTCTTGTTTCCGGGCAACACCATGTCGCGCGTTCCGCCGTCGCGGCGGAAACGCGGCTCGTGCATGCCGTCGAGCGGAATGGTGACCTCGCCACCCTCCAGGACGTCCTTGATGTCGCGTTCCTGCGAGGTCTTCTTGACGGCGCCCTGCACCAGGGATTTGGCCCGACGCAAGAACCGCTGCCGGTTCTCGAGACTCTTGCCGCCTGGATTCAGGCGCCTGTCAATAATGTGAATCGGCACTTTTCCATCCGCCTCAACCGGCCTGCTTCACGCGCATGTACCATTCGACGAGCCGGCGAACCTGACGCTCGGTGTAGCCGCGCTCCACCATGCGTGCGACGAACTCGCCATGCTTCTTCTCCGTCTCGCCGTCCTTCTTCGACCCGAAGGAGATGACCGGAAGCAGGTCCTCAACCTGGGAGAATATCCGCTTTTCGATCACATCGCGAATCTTCTCGTAGGAGATCCAGGTCGGATTCTTGCCGCCGTTCTGGGCGCGCGACCGTAACGAGAATTTGACCACCTCGTTGCGGAAATCCTTCGGGTTGGCGATGCCCGCCGGCTTCTCGATTTTGGTCAGCTCCTGGTTCAAAAGCTCACGATCCAGCAGCTGGCCGGTGTCGGCGTCCTTGAAATCCTGGTCCTCGATCCAGGCATCGGCGTAGTCGACGTAGCGGTCGAAC
This sequence comes from Bradyrhizobium sp. 87, assembly GCF_023073015.1. Classification (NCBI taxonomy): domain Bacteria; kingdom Pseudomonadati; phylum Pseudomonadota; class Alphaproteobacteria; order Hyphomicrobiales; family Nitrobacteraceae; genus Bradyrhizobium; species Bradyrhizobium sp. 87. The sequence goes on from NZ_JADPIQ010000022.1 coordinate 391,604, forward strand.
AGGTTCTGGCCGTAATCCGAGTAGGATTCGAGATAAGCCTTCTGGATCTCGTTGCCGATGAACTCGGCATAACGCGGCGCAAGGTCGGCCTTGATGAATTCGAGGTAGCGCTTCTCGACTTCCTCGGGCAGTTGCTCGCGCTTGATCGATTGCTCCAGCGCGTACATCAGATGCACGGCGTCGGCGGCGACTTCCTGCGGATCGTGGTTGAAGGTCGCAGCCAGGATCTTGAAGGCAAAGCGGGTGGAAACACCGTCCATGCCCTCGTCGACGCCGGCGGCATCGCGATATTCCTGGACGCTGCGCGCCTTCGGATCGGTCTCCTTCAGGCTCTCGCCGTCGTAGACCCTCATCTTGGCGTAGATCGTGGAATTTTCGTGCTTGCGCAGGCGCGACATCACCGAGAACCGCGCCAGCGTTTCCAGCGTCGCGGGCGCGCAAGGCGCGGCCGCGAGCTCGGAGCCCTGGATCAGCTTCTCGTAGATCTTCTGCTCCTCCGTGATCCGCAAGCAGTACGGCACCTTGATCACGCAGATGCGGTCGATGAAGGCCTCGTTGTTCTTGTTGGCCTTGAAGCTCGACCACTCGGCTTCATTGGAGTGCGCAAGGATGACGCCGGTGAAGGGGATCGCGCCGATATTCTCGGTGCCGATATAGTTTCCTTCCTGCGTCGCGGTGAGCAGCGGGTGCAGCATTTTGATCGGCGCCTTGAACATCTCGACGAACTCGAGCACGCCCTGGTTGGCGCGGTTGAGGCCGCCGGAATAGCTGTAGGCGTCGGGATCGTTCTGCGCGTAGGTTTCGAGCTTGCGGATGTCGACCTTGCCGACCAGCGAGGAAATGTCCTGGTTGTTCTCGTCACCCGGCTCGGTCTTCGCGATCCCGATCTGGCGCAGCCGCGACGGCTGGATCTTTGCAACCCGGAACTGGGAAATGTCGCCGCCGAAGGCTTCCAGCCGCTTGTAGCACCACGGGCTCATCAGGCCGGTGAGACGGCGGCGCGGAATGCCGTATTTCTCTTCCAGCATTGGGCCGAGCTGATCCGGATCGAACAGGCTGAGCGGGCTTTCGAACACGGGCGAGAGCTCGTCGCCGGCCTTGAGCACGTAGATCGGATGCACCTCCATCAGCGACTTGAGCCGCTCGGCGAGCGAGGATTTGCCGCCGCCGACCGGACCGAGCAGATACAGGATCTGCTTGCGCTCTTCGAGGCCCTGCGCCGCGTGACGGAAGAAACCGACGATGCGCTCGATGGTTTCTTCCATGCCGTAGAAGCCGGCGAAGGCCGGATAGGTGCGGATCGTGCGGTTCAAAAAAATACGGCCAAGGCGTGGGTCCTTGGCCGTGTCAATCGTCTGGGGCTCACCGATCGCTGCTAGCAGTCGTTCGGCCGCGTTTGCGTATTTCATGGGATCGCTTCGACACGATTCCAGATACTCCGCCATCGACATGTCGTGTTGGCTTCTCGCCTCGAACGACTTAGCGAAAGCGTTGAATAGAGAATCGTTGTACATGATCCCTCTCCGCGTGAGTTCCGCTACACAATTGAACGAAAGCAGCGACCGGACCGTTCCTTAGCGCCACTCTCGAATCAGCGTGAGCACATGACGATCATTCGACACCCGGGCGCCTTCTCGGCGCAACGCACAACGTAGGCACAGGGTGAGTTACGAACAGGCACCTGCCTGATATTTGAGCGAATCTTTGTCTATATTGGCTCATTTCCAGAAAATGTCACTCGCTCGCAACATCCGGGCATTACCGGGGATGCGTTCATCCGGCGCCGCATCATAGCCGTCTGCGAACGGCGATCTTATGACGCTTGTGCGGCGAAGCCTTGCGTGGCGCGTTCATCTTCCTGCTGCAATGCGGTGCGTGGACCGCCGGCGGCGTGACAGTCGCGGCAAACGCGCAGCAGTGTATCAAAATCGGTCGCCAGGCCCTCCGACCGGATGACGATGCGATCGTCCGTCACACCGCGGGCCAAGCCGCGGATGCTGCAGAGCTGCCTCTGCAAGGCCGGCGTCGGCGTCAGCACGATCACCTTGCGCCCGCGGCGTTCTTCAGCCGAAATCTCCGCGATCGAGTCCCACAGCAGAAATTCATTGCCGATGCGAAGGTCGCGAATGCCATAGGGGGTGACGATCACCACCGATGCCCGCTCGGCGGGGAGCATCCAGATCAGCCGGCCGGTCATCGCGGCGAACGCCACCACGCCGGCATAGCCGACCGTCGTGTCGTAATCGCCAAAAGCGTTCCACCAGCCCAAGGCGAGCGTTGCGCTGAGCAGCGTCATGGCGAAACCCGCAACGATCAGCAACCGCAGTTGGGTCGTACATGGACCGATTTCGAGATCGTGGGACGCATCGACGCATCCGGTCGACGTGACCGACTGGGGGCTGTCTGTGACAGCGAGCGCCAGACGGTCATGATGTGCTTGCATGCTTTCCCCCAGCATGGCCATTCGCGACCGAGCCACGATGCATCAGGCGGACCGGAATCCGCTGATGAGTACTCCACGCAGCCGCTGGCGGCGAGGCGAGGCAGCTGGCGTTACACAACAAGGGCCTAGCCGATTCCTCACGGCCAACGACCTTTTACGCAACTCGGCTCCCTCTACGCGGATCGCCATGATCGCGACGGAGTTACACTGGAGGATATGACGCCCATACCCTTGATTGGTTCCCTCAAGGAAGCATGTAAGCTAGAGGATAGCGCGTCAGGACCGGCGCGGAAACCCCTCGCCCGCAGGCTTGGAGATAAATTAGCATCATGAATCCCGTCAAAGAACTGGAAAAGCACGGACAAGCCGTCTGGCTGGACTTCCTGGCCCGCGGCTTCATCGCCAAGGGCGACCTGAAGCGGCTGATCGATACCGACGGCGTCAAGGGCGTCACCTCCAACCCCTCGATCTTCGAGAAAGCGATTGGCAGCTCGGACGAGTACGACGCGCCGATCGGCAAGGCGTTGAAGCGCGGCGATCAGTCGGTCGCCGACCTGTTCGAGGCCGTCGCGGTCGAGGACATCCAGAACGCCGCCGACGTGCTGCGTCCGGTCTATGACCGCCTCAAGGGCGGCGACGGCTATGTCAGCCTGGAAGTCTCGCCCTATCTGGCGATGGACACCGCCGGCACGGTCACCGAGGCGCGGCGGCTCTGGAAGGACGTCAACCGCAAGAACCTGATGGTGAAGGTGCCGGCGACGCCGGAGGGCCTGCCGGCGATCGAGACCCTGATCGGCGACGGCATCAGCATCAACATCACGCTGCTGTTCTCCAGGGACGTCTATCTGCAGGTTGCCGAGGCCTATATCGCCGGCCTGGAGAAATACGTCGCAGGCGGCGGCGACCCCTTGCACGTGGCGAGCGTGGCGAGCTTTTTCGTCAGCCGTATCGACTCGGTGGTCGACAAACAGCTCGACGAGAAGATCGCCCGCGCCAACGACCCGAGTGAGAAGGAACGGCTCGCCGCGCTGAAGGGCAAGGTCGCGATCGCCAATGCGAAGGTCGCCTACCAGGATTACAAGCGCCTGTTCTCAGGTCCGCGCTGGGACAAGCTCGCGGCCAAGGGCGCCAAGCCGCAGCGCATGCTGTGGGCCTCGACCGGCACCAAGAACAAGGACTACAGCGACGTCCTCTATGTCGAGGAATTGATCGGTCCCGACACCATCAACACCGTGCCGCCGGCGACACTGGATGCGTTCCGCGACCACGGCACGCCGCGGGACAGCCTGGAAGAGAATGTCGACGACGCCAGGCGCGTGCTGGAAGAACTGGAGCGCTCCGGCGTCTCGCTCGATGCTATCACCGAGGAACTCGTCAAGGACGGCGTCAAGCAGTTCGCCGACGCCGCCGACAAGCTCTATGGCGCTGTCGCCCACAAGCGCGCCACCGTGCTCGGGCCTGCGATCGACCGCCAGCTGCTCTCGCTCGGCGACGGCCTCGGCAAGGCCGTGGCCAAGAGCACCGAGGAATGGCGCGCGTCGGCAAAGATCCGCAGGCTGTGGCAACGGGACAAATCGGTCTGGACCGGCACCGACGAGGACAAATGGCTCGGCTGGCTCGACAGCGCCGCCAAGGCCGACGTCGCCGATTATGAGGATTATGCCAGCCGCGTGAAAGGCCAGAAATTCTCCGACGCCGTCGTGCTCGGCATGGGCGGGTCAAGCCTCGGGCCGGAGGTGCTGGCCGAGACCTTCGGCAAGAAGCCCGGGTTCCCGAAGCTGCACGTGCTGGATTCCACCGATCCGGCGCAGGTGCGGGCAATGGACGCCAGGATCGACATCGCCAACACCGTGTTCATCGTCTCCAGCAAGTCCGGCGGCACCACCGAACCGAATGCGATGAAGGATTATTTCCACGAGCGCGTCGCGCAGGCGGTCGGACCGAAGGTCAAGACCGGCCGTCGCTTCATTGCGGTCACTGATCCCGGATCGTCGCTGGAGACGGCGGCGAAGACGCTAAGCTATGCGCGCATCTTCCACGGCGAGCCCTCCATCGGCGGACGCTACTCGGTGCTCTCGCCGTTCGGCCTGGTGCCGGCGGCAACCGCGGGCGTCGATATCAAGACCTTCATCAAGCACGCGCTTGCGATGGCCCGCTCCTGCGGACCGGACGTGCCGCCGGCCGAGAACCCCGGCGTGCAGCTCGGCCTTGCCATGGGCCATGCAGCGCTCGAAGGCCGCGACAAGGTGACGATCCTGTCGTCGAAGAAGATTGCCGATTTCGGCGCCTGGGCCGAGCAGCTCATCGCGGAATCGACCGGCAAGGACGGCAAGGGCCTGATCCCGATCGACGGCGAGCCGCTGGGCGAGCCGGCGGTCTACGGCAATGACCGGCTCTTCATCGACATCCGTATCGAGGGCGAAGCGGACGCCGCCCATGACTCGCAGCTTGCTGCGATCGAAGCGGCCGGCCATCCCGTCGTGCGCATCGTGATGAAGTCGATCGACCATCTCGGCCAGGAGTTTTTCCGCTTCGAGATGGCAACGGCGGTCGCGGGCAGCATCCTCGGCATCAACCCGTTCGACCAGCCGGACGTGGAAGCGGCCAAGATCAAGACCCGAGAGCTCACCGCCTCGTTCGAAAAGACCGGCGCGCTGCCGGCCGAGCAGCCGGTGGTCAGCACCACCGAGGCCGATCTCTACACCGACGAGACCAATGCCGCAGCCCTGCGCGCCGCCGGCGCCAACGGCGACCTCACCTCGTGGCTGAAGGCGCATCTGTCGCGCTCCAACCATGGCGATTATGTCGCCCTGCTCGGCTACATCGCGCGCGACAAGGCGACGATCGACGCGCTCCAGACCATGCGGCTCGAGGTGCGCGAGAAACGACACGTTGCGACCTGCGCCGAGTTCGGCCCCCGCTTCCTGCACTCGACAGGACAGGCCTACAAGGGCGGCCCCGACACCGGTGTGTTCCTCCAGATCACCGCCGACGATGCCAGGGACCTGCCGGTGCCGGGCCAGAAGGCCAGCTTCGGCGTGATCAAGGCCGCGCAGGCACGCGGCGACTTCGACGTGCTTACCGAGCGCGGCCGGCGCGCGCTGCGGGTCCACTTGAAGGGCGGGCTCAAGAAGGGTCTCGCGGCGCTCAATGCGGCGCTTAACGACGCACTGAACTAAGGGAATTCCTCAAATGCAACTCGGCATGATCGGCCTCGGCCGGATGGGCGGCAATATCGTTCGCCGCCTGATGCGCCAGGGACATTCGACCGTGGTCTATGACAAGGACGCCAAGGCCGTCGCGGGCCTTGCCGCAGACGGCGCGACAGGCTCGGCGACGCTCGAAGAGTTCATTGCGAAACTGGAGCGGCCGCGCACGGCTTGGGTGATGCTGCCGGCCGGCCACATCACCGAGACCACGATCGACACGATCGCGGCTGCGATGCAGGACGGCGACGTCATCATCGACGGCGGCAACACGTTCTGGCAGGACGACGTCCGCCGCGGCAAGGCGCTGAAGGAGCGCGGCATCCACTATGTCGACGTCGGCACCTCCGGCGGCGTCTGGGGCCTCGACCGCGGCTATTGCATGATGATCGGCGGCGAGAAACAGGTGGTCGATCGGCTCGATCCGATCTTCGCCGCGCTCGCGCCCGGCGCCGGCGACATTCCGCGCACGGAGGGACGTGAGGGGCGCGATCCCCGCATCGAGCAGGGCTACATCCATGCCGGCCCCGTCGGCGCCGGTCATTTCGTCAAGATGATCCACAACGGTATCGAATACGGCCTGATGCAGGCCTACGCCGAAGGTTTTGACATCCTCAAGAACGCCAACATCGAGGCCTTGCCGGCGGATCATCGTTACGATTTCGATCTCGCCGATATCGCCGAGGTGTGGCGGCGTGGCAGCGTGATCCCGTCCTGGCTGCTCGACCTTACCTCGACCGCGCTCGCGGATAGCCCTGCACTGGCGGAGTATTCGGGTTTCGTGGAGGATTCCGGCGAAGGACGCTGGACCGTGAACGCGGCGATCGACGAGGCCGTGCCGGCCGAAGTCCTGACCGCGGCGCTGTTCGCACGTTTCCGTTCCCGCAAGGAACACACTTTCGCCGAGAAAATTCTCTCAGCGATGCGAGCCGGTTTTGGCGGCCACAAGGAGCCGAAGCAGCCGACTGCTTCGAAGCCGAAATAGCAATTAGCAGAACGAAGGCCAATAGTTCGTGACAAAAGACCCGCAAGCCAAGCGCAAGCCGGAAAATTGCGCCTTCGTCATCTTTGGTGTCACCGGCGACCTCACCCATCGGCTGGTGATGCCATCGCTCTACAATCTGGCGGCCGAGCATCTGTTACCCGAAAAGTTCTGCGTGGTCGGCGTCGCCCGCCGGGGCCAGTCGGACAACGAGCTGCGCGACAGCCTATTGAAGGGCTTGCGCCAGTTCGCGACCCGGCCGGTGGACGACGACATTGCCAAGAAGCTGCTGGAATGCGTGACCTTCGTCGAAGCCGACGCAAAGGATCCGCCATCCTTTGATCGCCTGCGCGAGCATCTGGATTCCCTGGAATGCGCGCAGGATACCGGCGGCAACCGGCTGTTCTACCTCGCGACCCCGCCGGCTGCGTTCGCGCCGACCGCGCGCGAGCTCGGCCGCACCGGCATGATGAAGGAGAACGGGGCGTGGCGGCGCCTGGTGATCGAAAAGCCGTTCGGCACCGACCTCGCCTCGGCGCGCGCGCTGAATGGCGAGCTGCTGAAGATCATGGACGAGCACCAGATCTACCGGATCGATCACTATCTCGGCAAGGAGACGGTGCAGAACATCCTGGTGCTGCGCTTTGCCAACGGCATGTTCGAGCCGATCTGGAATCGCAACCATATCGACCACATCCAGATCACGGTGGAGGAAAAGCTCGGCGTCGGCCATCGCGGCGGCTTCTACGATGCCACCGGCGCGCTGCGCGACATGGTGCCGAACCACCTGTTCCAGCTGATGTCGCTAGTCGCGATGGAGCCGCCGGCGCGTTTCGACGCCCATTCGGTGCGCTCAGAGAAGGCCGAGATTCTGACCTCGATTCAGCGCCCGAGCGAAGAGGAAGCGCTGAAGAGCTCGGTGCGCGCCCAATATCTCGCAGGGCGCATCGGCGACGATGAGATCCCGGACTATCGCAAGACCGAGGATGTCAAACCCGGCAGCACTACCGAGACCTATGTCGCGCTGAAGCTGATGATCGACAATTGGCGCTGGGCCGGCGTGCCGTTCTATTTGCGGACCGGCAAGGCGCTCGGCCACAAGCGCACCGAGGTGGCGATCAAGTTCAAGCAGGCACCGTTGTCGATGTTCTCAGGCACCGCTGTCGATCGCCTCTCCCAAAACTTCCTCACGATCGGCATCGCACCCACCGAGACCATCGAGCTCCAGTTCAACGCCAAGATCCCGGGGCCGAGCGTCACCATCGACGGCGTCGAGATGAAGTTCCGCTATGGCGACTATTTCCGGGCCGATCCCTCGACCGGCTACGAGACGCTGATCTACGACTGCATGATCGGCGACAACATCCTGTTCCAGCGCGCCGACGGCATCGAAGCCGGATGGGAGGCGGTGCAGCCGTTCCTTGACGCCTGGAAGAACGCGGGCAGCAACGGCATCGAAACCTATCAAGCCGGCAGCGACGGCCCCGCCTGCGCCGATGAATTGCTCCGCCGCGACGGCCGAAGCTGGCGTAAGTTTTCGTGACGGCGGCGAGACAGCCGAAGCTGATCGTCGAGGCCGACGCCGAGGCTCTCGCGCGAGGCGCGGCCGAACGGGTGATGGCGCAAATCGCGGCCAATCCCGGGCGCATTGCGATCTGCCTGACCGGCGGCTCCAGCCCGAAGAGGCTCTACCAGCTGCTGGGCAGCGAGGCCTGGCGCGAAAAAATCCCGTGGGAGCGCGTGCACTGGTTCATCGGTGACGAGCGCTTCGTGCCCGAAAGCGATCCCCTCAACAACATGGCGGTCGCGCGCGCGACCTTTCTCGATCGCAACGCGCCCTCCGGCCATGTTCACCCGATCCCGACGACGGCTGACGACCCTGATCAGAGCGCCGAGGCCTATGCGCGCGAGCTGCAGTCTTTCTACGGCGCGGAAAGCCTGGATCCGGCACGGCCGCTGTTCGACATGGTCTTGATGGGCGCGGGGCCGGACGGCCACACGGCTTCGCTCTTCCCGGGCTACCCCGCGATCGAGGAGACGGGACGCTGGGTGGTCGGCGTCCCCAAGGCCAATGTTGCCCCCTTCGTGCCGCGGGTCTCGCTCACCCTGCCCGCACTGGCGTCCTGCCGCGAAATGCTGTTCGAGATAGCGGGGCACGACAAGCAGCCGATCTTGACGCGCCTGCTCAATGGCGAGACTCTGCCGGCTGTACGCGCGCGCTCGAATGGCGAGACCGTCTGGCTGGTCGACCGGGCCGCGCTTCCGGAGGGAATTCGTGGCCGGCGTTGAAGCACCTTGTGCATTGATCGTGATGGGCGTGTCGGGCTCGGGCAAGAGCACGGTTGCAAAAGCGCTCGGCGAGCGCCTCGGCTGGCGTTTCGAGGACGGCGACAGCTTTCATCCCGCCAGCAATGTCGAGAAGATGCGGGCCGGCCATCCCCTCACCGACGAGGACCGCTGGCCCTGGCTCAACGCCATTGCCGACGAGATCGCGAGGGTCTGTGACAAGGGCGAGCACGTCATCATCGCCTGCTCGGCGCTGAAGCATACTTATCGGGACGTGCTCCTGCGCGGACGCGACGACGTCCGCTTCATCTTCCTGAGGGGCACGAAGGAGCTGATCGCCGCACGCCTGGCGCAACGTAAGGGGCACTTCATGCCGCCCGGCCTGCTGACGAGCCAGTTCAACACGCTGGAGCCGCCGGAGGCTGGCGAGCACGTGATCACAGTCTCGATCGACGAATCCGTGGAAGCGATCGTAGACGGCGCGGTGCGGCAGTTGAAACTGGGCGGCGCGAAACGCTGAGGCCAAACACCCAAGAAACACCCAAGGGACCGTCATGACAAAAATCTCGCTCGTCGTCTCCGACGTCGACGGTACGCTGCTGACCAAGGACAAGACGCTGACCGACCGCGCGAGGTCCGCGGTTCAGCGTCTGCACCAGGCCGGCATCGGCTTCACGATTACGTCGAGCCGCCCCGCGATCGGCATGCGTTTCCTGATCGAACCGCTGGCGCTCTGGCTGCCGGTCGGCCCGTTCAACGGCTCCTCGATCGTCGACCCCGAGATGAATCCGGTCGAACAGCATCTCATCCCCGCCGCGGCGGCCGAGCGAAGCTTGCAAATTCTGCGGGACTTCGGCGCCGACATCTGGCTGTTCACCACCGACAAATGGCTGATCGACAAGCCTGATGGCCAATACGTGGCACATGAGCAGCACACCATCCGCTCCGACCCGACCATCGTGACGGATTTCTCGCCGTATCTCGCGAGCGCCTGCAAGATCGTCGGGGCCAGCGCCGATGCAGCCGGCCTCGAAGCTTGCGAGAAGGCGATGCAGAAGGCGCTCGGCAGCGAGGCGATGGCGGTGCGCTCGCAGACCTATTACCTCGACATCACCCCGCCCGGCTTCGACAAGGGCACATTCGTGCAAGCCATGGCCAAGCGCCTCGGCATTTCAACGGACGCGGTCGCCACCATCGGCGACATGCAGAACGACCTCGCGATGTTTCGCGTCAGCGGCGTTTCGATCGCAATGGGCAATGCGGCCGACAACGTCAAGGACCAGGCCACCCACGTCACCGCGACCAACGAGCACGACGGTTTTGCGGAAGCGATGGAGATGATTTTGAAGCGGAACGAGGTCGCCTAGGTCACTGCTTCGACCGCTGCATTGCAGGCTTCTTGCTGCCCTGCCTTGCGGCCGACAGGTTATGCGCGGTGTTGACCAGCGCGATATGAGTCAGCGCCTGCGGGAAATTGCCGGTCTGACGCCTGGCGCCTGAATCATATTCCTCGGCCAGCAGTCCCACATCATTCGCGACACCGACCACGCGATCGAACAAGGCTTGCGCCTTGTCGAGATCGCCCGCCAGTACATGGGCATCGGCCAGCCACAGGCTGCAGGCGAGGAAGGCGCCCTCGATCGGCTGCTTCTCCTCGGACACTTCGCGCGGATCGTGCCGCAGCACAAAGCCGTCAGGCATCATGTGCTTTTCCATCGCCGCGATGGTGCCGCGAATGCGCGGATCCGACGCTTCCAGGAAGCCAACGGACGGCAGCAGCAGCACGCTGGCATCGAGCAGCTTCGAGCCGTAGGACTCCACGAAGGCATTCTCCTCCGCGTCGAAGCCCCGGTTGCAGACGTCGCGATGAATGGCGTCGCGCAAGGTGCGCCAGTGCAGCAGCGGCGCCTTGAAGCCGAAGGTCTCGGCGCTCTTGATGCCGCGGTCGAAGGCGACCCAGGTCATCACCTTGGAGAAGACATAGTGCTTCGGCTGTCCGCGCCGCTCCCAGATGCCGTGATCGGGCTGGTCCCAGACTTCGGCGAGATGCTTGAGCACGGCGCATTCCAGCGCCCAGCTCTCGTCGTCGAGCTTGAGCTTGGCCATCCGCGATTGGTGGAAGGCGTCGATCAGTTCGCCGTAGACGTCGAGCTGGAGCTGCGCATGCGCGGCATTGCCGACGCGCACCGGCTGTGCGCCCTCGTAGCCATCGAGCCAACCGGCCTCCCATTCCAGCAGCCGCCGCTGGCCCCAGATGCCGTACATGATCTGCATGTTCGCCGGTGAGCCTGCCGCCGCACGCAACAGCCAATTGTGCCAGGCCGAGGCTTCCTCGGTGTAACCCGAGTTCATCAGCGCCAGCAGCGTGAAGGTGGCATCGCGCAGCCAGCAGAAGCGGTAGTCCCAATTCCTGGCGCCGCCGAGCTTCTCCGGCAACGAGGTGGTCGGCGCCGCGACGATGCCGCCGGTCGGAGCGAAGGTCAGCGCCTTGAGTGTGATCAGCGAGCGCACGATCAGGTCGCGATAGTCGCCATCGCGATTGCAGTGGCTGCACCAGTCCTGCCAGAATTTCTCGGTCTCCTTGAGTGCGACCTCCGGATCGATTGGCGCGGGCGGCTCGAGATGCGAGGGGCCGTAGGTCAGCACGAACGGCACGGTCTCGCCGGCCTTCACCTCGAAATCGGAAACCGTGGTCAGATCCTCGCCTCGGGTCTTGGCCGGTGTCCGCAGCACAGTCATGTCCTGCCCGGCGACCGCCAGCAGGGAATGATCGATCCGCCGCACCCAAGGGATGTCGACGCCGAAGCCGAAGCGGATGACGAGTTCCATCCGCATCTTCACCGTGCCGCTGACACCGCGGACCAGCCGCACGATGTCGGAGGCCTTGCCGCGCGGCGGCATGAAGTCGATCAGCGCAACGGTGCCGCCGTCAGTCTCAAAGCGCGTTTCGAGGACGAGGGTGTCGCCGAGATAGCGGCGCGACGTGGCGGTGACGCCCTCGTCCGGCGCGATCAGCCAGCGGCCGTTCTTGTGCGTGCCGAGGAGCGCTGCAAAACAGGCGTCGGAATCGAAGGCCGGCCAGCACAGCCAGTCGATCGAGCCGTTGCGGCCGACCAGCGCCGCGGTCTCGCAGTCGCCGATCAGCGCATAATCTTCAATCCTCTGAGACAATGTCGTGCGAGCCTCGAAAACGACGTCCGGAGACCCCGGCGATCAACGCCCGCCGGGTAACGAGCGTTCCCGTGTCGCGGCCTTCAAGGCTGCGACATCGACCTTCGAAACGATCTTGTCGAGCGTCACAGGCAGGCGCTGGCGCCAGTTCGGATGCTCGTCAATCGTACCGGGAATGTTGGGCTGGTCGATCACGCCGAGCAGATCCTCCAGCGACACCGCAAGCAGCCGCGACGGCGTGCGCGACAGGAAGGCGAGCACCGAATAGACATCATTGGCACGGATGCCGTTGGCACGCAGGATCTCGTCGAGCAGGCCGAGCGCATCCCAGCGGGCCTGATCGTTCTCGCCCGGATCGAGCCCGAGCGAGCGCTTCATCCTGAGATCGCTGAAAGAGCGCCAGCCGGCATAGGTCGACAGATCATGCGTGTTCAACGTCACCAGCGCGTTGGGCCGGTAGTGATCGACGGGCCGGAAGTGACCGGCATCGTCGCGCTCGAACATCATGACGAGGTAGGACCAGATGCCGAAATCCTGCATGGTCTCGCGAAAACCTTCCGGCACCGTGCCGAGGTCCTCGCCGATCACAATGCACTTATGGGCCGCGCTCTCCCGCGCCACGGTCGCCAGCAGCGCCTCGAACGGCATCTGCACATAGGCGCCGTTGTCGGGCTTGAAGCCGCGCGGCACCAGATAAAGCCGCTTCAAGCCGAGCACGTGATCGAGACGGATGGCTCCGGAATGGCGCATCGAAGCCGCGAGCATATCGGCGAATGGCACGAAGGATTGCGCCTCCAGGCCGCCGGCATTGAAGCCGGCCAAGCCCCAATCCTGGCCAATGGTATTGAGCACGTCCGGCGGCGCGCCGACGGCGAGATGACGGGAGATCGCCCCCTGTTCGTTCCAAGCATCGAAGCCGTTCGACTGCACGCCGACGGCAACGTCAAGATAGAGCCCGACCCGCATGCCGAGCTGGCCGGCCAGCTCCTTGGCCGCATGCAACTGGCTATCGGCGGTCCATTGCACGAATTCGACGAACTCGACCTCGTGCTTGTCCGGGCCGTTGCGCAGCTCGGCGCATTTCGTCTCATCCGGCTGTTGCCATTCCTGCGGCCATTCCCACCACGGCGCCGCAAAGCGATGGCGTAGCACCTCGAAGCAGGCAAAACGGGACAACAGCGGCGCGCGAGCCGCCCGGAAGGCGTCGAACTGGTTGCGGCGGACGCCGCTCGCGGTTTTCACGAAGCTGTCGAAGGCGGCACGCAAGGCCAACCATTTCAAGGCCGCCATGTCCGGATAGGGCACACGATCACCGTCGCGGAGCCGCGCGGCGGTCGCGGCCGCATCGGGGACGAGGTCGGGGGAAAATTCCGGGATCGCCTCGACGTCGATATAGAGCGGATTGAGAAACAGCCGGCTGTTCGGCGAATAGGGGCTGCAATCGGCCGGATGGTCATCGAACAACACATGCAGGGGATTGAGCCCGACGCCGTCGGCGCCCAACTGCTTCGCGAGCCGGACCAGACCGGCGAGGTCGGTGAAATCGCCGATGCCCCAATTGCGGTCCGAGCGGACGCTGTAGAGCTGCACGGCAAGCAGCCAGCCCCGGTCGAAATCGCCGCCGAAGGCCCGCTCCGGCGCCACGATCATCGGCACCTCTTCCGTCACGCCTCCGGCATCCGTCAGCGTCAGCCGGTGATAGCCGAGCGGCAGGCCGGCCGGCCAGGCAATCACGGGCTCGCGCGTCTCACCTTGCGCGATCAAATTGCCGTTGCCGGTCATCTTCCATTTGAGCGGCGGCGCACCGATCGTCACCAATTCGGTGCGCGGATGGCCCAAGGCGCGTACCACCACAGGCCCGCTGACGAAGCGGTAAACCCGCTTTTCCGGCAAGGCGTCGAGGATGGATTTGAGGGCCACGGGATCGGTGACCCGCAGCTTTCCGAGGGCATCGACGAATTCGGATTGAACGCCCTTGATCCGGGCTTGAGCTAAAAGATCCATTCGGCACGCAGCTTGCAGGCCATTTTGTGGCCGGGGGCATCGATTTTAACGAGGTCGCGGAAGAAGTTAGTCAGGGTTAACTCGCGAGCCGCGCCTGCCGTTCCCCAGGGAACCAATGACACACAAGCGGCTTTCTATAGTGGTATCAAGCGTAGGTTCCCGGCAAGGGAAACGGGCTCCTGCTTTCTTGTCAATGGCATCACCGTGAACAAGACAATTCAAACTGTCGAGAGTGCCGCAGCCGGCAGCACTTTCCTCATCGAGGACGTCTATCCCCTGATCGACGGCGGGCGCTTCCCCGTGAAGCGGATCGCGCGCGAACCGGTCGAGGTCTGGGCCGACATCTACCGGGACGGCGACGCCGTGATCGGCGCAGCGCTGATCTGGCGACAGGAGCAGGACCGCGAATGGCAGAGCGAGCCGATGATCCCTCACGGCAATGACCGCTGGTCCGGCGCGTTCACACCCGTCGAGCCCGGCAAATATGTCTATGCGATCGAAGCCTGGACCGACGAATTCGCCACCTGGTCGCACGCGGTCGCGCGCAAGCAGCGCTCCGGTGCCGACGTCACGCTCGATGCGATCGAGGGCGCCGGCCTTTTGACCAAGGCGCATGGCGCGCAGCAGGACGCCGCCGCCGTCATCGTCAGGCGATGCGAGGACTATCTTCAGACCGGCGACGTTGCCCCGCTGCTGGCAACCGAGCTCGGCGCAGCCATGGCCGAGAGCCAGTTGCGGCCTGATCTCACGCGCTCGGCGCTATTCCCACTGTTCGTCGACCGCGACAAGGCACGCTTCGGCGCCTGGTATCAGATGATGCCGCGCAGCCAGAGCGTGGTGCCAGGACAGCATGGCACGCTTCGCGACTGCATCGCGCGCGTGCCCGACATCGCCGCGATGGGCTTTGACGTGCTGTACTTCACGCCGATCCATCCCATTGGCCGCACCCGGCGCAAGGGCCGCAACAACATGCCGGTGGCGGGCGACGGCGATCCCGGCTCGCCTTATGCGATCGGCGCCATCGAGGGCGGGCACGACGCGCTGCACCCCGAACTCGGCACGATCGAGGATTTTCGCGCGCTGGTCGCGACCTGCCTGGAATACGGCCTCGAACTCGCGCTCGACTTCGCCGTGCAATGCTCGCCGGACCACCCGTGGCTGACGCAGCATCCGGAATGGTTCAAATGGCGCCCGGATCGGTCGGTGCGGACGGCTGACGGGCCCTATTCCGATATCGTCATCCCCGATTTCGCGTCCGTCGACCGGGCTGGACTGTGGAACGCGTTTCGCGACGCCATGCTGTTCTGGATCGACCACGGCGTCACCATCTTCGCCATCGACAATCACGACACCGCGCCGCTCGCCTTCTGGGAGTGGCTGATCCGTGACATCCGCCGCCGGCATCCCGAGGTGATCCTGTTTTCCAAGACGTTCGCGCGCCCGAAGCTGATGAAGGGCCTCGCCAAGCTCGGCTTTGCGCAATCGTTCAGCTATTTCCCCTGGCGCACGGCGAAGTGGGAGCTGGAGCAATATCTCGGCGAGCTGACGCGCTATCCCGAACGTGACTTCTATCGGCCGAACCTGTTCGTGAATACGCCCGATCTTTTGCCCTATCATCTCCAGGGCGGCGAGACATGGGCGTTCAAATCGCGCGTCGCGCTGGCGGCGACGCTGTCCGGCAATTACGGCGTCTACAGCGGGTTCGAGCTGCTGGAGCACGACGCGATCCCCGGCCGCGAGGAATATCTCAACTCCGAGAAATACCAGATCAAGCAGCGCGACTGGAACAAGCCCGGCCACATCAAGGCCTACATCACGGAGATCAATCGCATCCGCAACGAGAATGCTGCGCTTCAGCAGACGGCGAACCTGCGCTTCCTCGGCATCGAAGACGGCGAGACGATCGCCTTCGTCAAGGAAGCGACCGACCCGGCCAACATCGTCGTGGCCGTGGTTGCGCTCTCGTGCCACGTGCGCGAATTCTGGTTGCCGCTCGGCGACGTCACGGTTGACGCCGGCGGGCAGCGACACCATGTGTCGGCACTCGAAAACCTCCTCACCGGCGAACAGGCCCGCATCGAATGGGGCGGGATCAGGTTGCGTATCGATCCCGAGCGCGATCCGGCGCTGCTGTTCCGCTGCCTGGCGTAAGGGCGCACGCCATGAACGTATTGTCTTCCGTCGACACCAAGAAAGCCGAGGCTGCCGAGATCGTGGACGAGCTCTGGTACAAGGACGCCATTATCTATCAGCTTCACGTCAAGGCGTTTGCCGATAGCAACAATGACGGCATCGGCGACTTCGCCGGGCTGACCGAGAAGCTGCCCTATCTCCAGGAGCTCGGCGTCACCGCGCTCTGGCTGCTGCCGTTCTATCCCTCGCCCGGCCGCGACGACGGCTACGACATCGCCGACTACGGTTCGGTCAATCCCGATTTCGGGACGATGAAGGATTTCAAGCGCTTCATCCAGGAGGCCCAGAAGCGAGGCTTGCGCGTCATCACCGAGCTCGTCGTCAACCACACCTCGGACCAGCACAATTGGTTCAAGCGTGCTCGCCGCAGCCCGGCAGGCTCGAGCGCCCGCAACTGGTATGTCTGGAGCGACACCGACCAGAAATACCAGGGCACCCGTATCATCTTCACCGACACGGAGAAGTCGAACTGGACCTGGGATCACGAGGCCGGCGCGTTCTACTGGCACCGCTTCTTCTCGCACCAGCCGGATCTCAATTTCGACAATCCGCGCGTCGTCAGCGCGCTGATCCAGGTGATGAAGCGCTGGCTGGATGCCGGCGTCGACGGCTTCCGTCTGGACGCCATTCCCTATCTCTGCGAGCGCGAAGGCACCTCGAACGAGAACCTCCCCGAGACGCATGCCATCATCAAGCGGCTCCGCCACGAGCTGGATTCCTACTCCAAGGGCAAGCTGCTGCTGGCCGAGGCCAATCAATGGCCGGAGGACGTGCAGGAATATTTCGGCCGCGGCGACGAGTGCCACATGGCCTACCACTTCCCGCTGATGCCGCGCATCTACATGGCGATCGCCCAGGAGGACCGTTTCCCGATCACCGACATCCTGCGCCAGACGCCGGATATTCCGGCGAGCTGCCAATGGGCGCTGTTCCTGCGCAACCATGACGAGCTGACGCTGGAGATGGTGACCGACGTCGAGCGCGACTATCTGTGGACCACCTACGCCAACGATCCGCGCGCCCGCATCAATGTCGGCATCCGCCGGCGCCTCGCGCCGCTGATGGACAACGACCGGCGCAAGATCGAGCTGATGAACTCGCTGCTGCTGTCCTTCCCCGGCACGCCGATCATCTACTACGGCGACGAGATCGGGATGGGCGACAACATCTATCTCGGCGACCGCAACGGCGTGCGCACGCCGATGCAGTGGAGCCCGGACCGCAACGGCGGCTTCTCGCGCTGCGACCCGGCCCGCCTCTACGCGCCGCTGATCATGGATCCGGTCTACGGCTATGAATCGGTGAACGTGGAGGCGCAGTCGCGCAGCCTGTCCTCGCTGCTCAGCGCGACCAAGCGTCTGATCTCGGTGCGCAAATCGACGCTCGCCTTCGGCCGCGGCACCATGACCTTCATCCGCCCGGCCAACCGCGCCGTGCTGGCCTATGTCCGGCAGTACCGCGACGAGGTGATCCTCTGCGTCGCCAATCTGTCGCGCGCGGCCCAGGCGACCGAGCTCGATCTGTCGCCCTGGAAGGACCGCATCCCGCAGGAGATGCTCGGCCGCACGCGTTTTCCGGCGATCGGCGAACTGCCCTACATGGTCACGCTGGGGCCCTATGGCTTCTACTGGTTTCAGCTCACCGAGCGCGACAAGTCCGAGCCGGTGACGCCGCGCGCAGTGCCCGAATTCGAGACGCTGGTGGTGCCGGTGAACTCGACCTGGGTGTCGCTGGCGCGCGAGCGCGGCGTGTTCGAGCACGAGGTGCTGCCGGGATTCCTGTCGCGCACGCGCTGGTATCCGGAGCACAATCCCAAGCACATCAAGCCGACGCTGACCTCGGCGGTGCCGTTCTGCGACATCGGCGACAACAGGCCCTGGATCGCGTTCTTCGAGGCGGCGCAGGGCGACGTCACCACGCGCTACGTGCTGCCGATGCAGATCGAATGGGTGCGCTTCGACCGCGAACGCTTCAATCCCAGGGCGCTCGCCGCCGTGCGTCAGGGGGCCCGCGAAGGGACGCTGCTGGACGTGGCAACCGAGCAGATCTTCATCGGCCTGTTCCTGCGCAATCTGTCGCAGAACCTGGTGGTGGAAGAAAACAATCTGCGGCTGGAGTTCAAGGCGACCAGCCGGTTTGCCGAGTACACCATCAAGGAGCCCGAACGCATCCGCACGATCGAGCAGTCGAACAGCACCGCGCTGGTCGACAACCAGTATGTCGCCAAGATCTATCGTCAGCTCGAAGCCGGCATCAATCCCGAGATCGAGATCGGCTCCTACCTCACCGAGATCGCCCGCTTTGCCAATACGCCGGCACTGCTCGGCAGCGTCGAGCTGGTCGAAGACGACCGTCGCAGCGCAGTCGGCGTGCTGCACGCCTATGTCGAGAACCAGGGCGACGGCTGGGGCGTCACCGCGGGCTATCTCGACCGCTATATCGACGAGCAACGGGTGCTGCCACCGGGCGAGATGCCCCGCGAGACCCAGGAGCAAGCGCCCTATCTGCACTTCATTACGCAGATCGGCCGACGGCTCGCCGAGCTGCATGTGGCTCTGGCCGCTGCAAAGCCCGGAGATCTCGCGCCGGAGCCCATTGGCTCCGCACACGTCAAGCGCTGGTCATCCGAGCTCGAGACACGGGCCGAGCGGGTTTTCGAGCGGCTGGCCGCCAGCACCGACCGCCTGCGGGAGGTGGACCGACCGCTGATCAATCAGCTCGCCGCGGAGCGCGCGACCCTGTCCGGCCGGCTCAACGCGCTCTTACCTTCCGAGCTCGGCGGGTTGAACATCCGTCATCATGGCGATTTCCGCCTCGGGCAAACTCTGATTGTGAAGGACGATATCTTCATCATCGACTTCGACGGAGATCCGCGTTTGCCGCTGGCCGACAAGCGGCGCAAGCTGCCTGCGGCGCGTGACGTTGCCGGCCTGATCCGCTCGATTGATCTTTCGGTTAACGCGGCGCTTCACCGCGCGCTCACGGGCGCCTCCGACGAACAGGGCCGTCTCACGGCAGCGCTCGACGAATGGCGCGAGCGCACCACCGCGACGTTCCTCACCGCCTACCGCGAAGCCATGACCGATCGGCGGCTGTGGCCGGAAGATCCGCAATCTGCGGCTGGCCTGTTAAGGTTTTTCCTGCTTGATCAAGCGTTCGAGGAAGTAGAGTACGAGCTGTCCCACCGGCCTGAGGGGCTCCATGCGCCGCTGTCCGGACTGCTTCGCATTCTGTCCAGTATCGAGAGCGAAGCCCATGCCTAAACTCCCTGCCGAGGCCTATGCGATCATCGAGGGTCGCCACTCCGATCCGTTCCACTATCTCGGGCTGCATCCCGAGGGCGACAAGAGCGTGGTGCGCGCGTTTCTTCCCGATGCTTCCAACGTCGAGGCGGTGGGCGAGCACGGCGAGGTGGCGAAGCTCGATCGCGTCCATGATGCCGGCCTGTTCATCGGAGCTCTGCCGAACGGCGCGAAGCACTACCAGCTCCGCGCGAAGTTCGGCGACAACGTCATCGAATTCGAGGACACCTATCGCTTTCCGCCGATCCTGACCGATTTCGACCTCTATCTGCTTGGCGAAGGCACCCACCAGCGCCTTTACGACAAGCTCGGCGCGCATCCGATGCGGCTCGAAGGCATCGATGGCATCGGCTTCGTGGTGCTGGCGCCCAACGCCCGGCGCGTCTCCGTGGTCGGCGATTTCAATTTTTGGGACGGACGGCGCCATCCGATGCGGGTGCGCGGCGCGGGTTATTGGGAATTGTTCATCCCGCACGCCAAGGCCGGCGACCACTACAAGTTCGAAATTATCGGACCGCATGGCCATCTGCTTCCGCTGAAGTCCGATCCGATGGCTTTTGCAAGCGAGGTGCGCCCGAAGACCGCTTCTATCGTGTTCGACGAAGCACATCTGCCCCGGCCGCGACCGGCGCCCGACGGCATCAACGCGTTGTCCGCGCCGATGTCGATCTACGAGGTCCATCTCGGCTCATGGCGGCGCAAGAACGGCAATGAATGGCTGACCTATCGCGAGCTGGCCGAGCAGCTGCCGGCCTACGCCCGCGACATGGGCTTCACCCATCTCGAATTCCTCCCCGTCAGCGAGCATCCTTTCGACGGCTCGTGGGGCTATCAGCCGACGGGGCTGTATGCGCCGACCAGCCGCTTCGGCACGCCGGAGGATTTTGCCGCGCTGGTCGATGCCTGCCACCGCGAGGGCGTCGGCGTGCTGCTCGACTGGGTGCCCGGCCACTTCCCGGACGATCCGCACGGGCTCGGCAGCTTCGACGGCACAGCGCTGTACGAGCACGCCAATCCGCTCCAGGGCCGGCATCTCGATTGGGGCACGCTGATCTACAATTACGGCCGCACCGAAGTGACGAACTTCCTGGTCTCGAACGCGCTGTTCTGGCTCGAGCGCTACGCGATCGACGGACTGCGCGTCGATGCCGTCGCGTCCATGCTCTACCTCGACTACAGCCGTCCGCCCGGCGCGTGGATTCCGAACCAGCATGGCGGCCGGGAGAACATCGAGGCGATCGCGTTCCTGCGCCGCTTCAACACCGAGCTGTTCGCGCGTTTCCCGCAGGCGACCACGGCCGCCGAAGAGTCCACCGCCTGGCCGCAGGTCTCGCGCCCGGTCGAATTCGGAGGGCTCGGCTTCGGCTACAAGTGGAATATGGGCTGGATGCACGACACGCTGAACTACATCAGCAAGGACCCGATCCACCGCAAGCATCATCACGGCGACATCCTGTTCGGCCTGCACTACGCCTTCTCGGAGAACTTCGTCCTGCCGCTGTCGCACGACGAAGTCGTGCACGGCAAGCGCTCTATCCTCGGGCGCATGCCCGGCGACGAATGGCAGCGCTTCGCGAATTTGCGCGCCTATTACAGCTTCATGTTCGGCCATCCCGGCAAGAAGCTGCTGTTCATGGGCGCCGAGATCGCGCAAAGCCGAGAATGGAATCACGACCAATCGCTCGACTGGCACTTGCTCGAGTACAAGCCCCATTCAGGCATCCAGGCGTTGATCCGCGATCTCAACCGGCTCTATCGCGCGGTGCCCGCCCTGCACCAGATGGACTGCGAGCAGGCCGGCTTCGAATGGCTGATCACCGACGACGCCAACCGCAACGTGTTCGCCTGGCTGCGCAAGGGATTTGACGAGCACGCCCGGTGCATGGTGATCGTCAACTTCTCACCCAATGTCTATCGCAATTACCGCGTTCGCGCGCCGTTCGGTGGCAAGTGGAAGGAAGTGTTCAACTCGGACTCCGCTCATTACGGCGGCAGCAATGTCGGCAACATCGGCGAAGTCCACGCCGTCAATGGCGAGCTCCGCCTCACCATTCCGCCGCTCGCCGCGATCTTCCTCGTTCCGGAAAGCTGAACGATGCGCCTGACTGCTGGATCGCCCGCACGCCTCGGCGCAAGCTGGGACGGACGCGGCACCAATTTCGCGCTGTTCTCCGCCAACGCGCAGAAGGTCGAGCTGTGCCTGTTCGACATGCAGGGCCGCCGCGAACTCGAGCGCGTCGAGCTGCCGGAGCGCACCGAGGATGTCTGGCACGGCTATCTCAACGACGTCTCGCCCGGCCAGCTCTACGGCTACCGCGTGCATGGCCCCTACGAGCCGGAGCACGGCCACCGCTTCAATGCCAACAAGCTCGTGCTAGACCCCTATGCCAAGCGGCTTTCCGGGCGGCTGGTCTGGAGTGACGCGCATTTCGCCTATCGCACCGGAAGCCCGCGCGAAGACCTGTCGTTCGACCGGCGCGACAACGCGCGCGGCATGCCGAAGGCCGTCGTCGTCGACGAGACCTTCAACTGGGGCCGCCGCGAGATCCGGCCCAACATTCCCTGGGAAGATACCATCATCTACGAGGCCCACGTCAAGGGACTGACACAGAAGCGCGACGACGTGCCGCCGAATTTGCGCGGCACCTATGGCGGCCTGTCCTCGCCCGCGATGATCGAGCACCTGAAGAAGCTCGGCGTCACCACGGTAGAGCTTCTGCCGGTGCACAGCTTCGTCGACGACCGCATCTTGGTGGAGAAGAAGCTCGTCAACTACTGGGGCTATAACACCCTGTCCTTCTTCGCGCCCGAGCAGCGCTACGCCCAGGACAACGCTCTCGATTCCTTCCGCACCACGATCGCACGTCTGCACGATGCCGGCATCGAGGTGATGCTCGACGTCGTCTACAATCACACCGCCGAGGGCAATCATCTCGGTCCGACGCTGTGCTATCGCGGCATCGACAACGCCTCCTATTACTGGCTGAACCGCGAAAACCCGCGCTACTACGACGATTTTACCGGCTGCGGCTCGTCGGTGAACCTCACCCACCCGCGCGTGCTGCAGATGGTGATGGATTCACTGCGCTACTGGGTCGAGGTCTGCCACGTCGACGGCTTCCGTTTCGACCTCGCCACCACGCTGGCCCGCGGACCGAACGGTTATGATCGAGGCAGCTCGTTCCTGACCGCGATCCGCCAGGACCCGGTGCTGGCGAGCGTCAAGCTCGTCGCCGAACCCTGGGATCTCGGCCTTGGCGGCTATCAGGTGGGCGCATTTCCCTCGCAATGGTCGGAGTGGAACGACCGTTACCGCAGCGCCATGCGCCGCTACTGGAGCGGCGAAGGCAGCCTGATCGGCGATATCTCCAGCCGCATGACGGCGTCCTCCGACCTGTTCAACCACGACGGACGGCGGCCGCGCGCCAGCATCAACCACATCACCGTGCATGACGGCTTCACCCTGGCCGATCTCTTCAGCTACAACGAGAAGCATAACGAGGCCAATGGCGAGGACAATCGCGACGGCTCCAACGACAACCACAGCAACAATTGCGGTGTCGAGGGTCCGACCGACGATCCCCAAATCGTCAGCTTGCGCCGGCAGCTTCGCAAGAACGTACTGGCCTGCCTCATGCTGGCGCAGGGCATTCCGCTGATCCTCGCAGGCGACGAGGTCGGGAATTCGCAATCAGGCAACAACAACGCCTATTGCCAGGACAACGAGGTGGGCTGGGTCGGCTGGGACAATCTCGGCAAGGACGGCGACGACATGGTCGGTTTTGTCGCCGAACTCGCCGATATCCGCCGCCGGTTCTCGCAGCTTCGCAGCCATCGCTGGCTCGACGGCCGCCCCAAGGACGGCATCTCCTATGGCGCGCTGTGGCTGACGCCGGCCGGCGACGAAATGACGGAAAGCGACTGGAAATTCCCGGAAGGGCGGTTCCTCTCCTATGTGATGGGGCCGATGGAACCGGGCAGCGCCGCGATCTTTATCGTACTCAACGCAGCCCCCGAAGAGATCGCATTCAAATTGCCAAAAATGACTGAATACAAGAGCTGGCAGCAGATCCTGAACACGACCGACGCCAAGCTGAATACGATCGACTTCCAGCCCGGGAGCGACAGCAAGGCGCCGCCGCGCTCCGTGCTCGCTTTCGCGGGGGCGCTATGAGGCCATCCTTCGGGGCGAGGCCGACGAGGGACGGCGTATCGTTCCGGCTGTGGGCGCCTGCCGCGCGCCGTGTCGATCTCCTGCTCGACAGACGACACGCGATGCAGCGCCGGCAGGATGGCTGGTATGTCGCCGAGATTGCCAATCTGCCCGTCGGCAGCAACTACAAATTCAGGATCGATGACGAGATCGACGTGCCCGATCCGGCGTCTGCATTCCAACCCGACGACGTGTTCGGCCCGAGCGAGGTGATCGATCATGACGCCTTCGCCTGGCGCGCATCCGATTGGCGCGGCCGCCCGTGGGAAGAGACGGTGCTGATCGAGACGCATGTCGGCACCTTCACTGCGGAAGGCACCTATCGTGCCATGATCGACAAGCTCGATCATCTCGTCGCGACCGGCATCACCGCGATCGAACTGATGCCCCTGGCTGACTTCGCCGGTCGCCGCGGCTGGGGTTATGATGGCGTGCTGTGGTACGCGCCCGACAGCGCCTATGGTCATCCCGATGAATTGAAGACGCTGATCGACGAAGCCCATCTGCGCGGGCTGATGGTGTTCCTCGACGTCGTCTACAATCATTTCGGCCCCGAGGGAAATTACCTCGGCCGCTACGCGCCGGCCTTCTTCACCGACGCGCACACGCCATGGGGCAGTGCGATCGATTATCGCGTGCCGCAGGTTCGCGCTTTTGCCGTCGAGAACGCGCTGTCGTGGCTCAGCGACTATCGCTTCGACGGCCTGAGGCTCGATGCCGCCAATCACATCATGGCGATCCCCGGCGAGCAATCGATGCTGCAAGACCTTAGCGTCGCCGCGGGCGAGCTTGCCAAGGCGACGGAGCGCCATATCCATCTCGTGCTGGAGAACGGCGACAACCGCGCGAGCCTGCTCGACGCGGCGCAGGAGCCTCCGAACGGCAAATATCGCGGCCAGTGGAACGACGACTACCACCACGTCTGGCACGTGATGCTGACGGGCGAACTCGCCGGCTATTATGCGGACTATCAAACGCCGCGGCTCGATCTCGCACGCGCGCTCGCCTCCGGCTTCGTCTATCAGGGCGAGATCTCGGAATTCTGGGGCAAGAAGCCGCGGGGCGAGAACAGCGGCGAGCTGCCGCCGGCAACCTTCGTCAACTTCCTGCAGAACCACGACCAGATCGGCAACCGGCCGCTTGGCGACCGGCTCGAAAGCCTGGCATCGCCCGAGCAGATCGAAGCCGCACTCGCGGTGACCCTGCTCGCACCGATGGTGCCGATGCTGTTCCAGGGCGAGGAGTGGGGCTCCATCGCGCCCTTCCCGTTCTTCTGCGACTTCCAGGGCGGACTGGCTGATGCCGTCCGCAGGGGGCGCAGGCAGGAATACGCCTGGGCCTATGAAAAGTACGGCGACGAGGTGCCCGACCCGCTCGATCCGGCAACACTGCAATCGGCCGTGCTCGACTGGACCGACCACACGCCGGAGCAGGATGCGCGTCTCGCGCTGGTGCGGGAGCTGCTCGCACTCCGCCACAAGGAGATCGCGCCACGACTGAAAGGTGCGCGCTTCGGTGATGCCGCCGTGGCCGATAGCGGCCTGCTCACCGCACATTGGCACATGGGAGATGGCGCGACGTTGCGCCTCGTGGCCAATCTCTCCGACAAGGACATCGCGTGTTCCGACGGCGGTGTGGGGACCCTGATCTGGGGCGGCGCAACCGGCGACCGGCTTGCGCCCTGGTCGGTGGTCTGGCGCCTCGGAGGTTGAGATGCCTCCAGCCATTCCTCTCGCAACCTACCGGCTTCAGCTCACCGCGGATTTCGACTTCGACAAGGCCGCCGCGGTGGTGCCCTACCTGAAGGCGCTGGGAATCACGCATCTCTACACCTCGCCGGTGATGAAGGCCCGCAAGGGCTCGACGCACGGCTATGACACCGTCGACCACAGCCAGTTCAATCCGGAGCTCGGCGGCGAGGCCGGCTTCGCGCGGCTGAGCGAGGCGCTGACGCGACACGACCTCGGCCTCATCATCGACTTCGTACCGAACCATGTCGGCGTGCACTTCGCCGACAATCCCTGGTGGCTGGACGTGCTGGAATGGGGCCAGGCCTCGCCGCACGCCGTCTCCTTCGATATCGACTGGGATCAACTGGCCTTCCGCGCCCGCGGCGGCGTGCTGCTGCCGATCCTCGGAGCGTCCTATGGCGAAGCGCTCGAGAGCGGCGATATCGAGCTGCGCTACGATCCCAACGAAGGTAGTTTTTCCGCCTGGTATTTCGAACATCGATTGCCGATCGCGCCGGAGCGCTATGGCGAGGTGCTGCGGATGATCGTGAAGGACGCCGACGCCGCCGAGACCGAGACGGGCAAGCGCCTGCTGTCGCTCGCGGCGCGCTACACGGGACTGCGCCGCCCCAACCGCAAGGAAGCACCCGGCTTCAAGGCGGAGCTCAGGGAGATCGCAGGCAGCGCCGATATCATCGGGCGCGGCCTCGGCGCCTATCGCGCGGCCAAGGACCGTCCCGCGCAGACGCTGGCGCTGCATCATTTGCTGGAGCGCCAGCACTACAAGCTGGGGCACTGGCGGCTTGCCTCCAGCGACATCAACTATCGACGTTTCTTCGACGTCAACGGGCTCGCCGGCATGCGCGTCGAGGATCCCGGCACGTTCGCCGCCACGCACCGGCTGGTGAAGCAACTCATTGCCGACGGCAAACTGCAAGGCATCCGGCTCGATCATATCGACGGCCTGCGCGATCCCGCGCAATATTGCCAGCGGCTGCGCCGGCTGGTGCGCGACGCTCAGGGCACCACAAAGCCGTTCTATACGGTGATCGAGAAAATCCTGTGCGAGCACGAGCGCCTGCCGCATTTCGCCGGCGTCCAGGGCACCACCGGCTATGAGTGGATGAATGCCATCACTCACGTTCTGGTCGACGCCAAGGGGCTGGAGGCCATGGACGAGACCTGGCGACAGATCAGCAACCGGCCGCCGCGGCTCGCGCCTTACGTCAAGGATGCCAAACGGCGCGTGCTGGAGACGCTGCTGACCAGCGAATTCACGGTTCTGACGCGCCTGCTTGCGCGCATCGCCAACGGGCACTACTCGACCCGCGACTTTTCCGCTGACAGCCTGCGGCAGGCGCTCGAGCTCTATGTGCTGCATTTTCCGGTGTACCGCACCTATTTGACGACAAGCGCGCCAACGGCGAACGATCGTAAGCTGATCGACAACACCATCGAGCACGCTCGCCGGGAATGGTTCGCCGCGGACGAAGGCATTTTCGACTTCCTGCGCGACGCCCTCACCATGGACCTGCTCAAGCCTGGCCGTCCCCCGCACAGTGCCCCGCGGGTGCGCCGCTTTGCGCTGAAGGTGCAGCAATTCACCGGGCCGATGATGGCGAAGTCGTTGGAGGACACTGCTTTCTATCAATTTCACCGGCTGCTCGCCCTGAACGAAGTCGGCGGCGATCCCGCGAGCAAGGGCCTCACCATTCCCGCTTTCCACGAGACCATGCAGGCCCGCGCCAGGGAATGGCCGCAAGGGATGACGGCGACCGCCACGCACGACACCAAACGTGGCGAGGACGCCCGGGCGCGGATCGCTGCCTTAAGTGAAATTCCCGGCGAATGGACCAGCGCTGTGGCACGCTGGAAAGTCCTGAACGCACCGCACCTCGCGCTCGACGGCAATCTGCGCGCTCCGTCGGCCACGTTCGAATACATGCTCTACCAGACCCTGCTCGGCGCCTGGCCGCTCGTGGAGCCGGCCGATGCCGGTTTCGTCGCGCGTATCCAGGCCTATGCGCTCAAGGCCGCGCGCGAGGGCAAGGAGGAGACCAGCTGGCTCAACCCGCACGAGGCCTATGAGAACGGCGTCAAGAGCTTCATCGCGAAGATCCTCGATCCCGCGCAATCAGGCGAATTCCTGGAGGCGCTGAACACGCTGGCTCGCCGCGTCGCGCTGCTCGGCGCGCTGAACGCGCTGAGCCAGCTCACGCTCAAGGCGACACTGCCGGGCGTGCCCGACTTTTACCAGGGCACCGAATTCTGGGATCTGTCGCTGGTCGATCCCGACAACCGCCGCCCGGTGGATTTTTCCGCGCGACACGCGGCGCTGGGCACGCTGGACAACCCGGATTGGAATCATCTGATCAAGAGCTGGCCGGACGGTCAGCTCAAGCTGGCCTGGACGCGGCACCTGCTCAAGCTGCGCAACGAGCTGCCCGACGTCTTCGCGCGAGGTGACTACCAGCCGCTTCAGGTGCGGGGCGCACATGCCGACCATGTCGTAGCGTTTGCCCGCCGCCACGGCCGGGCTGCGGCGATCGTCGTGGTCGGGCGCCAGTTCGCACCTTTCACGCAAGCAGGCCGCGAATGGCCGGCGTTCGATGGGGCCGACGCCACTATTGACGTCACGGGCTATAATGTGCCGGGTTTCGCCGGCAACGATCTGCCGCTCGCGCAGGCGCTTCGCGGTTTTCCCGCTTCGGTCATCCCCGCGCGCCCAGCGGGCGCGGCGAAGCCGGTGCGACAGCGCACCCGCGCTTGAACGCTAGCTTTTCCCGTCCTTGCCCAACAGCAGCTGGCCGCGCTTGCGAATCGTGGCCTGCGCCATCTCCGCAAAGCGCTGCAATAGCCAGGGCAGCACCACCTGCACCTTGACATGGTCGTCGGCGACGTCGACCTGCCCCGTCGCGATCTGCCCGAGCGCGCGGATGCGGAAATTCATGCTGTCGCCGCTCCAGCTCTCCTCCTCGACCTGCATCACGGGAATGCTCGCCGCAGCACGGCCTAGCCCAGTCTTGAGCCGGCGCACCGCCTCCTCGCGGCCCAAGCGGTGGGGAATGGAGACGACAAGCGGTGCTGACATGGCTCTGCCCGGTTAGTGATTGAACCTCACATAGTCATGCCCGGCGGTACCACAAAGGTTCCATGCAAGTTGCGCGTGCACGGTGTTTCATTGGCGGAACTTTAGAACCTGCGGCAAGTTGCCCTCGCACCACGGGACAGGTTGCAAACGACCCTTCTAACGAAGGGCTGGAGGAGATTTCCGCATGTCTATCGGTACGATCATTCTGATCATTTTGGTCATCGCGCTGCTCGGCGGCTTCAGCGGCATCGGCGGCGGCCCGTTCTACGGCACCGGCTATTACGGCGGCGGCGGTCTCGGGCTCGTCATCGTGATCCTGCTGATCCTGCTCCTGCTGGGACGGATCTAGCCACCAAACGAAGATCTAGTAGGGTGGGCAAAGGCGGAATGCGCCGGGCCCACCTTTTTGCTCGGCTGAGAGAAGATGGTGGGCACGCTTCGCTTTACCCACCCTACTTCGTTTTCCCGGCGAGCTTCTTGATCGCCGCCTTGATCGACGCCGCTGCATCGTCATAACCATCCCACGCCTTCGATCGCGCCAGCAAGCCGGGCACCGTCCGCACCGTGTACCGCTTCGGATCGAGGTCGCTCTTCACCTGCGCCCACGTGACCGGCATCGACACAGTCGCACCATCTCGCGCACGCGGCGACAGCGGCGCCACCGCCGTCGACATCCGATCGTTGCGCAGATAGTCCAGGAAGATCTTTCCGTTGCGCAGCTTCTTCGACATGTTGAGCAGATAGCGCTCGGGAGCGTCGTCCGCCATCCACTGGCAGACGCCTTGCGCGAAGGCCTTGGCCTCCTTCCAGCTCACCTGGTCGCGCGCGCCGTGACGCAGCGGGACCACGACGTGCAGACCTTTGCCGCCGGTGGTCTTGCAGAAGCTGTCCATGCCGATGTCGGTCAGCCGCTGCCGCATCTCCTTGGCGGCCTCGACGACCTCGGCGAAGACGACGTCGGGCGCGGGATCGAGATCGAACACCAGCCGGCCCGGGGTATCGTAGGCGTAGGGCGCGCAATTCCAGGGATGCAGCTCGACGCCGCCGATCTGCGCCACGGCCGCGAGCCCTTCGATGCGGTCGATCTGCAAATAGGGCTTGCGGTCGCCGGAGACCCGCGCGAGCTCCAGAAGGTTCGAGGTGCCCTGCATGGCGTGGCGCTGGAAGAAGCATTCGCCCTTGATGCCATCAGGGGCGCGGATCAGCGAGCACGGCCGGCCCTTGAGGTGCACGATCATCCATTCGCCGACGGCTTCGAGGTAGCGCGCGAGATCCAGCTTGGTAACGGGATCGCCATTGCCGTCGTCCGGCCACAGCGCCTTGTCCGGCTTCGAGAGCACGACACCCATCACTTCGGCAGTGCCGGCTTGCGCTGTTCGTGCACCGGTCTTCGCTTGCGCGCGCGGCTTCGCGCGCTGCTTCGTCGAGGGCTCGGCAAGCTCGGTATCGACCGGTGTCTCGGCCTCGACCTCCTCCGCCGGCTTGTCCTGCCGCAGACCCTTGAAGGCGGCCTGGCGGATATTGCCGTCGGCAGTGAAGCCGGCGAACTCGATCTCCGCCACGAGCTCCGGCTTCAGCCAGTGCACCTCGCGCGTCTTTTTCGGTGCGTTCTTGCCGCCGAAGGGGCTTTGCTTCGCCTCCATAGCCTTCAAGGACGGCATGATGCGCTTGACCTTGTCCGCGCCGAAGCCGGTGCCGACCATGCCGACGAAGGCGAGATGATCACCGCGGTGCACGCCGGCCATCAGCGAACGGAATTTGCCATTGGTGGTCTTGTAACCGCCGATCACGACCTCATGGCCGGCGCGGCATTTTGCTTTGGTCCAGCTTTCTGTCCGCCCCGAACGATAGGGCGCGTCCAGCTTCTTCGACACCACGCCCTCGAGCTCGAGCTTGCAGGCGGATTGCAGCACGGCGTCGCCGCCGCTTTCGAAATGCTCGACATAGCGAATCTGGCTCGATTTGCGCTTACGCGCTTCCAGCAGCTCCTTCAAGCGCGCCTTGCGCTCGCCGAGCGGCAGCCGGCGATAATCGAGGCCTTCCGCAAACAGCAGGTCGAACGCAAAGAAGATGAGCTCCTCGGTCTTGCCGTCCGACAGCGCCGCCTGGAGCGACGAAAAATTGGGTGCTCCATTGTGGTCGAGCGCGACGATCTCGCCGTCGACCATCATATCCGGCAGCGCGCCCGCCTCCTTCGCGATAGTTGCGAATTTTTCGGTCCAGTCGAGGCCTTTGCGCGTCTTCAACGTCGCCTTGCCGCCCTCGACCCGCAGCTGCACGCGGTAGCCGTCGAACTTGATCTCGTGGCACCAGCCGTCGCCGCTCGGCGGGCGCTCGACCGACGTACAGAGCTGCGGCGCCACGAAATCCGGCATCTCCGCCGCCTTGTTCGCGGTCGTCGCGGTTGTCGCTTTCTTCTTGACTGTTTTGCCGGTTTTCAACGCCGCGCGGGGCGCCGGCTTGACCGTGCGCTCTTTCGCCTCGTCCGCCCGGTTGGACTGCCAGACCGCGTCGGCCTTGGCCTTGGTGCCCTTCGCCAGCATGAACGGTTTTGGCGCACGGCCCTTGCCTTCGGCGATCTGATCCATCGCGCGGCCGGAGGCGACCGATTTGTCCTCCTCGAGAATGTCGTTGTCTGCGCCCTCGCGAACATATTCGTCGCGATGCTTGATCAGGAGCCAATTGGTCCGTTTGCCGCCGGTGCGGTCGTTGCGCATGCGCACCAGGACCCAGCTGCCGTGCAGCTTCTCGCCGTGCAGCGTGAACTTCAGATCGCCCTTCTTGAAACCGCGTTCGGGATCATCGGATTCCCAGGTGCCGCGATCCCACAGCATGACCGTGCCGCCGCCGTACTGGCCTTCCGGAATCGTGCCTTCGAAGTCGCCATAGTCGAGCGGATGGTCCTCGACCTCGACGGCCAGCCGCTTGTCGTGCGGATCGAGCGAGGGCCCTTTTGTCACCGCCCAGGACTTGAAGACGCCATCGAACTCGAGCCGCAGATCGTAGTGCAGCCGCGAAGCGTCATGCTTCTGAATCACGAAGCGGCGCTGCTTCGACGGCGCCACCGCGGTCTTGCCCGATGGCTCGGGCGTCTTCTCGAAATCACGTTTCTGTCGATACTTGGAGAGCTTTTGCAGCACGACTGGTCCCGGATTCTCTTTGGCGTGAAGCCTATCACGGCCCGCATCCCACCCGGAACCAAAACCCCGCGGGACGGTTGGGGTTCCAAAATGACTCGCAGACGCTGGAGAACGGAATGGCACCGCGCGCCTATTGGAAGGGAACGTTGAAGCTCTCGCTGGTCAGTTGCCCCGTTGTGCTTTATCCGGCGACCACCGCGGCCGAGAAGACGCGGTTTCACATGATCAACCGGGAGACCGGCAACCGGTTGAAGCAGCAGATGATCGACGCCGAGACCGGCGACGTCGTCGAGAGCGACCAGAAGGGGCGCGGCTACGAGCTGCGCAAGGGCAAATATGTCGAGATCGAGCCGGAGGAGCTCGAAGCGGTCCAGATCGAGAGCAACCACACCATCGACATCGAGAGCTTTGTGCCGAGCGACGAGATCGACCAGCGCTATCTCAACCACCCCTACTACATCGCGCCCGACGGCAAGGCCGCGGTCGATGCTTTTGCCGTGATCCGCGACGCCATGAAGGACCAGGATCGCGTCGCGCTCGCCAAGATCGTGCTCACCAATCGCGAGCACATCATCGCGATCGAGCCGCTCGGCAAGGGCCTGCTCGGCACCACGCTGCGCTTCCCCTACGAACTGCGCGACGAGGACCAGTTCTTCGACGACATCAAGAGCCCGAAGATCACCAAGGACATGGTTGAGCTCGCCGGCCATATCCTCCAGACCAAGACCTCCCATTTCGATCCCAGCAAGTTCAAGGACGACTACGAGACCGCGCTGAAGGCCCTGGTGAAGCGCAAGGCCAGCGGCAAGACAATCGAACTGCCGGAGCCCGAGGAGAAGCCGAGCAATGTGGTCAGCCTGATGGATGCGCTGAAGCAGAGCTTGAAGGGACGCGGCGGGAAGAAGACGGCGGCGAAGTCCCATGCGCGCCGGGCGTCGGGGCGAACGGGCGCCGCGAAGAAGACGCATCGGTCGACAGCGCGGCAGAGGAAGGCGGGTTAGCTCTCCACCGCGCACCTCACTCTCTTCCCTCAAGGTGAGGAGGCGCGAAGCGCCGTCTCGAACCATGCAGGCCTCGCTGCAACAGTCGGGACCTTCATCCTTCGAGACGCGCGTTCCGCGCTCCTCAGGATGAGGGATGCAGCGTCAATCCCCCGCCTTCAGCCGATAGCCGATCCCCGTCTCCGTCAGCACATGTTGCGGCCGTTCCGGATCCGCTTCGATCTTTTGCCGGAGCTGGCGGACATAGACGCGGAGATATTGCGCGTCGGTCAGCTCGTCCCATAACTCCCTCAGCAGGAAGCGGTGGGTGAGCACCTTGCCGGCGTGCTGCACCAGCACACGCAGGAGGTCATATTCCTTCGGCGACAGTTTGACGTCGCGCTCGCCGACCCTGACGACCCGGCGCACCAGATCGACCGAGAGATCGCCGGCACGAAACACCGGCCGTTCGCCCTGGATCTGAAGCTGGTGGCGCAGCGCGGCGCGCAGGCGCGCCAGCAGCTCGTCCATGCCGAACGGCTTCGTCAGGTAATCGTCGGCACCCAGATCCAGCGCCTGCACCTTGCCGGCCTCATCGCCACGGCTCGACAGCACCACGATCGGCACAGCTTCGTTGCGGGCGCGGATGGTACGCAACAGCTCATGGCCCTGGATGTCGGGCAGGCCGAGATCGAGGATGATCAGCGCGGGATCCTCGCTGAGCTTCTCCAGCGCGGTCTTGCCGTTCGACGCCTCCAGGATCTCATAGCCTTGCGTCGAGAGCCCCATCCGCAGCAATTTGCGGATCGGCGGCTCGTCGTCGATGACCAGCACTTTGATCGGGGCGGCGCTCATGCGGCGGTATCCAATGCACGGGTCCGGGCGGGAATGGGCAGACGGATGGTCAGAACCGCGCCGCTCCGGTCGCTGCGATTCGCCGCCGAGATCGTGCCACGCATCGCCTCGACGAAGCCGCGGGAGATGGCGAGCCCGAGCCCGGTGCCGGGACGGACATGGTCGCCCTTCTGCACGCGATAAAACTTGTCGAACACCCTCTCGAGCTCCTCAGACGGAATGCCGTCGCCCTCGTCGGCAATCTGGAGCACCACATGATCGCTGTCGCGCCGGCTGCGGATCGAGACCGTCGCGTGGGGCTGCGAATATTTGGCGGCGTTGTCGAGCAGGTTGAACAGCACCTGCTCGAACAGCACCGCATCGAGCTGGAGCATAGGAAGGTCTGCGGCCAACTCCAGCTCCACCTTGTGGGCGGTGAGGATCTTGGCTGCCCGCCGGAGCGCGCTGCCGACGATCTCTCCGAGATCGTGCAACGCAGCGTTGGGCACGATGGCGCCGGATTCGAGCTTGGTCATGTCGAGCAGATTGGCGATGAAGCGGTTGAGCCGTTCGGATTCGTCGATGACCGTCGCGAGCAGGTCGCGATTCTCGGTGTCGGAGAGCGCGCTGGCGAGATCGCGCATGGTCGAGGCCGCACCCAGCACGGATGCGAGCGGCGTCTTCAGGTCGTGTGAAATCGAGGTCAACAATGCGGAACGCAGCCGCTCGGATTCGACGGAGCGCTTGACGCGATCGACGTCCTCGACCAGCAGCACGCGTTCGATCGCCAGCGCGCCCTGGTCGACCAGCGCGTCGAGCAGCCGGCGCTGGTCCGGCGTCAGCAAGGGACCGCTGCGGTCGTTGTCGATTCCGATGACCCCGATCGGGCCGCGCCCGGTGCGCATCGGCAGGAATAGCCGTTTTGCACCAGGCAGCGTGTCCGAGCCGCGGCCTGCAGGCCGGTCATTGCTCCAGGCCCAGTTGGCGGCCGCAAGGTCGGCCTGATCGAGATCGTCCTCGGGCGGATAGCCCGACTTCACCGTGAGCAGCCCTTCGTCCGGCAACAGCAGCACCACGCGGACTTTCAGCATCAGCGCGATCTGGTAGGCGGTCGCCCACAGCACGTCGTCGAGCGTGCCGGTGCCGGCGAGCTTGCGGCTGAAAGCATAGAGCTGCTCGGTGGTCCGGATGCGGCCGATCGCAGCATCAGCCTGGGTGCGGACCCGCCCCGCCACATTCGACACCACGAACGCAATCAGCATGAAGAAAAAGAACGCCGCGACATTGGTCGGATCGGTAATGGTGAAGGTATAGACCGGCGGCAGGAAGAAGAAATTGTAGGCGAGGGACGCCGCGACACTCGCAAGCAACGACGGCCACAATCCGTAGCGCACGGCAACCGTCACCACGGCGGTCAGAAACATCAGGTCGACGTTCTCAATGCCGAAATACGGCTTGATCGCCACGGCGGCAGCGAGGCCAAGCGCGGTGATCCCGACCGCCTTCAGATAGGGCCGCCCATCGAACGGGTCCGATCGCGTTGCGGTCTGTACCGCCGTCTTCGGCGGCGGCTCGTTCGTGAATTCGTCGCCAGGGATGACATGCACGCTGATGTTACCGGCGCGGCGCACCAGATCGTGCACGACGGAGCCGCGCGTCATCTCGAACCAGAGCGAGCGCGTGGACTTTCCGATCACGATCTGGGTGACGTTGTTGCCCTGCGCGAAGTTGACCACGTCGTCGGCGAGGCGGCGGCCGACGCCCGGAATCGTCAGTGCCTCGCCGCCGAGCGATTCCGCGAGCCGCAGCGTATCGGCGAGCCGGTCGCGCTCCTCATCGGACATTTGCAGGGACCGCCGCGTCTCGATCGACACCGCGATAAACGGCGCGTGCAGCCGGTCGGCCAGCCGCTTGGTGTAACGCACGAGGCTGGCCGCGCGCGGATCTTCGCTGATGCAGACGAGGATGCGCTCGCCTGCGGCCCAGGGACCGGCGATCGCGTTCGCCTGCATGTGGCTGAGTAGCTGCTCGTCGACCCGTTCGGCCGTGCGCCGCAGCGCGAGTTCACGCAGCGCGGTCAGGTTGCCCGGCGAGAAATAATGCTCCAGCGCCCGCTCGGCCTGCCTGGGGACATAGACCTTGCCTTCCTTCAGGCGCTGGATCAGGTCGTCGGGCGTGAGGTCGATCAGCTCGATGGCGTCTGCACGGTCGAACACCGAATCCGGCACGGTCTCGCGCACCCGCACATGGGTGATCTGCGCGACAACGTCGTTCAGGCTCTCGATGTGCTGGATATTGACGGCGGTGTAGACGTCGATGCCGTGGGACAGCAGCTCCTCGACATCGAGATGGCGTTTTGGATGGCGGCAAAGGGGAGCATTGGTGTGGGCGAGCTCGTCGACCAGCGCGATTTTCGGGCGGCGCGCGATCACGGCGTCGAGATCCATTTCTTCGACAATCTGGCCGCGGTAGTCGAGCTTCTTGCGCGGGATCACTTCCAGCCCACGCACCAGCGCCTCTGTCTCGGCCCGGCCATGGGTCTCGACGAAGCCGACCACGAGGTCGATGCCGGCCTTGCGCTTGGCGTGGGCGCTTTGCAGCATCTCGTAGGTCTTGCCGACGCCGGGAGCGGCGCCGACGAAGATTTTCAGCTTGCCGCTCACGCCCTCCTCCCGGCGCGCGGCCTCCAGCAGCGCCTCGGGCGAAGGACGTTGTTCGGGATCGCGGCGCTCTCGGACCATCAGATCAATATAATCATCCGCGCGGACCTAGCCTAGACTACTTCGTGGCACGATCGAGCGCGAGATTCAGAGTCAGCACGTTGACCCGGGGCTCGCCGATCAGGCCGAGCAGGCGGCCCTGGGTGTTGGAAGCCACCAGTTGCTTGACCTGATCCTCCGGCACGTTTCGCGCCTTCGCGACGCGCGGCACCTGGAATTGCGCCGCTTCCGGCGAGATATCCGGATCGAGGCCACTGGCTGAGGTCGTCACGAGGTCGACCGGCACGGCGGCATTCGGATTCTCGCCCCTGAGCTTGTCCACGTCTTCCTGCAGCCGGTCGGCCAGCGCCTTGCTGGTCGGGCCGAGATTTGAGCCACCCGAATTCGCGGCGTTGTAGGGCGCCGGTACCGTCTTGGTCGAATCGTTCGGATTCGGCGCCACCGTCGCCGAGGGACGGCCGTGGAAATATTTGTCGTCCTTGAACTCCTGCCCGATCAGGGCGGAGCCGACCACCTTGCCGTCGCGCTCGATCAGGCTGCCCTGCGCCTGCGCGGGGAAGATCGCGCCGGCAATAGCGGTCATCGCGAGCGGATAGGCTAAGCCAGTGATGGCGGTGAGCACCAGCAGCAGGACGATGGCGGGGCGGATTTCTCTGAGCATGTGTTTCTCCTATTTCTTTCGTCATTGCGAGGGGCGAAGCGACGAAGCAATCCAGTCTCTCAGCCGCGGCAAGAATTCTGGATTGCTTCGCTTCGCTCGCAATGACGGGGTTAGGCCAAATGCAAAGCGGTCACCACGAGGTCGATCGCCTTGATGCCGATGAAGGGAATGACGATTCCGCCGAGGCCGTAGATCAGCAGGTTGCGCCGGAGCAGTGCGCCGGCCCCGACCGCGCGATAGGCGGCGCCCTTCAGCGCCAGCGGGATCAGCGCGATGATAACAAGCGCGTTGAAGATGATCGCCGACAGGATGGCGCTCTGCGGGCTCGACAGATTCATGATGTTGAGCACATTGAGCTGGGGGTAGAACGCCAGGAACATCGCCGGGATTATCGCGAAATATTTCGCGACGTCGTTGGCGATCGAGAATGTAGTCAGCGCGCCGCGCGTCATCAGGAGCTGCTTGCCGATCTCGACCACCTCGATCAGCTTGGTCGGATTGGAGTCGAGGTCGACCATGTTGCCGGCCTCGCGAGCCGCCTGGGTGCCCGTGTTCATGGCGACACCGACATCTGCCTGCGCGAGCGCCGGCGCATCGTTGGTGCCGTCGCCGCACATCGCCACCAACTTACCCTTGGCCTGCTCGTCGCGGATCAGCTTGAGTTTGTCCTCGGGAGTTGCCTGCGCCAGGAAGTCGTCGACGCCGGCTTCCGCTGCAATCGCGGCCGCCGTCATGGGATTGTCGCCGGTAATCATGACGGTGCGGATGCCCATGCGTCGCAGCTCGGCAAAGCGCTCGCGGATACCGCCCTTGACGATGTCCTTGAGCTGGATGATGCCGAGCAGCTTGCCGTCCCGGGCGACCGCCAGCGGCGTGCCGCCGGCCTTCGATATGTCGTCGGCGATGGTCTGAATCTCGCGGCCGATGTCCGAGAGCCCGGCGGGCTGGATGGAACGAGCCGTGTTGCCGGAGGCGACCACCAGCGGCGCACCGCCACCGACATAGTTGAGGATCGCATCGACCGCGCCCTTGCGCACCGACGAGCCGCCGGCATCGACGCCGCTCATGCGGGTCAGCGCCGTGAACGGGATGAAGGTGGCTCCCAACTCGGCCATGTCGCGGCCACGGATACTGTATTTTTCCTTGGCCAGCACCACGATCGAACGGCCCTCCGGGGTCTCGTCGGCGAGCGAGGCGAGCTGGGCCGCGTCCGCGAGCTCCTGCTCGGTGACCCCGCGCACCGGGCGAAAGGAGGTCGCCTGGCGGTTGCCGAGCGTGATCGTTCCGGTCTTGTCGAGCAGTAGCGTGTCGACGTCTCCGGCGGCCTCGACCGCACGGCCGGACATCGCCAGCACGTTGAAGCGGACCAGACGGTCCATGCCGGCGATGCCGATCGCCGACAGCAGTGCGCCGATCGTGGTCGGGATCAGCGTCACGAACAGCGCGACCAGCACAACCACCGAGATCGAGCCGCCGGCATAGGCCGCGTAGCTCGGGATGGTGACGGTGGCGAACACGAAGATGATGGTGAGGCCCGCCAGCAGGATGTTGAGCGCGATCTCGTTCGGAGTCTTCGCCCGCTCGGCGCCCTCGACCAGCTTGATCATACGGTCGATGAAGGTCGAGCCCTGCGCTGCCGTGATCCGCACGCGAAACCAGTCGGACAGCACCTGGGTGCCGCCGGTCACCGCCGAACGGTCGCCACCGGATTCGCGGATCACGGGTGCGGACTCGCCGGTGATGGCGGCCTCGTTGACGGACGCGACGCCCTCGATCACCTCGCCATCGGAGGGAATGGTATCGCCGGCCTCGACCAGCACGATGTCGCCGACCTTGAGGCTGGTGCCGGGCACCAACTTGAAGGTGCGGTCAGAGCCGGTCAGTAGCTTGGCCTGGCTCTCGGTGCGGGTCTTGCGCAGCGATTCCGCCTGCGCCTTGCCGCGGCCTTCTGCTACCGCTTCGGCGAAGTTGGCAAACAGCACCGTAAACCAGAGCCAGACGATGATCTGAAAGGTGAAGCCGAGATTCTCACCGCCGGTGAGGAGATCGCGCAGGAAGATCACAGTGGTGAGCGCGGCCACGATCTCGACCACAAACATCACCGGATTCTTGATCATCAAGCGCGGATCGAGCTTGATGAAGGACGCGCGGATCGCAGGCACGACGATCTTGGGATCGAGCATCGCCGAGACGGACGCGCGTTTTTGCAGTTTCGTGGTATCCATGGAGGTCACTCCAAACAATCAGAAGGCGGTCGATCAGAACACTAGTCGTTCAGAACACCTGGCCGGCGTTCATCGCGAGATGCTCGACGATGGGGCCGAGGGCGAGGGCCGGGAAGAAGGTGAGGCCGCCGATGATCAGGATCACGCCGACGACGAGGCCGACGAACAGCCCGCCCGTGGTCGGGAGGGTGCCCGCGGACGGCGGGATCGATTTCTTGGCGGCCAGCGAACCCGCGATCGCCATCGCCGGGATGATCATGAAGAAGCGGCCGACGAACATCGCGCTTGCGAGCGTGAGATTGTAGAAGAAGGTGTTGCCGGTGAGGCCCGCGAAGGCCGAGCCGTTGTTGCCGGTCGCCGAGGTGAAGGCATAGAGCACCTCGGTGAAGCCATGCGGCCCGGCATTCGCCATCGAGGCGACCGCCGCCGGATAGACCACGCCGACCGCGGTCCATCCCAGATACATCAGCGGCAGCACCAGGATCGCGAGCATCGCCATCTTCACTTCGCGCGCCTCGATCTTCTTGCCGACATACTCCGGCGTGCGGCCGACCATCAGGCCTGCCACGAAGATCGCGAGCACGACGAACAGCAGCATGCCATAAAGGCCGGCGCCGACCCCGCCGACGATGATTTCGCCGAGCTGCATATTGATCAGGGGAATCATGCCGCCGAGCGCCGTGAAGCTGTCATGCATGGCGTTGACCGCGCCACAGGAGGCGGCCGTCGTGATCACCGCGAACAGGGAGGACGCGACGATGCCGAAGCGAACCTCCTTGCCTTCCATGTTGCCGCCGGTCAGGCCGAGCGCGTGCAGGGTCGAAGTACCGTTGGCTTCCGCCCAATAGGTGATGGCGACACCGGCGACGAACAGCACACCCATCACGGACAGGATCGCCCAGCCCTGGCGCTGGTTGCCGACCATGCGGCCGAACACGTTGGTCAGCGCCGCACCCAGAACGAAGATCGACAGCATCTGCACGAAGTTCGACAGCGCGGTTGGATTTTCGAACGGATGCGCCGCATTGGCGTTGAAGAAGCCGCCGCCATTGGTGCCGAGCATCTTGATCGCGACCTGGGAGGCGACCGGGCCGACCGCGATGGTTTGCTTGGCACCCTCGAGCGTGGTGGCCTCGACATAGTCACCGAGCGTCTGCGGGATGCCCTGCCAGACCAGGAACAGCGTATAGACAATACCGATTGGCAACAGCACATAGAGGCTGCAGCGGGTGACGTCGACCCAAAAATTTCCGACGGTGCGCGCCGACGCGCGCGAGAAGCCGCGGATCAGGGCGACCGCCAGCGCGATGCCGGTTGCCGCCGACAAGAAGTTCTGGTGCGTCAAGCCGAGCATCTGCACGAGATAGGACAGCGTGCTCTCTCCACCGTAATTCTGCCAGTTGGTGTTGGTGATGAAGGAGATCGCGGTGTTGAAGGAGAGATCCGCGGCGACAGCGCTTTGGCCGGCCGGATTGAACGGCAGGACGGCCTGCAACCGCATCACGCCGTAGATGATGAGGAAGCCGCCGACATGGAACAACAGCATGGCGACCGTATAGGTCAGCCAATGCTGCTCGCGCTTCTCGTCGACGCCGGAGAACCGGTAGATGCCGGCCTCGATCGGACGCAGCACCGGAGACAGGAAGGTCCGCTCGCCGTTGAACACGCGCGTCATGTACCAGCCGAGCGGTTTTGTGAGCGCGACGGTAATGACGCAAAAGAGAATGATCTGGAGCCAACCGATCATAGTCATGATATCAACCCTTCAGGCTTCGTGAGCACGGTCAGAACCGCTCGGGCCGCAGCAGCGCGTAAGTGAGGTAGAACAGGAGGCCGAGCGAAACGGCGCCGGCGAGCGAATAATCGAAGATCATGGCCGCTCCTTCAAAGCCGTTCGCAGGCGTAGGTGTAGCCAATCGCAAGGGCGAAGAAGCCGAAGCCCAGCGCCAGCATCAGAATGTCCATCATGGAGATACTCCTCGTTGCGCCATTGATTTGGACGCAACCGTTTCTCGGGAGACCCGGTCGGCGCGTGAAAGGAAATGCCAGTGCATTTCCACCGCGCCCACCGGGACCTTTGACCGTGCTGAAGTGCCACCCCAGGCATAGGTTTTCGAGACGAGGGCCGTGGCGAAGTTATAGGAATCTCATAAAAGGCCGAGGCTGGCCTGGTCGGACAACGCTCGCGAGGCACATCACATCGTCGTCCCGGCGAAGGCGGAGAATGGCGCGCGACCGCCCCCATCCCGCACTTATGAAATCCCTATATCTCCCGCCCCGCCCCCATCTCGTTTTCAAATGCCGTTTTGGCCATCTTGGAGAGGCCGGCCGACTGACCGACGCCACCTCCAGGAGGCCTGACATGACCACCGCCGCTCTCCGACACTACGATCCACCGTCACTTGGCAACCGCTTGCGCAATGCGCAGGTGATGACGCAACCGCTGATGCTCGAGATCATCGACAAGGCGTGTCGGCACTTCCCTTCAGCTCGGACAGATCGAGCCCACCGCGCGCGTCACGCGCCTGATCGAAGCAGAGGCCTGGGCCGATGCCGCGCACTGATGGAGCTGGAGCTGCCGCTCTGGCAAGTCCGCCGCATCGCCTATGACGAGGGTGAATGGCATTGCGCTCTCTCGCGCGAGCGCGAATTGCCGGACTGGCTCGACGCCGCGGTCGAGGCGCGCTACTCCGATCTCGCGCTCGCACTGCTGTCGGCTTTCATCGAGGTTCAGGCATTGGCCCTGGAAGTTTCGCGTCCGAGTGTTCCCACTGTTCGCCCCGCGCCTGACCCGCTCTACGAGCCGGTAGGCTGCGAAAATTTCGGCTAGTGGGCGCGGTCCTGACGCTCGTCATCACACTCGTGGCGCGCGGGCTCGGAGCATAAACCGTCACGCCCATCGACCGCGAATTGACCATGGCTGCCTACGGGGCGAGCAACCGGCTCCGCAGCGCGGTCGCGACGCCCGGCTGAGGGCACGTCTCCCACACCAAAAACACTCGGCCGATCTGGCGCAGTTTCACGGAACCGTGTAGATCGGTTTCATGAGCATCAGCAACGTCAACGTGGTCGCCCATCCCCTGGTCCAGCACAAGCTCTCCCTGATGCGGGAGAAGGACCGCTCGACCAAGAGCTTTCGCGAAATCCTGAACGAGATCGGGATGCTGCTCGGCTACGAGGTGACGCGCGACCTGCCGCTGGAGCTGGTCGAGATCGAGACGCCGATTGCGCCGATGCGGGCGCCCAAGATCGCCGGCAAGAAGCTCACGCTGGCGCCGATCCTGCGCGCCGGCGTCGGCTTCCTCGACGGCATGCTGGCGTTGATGCCCTCGGCGCGCATCGCTCATATCGGGCTCTACCGCGATCCTGATACGTTGCAGGCCGTGGAGTATTACTTCAAGGCGCCGCAGGACCTGTCGGATCGCACCGTGATCCTGATGGATCCGATGCTGGCGACCGGCAACTCGGCCTGCGCCGGCGCCTCGCTGCTGAAGGCGCGCGGCGCCCGCGACATCCGCTTCGTCTGCCTTCTGGCCGCGCCTGAAGGTATCGCGCAGTTCCAGAGCGAGCATCCGGACGTGCCGGTCTGGACCGCCGCGATCGACGAGCGGCTCAACGACCACGGCTACATCGTGCCGGGGTTGGGCGACGCCGGCGACCGGATGTTCGGCACCAAGTAGACAGGTTCGCGCGGTCGGGTTAGTCCGGTTGCCATGAGCGCCAATGAATTCTCGCTGCAATCGCTGATCCGGGCCGAGGCGGCCGCTGATCCCGCCTTCGTGTTCGACGGCACGCTGGTTTCGCGCGCCGAATTCTCGGAACAGATCGAGCAGACCGCCGCCTGGCTTGCCGCGCGCGGTATCGGCAAGGGCGACGTCGTCGCGGTCTGGCTGGTCAACCGGATCGAATGGATCGCACTGCTGTTCGCCGCCGCCCGGCGTGGGGCAATCGTCGCCGCCGTCAATACACGCTACCGCAGCGCGGAGGTCGCGCATCTCCTGAAGCTGTCCGGCGCCCGTGTGATGGTGATCGAAGCCGCGTTCCGCTCGATCGACTTTGCCGCTATTCTCGCCGACGTCGCCAAGGACGAGGTGCCCGCGCTGCGAGAACTCGCGGTGGTCGGCGCGGATGAGATTCCCGCCCAATGGCCATGCGTACGCTTCGACGCCTTCGACAAGCCTTATCCGCCGGCTACGCCGGAGGAGGAGGACGTCGGTCTGCCTCTGCTGCTCTACACGACGTCGGGCACCACCAAGGGACCGAAGCTTGTCGCGCATTCACAGCGAACATTGGCCACGCACGCCGCCGCCGTTGCCAAGGCGCTCAAACTCTCGCCGCAGCGCCATGCGCTGCTGGCGATGCTGCCGTTCTGCGGCACTTTTGGCATGACGAGCCTGCTCGGCTTCGTCGCAGCGGGCGCGGCCGTCCATGCGCTCGACGCCTTCGAGGCCGCGCCGGCGCTGAAGATTCTCCGCGAGTGCGGGATCACGCACGCCTTTGGTTCCGACGAGATGTTCCGCCGCATCCTCGCCCTCACCGACGCGCCGCATCCATTTCCGCATCTCGAGGCATGCGGCTTTGCCGCGTTCCAGCCCGGCTGGCGCGAGCTTGCGGCGGAGGCCGAAGCGCGCGGCATGCCGTTGCACGGCCTCTACGGTTCGAGCGAGGTGCAGGCGCTGTTCTCGATCGCACGCTCGAGTGATGGCTTCGCCGATCGCATCGAGGGCGGCGGCTGGCCGATGTCGCCGGAGGCCAAGGTCCGGGTGCGCGACACCGAGACCGGCGAACTCGCCCCTCGCGGCGTCTCCGGCGAGATCGAGATCCGTGCGCCGTCACTCTTTCTCGGCTACTACAACAATCCCGACGCGACGCGCGACGCCTTCACCGCGGACGGCTTCTTCCGCACCGGCGATATCGGCCAGCTGCGCGGCGACGGCTCCTTCGTCTACGAAACCCGCGCGGGCGACGCCATGCGGCTCGGCGGCTTCCTGGTTGCGCCCGGCGAGATCGAGGACGAACTCAAATCGTGCGCTGGCGTGGCCGACGCCCAGGTCGTCGCGGTCGATCTGAAGGGAAACGCACGCTGCGTTGCCTTCGTGATCCCCGCTCGGGAAACCCACCACGAGCCGCCGCGGCAGGACGCGCTGATCGCGCGCCTGCGCGAGCGGCTCGCCGGCTACAAGGTCCCGGCTCGGATCTACGTCGTGGAGGCCTTCCCCGTCACCGACAGCGCGAACGGCGTCAAGATCCAGCGCGCCCGGCTTCGGGCCATGGCGATGGACCGGATCGCGGCCGAATAGCTCTGCCGTAGCGCGTCACGGTGATCGGGCGCGAATATCGCGGCGCCCGGCAATGGTACGTGTTCGAGCTTAGTATGACTTGGCCAGTCCAAGCACCTTTTCCGCGATGAAGCTCAGCGCAAGCTGCGGGCTGACCGGCGCGATGCGCGGAATCAGAACTTCACGCAAGTAACGCTCGACGTG
This sequence comes from Bradyrhizobium sp. 87, assembly GCF_023073015.1. NCBI lineage: Bacteria > Pseudomonadati > Pseudomonadota > Alphaproteobacteria > Hyphomicrobiales > Nitrobacteraceae > Bradyrhizobium > Bradyrhizobium sp. 87. The sequence continues at coordinate 436,268 of NZ_JADPIQ010000022.1, forward strand.
AAACTCCTTGGCATAGCCAAAACCGCCATGGGTCATCACCGCCTGCTCGCAGGCGTGATATCCGGCCTCACCCGCAATGTATTTCGCGGCATTGGCGGCGCCACCGCAAGGCATGCCCTTGTCGTATTGCCAGGCCGCCGACATCACCATCAACCAGGCCGCCTCGAGCTCGACCCAGTTTACAGCCAGCGGATGCTGAATGCCCTGGTTCTTGCCGATCGGCCGGTTGAACACCACGCGGGTCTTGGCGTATTCGGTCGCGCGCGACAGCGCGAGCTTGCCGAGGCCGACGGCTTCCGCGGCGATGAGAATGCGCTCGGGGTTCATGCCTTCGAGAATGTACTGGAAGCCTTTGCCCTCTTCGCCGATGCGATCCTCCATCGGGATTTCAAAGTCCTCGAAGAACAGCTCGTTGGAATCGACGACCTTGCGGCCCATCTTCTCGATCTCGTGGACCTTGATCCTGTTGCGGTCGAAGTCCGTATAGAACAGGCTCAGCCCATGCGTCGGCGAGCGCACGTCCTCCAGCGGCGTGGTGCGCGCCAGCAGCAGGATCTTGTGCGCGACCTGCGCGGTGGAGATCCACACCTTCTGGCCGTTGACGATATAGCGGTCGTTCTTGGCCACCGCTCGGGTCTTGAGCTGTGTGGTGTTGAGGCCGGTGTTGGGCTCGGTCACGGCAAAGCACGCCTTCTCGCGGCCCTCGACCATCGGCGGCAGCATGCGCTTGCGCTGTTCCTCGGTGCCGAACACGACCACGGGATTGAGACCGAACACGTTGATGTGCACCGCGGAGGCGCCGGACATGCCGGCGCCGGATTCCGCGATGGCGCGCATCATAATCGCGGCTTCGGTGATGCCGAGGCCGGAGCCGCCATATTCCTCCGGCACGCAGATGCCGAGCCAGCCGGCGTCCGCCATGGCCTTGTGAAAGTCGTGCGGGAAGCCGCCGTCGTGGTCCTTCTTCAGCCAATAGGCGTCGGGAAAGTCTTCGCAAACCTTTGCGACGGCGTCGCGAATGGCTTCCTGCTGAGCGGTGAGCGCGAAATCCATATTCTTGATCTCCTTCTTGGGAGAAGCGAACGCGCAATCTCCCCCTCGTCGCGTTCCCCACGCGAAGGCCGTGGCGGATTGGTGCGCCCGAACGTGCCTTCGCTTGCGTTCTTTAACTTGAAAAGCAGGGTACAGATACGTGAATTTCCCTATCAACTGTGTGTAGCATGCATAGGGTCATGCGGCGCGAGGATGCGAGCGCGCCGTTATTTCGCAGGGAGGAAACCGCGATGGCCGGACTTTATTTCGAGGAGTTTTCGGTGGGCCAGGAGTTCAGGCATCCCCTGACGCGGACCGTCACGGAGATGGACAACACCCTGTTCAGCCTGCTGACGCTCAATCCGCAGCCGCTGCACATCGACGCACATTTTTCGGCCCAGACCGAGTTCGGCCAGCGCATTTTCAACAGCCTTTACACCCTCGGCATCATGATCGGCATGACGGTCTATGATACGACCATGGGGACCACCGTTGCCAATCTCGGCATGACGGACGTCACTTTTCCGAAACCGGTCTTCCATGGCGATACGCTGCGGGCGACGACAAAGGTGCTTTCGTTGCGGGAATCCAAATCGCGCCCCAAGGCGGGCATCGTCGAGTTCGAGCACCACGCTCTCAACCAGAACGACGAGATCGTCGGCAAATGCCGCCGCATGGCGATGATGCACAAGAGGCCGGTCTGATGCGTTCGATGCTGTTCGTGCCGGGCGACTCCCCGCGCAAATTCGAGAAGGCCAGCGAAGGCAACGCCGACGCGCTGATCATCGATCTCGAAGATTCCGTCGTCACCGACAAGAAGCCGGAGGCGCGCGGGTTGACGCTGACGATGCTGAAGGGCCGCAACAAGCCCCACCAGCTCTATGTCCGCGTCAACGCGCTCGACACCGGCATGACGCTCGCCGACCTTGCCGCGGTGATTCCGGGCCAGCCCGACGGCATCGTGCTGCCGAAATCGCAGGGCGGCGACGACGTGCGACAGGTCGCGACCTGGCTGGAAGCTTTGGAAGCTGCGGCTGGTATCGCCATTGGCTCAACACGCATCGTCTGCGTCGCGACCGAAACCGCAGCTTCGATCTTCGGGCTCGGCAGCTACAAGGGCTGCTCTCCTCGCCTCGCGGGCCTGATGTGGGGCGCGGAAGATCTCTCGGCCTCGCTCGGCGCGACTGAGAAAGCGGCGGGCGGCGTGTTCCACAGCCCTTATCGTCTGGCCCGCGATCTCTGCCTGATGGCGGCCGCCGCGGCCGAGGTCGCGCCGATCGACACCGTCTATACCGACATCGACAATCTCACCGGACTCGAACAGGAAACGCGCGCGGCGCGGCGTGACGGTTTTTCGGCGAAAGCGCTGATCCATCCCAAGCACGTCGACGTGGTCAACGCGGCGTTCGAGCCGACCGAAGCCGAGCGCAATTGGGCCGAGAAGGTGATCGCGGCGTTCGCGAGCAATCCGAACTCCGGCACGCTGCGCCTCGACGGCCAGATGATCGACAAGCCGCATCTTCGCGCCGCAAAGAAGATCCTCGGCCAGAGTTAGATCAGGACGCCGCGCTGCGACAGATGGGATCGAAGCCACTCTCAGCGTCGTCGTGGCCGGGCTTGTCCCGGCCATCCAGGGCTTCCACGCAACCGGCACCCAAAACGTGGATGCCCGGGACAAGCCCGGGCATGACGAAGCGAAACGTCCGGCCCCTCACTTTCCGCAGGCGGGGAGAGGGGAGCGTTAGACGATCTTGATCGACATATCCGGCAAGCCGTCGAGCTTGCACAACAGCACGTCGCCCTTCACGACCGGGCCGACATTCTCCGGCGTGCCGGAATAGATGATGTCGCCGGCCTTCAGCTCGAACGCTTCCGACAGTTTTGCGATTTGCTCGGCCACGCTCCAGATCATCTTGCTGAGATCCGAGCTCTGCTTCACCGTCCCGTTGATCGCCAGCGAGATGGCGCCCTTGTCGAAATGCCCGGTCTTGCTGGCCGGGTGGATCGGGCCGATCACCGCGGCGTGGTCAAAGCTCTTGCCGATCTCCCACGGCTTCTTCTCCGCGGCCATCCCGTTCTGGAGATCGCGCCGGGTCATGTCGAGGCCGAGCGCGTAGCCATAGACGTGGTCGAGCGCCTTCTCGGCCGGGATGTTGCTGCCGCCGGATTTCAGCGCGGCGACCAGCTCGACCTCGTGGTGATAGTTCTTGGTCAGCGACGGATAGGGATGATCGGCGACTTCGCCCACGGCGACGTTCTGGATCGCGTCGGTGGGCTTCTGGAAGAAGAACGGCGGCTCGCGGTTCGGGTCCGAGCCGCGCTCGATCGCGTGCGCCGCGTAGTTGCGCCCGATGCAGTAGATGCGGCGGACCTGGAACACCTGAGTTTCGCCGACGATCGGGATGGTGACCATCGGCACTGGAAAGATCGGCTTCGGGCCGGCCTGCGCCGCGGCCGGCGCAACTTCCGCGATTGAGGCAGCACTTGCCGCCGCGGCAATTGCGAGCAGCTCCCGTCGCGTTGCTGATGTCTCTTTCATGGCTTGTGCTCCCTTTTTATGTTCGTTGGGCGCATAATGCGCGCCGAGCCGCCTGATAATCAATATTCAGTATGCCAGCAATGCTGGACCGGCACGTCGACTAATTTAGAACAGGCCGGCTGCAGCCGAGCCTTCCGAACCGGCTCCCTTTCACCCTAGCATGGAACTTGCATAAATTCTGGGCGACATGGACGCCGCATGAACCTCATCAGCCTCGATATCCGCATGCTCCGGTCGCTGATCTCCGTGGTCGAGACCGGCAGCATCACCGAGACCGCGCGGCGGCTGGGCCGCACTCAGCCGGCGATCACTCTGCAATTGCAGCGGCTGGAGGAGCTCACCGGCAAGCAATTGTTCGAGCATGTCGGGCGCCGGCTCACGCTGAGCGAGGACGGCACCACGGTTCTCACCTACGCCAAATCCATCCTGAGGTTGCATGACGAATTGATTTCGCAGCTGGCGTCACAGGAGATCGAGGGTCAGGTCGTGCTCGGCACGCCCGACCTCTATGCCGCCTTCATGCTGCCGCAGATCCTCAGCGTGTTCCGAAAATCATTCCCGCGCGTCCAGGTCGAGCTCAATTGCGCGCTCTCGACGCCGCTGGTGGGCCTCGTCAAGCGCGGCGATGTCGACATCGCGCTCGTCACCCGCATGAACGATTTTACGGGCGGCCAGGTGGTACGGCGCGAGCAACTGGTCTGGATGACCGGCGAGCAGTCCTCCGCGCACCAGGAACGGCCTATCCCGCTGGCGTTGCTGCCGCCCGGCAACATCTATCGCGACTACGCGATTGACACGCTGGAACGTGCGAATCTGCGCTGGCGCATCGCCTGCGTCAGCGAAAGCGTCGGCGGCCTCCAGGCGGCGGCCTTCGCCGGCATGGCCGTGACCGTACTCGGCCGCAGCGCGCTGGTGCCGGCGATGCGCGAGATCGGCCCGAACGAGGGCCTGCCGCCGCTGCCGAAGATCGAGCTGCTGCTTTACAAGTCGAGCGGCGCGACCTCGAAGGCGGCGACCGCCTTGCACGACTATCTCGCGCACTATCTGCGCCTCGACGAGGAGCTCAGCGGCCGCGGCGAGCCGATCGAGCTGGGATAAAGCCATCCGGACGTTCGCGCAGCGGTCGTCCCAAACTGCGTCCCGGGTCCACGATCGCAGACAAAGAGCGACCGGCTTGCTGCGGTGATATCCTCTTTGATTGGCCTAGCGAACGAGGCGGTTGCTTCCTGCATTGGCATTGCGCGGCTCGGTTGCTGGAGCCACTCGGACGAGGACCGTGAGCGGTGTGCCGTTGCGCAGCAGAGCGAGCTTCACCTCGTCGCCGACCCGCGCAAGACCAATGGTATTGCGCAGCTGCGCGGCGGTGCGGATCGGGCGGCCCTCCGCCGTGGTGACAATGTCGCCCTTGTGCAGGCCAGCCTTCTCGGCCGGCGAATCCGCGGCAACTTCGGCGATGAGCGCGCCTTCGGTGCGTCCCTTGTTGACGGACGGGTGGAGGTCCTTCAGCGAAATGCCGATGCGACCGCGCTCGACCCTGCCGGTGGCGATGATCTGCTCCATCACCTTGCGCGCCATGTTGACGGGAATGGCAAAGCCAATACCGACATTGCCGCCAGCGGGCGAGATGATGGCCGAATTTATGCCGACCAGTTCGCCCTGCAGGCTGACCAGCGCGCCGCCGGAATTGCCGGGATTGATAGCGGCGTCGGTCTGAATGAAGTCTTCATAACCCTGCTTGCCGAGGCCGGTTCGGCCTAGGGCGCTGACGAGGCCCGACGTCACCGTCTGGCCGAGGCCGAAGGGATTGCCGATCGCGAGCACGAAGTCCCCGACTTCCAGTGCGTCGCTGTCACCGAGGGGAAGCGCCTTCAGTCCGGTCGGATTCTGGATCTGGAGCACGGCGACGTCCGTCGGCGAGTCGCGGCCGACGACCTTTGCGGAAAACTGCCGGCCGTCCTTGGTCGTGATCTGGAGGGCGGAGGTGCCTTCGACCACGTGGTTGTTGGTCAGCACGTAGCCGCTCCGGGCATCGACGATCACGCCGGAGCCGGTCGCGCTGACTTCCTTCTCGATCTGCCTCGGAACGTCGAAGAATTCGCGGAACAGCGGGTCACGATAGAGCGGATTGTCCTCGCGTACCCGGCCGTGCACCGAGATGTTGACCACCGCCGGCGTCACCTGCCGAACCAGAGGCGCCAAAGTCGGCACCGAGCCGCCCGGCTTCAGATCGGGGATCTGGCCTGCGGCGGGATGTGACGCCGTCAGTATCAGCACCAGCAACGCAAGCGAGAACGAACGCATAGCAATCGTCTTCATGACCAGTCGCATCGTCTGAGATTGAAATCAGAGAGCCGCTTCACGTTTGTCTGGCGGCACGTCGAGCCAGCCTTGCAAGGCTAGAAATGGAATGGCCCAGGCCGCGGAGACCTGGCCGACCAGCACCAGAGCAAGAACGGCCTGCGTGAGCATCACGCGCCTCGCCGTTCTGCGGCGGCCCAAGGCCGCCGCAAGCGCATCGGGACGCCGCCGCCGCGCGGCGGGTCGTCGTCATTGTCGCCGTCGAGCCGGCGCAGGGCCGCGAGAATATCGGCGAGCCGAATCGTACGGTTCATGCCGGGAATTTCACGCAAAGCGGGACAGGATTCGACGGCGTACATGTCGGACGCCCATGACGACAGAATGATCCGCTTCTCCGGCGTGGAGAGCTCCTTTGCATTCAGGACATCCGCGGGCGAACCGTAGTGAACCGCGGGATGAAACAGCGGGTTGAGATTTCCGGAATTCGTATTCACGTTTGTCATCGGTTGGGCCTCCCCTGACGCTCCTTTCGAAGGGATGGATGTGCTGATGATCGAATGGCCGTTCTCTCATGCATGTGGGAGCGCGGCGCGCATATCTGAGCGCCGCGTTCCACCATTCCCCTCGATCGAGCGCTTAGGCTGCTTTCTTCTGCTCGATCTGAGTTGCAGGAGAGGCCGCGCCCGCGATCTGGATCCGGCGCGGCTTCATCGCTTCCGGAACCTCACGGACGAGGTCGATGATCAAGAGGCCGTCCTGGAAGGACGCCTGCTTCACCTGGACATAATCGGCCAGGTTGAACACGCGCCGGAACGGCCGTGCGGCGATACCCTGGTACAGATATTCGCCCGTCGCACCTTCGGGCTTCTTGCCCTCGACGGTCAGCGCATTCTGTTCGGCCGTCACCGTGATATCGTTGACGCCAAAGCCCGCCACAGCGAGGCTGATCCGGTAGTGATCTTCGCCGGAGCGTTCGATGTTATAGGGGGGATAGTTGTCTTCGCTCGCCTGGCGCAGCGCGCTGTCGACGAGACCCGCCAGATGATCGAAGCCGACGGTGGAGCGCCACAGGGGCGCGAAGTCAAACGTGGTCCTCATAACCAAGTCCTCCAAAGAGCAAGATGGATACGAAGGAGCGCAGGACAGGGTTTTAGACGGGTCCAAAGACACCGGCCCGGCGCCCGCTCCGGGCCCCTCGCGGGCACCCGGCACACCGCTCTCGCGGCGAAAATGACTTAGAAGAACGCAAGTCGACTTCAAGAGGGCCCCTCGAAAAATTTTTCGGGCGCAGAGGCCGACCGGCAGGACGCGGCCGGCCCGCTCCAGGCCGGGTTCGGCTCACGCCTTCGCGCGGGCACGATCCGGTTCGCGCAACGCCAGCTGCGGCCAGAACGCCGCCCATGGCTGGGCCGCTTCGAACGCAGCGGCGATGCGGAAGATCGTGGGCTCGTCGAGCCAGGGAGCGACGATCTGCAAGCCGATCGGCAGCCCATCGCGATCGAAGCCGCAGGGCAGCGTCGCGGCCGGAAGGCCGGCGAGATTGATCGGCCAGGTGAAGGGCGACCAGCCGAGATGCGGATCGACATTGCCGCCGTCGATCGTGTCGACGCCGAGGCGGCCGGCCTCGAACGCGGTCACCGCGACGGTCGGCGTCACCAGCGCATCGACGCGCTCGAACAGCTTCAGGAAGCTGCTGCGAGCCTGGGCGCGGCGATACCCTGCTTCGATATAGTCCGTGCCGCTGTAGCGCCTGCCGGCACTGATGACGTCAAGATAATCTGCTTCGGAGCTGGCGAGATCGGCCGTGGTCTTGCTCGAGACCGCGCCCGCCTGTTCGGTAAAGGCGATCGGCTTCAGCGTGTGCTCCAGGATCCCGGGATCGAGGCCCGGACCATCCATGGTGACCTGCGCGCCGCAGGCATCGAGAATGGCCAGCGCCTTGCCGAACGCCGCGCGCACATCGGGGCTGACCGCGGCGTAGCCGAGATCGACGCTGGCGCCGATGCGAATGCCGTTCAACGGCGCGGCCTTCGTATCGAACCGACGCGCCGCCACCGGCAGGCTCGCGGGATCGCGCAGATCGTAAGCAGCGATGATCTCCAGCGTCAGCGCGGCATCCGCGACCGTGCGCGTAATCGGCCCGGTATGCGCGAGCGAGCCCCAGGACGGTGGCGAGAAGCCGGGCGAACGGGGCACCAGGCCAAAGGTCGGCTTCAGGCCAAACACACCGCAGAAGGACGAGGGCACGCGGATCGAGCCGACCCCATCGGTTCCGATCGCGATCGGACCGCAGCCGGCGGCAACGCCCGCCGCCGCGCCGCCGCTCGATCCGCCACTGGTGCGACCCGGGTTCCAGGGATTGCGCGTGGTGCCGGTGACCGGGCTGTCCGCCGTCAACTTGTAACCGGACTCGCAGGTCGTGGTCTTGCAGGTGACGATCGCACCCGCTTCCTTCAGCGCTGAGACAACCGCCGCGTCGACATCGGGCACGAACGCCTTGTTCATCGGTGAGCCGCCATAGGCCGGCACGCCCGCGACAAAGACCAGGTCCTTGATCGTGACGGGGACACCGGCGAGCGCTCCCTTGGTCTCGCCGGCGCGCATCTCCCTGGTGAGACGGTCGGCCTCCGCCCTCGCCTGCCCGTACATCGGCGTCACCACCGCGTTGCAGGCCTCGTTCGTCGCCTCCAGTGCGGCAATGGTGTCGTCGACGACATCGCGCGGAGTGAACGCCTTGCGCCGGTAGCCGGCCAGGATCTCGGTTGCGGAAAGCGAGCCAAGGCCAGTCGGCACCGGCGGGAAGGCCGTTCGGCCGGAACCATCAGTCATCATCAACCCTAAAAGAGCTAGCTGAGCGCCGCGTCGACGGCGCGCTTGGCCATGACCGTGACGAGATGTGCACGGTAGTCGGCTTCGGCGTGGACATCGGAGGTGAGACCGTCGGTGTCGATCCTGATCGCCGCGATCGCGGACGGATCGAAATTTCGCGACAGTGCTTCTTCCATCGGGGGAACGCGGAATACGCCGGAGCCCGCGCCGGTCACGGCCACGCGAACACCATCGGCGAATTTCGCGACGAACACGCCGACCAGCGCATAGCGCGACGCCGGCGCCTTGAACTTGGCGTAGCCCGCCCTGAGCGGCACGGGAAAGCGGATCGCCGTGATGATCTCGCCAGGTTCAAGCGCGGTCTCGAACAGACCACGGAAGAACCCGTCGGCCGCGATCTCGCGCGTGCTGGTGACGATGGTCGCGCCCAATCCGAGCACACCTGCCGGATAATCGGCCGACGGATCGTTGTTCGCGACGGAGCCACCGATAGTGCCGCGGATGCGTACGGCGGGATCGCCGATCATCGAGGCCAGCGCGGCGAGACCCGGGATCTTCGTCTGCACCAGCTTCGAGGCTGCTACCATGCCATGTGGCGTCATTGCACCGATGGTGATGGTGCCGCCGTCGTTGGTGATGCCCTTCAGATCTCCGAGCCTCGACAGGTCGACTAGGGCTGGCGGACTGGCGAGCCGCTGCTTCAGCGTCGGGATCAGCGTCATGCCGCCGGCGAGGAGCTTGCTGTCTTCGATCGAGGTCAGCAGTTTGGCAGCGTCGGGAATCCGGTCCGGCTGGTGATAGGCAAACGGCTTCATTGTCATCCTCCCTATTCCGCAGCGACCGGCAGCGACGCGTTCTGCAGCAGGCGCCAGATCCGGTTCGGCGTTGCCGGCATGTCGACATGGGTGACGCCGAGATGCGACAGCGCATCGACCACCGCGTTGATGACGGCGGCCGGCGAACCGATGGTGCCGACCTCGCCGCAGCCCTTCACGCCCATCGGCGTGTGCGTACACAGCGTCGAATGGGTCGCGATGTTCATCATCGGCATGTGGTCGGCGCGCGGCATGCAATAGTCCATCAGCGAGCCCGATAGCAGCTGGCCCGAGCCCTCGTCATAGACCGCGTTCTCGTACAGCGCCTGACCGACGCCCTGCACGATGCCGCCGTGCAACTGGCCCTCCACGATCATCGGGTTGATGACAGTGCCGACGTCGTCCACCGCGGTGTAATTGACCAGCGTCACCGTGCCGGTCTCCGGGTCGATCTCGACCTCGGCAATGTGGCAGCCGCCGGGATAGGTGAAGTTGACGGGATCATAATAAGCCTGCTCTTCGAGCCCCGGCTCCAGCACTTCGAGCGGATAGTCGTGCGGCACGTAGGCGGCGCCCGCGATCTCCTCGAACGTCCTCATGCGGTCGGTGCCCGCGACCGAGAATTTTCCGGCCTCGAACTGGATATCCACTTCGGCCGCTTCAAGCAGATGCGCCGCGATCTTCTTGCCTTTCGCGACCACCTTGTCCGTCGCCTTCGACAGCGCCGCGCCGCCGACCACCAGCGATCGCGAGCCATAGGTACCCATGCCAAACTGCACGCGATCGGTATCGCCGAACACGATGTCGACATTGTCAAACGCGACGCCGAGCTTTTCCGAGACGATCTGCGCGAACGTCGTCTCGTGGCCCTGGCCGTGATTGTGCGTGCCGATCATGACCGTGACCTGGCCGGTCGGATGCACCCGCACGGTGGCACTCTCATAGAGCCCGCCACGCGCGCCCAATCGCCCCGCGAAGCGTGACGGCGCGAGGCCGCAGGCCTCGACATAGGTCGAGTAGCCGAGTCCACGGAATTTGCCCCTGCGCGCCGACTCCGCCTTGCGGATACCGAAGTTCTTGACGTCGGCCGCGACAAGAGCGCCGTCGAGACACCCCATCGGATCGCCGGAATCGTACTGCACCAGCACCGGCGTCTGATACGGGTAGGCCCCCTTCGGGATCATGTTGCGTCGGCGGATCTCGACGCGGTCGATGCCCATCTCGCTGGCTGCGACGTCGACGATGCGCTCCAGCACGAAGGTCGCCTCGGGTCGGCCCGCGCCGCGATACGCGTCGACCGGAACCGTGTTCGTGAACACCACCTTCACGTTGCAGTAGATCGCTGGCGTGGTGTAGACGCCGCCGAGCAGCGGTCCGTAGAGATTGGTCGGGATGTTCGGTCCGAAGGTCGAGAGATAGCCGCCCATATTGGCGAGCGTGTTGACACGGAAGGCCAGAAATTTTCCGGTCTCGTCCAGTGCGAGTTCGGCCTCGGTGACGTGATCGCGGCCGTGGCGATCGGAGACGTAGCCTTCCGACCGGCTCGCGACCCATTTGATCGGCCGCATCACGCGCTTGGCGGCCCAGGTAATCACGGCCTCTTCGCCGTAGTGGAACTGCTTGACGCCAAAGCCGCCGCCGACATCGGGCGCGACCACGCGTAGCTTGTGCTGCGGAATGTTCAGCACCAGCGCGCCCATCAGGAAGCGCACGACATGCGGGAACTGGCTGGTGGTCCAAAGCGTGAAGCGATCCGTGCCGGGCTCGTATTCGGCGATCGCCGCGCGCGGCTCCATCGGGTTGCCGATCAACCGGTTGTTGACGAGGCTGAGCTTTGCGACATGGGCCGCCTTCCGGAAGGCGGTCTCGACCGCGGCCTTGTCGCCGAGCTCCCAATCGCAACAGATGTTGTTCGGAACGTCGTCGAACAGTTGCGGCGCGCCGGGCCGCACGGCTTCGAGCACGCCGACCACCGAGGGCAGCACCTCGTAATCGACTGTCAGCAGCTCGGCTGCCGCGCCGGCCTGCGCCGGCGTCTCCGCGACGACGAAAGCCACCATGTCGCCGACGAAGCGCACCTTGCCCTGCGCCAGCATCGGGAACGGCGGCTCCTTCATCGGCACGCCCTTGGCATCCGAGATACCCCAGCCGCAGGGCAGCGAGCCCAGCTTGTCGGCGGCGGCATCCTCGCCGGTCAGCACCGCGATGACGCCGGGCGATGCCAGGGCCGCACTCTTGTCGATGCCGCGCAGGATCGCGTGTCCGTGCGGCGAGCGCACGAACACACCCGCCGTCATGCCCGGACGCTTGATGTCGGAGACGTAACTGCCGCGTCCGGTGAGGAAGCGCTGGTCCTCTTTCCGTTTAGGTGAAGCGCCGATCCCGATCACATGGCCCATGGTCACTCTCCCTTGGCCACGTTCATGGCGGCGGCGCCTGCCATGACCGAGATGACGATGTTCTGATAGCCGGTGCAGCGGCAGATATTGCCTTCGAGGCCGTGACGGACGTCGACCTCCGTCAGGTTCGGCTTCTCGGCCGCGAGCGCCACCGCCGTCATCAGCATGCCGGGTGTGCAAAAGCCGCATTGCAGACCGTGATGCTCGCGAAATGCCTCTTGCATCGGATGCAGCCGGTTCGAACCCGGCACACCTTGCAGGCCCTCGATGGTGAGCAGCGTCGCACCGTCGAGCGCGGGCGCAAGCAGCGTACAGCTCTTCACCGGCAGGCCGTCGAGGTGCACGACACAGGCGCCGCACTGGCTGGTGTCACAGCCGATATGGGTGCCGGTGAGGTTGAGCCGCTCGCGCAGCAGCTCGGCGACCAGCGTCGCCGGTTCGACATCCACAGTTGTCGGCCGTCCGTTGAGTGTGAAGGATATCTGCACGATCATACTCCTGTGCGCGACGGGTCTTTAGGCGAGTGGAAGCGCGCTGCCGGTGGCCCATGTGGCCATCACGACATCGCCGACGGTGAAGGGATCCGCGAAGAAAGTCTTTTCCGGCACGTAGGCCACGAACGCGTCGTCCGGCACGGTGTCGAGCATGACCTTGACGAAATAGCCCTGGTATTCGATCGCGAGCACGCGACTCGGCAGCGAGGTGGAGCAGCCCGGCGGCAGCGCCCTGCCCGGCCGGACCAGCGCGACATCGTCGCGGCGCACGGCGATGTCGATCTTGTCGCCGACGCTGACCGTGGACCGCGCCTGAAGCGGGACCTCGATGCCATCAGGCGCGGCCTGTGCGAGCGTAAAGGTCGAACCGTTGACCTTCTCGACCCGTCCCGACAGCACGTTCTGCCCGCCCATGAACTCGGCGACGTAACGATCATGCGGATGGGCGTAGACATCGCGTGCCGCGCCCGCCTGCTTGATTCTGCCTTGCTCCATCACCACCACGAGATCGGCGAGCGCGATCGCCTCGAGCTGGGTGTGGGTCACGTGGACGAAGGTGATGCCGAGCTCCTGCTGCATTCGCCTGAGCTCCTGACGCATCTGCACGCGGAGCTGTTCGTCGAGCGCGGACAGCGGCTCGTCGAGCAACAGGACCCTCGGCTCGGTGATCGCGGCACGCGCCAGCGCCACGCGCTGCTGCTGGCCGCCGGAGAGCTGCGCTGGAAGGCGGTCGGCGAATTGCGTCAGATGCACCTTCTCGATCATGGCATCGGCTGCGCGGAGGCGATCGGCCTTCGACATGCCGCGCACGCGGAGCGCAAAGGCGATGTTCTCGCGCACGGTGAGATGCGGGAACAACGCGTAGGACTGAAACATCATCGCGGTGCGCCGCTGCACCGGCGCGAGCCCGACGACGTTCTGGCCGCCGATCACGATCTCGCCGGCGGTCGGGTCCTCGTGGCCGGCGATCATGCGCAGTATCGTGGTCTTGCCGCAGCCGGAGGGGCCGATGAAGCAGCAATAGGCGCCGTCGGCGATCTTGAGGTTGACGCCGTCGACCACATTGCCGACTCCGTCAAAGCTCTTGCAGACGCCCGCCAGTTCGATATCGCCGCGATCGCTCTTCATTTCCCAGCTCAACCCTTTGTGCTGCTGCCGCGCTTCTTCTGGATCAGCACGATGCTGCCCAGGCTCGCGCCGATGACAATGAAGGAGACGATGGTAGTCACGGTGCCGAGCGCATAGAGCGAAGGCGAGGTGACGTTCAGCGTCATGCTCCAGATCTCCAGCGGCAGCGTGTTGAGCGAGCCCGCGGTCTGGAGGCTGCGGGCGAACTCGTCGTAGGAGAGCGTGAAGCCGAACAGCGCGACCGCCACCAGGCCGGGTGCCAGCACCGGGATCATCACCAGCCGGATCGACTGCCAACGGCTGGCGCCGAGGTCGTAGGCCGCCTCCTCCCAGACGTGGTTGAAGCGCGACATCACCGCGAACATCACGAGCACGCCGAACGGCAGCGTCCATGACAGTTGCGCGCCGAGCGCCGAGGTGTACCAGCTCGCATTGAGGCCGAGGGCCTGGAACAACAGACCGGTACCGAGGCCGAGCACGAGTCCCGGTGCGACCAGGCTGCCGATCATCATGTAGAACACGACGGTGTCGCCGCGAAAGCGCTTGCGAAAACCGAGCCCGGCCAGGAACGACACCACCACTGTGATGATAGTGACGATGATCGCGAGCTTGATCGAACGATCGAACGAGCCCTTGACGTCGCCGGTCCGCACTTGGGTGAAGAGATCGACGAACCAGTGCAGCGAAGTGCCCTTCATCGGGAACACGAGGCCGCCACGGATGTCCTGGAACGACAGGACGTAGATACAGAACATCGGGCCGTACAGCGCAATCACATAGAACGCGAACAGTGTCGCCAGAACATAGAACGTCCACGGCCGACCGCCCTTGCTCGGCGCAATCGCCTTTGTCACCGGCGCGATCGCCTTTGACACATCAGCCTTGGGCATGTCGGCGAGAACCGCACTCATCGCGTGATCTCCTGCCTGATGTCGACCGTGCGCAGGATCAGCGAGACGATCGCGACCAGCACCAGCGTCAGCAATACTGCGCTCGCCGCCGCGGTCGGATATTGCAGCACGCCGACATCCTCGTAGAAGGCGCTGACCACAGAGGCCGAGCCGCCGCCGGACATCACCTTGACCACGAAGAAATCGCCCATCACGATCGAGACGACGAAGATGGTGCCGAGGGCGATGCCGCTCTTGGACATCGGCACCACGATCAGCCGCATGATGTCGAAACGACTGGCGCCGGCATCGATCGCGGCCTCGATCAGCTTCTTGTCGATCCGTGCCATGGAATTGAAGATCGGCACGATCATGAAAATGGTGAGCTGATGGACATAGGCGATGACCACCGCAAGGTCGGAGAACAGCAGCACCTCAAGCGGCTGGCGGATCACACCGAGTCCCAGCAGCGCCTGGTTGATCAGGCCTTCCTTGCCGAGCAGCGGAATCCAGGAAATCATCCGGATGATGTTCGAGGTCCAGAACGGCACCGTGCAGAGCAGGAACAGGCCAATCGCCAGTAGTTGGTTGCGGACGTGGAAAACCAGGAAGTATGCGACGAAGAAGCCGATGATCAGCGTGAAGATCCAGGTCAGCAACGTGAACTTGATCGTCGCCAGATACAGCTTCAGCGTCAGCGCCGAATGCAGCACCTCGACATAGCTTGCGAGCGTGAAGCCCGGCGTCAGCCCGCCGAAGCCGTCGGTGGCGAAGAAGCTCGCGGCCAGCACGACCAGGATCGGCGCCACGAAGAACGGTACAAGCACCAGCACGAGCGGCGACACGTAGAGCCAGCCGGCGAGATTTGCGCGTGGTGGGGTTTGAGCTGGACTAAGACTTGGCTGCATGTCGGCAAACGCCTCGAAGTCGGTCATTTGGCACCGGCGCATCGCCGCGCCGGCGCTTCGTTCACGTCAGGGAAAGCAGGTTTCAGGCCACCTTGAAGTCGTTCCAGCGCTTGTTCATGTAGGCGGCTTCGTCCATCAGCGTGTTCCAGCAGGAGATGTTCTTGACGCGGTCGAGGAACGAGCCGCCGTCACGCTTGGTGCCGCTCTTCTCCATCGGCACGCCATAGGGGTCGTTGACCACCTCGGGCGCGGGCTGGCCCTCGTACCAGAACGCCCATTCGGCCGCCGTGAGGAATTTCTTCGCAGTCGAAGGGACCGGGCTGTAATAGCCGTAGCGCGCGACGAAACCGCCCTGCCAGCCCGACAGATACCAGTTGAGATATTCGTAGGCCGCGTCCAGCTTCCTGCCGGAGAGATGTTTCATCAGGCCCATGCCGTTGCACCAGCCGCGATAGCCTTCCTTTCCGTTCTTGATGTTGACCGGCGCGTAGACGCAGGGGATTTCCTTCACGCGTACCGCGGCAACCGCCGGCGACCACATCGACTGGATGACCACTTCGCCCGCCGCCATCAGCTGCACCGACTGGTCGAAGGTGGTCCAGGTCGCGCGGAACTGGCCCTGCTTCTTGAGCTCGATCAGCTTGTTGCAGGTGAAGTCGATCTCCTCCTTGGTCATGTTGCCTTTGTTTCCGTACTTGATCAGCCCGGCGCTTTCGAAGCAGAGCGCGGCGTCCATGATGCCGATTGCGGGCACGTCGAGGATCGCGGCCTTGCCTTTGAATTTCGGATCGATCAGATCCTTCCATTCCGTGACTTCATGGCCGACGAGGTCGGGGCGATAGCCGATGGAGTCGGCGTTGTAGACCTGCGGCAGGAAGGTCGCCCATTCGGTCACGCCGTCGCTCAAATCGGTCGAATCGGGCTTGGCGATATACATGGCCTCGTAGGGCGAGATGCCCTGGCGCGGGATCTTGTGACCGTCGATCTCGCCCTTGGTAAAGATCGGCAGGATGTTGTCGAACTCCTTGACCTTCTTGACCTCGATGCCCTGGATCACGCCGCGCTTGGCAGCGAGCTTGGCCTGCCAGCCCTCGAGATCGGCGATATCGACCGTATTTGGCTGGCTTATGAAGCGGTTGATGGCGGCGGAAGTGTCGAGGTTCTGCATCGTCACCTTGAAGCCGAGATCCTTGGCCGCCTGGTCGCCGATCGCCTTCACCACCGAATAGGACACGCCGACATGGCGCAGCTCGATGTCCTTGATCTCCTGCGCCCAGATGGTTGGGAATCCGCGGATCGCGTCCGATCCTGCAGCCGCGCCGGCCACCGCCGCGGCGCCCTTCAACAGCGTGCGCCTGCTCAGCTTTTTCGCAGACTTGTCGCTCGTCCCCGCCGGATTGGCAGTGGATGTCCCCTTGTCCCTGTCAAGCATGGCAACCCTCGTTGGCTACAATGAACGTGCGCACCGGTCGCCATTGACCGGCTGCGGATGTGATCAATTGCGAGGGAGGCTATGGGCGGGAGGTCGTGAAGTAAAATTGGAAGTAAAAATTCGCTGCATAAACGCGGCTAATGATTCGCCCCGCTGCACCGGCTTTTGGCAACGCGCATAAGATGAAGGCGGCCCTCAGGACCTGAGCGAGTCCCGCGCGGTCTCCGGCGCTATCAACGTTGCGATGATGGTGATGACCGACAGTGCGATGATATACACCGACACCGGCCGGTACGAGGCGGCCCATGCAAGCAGTGCCGTCGCAATCAGCGGCGAGAAGCCGCCACTGAGCGCGGCGGCAACGTTGGCTCCCAGCGATGCGCCGCTATAGCGCACCTGGGTACGGAACAGCTCCGGCATGAAGGCCGCCTTCGGCCCGAACAACAGCGCATGCGTCAGTGTCATCGTCACGACGAGCGCGAGCGTGATCAGCGCAGGCTCCCTGGTGTCGAGGAACCAGAACAACGGAAACGCCAGCGCCACCGAGAACACGCCGCCGGCGAGATACAGCGCTTTGCGGCCGAAGATGTCGGACAGCCAGCCTGCGAGGGGCAGCGTCGCGAGCTCGACGAGCGCGGCATAGACCACCGCGTTGAGGATCACCTGCCGCGGAAGGCCGAGCTGCGTCGTGGCATAGACCACGGTGAAAACAGTGAGGAGATAAGCGAGCCCGACTTCGGACACCGTGATGCCGATCGCCAGCAGGAAGCTGCGCCAGTCGCGGCGCAGGACTTCCAGCACCGGCTGCGCCAGCACCTCCTTGCGCTCGAGCACCTCCTTGAAGTGCGGCGTCTCCGCGAGTTTCAGCCGCACGATGAAGCCGACACCGACGAGCAGGATGCTGATCAGAAACGGCACGCGCCAGCCCCAGCTCAGGAAGTCCGCTTCGGGCAGCTGCGTCATCAGACCGAAAATGCCGGTGGACGCGGCGACGCCGACGGGGAAGCCGATCTGCACCAGACTGCCGTAAAAGCCGCGGCGGTTGCCGGCGTGCTCGGCCACCATGACCACCGCGCCGCTCCACTCCCCACCGAGCCCGATGCCCTGGACGAAGCGCAAAATGACGAGGAAGATTGGCGCCCAGACGCCGATCTGGCTGTAGGTCGGCAGGCAACCGATCAGGAACGTGCCCAGTCCCATCGCGAACATGGTCGCGACCAGCATCTTCTTGCGGCCGAGCCGGTCGCCGTAATGCCCGATGATCGCACCGCCGATCGGCCGCGCGACAAAGCCGACCGCATAGGTCGAGAACGCCGCCAGCGTGCCGACCATGGGATCGAAACTCGGGAAGAACAGCTTGTTCAGCACGAGCGCCGCCGCCGTGCCGTAGATCAGGAAGTCGTACCACTCGATCGCGGTGCCGAGCGCGGCTGCCCACACCACATGCGCCGTCGTCGATTTCTCCGCCGCAGTGGAGACTCCCGATGCTGCCGTCATTGCCATCCGCCCCAAGATTCCTGGGCGACATGATGGCCAATCGTTGTGGCGGTTGCAACTTGCGGGAGTGTTAGTTCTCCCAAGATCAGAATGCGAGATTTTCGCGCCACTGCCTCCTCACTGTCGTCCCGGCGAAGGCCGGGACCCATAATCACAGGGAGGAGTTTGGCAAAGACCGGCGCCCCGGTACTGCGACCGCCCGACTTCGAGAGATCACGCGGTATGGGTCCCGGCCTTCGCCAAGACGACGCGGAGCCTTTATTCTCCATTGACAAACTTATTTGCTAATATCTAACTTGCTGCCACAATAACCGGCCGCGCCAAGCGCGCCCATAAACGAGAGGGAACGACGATGAGAGGGTTTTTGGCCTGCGCCATGCTCGCGGCCATGACTTCGGCTGCCATGACCACCGTTGCGAACGCGCAAATCTCCGACGACGCCGTGCGGATCGGCGTGCTGACGGATCTGTCGAGCTGGGGCCGCGACAACAGCGGGCCGGGCTCCGTGGAGGCCGCGAAAATGGCCTTGGAGGAATTCGGGCCCACCGTGCTCGGCAAGCCGATCGAGATCATCAGCGCCGATCACCAGATGAAGACCGATGTTGGCGTGCAGATTGTGCGCGGCTGGTTCGACAACGGCAAGGTCGATGCCGTCGTCGACATCCCCAATTCCGGCATCGCGATCGCCGTCCACAATATGGTGCGCGAGCGCAACAAGATTGCGCTGCTCTCCGGGCCCGGCGCGAGTTCGCTGACCGACGAGCTTTGCAGCCCGAACACCGTGCACTTCACCTACGATACCTACGCGCTGTCGAAGGTGACGGCCTCCGCCGTGATCAAGGAAGGCGGAAAATCCTGGTACTTCATCACCGCCGACTACGCCTTCGGGCAGCAGCTCGAGAAGGATGCCACGCGCTTCATCAACGAGATGGGCGGCAAGGTTTTGGGCGGCGTGAAGCACCCCACCAATACGGCCGATTTCTCGTCCTTTGCACTCCAGGCGCAAAGCTCGAAATCGGACGTCGTCGCTTTCGCCAATGCGGGCCAGGACACCGACAATGCCATCAAGCAGTCCGGCGAGTTCGGCCTGGTGCAGGGTGGCCAGAAGCTGGTCGGCCTCCTGATGTTCGACACCGATGTCCACGCGATCGGCCTCAAATCCGCGCAGGGTACCTACATGACCACGGCCTCGTACTGGAACATGGACGAGGCGACCCGCGCATGGTCGCGGAAATTCTACGAGCGCACCAAGGTGATGCCGACCATGATTCAGACCGGCGTCTACGGCTCGGTGCTGCATTATCTCAAGGCCATCAAGGCCGCCGGCACCGATGATCCCGCCAAGGCGATGGCCAAGATGCGCGAGCTGCCGATCGAGGATACATTCGTTCATGGCGGACGCTTGCGCGAGGACGGCCGCGTCATTCGCGACATGTATCTCGCCAAGGTGAAAACACCCGAGCAGTCCAAGGAACCGTGGGATTATTTGGAGATCATCAAGACGGTGAAGGGCGAGGACGCCTTCCGCCCGGTCTCCGAGTCGAAATGTCCGTTGCTCAAGAAGTGAGGCCTGCATGACCGGCAACGAGCGCAACGAGACTTACGAGTGCGATGTGCTCGTGGCCGGATCGGGCTGCTCCGGCATGTCGGCCGCCATCACCGCGCGCTATCGCGGCCTCGACGTGCTGATCGTCGAGAAGGAGCCGCGCTTCGGAGGCACCACCGCCCGCTCCGGCGGCTGGCTCTGGATTCCCGGTACCTCGCTGGCCAAGGCCTACGGCATCGAGGAGACACCGGAGCAGGCGCGGACTTACCTGCGGCACGAAGCCGGCAACAACTTTGAAGCCGCGCGCGTCGATGCATTCCTGAGCGCCGGGCCCGAGGCGATCGATTTTTTCACCAGCAAGACGGCGCTCCGTTTCGACATGCCGCTGGTGTTCCCGGACTACCACGCCGAGGCGCCCGGCGGCGCCCAGGGTGGTCGTTCGATGGTGGCGCGCCCGTTCGACGGCCGCGAACTCGGCGACCAGATCAAGACCCTCGGCATGCCCCTGCCCGAGCTGACCGTATTCGGCATGATGCTCGGATCCGGCAAAGACATCGTCCATTTCATGCGCGCGACGAAGTCCCTAAGCTCGGCGGTCTATGTCGCAAAGCGCCTGTCGCGGCATCTGATGGACGTACTGCGCTATGGCCGCGGCATGACGCTGACCAACGGCAATGCGCTCGCCGGGCGCCTGGCAAAATCGGCCCAGGACCTGAAGATACCGATGTGGCTGTCCTCGCCGGTGCGCGAGCTCACTGTCGAGAACGGCACTGTCACGGGCGCCATTGTCGCCCGCGACGGACGCGACGTCCGCATTCGTGCGAGACAAGGCGTCGTGCTCGCCTGCGGCGGTTTCCCGCATGATGTCGAACGGCGCAAGAAGATGTTCCCGCACGCGCCGACCGGGAACGAGCATTTTTCGCCGGGACCGACCGGCAACACCGGCGATGGGCTGCGGCTCGCAGAACGCGCCGGCGGACATGTCGAGGACAGGCTGCCGAACGCGGCAGCCTGGGTCCCGGTCTCGGTCACCAAGCGCAAGGACGGCTCACACGGCGTGATGCCGCATTTCATCGACCGCGCCAAACCCGGTGTGATCGCGGTGATGCGTGACGGCAAGCGCTTTGCCAACGAGGGCAATTCCTATCACGACTTCGTCCAGGCCATGGTCAAGGCGGCGAAACCCGGCGAGGAGATCGCGGCGTACCTGGTCTGCGATCACCAGACCCTGCGCAAATACGGCCTCGGCTGCGTGCCGCCGTTCCCGATGCCGCTGGGTCATCACCTCAAGACGGGATATCTCATGCGCGGCGAGACACTGGAGGCACTCGCGGCAAAAGCGGGTATCGATGCCAGCGCGTTTACCGAGACCGTCAAGCAGTTCAATGCGACCGCACCACAGGGACACGACGCCGCCTTCGGCAAGGGCTCAAAGGCCTATAACCGCTACCAGGGCGATGCGCTGCACGGCCCGAACCCCTGCGTCGCGCCGATCGAGAACGGCCCGTTCTACGCCATCAAGATGGTGGTCGGCGATCTCGGCACCTATGCCGGCATCGTCACCGACGAGAACGCGCGGGCGCTCGATGCGGAGGGACGGGTGATTCCCGGGCTCTATGCCGCCGGCAACGACATGGCGAGCATCATGGGCGGCAATTATCCGGGCGCCGGCATCACGCTTGGGCCGGCGCTGACCTTCGGCTACATTGCCGGCCGTCATCTCGCCGACAGCGCCGCCAAGCGCAACGCGGCGTAAGCCACGCCAGGAGGCGCATGAAAAGAGAGAGCCGCGGCATCCAGTCGATCGAGGTCGGCGGAGAATTGCTCCGCGCGCTTGCAAGATGCGGCGAGCCGATGATGCTGCGCGATCTCGCGCGCGAGGCCGGCATGACGCCGGCCAAAGCGCATCCCTATCTCGCCAGCTTCTCCCGCATCGGCCTGATCGAGCAGGACGAGACCACCGGCCGTTACGAGATCGGCGCGCTGGCGCTGGAGCTCGGCCTGATCAGCCTGCGCCGACTATCCGGCGTACGCATCGCAGGACCGAAGATCGCGGCGCTCGCAAGTCAGATCGGGCATGCGGTCTCGCTCGCGGTGTGGGGGACGCACGGCCCGACCGTGGTGCAGCTCGAAGAACCCGGCCAGCCCGTTCACATCGTGATGCGCGCCGGCTCGGTGATGGCACTGCTGGAGACGGCCACGGGCCGCGCCTTTGCGGCCTTCCTGCCGGAGAAGACGATCAACGCCGCGCTCGAAAGCGGCCTCGATCGTCATGGCGTCGGCTATAATCCGAAGCGCGCCGTGAAAGGCGCGAAGGTCACTGAGATGCTCACAGAGGTCCGCAAGCACGGCCTCGCCCGCGCGCTCGGCGACCCCCTGCCCGGCGTCAACGCATTCTCTGCGCCGGTGTTCGATCATTCCGGCCATGTCGCGCTGGTAATCACCGCGATGGGGCCGGAAGGCACTTTTGACGCGCGCTGGGACAGCCCGATCGCCCATGCGCTACGCGATTGCGCGGGCGGCATTTCGAAACGACTGGGTCACGGGATGACGGCTGCGGCGGAGTGATCTACTTCACCGGCACCGTGTAATTCAGAATCAACCGCCCACCATCTGGATAGATCGTCTGCCCCGTGATGTAGGACGCATCGTCACTCGCAAGAAACGCGACGACGGAGGCAACTTCGCTCGGCTCGCCGCCACGGCCGGCCGGCGTGCGTGACATCACGGTCTTGCGGGCATCTTCCGAGGTGTAGATGGACGATGCCACCATGTCGGTCAGAATCGTGCCCGGCCCGACCGCGACGACACGAATATTGTGCGGAGCGAGTGCGACGGCAGCGACCGAGGTGAGCTGCTTCATGCCGCCCTTGGACATGGCGTAGGTCGCAAGCGCCGGGATTGCCAGCAGTGCATTGACCGAGGACATGTTGATGATGACCCCGCCGCCGCCTTGCGCGATCATCTGCTTCGCCGCCGCCTGCACGCCGAAGAACGCGCCCTTCAGGTTGATGCCGATGATTTCATCGAATTCTTCTTCGGAGATCTCCAGGAGGTCCCGGTTGCGAGCGACGCCGGCATTGTTGACCATGATATCGAGCCGGCCGAACTCTTTTGCGGCAGTTGCGACCAGCTGGTCGACATCGGCACGCTTTGCGACATTGCCGACGACAGTGCGCAAGGCATCCGGTCGCGCGAGTTCGGCGGCCGTCGCGGCCAAGCCCTCGGCATCGACATCCGAGATGACGACCTTGACGCCGTCGTCCAGGAATCGCTTTGCGCAAGCCTTGCCGATACCGCGCGCCGCGCCGGTGATGGCGGCGACCTTGCCGGATAGTTTCATGGTCTCACTCCAGAGTAGCTGCTTCGACAGCAGACTGTCGCCGGGCGAGAAACCCGGCTCAGACCGACGCGAAGCTAAGATGAGCACGGAACCGGTTCTTGATAAAGACGGCATCGCGCGAGGGTAGCGAGCGCGGCGGATTTTCGGCCAGAACCTTGATGACAAAAAGGCGCGGGCCATCGGCCGGCTCGTCGAGCTGCGTCGCCAGACGTTCCACCTCCTCGAGCGTCCGCACGGTCCCGGTCGCGGCAAAGCCGCAGGCCACAGCGATCGCAGTGAGATCGACGCCGCGCCCGGTGTGGCTGGCCTGCATACCGGTCTCGCCAAAATGCTGGTTGTCGATCACGACGATGTCGAGATTGCGCGGGCGCGCGACGCCGATGGTGGCGATGCCGCCGAGGCCCATCAATTGCTCGCCATCCCCGGTCAAAGCGAGGACGCGCTTTCCCGGCTGGGCTTGCGCGAGGCCAAGCCCGATCAGCGCGGCGCCGCCCATGGCGCCCCAGAGATAGAAATTGCCGTCATGGTCGCCGACCGAATGAAGATCATAGGTCGGCGAGCCGAGGCCGGACACGACCAGCGTGTCCTTGCGATTCTTCAGGAGCGCGGCGACGGCGGCGCGGCGGTCGAGCTGAGCTTGCATTGGCATCACCACTTCTTCTTGCCGATCAGGCGTTGCCCGATCAGCACCGCGATCTGCTGATCGGAATCGTAGGCGAGCGCTGCGGCCGATTCCACGGTCTCGACCAGATCCTCCGCCGTCTCCGCGCGCATCACCTTCAAACCAATCGCTTCCAGCGAGGGCTGCGTCGCACGGCTCATCGGCACCTGCCAGGGATTGAACTCGGCCCATTCGCCGCGCATCGTCACCAGCATCAGCAGTGGAAATCGTCCGATCGCCGACAGCGACAGCATGTTGATGCAATTGCCGACCCCGCTCGACTGCATCAAGAGCACGCTACGCTGGCCGCCGAGCCAGGCGCCTGCGGCGATGGCGACGCCCTCCTCTTCCGTCGTCAGCACGTTGGTGGTGACGTCGCGGTCGGCGGAGAACAGGCGGATGAGCTGGCTGTGACCGGCATCGGGAACGTAGAACATCTGCCGCACGTCGGCGGCTTTCAGGATGCGGTAGAGCTCGGACGGCCAATCGTCTGCGCGCGTGTCGGGATTGGATTGAAGGCTGTGCACCGCTGGTCTCCGTGGATTTCGAGAGGCACTCTAGCGATGTTCAGGCGCCAAAGCTCTGACCGTCTGGCGCGATCAGGTATCGAGGGATTGTATAGCTGCCTCTTCCGCTGCCGGTGGGACAGCGCACGATGCGCATGGCTGCGCCCTCTCCCCTTGCGGGAGAGGACATCACCGCTGACAGATACAAACTCATTTGGGTGAGGGGTATCTCTCCGCGAACTCATCCGCATCCATATGCGCGGAGAGATATCCTCATCCGGCGCTTCGCGCCACCTTCTCCCGCACGGGAGAAGGAAGAGGAGTCATAGACAACTTCTCGACCTCTAGCCAAACTGGCGCGGCCGCAGCCCGGCATGAAACCAGGTGATCATGGAATAGATATCGTAGACGGGCAATCCGACCTCGGCCTGAAGCGCCGCTGCATAAGGCGGCATGTTGGTGCATTCCAGCACGATCGCGCCGACATCCGGGTTCCTGGCGATCAGCTCCTTGCCGGCCTCGACCACATCACGTTCGGCCTGCGCAATGTCCATGTCCTCCTTCTCGGCCTTGATCAAGACGCGGAAGAATTCCTTGCCGTGCTCGGTGCCGACCAGCGGCGTATCGAGCGGCACGCCGGCGCCTGCGAGATGGGCCGGCGTCAAGGTCGAACCGGATACCGTGACGAGGCCAACGCGCTTGCCCGGCGGCAAGGTCGCCTGCACCCACGGCACCTGCATCAGTGACGAGGTCGCAACGGGAACGCCGACCGCGGCCGCGATCTCCTTCTGGAACAGCGAGAGGAAGCCGCAATTGGTGGTGATGGCCTCGGCCCCGAGCCGCACCAGGTCCTTTGCCGCGTCGATGAAATCAGGCAGCAGACCGGCGGCGCCCTTCAATACCACCTTCTCGGGCGAAGCCCCGCTCACCACACGATAGAGCACGGGGAAGGGCCAGGTGGTGCCGTTGCCCATGTCGCCGGGAATGCGGGGAAAGCGCGCCTCCAGCATCAGGATGCCGAGCGGCGCTCCATAGATGGCCTTGCCGCCGCGGGCTATTCGGGGGGACGAGTTGGCTGGAGCGGTCATGATGCGATCTCAGAGAAAACGATCGGGCGAAAACGGTGCGAGCGGAATTTCCGGCGGCTTGCCGCTCAGAAGCTGGGCGACGAGACGACCGGTGCGGGCCGAGCCGACCAGGCCGATATGGCCGTGGCCGAAGGCATAGACGATGTCACGCGAGGCCCGCGCGTAACCGATGCAGGGACGTCCGTCCGGCATGCTCGGCCGATGGCCGAACCAGGTCTTGATACGCGAAGCCGGAATGTCCGTGGGCAGTTTCGGGAACATGCTGACGAGATGGTTGCGCAGGATCTCGGCGCGCTTCCAGTTCGGTGCGGCCTCGAGGCCGGCGATCTCGACCGTGCCGGCGGCGCGCAAACCCTTGTCGGTCCAGTTCACCACCATCTTCGCATCCGAGGCCATCATCGAGCTGCGCGGCCCCGATTCCGGATTCTCGATCATGACGTGATAGCCGCGCTCGGTCTCAAGCGGCAGCGGATCGCCGATGGACGCCGTGAGCCGCTTCGAATGCGCACCGGCGGCAATCACCGCGGCATCGCACGCAATCTCGCCGGTCTCGGTCAGGACAGCCACGAGCTTGTTGCCGGATAGCTTCAGCCCAATTGCCTTGGCCCGCACGAGCTTGGCGCCGCTTGCTAGGGCATGTTGCGCGAGCGCCGCGACATAGGCACCGGGATCGCGGCAGCGCCCGGCCTCCTCCACCACCACGCCAAAAGTGTAGCGCGGATGCAAATCCGGCTCGCGTTGACGCATCTCGTCGGACGAAAGCTCAAGCCATTCGACGCCGACGCGCTTGCGCACGCGCCAACCGAGATCGTTGTCGAAATTGCCGCGTGACGGGAAGACATGCATCACGCCGTTACGCTCGATCAATTCAGGGACGCCCGCCTCCTCCGCGAGCTTCCTGTGCAACTGCGGCGCGTCCTTCAGGAGGCCGCGTAGCGCGAAGGCCGTCGTCTCGACCCGCGCCTCGGTCCAGCCCGAGAGCAGATATTTGACCAGCCAGGGCAGCGCCTTCGGCAGATAAGACCAGCGGATCGCGAGCGGCCCGAGCGGGTCCACCAGATAACCCGGCACCTTCTTCCAGACACCGGGCTCGGCCGGCGGGATTACCGAATGCGAAGAGAGCCAGCCGGCATTGCCGTAGCTCGCCGCCTGTTCGCCACCGGGCTCGCCGGCGTCGATCAGCGTGACGCGATATCCCTCGCGCAGCGCCTCGATGGCGCTGATCACGCCGACCGCGCCGGCACCGATGATGGCGACGTGGCGGCCCTCCGACATCGCTTAAGCCTTCACCGCAGGGGCGAAGTCCTTGCCGACCGACATCGCGCGCGGATCGATGATGCAGTGGAGGATCGACGGCTTGCCCGAGGCGAGCGCACGCTCGAACGCCGGCGCGAACTCTTCGGTGCGCTCGACGCGCTCGCCATGGCCGCCGAACGCTTTTGCGTACATCGCAAAATCCGGGTTCTTGAGCTGGGTGCCGACCACGCGTCCCGGATAGTCGCGCTCCTGGTGCATGCGGATGGTGCCGTATTGCGCATTGTCGACGATGATGACGACGAGCGGCGCATCGTATTGCACGGCAGTCGCGAATTCCTGCCCGTTCATCAGGAAGCAGCCGTCGCCGGCGAACGCGATAACGGTGCGATCCGGATATTGCCGTTTCGCGAGCACCGCCGCCGGCACGCCATATCCCATCGAGCCCGAGGTCGGCGCGAGCTGGGCGGCAAAGCTGTGGAAGCGATGATGGCGATGGATCCAGCCGGCGTAGTTGCCGGCGCCGTTGCAGACGATCGCGTCCTTGGGCAGGCGATCGCGCAGCCAGGTCATGACCTGGCCGTACTGGAACGTGCCCGGCAGCTCGCGCGCCTTTTCGGTCCAGGCAAGATAGTCGGCATGCGCCTTGGCGGCCTCGCCCTTCCAGGCAACGGCGCCTGCGGGCTTCAGCGTCTCGACCGCGGCCGCGAAGGCGGCGGGCGTGGCCTGGATCGCGAGCTCAGGCTGATAGATGCGGCCGAGCTCTTCCGAGCCGGGATGAACGTGGATCAGCTTCTGCCGCGGGGTCGGAATGTCGAGCAGCGTGTAGGATGAGGACGGCATTTCCGACATGCGGCCGCCGATCAGCAAAATGACGTCGGCGTGGTCGAGGCGCGCCTTCAGGCTCGGGCTCGGCCCGATGCCGAGATCGCCGGCATAATGCGAGTGATCGGCGTCGATCAGCGAGGCCCGGCGGAAGGAGGTCGCGACCGGCAGGTCGAACCGCTCGGCAAAGCGCGCGATGCTCCGGGTCGCTTCATCCGTCCAGCGCGAGCCGCCAAGAATGACGAGCGGCGCCTTGGCGCTCGCAAGCATGGCGCCGACGCGCTCGATATCGGCAGGCGCCGGCCAGCTCACCGCCGGCTCGATGCGCATGGCGTCCGCAACGGCTGCGGTCTCGGTCAGCATGTTCTCGGGCAGCGAGATCACCACGGGACCGGGACGGCCCTGCATGGCGACGCGGAAAGCGCGCGCGACCAACTCCGGAATCCGGTCGGGACGATCGATCTCGACCGCCCATTTCGCCATGGTGCCGAACACCGCCTTGTAGTCGAGTTCCTGAAACGCCTCGCGCTCGCGCATGCCGGTGTCGACCTGACCGACGAACAGGATCATTGGCGTGGAATCCTGCATCGCGATGTGGACGCCGTGGCTCGCATTGGTGGCGCCGGGGCCGCGGGTGACGAAGCAGATGCCGGGACGCCCGGTGAGCTTGCCATAGGCTTCCGCCATCATCGCCGCACCGCCTTCGGCGCGGCAGATCATGACGTCGATCGGGCTGTCGTGCAGCGCGTCCAGCGCCGCCAGATAGCTCTCGCCCGGCACGCAGGTGACGCGCTCGACGCCCTGGGCGACGAGCTGATCGATCAGGATCTGGCCCCCGGTGCGGGCGTTGCGAATGGTCATGACGGCTCCCTCAAGGCTTTGGCGATGCGTTTCGCAGCTTCGCGAAATTTTGCTCGGAGCTGGCGTAGGACAGGCCGACAGGGCGCGCAAGATCGAAAGGCTCCTCGCACCCTGCGCAGGCGTCATGCCCGCCCCTGCTGGTTGCACTGCAGCCCATGTCGCAGCCGCTTGCCGGACGAGAGGTGGCGAGCTTCGACGCCTTCGTTGACGACCTGGCCGAACCAGATCGGTGCCCTATTCGACCGCGACCTCAGCGAGGCCGACGTGCCGGCAAACAGCAGGGCACAGATCGTGGAGATGATTTTGGCGTGGCTGGCGGCGAAAGCGTGAGACGGCGAGGTTCGTGCCAAGCATTCGGTGTCGTCCTGGCGAAGCCAGGACCTCCTGGCTTTCGCCAGGACGATGAACAAAAATCACCCGCCCTTTTTCTGCCGCGCGCTCGCCAGCAGTACCAGCACGAAGGAGGCCGCCGTCATCAGCGTCGAGATGGCAGCGATGGTCGGGTCGATCTCGTCGCGGAGGGCGGTGAACATGCGCTTGGTCAGCGGCTGATACTGGCCGCCGGAGATGAAAAGCGCGACGATGGTCTCGTCCATCGCCGAGATGAAGGCGAAGATGCCGCCTGCGACCACGCTGGACTTGATCTGCGGCAAGGTCACCGCGAAGAAGCTACGCAGGCGATTCATGCCGAGGCTGCGTGCGACCATCTCCTGCGCCGGATCGAAACTCTGCAAGCCCGCCAGCACCGAAATGATCACGTAAGGCAGCCCCAGCATCACATTGGCGAGCACCAGGCCCGGCAGCGTCGCGACCAAGCCGATTTTGGCATAGAGGAAGAAGATCCCCACCGCAGTGATGATGATCGGCACCACCAGCGGCAACAGCAGCATCATGTGGATCAGCCGCATGATCCGCAGCTTCGACTGGCTGATGGCATAGGCGGCGGAGACGCCGAGCGGCGTTGCGATAAGCACGGTAAGGAGCGCGACCGTCAGCGTTACCCGCGTCGCCTGCATCCAGGCCGCGTTGGAGAAATACTGCTGATACCAGCGCAGCGAGAACGACGGTGGCGGAAAGGTCAGAAAACGCGCGCTGGAGAAGGAGATCGGCGCGATGATCAGCACCGGCAGGATCAGGTAGATCAGCACCAGCGCGCTGATCACATAGAGGGCGATCCGGGCGGGTGACAATCGCGTCATTTCTGCCCCAATATGCGATCGAGCGAGATGAAGCGGCTGACGACGAAGAAGATCGCGAGCACGCTTAAGAGCAGCACGACGGCGACTGCGCTCGCCGCGCCGAACTGGTTGTATAGCTCGACATTGCGGCTCACCAGCATCGACACCATCACCGTGCGGCCGCCGCCGAGCAGTTCCGGCGTGATGTAAAAACCGAGGCAGAGCACGAACACCATGGTGCAGCCTGCCAGCACGCCCGGCAGAGACAGCGGCAGGAAGACGCGGACGAAGGTGAGCGACGGGCTCGCTCCCAGGCTGGCGCCGGCCTGCATGAGGTCGGACGGGATCTTCTGCATGGTGGCGTAGAGCGGCAGCACCATGAACGGCAAGAGGATGTGTACCGTCGCAACCACCGTGCCGAAGGTGTTGTGCACCAGCGCGAGCGGTTCGCTCGTCACCTCGAGATAACGCAAAAGCTGGTTGATCACACCGGTGCGCTGGAGCAGCGCCAGCCAGGCATAAGCGCGCACCAGCACACTGGTCCAGAACGGCAGCACGACCAGCGACAGGATGAGAATGCTCCATCCTTTCGGCACCGAGTTGGCGAGGTAGGCCACGGGATAGCCAAGCAGCAGCGCGATTCCCGTGACCACGAGGCTGATCTCGAAGGTCAGCGCAAAGCTGCGCCAGTAGATGTCTTCGGTGAAGACGCGGCGATAATTCTCCAGCGTGAAGCCGTCATGGTAGATCGACTGCCAGGCGAGCCAGCCGACCGGCAGCACGATCAGAGCCAAGATCACCAGCAGCGCCGGCGACACCAATGCCAGCATCAGGCCGTGTTCGCGACGCTGATGCTTTTGGGAGGGATCCGGCACGGATGTCATCGACGCGGCCTCGCTTCGCCTACTTCTGCATGAACGACGCCCAACGCTTCTCGGTGGCTTCGCCCGCCGGCGAGGACCACCAGGCGTAGGACATCAGGGCCTGCTTGGCCGCATTGGCCGGCTCGCTTGGCAATTGCGCGGCGCGCTCCGGCTTGATCACGCCGGTATCGAACGCCTTGGGATTGCCCGGGCCGTAATCGATATTGAGCGGCAGATTGGCCTGGTGCACGGGATCGACGGCCTCGTTGAGAAACTTGACGGCCGTCTCGAGATTCGGCGCGCCCTTGAGGATGCAGAGCGAGGTGCTTTGTAAAACGCCCTGGTTGTAGGTGAAGGCGACCTTGGCGCCTTCCTTCGCGACCGCACTGACACGGCCATTCCAGGCCATCTCCATGTCGACCTCGCCGTCGTTGAGCAGTTGCGCCGACTGTGCGCCGGAGGTCCACCACACCGTGATGTGCGGCTTGATCTCTTCCAGCTTCTTGAAGGCCCGGTCGACGTCGAGCGGATAGAGCTTGTCGGGCGCGACGCCGTCGGCCATCAGTGCCGCCTCGAGCGTCGCGAACGGGTGGTTGCGCAGTGCGCGGCGCCCGGGAAATTTCTGGACGTCCCAGAAATCGGCCCAGCTGTTCGGCGCGTCCTTCGGAAAGGTCTTCTGGCTGTAGGCCAGTACGCTGGAATAGAACTCGTAGGAAACCGAATAGGGGCTGCGATAGGACTCCGGCATCGCGGCGCCATTCGGGATCTTCGAGAAGTCGAGCTTCTCGATCAGCCCCTGCTCGCCCCCACGCAGGCAGTTGCCGGTCGGAGTATCCACGACGTCCCAGATCGGCTTGCCGCTGCCGACTTGCGTCTTGATCGCAGGCCAGGCGTCGGGAATCGAATCTTGGTTGATTGTGATGCCGAGCTTCTTTGCCGTGGGATCGAGGATCGCCACCGTCTGCGCCTGCTGATAGGCGCCGCCTTGCGAGACGAAGGTGATCTGTTCGGCAGCCCTGGCAGCCGTGCCGCTTATCGCGATCGCACCAACCAGCGTGTAGCCAAGTCCAAAAATCCGATTCGTATTCATCCTCGCCT
This sequence comes from Bradyrhizobium sp. 87, assembly GCF_023073015.1. Lineage (NCBI taxonomy): Bacteria > Pseudomonadati > Pseudomonadota > Alphaproteobacteria > Hyphomicrobiales > Nitrobacteraceae > Bradyrhizobium > Bradyrhizobium sp. 87. The sequence continues at coordinate 467,752 of NZ_JADPIQ010000022.1, forward strand.
CCTCCAGATAAATGTCACTGTCCGATCGCATCGAGAAACTGGTACCAGCCGGCGACCATGCGCACGGCGGGCTCGCGCAACGGATAGAACGGGATGGCTTTCAATCGCCTCGCGTCGAGCAGCCCGACCTCTGGCGTCTCGCCGCGCACAAAGGCGGCGAGATAGCGGCCCATCAGGCTCGACATCGCCACGCCCGCGCCGTTGTAGCCCATCGAGAACAGCGTGCGGTCGTCGAGCCGGCCGATATGCGGCACCGAGTCCAACGTCATCCCGACCAGGCCCGACCATTTGTAGGCGAGCGGGACGTCGGCAAGGTCGGGAAAGATTCCGACCATCGCCTTGCGCAACGCGTCGAAAGCGGTTTCCGAATCCTGCTTGCCGAAGGCGCCGCGGCCGCCAAAAATCACACGATTGTCGACCATGCGGAACCAACGCATCATGCGCTTGGTCTCGGTGTAGGTGCGCCCGGTCGGCATCAGGCTTCCCGCGAGGTTGCGCGGCAGCCTGTCGGTCGCGATGATGGCGCTGCGGAACGGGATCAGCGTGCGCTGCATGCTCGCGGTCGCGCCGGTGAGGTCGGAATAGCTGTTGGTGGCGATGATCGCCTGCTTTGCCCGCACTGCGCCTTGCGGCGTTTCAGCGGCGATGCCGCTGTTGTCGCGGCGGAGCCTTACGACCGGCGACTCCTGGAAAATCGGGATGCCGCGGCGCGCCACGCCATCGGCAAGGCCGCGCAGATAATTCAGCGGATGGATGCCGCCGGAGCCGGGATTGAGCACGCCGCCGACGAAGATGTCGGAGCCGGTCTCGTCGCGCACTTGCCCCTTGTCGAGGATGCGGACCTCCGCATCCCCCATCTCGCGCTTCATCCAGTTGGCCTCGTCGATCGCGGCCTTCAGGGTCGTCTCGTTGTGAGCGGCCTTGACCTGGCCGGTGCGCGTCAACGCGGCACTGGTGATGCCAAATTCGGAGACCAGCTCCTCGACGGTATCAGTGGATTCATGCGCGATCCCGTACATGCGCTGCGCCATGGCGCGGCCGTGCACGGCGTCGATCTCGCGGAACGAGAGGCGGAACTTTGCGGTGATCACGCCGCCATTGCGTCCACTCGCGCCCCAGCCCGGGCGGTTGGCCTCGAGTACGATCGGCGACAAACCGCTTTTGGCGATGTGGTGCGCAGCAGACAGGCCCGTGTAGCCCGCACCGATGATCACCACATCCGCCTGGTGCTCGCCTGACACGACCGGAAACTCGCGCGCCGGCTCGGCCGTGGCGGCCCACAGCGAGTTGGCCGACGGCAGCGCCTTCCAGTCCCGTGTCATGCCACCGCTCATGCCTTACGCCGCCGGCCCGATGGCCGCATCGGCAAGCGCCTTCAACGTCGGAAAATGGAAGTCCGGCTTGGTCAGCGTCTCCACGGCCGGTGTGCCTCCGAAACCGGCCATGCCCTGGCGGCGCTCGATCCAGCACACCTTGTAGCCGAGTTTCCGCGCAATCCCGATGTCGTGATACTGGCTCTGCGCGACGTGAAGGATATCGGACTGCTTGTAGCCGAAAGCGGACTGGCGGCCCTTGTTGTAGGCGAAAAACTCCGGATCGGGTTTCGCAACGCCAGTCTCGTCGGCGCAAACGGTATCGTCGAAGGGATTGCCGAGCGCGTGCGCGTAACAGGACAGCGCGACGCGGTCGGCATTGGTCATCGCGACCAGGCGGAATTTGGTTCTCAGGCGCTTCAGAGCCTCGACCGAGTCTGGGAACGGTCCCCAGCGCAGCACCGCGAGCTGGAACACGTCGCAGGAGGCGTCATCGGCCTGCAGCCCGAGTTCCTTGGCAAGATAGCGATAGACATGGAACATCACCTCGCTCGACCGCTCGTGGTGCTTGTCGCGACCGCGCTTGTAGGATTCGAAGATCTTGTCGTCGCTGAGCTCGGCCGGCGACTTGCCCGAGATCCGGCGCACCGCGGAGAGCACGCCGGTCTCGAAATCGATCAAGGTGCCGACGACGTCGAAGGTGAGAACCTTGAAATTGCTGAACGAGGCTGCTGACGACATTTTTGGCTTCTTCTCTCGGTTGGACAAGGCTTGGGTTCAGTCCCTCACCCTGGGCACGACGATGGTGTCCTCGGGGTGAAGGGTCACGGTAAGGCTGCCGCCCAGCGGCGGGATGCGGCTGTAGGCCTGGTGATAGCTCGCCTGGCGCAGGCTGAGCACGATGCCATCGGCGAGCGCCAGGAAGATGCGCAGGCTCTCGCCCTGATAGACGATGTCGGTGACCGTGCCGGTGAGCCGATTGCAGGCGGTGTCCGGCGCACCATCGTCGATCAGCAGTTTTTCGCTGTGCACGGCGAGCATCAGCGCGTCCCCGTCGGGAATGGCGCGGGCGCTGCGCAGAAGCACATTGCCGAGCGCAACGCCGGAGGCATCGACGCGTCGCACGGGAAGCATCGTGGCCTCGCCAATGAAACTCGCGACGAAGGAATCCGCGGGATGATCGTGCAGGCGCTCGGGCGCGTCGATCTGGATCAGCCTGCCGTCCTTCATCACGGCGACGCGGTCGCTCATGGTCAGCGCTTCGCGCTGATCGTGGGTGACGTAGATGATGGTGGCGCCGATGCGCTTGTGCAGCGCGCGCAGCTCGATCTGCATGGATTCGCGCAGTTGCTTGTCGAGCGCGGACAGCGGTTCGTCCATCAGGATCAGCCGCGGCTCGAAGATCATGGCGCGTGCGAGCGCCACGCGCTGGCGCTGGCCGCCGGAGAGTTGCGCGATACCGCGCTCTTCGTAGCCGGCAAGACCGACCATCGAAAGCGCCGCGCGCACCTTATCCGGCCAGGCCGCCTTCGGCAGCCGTCGCGCGCGCAAGGGAAAGGCAACATTCTCGCCGACGCTCATATGCGGGAACAGCGCGTAGTTCTGGAACACGACGCCGATGTCGCGCTTGTGCGGCGGCATCCAGGTGACGTCGCGGCCGCCGAACAGGATCGTTCCGCTCGATGGCAGGATGAAGCCGCCGAGGATGCCGAGCAATGTGGTCTTGCCGGACCCGGAGGGGCCCAGCAGCGAGACGAACTCGCCGGCGGCGACATTGAGGGACACGTCGTCGAGGGCACGAACGGCGCCATAGGCCTTGCTCGCGGATCTGATCTCGACGCTTTCCGCTCGTTTGTCCAACGATCGACCTCGCCATGTCCTGAGCCGGCGTGCTTCACTGCGCGCCATAAGCCTGCTTTATAGACAGGAATTTGAGCACTCCTGGTCGAAGCGTGCACCGCACCAACATCTTCGCTCGCAGGCCCTGTCTTTTGGCTATGACGCCAATGACACCAGACTTGGCAAAACTCGGCAATTGCCAAATTCTCACCTGGGTCATAACATGGTGTTATGCCCGAGCTGCGCCGGATGCTGCCCTCAAGTAACGCCCTGTTCGTCTTCGACGCAGCGGCGCGCAATGGCAGCTTCACGGCGGCGGCCGCCGAACTGAACGTCACCCAGCCTGCGGTGAGCCGGATGCTGGGTCAGTTCGAGGACCATCTCGGCGTTCGCCTATTCGACCGCAAGGCGGGACGCGCGGTGCTCACTGAGGAAGGCGAACTCTTGTATCGCCGCGTGCTCGAAGGCTTTCGCAGCATCGAAAGCGGGCTGGTCGAGATCGAGCGGCGCCGGAAGGGCACCGAGACGGTGACACTGTCGGTCTCCTCCGCCTTCACCACGCATTGGCTGATGCCGCGCATCGACAAGCTGCAGAAGCAATTTCCTCAGGTCGATTTGCGCTTTCAGCTGATCTCCGGCGCGCTGCGCGGACCAGTGGAGAATGTCGACCTCGGCATGCGCTTCCGCGATCGCGAGGAGCCGTCATCCGGTGGCACGCTGGTGATGAAGGAGGTCATGCTGCCGATGTGCAGCCCTGCCTATCTCGGCGAAACCGATCCCGCCGAAGGCAACACCATCATTCGGCTCGCCGAGACGCCGGGCGACTGGGCCGCGGATTACGCATCGCTTCTCACCGGGCGCCGCGGTGCGGCCAAGGCGCTGAGCTTCACGGACTATGCCGTCGTGATGCAGGCCGCCCTGCTCGGCCAGGGCATCGCGCTCGGTTGGCTGACGGTCGCCTCGCACTGGCTATTGACCGGCGCGCTGGTGCCCGCCTCCGACACGCTCACCACCACACGCCGCATCTGCGAATTCCTGCCACCGCGCAACCGGCCGATGCGTCCCATCGCCGCCGAGATCCGCGACTGGATCACCGCGCAGATGAAAAGCGAGATCGCCGCGATCGACCGGCTCTATCCGAAGCTCGGCGCGATGGCGGCTTGCTACTAGAGCGTTTTCGGGCGAAGTGGACCGGTTCACGTGAAGAAAACGCATCAAAACCGGAGTCTAGGCGGGTGTCAGCGCGGCACAGTAACGATCGGGCAGGTGATCGCCGATCCCTGCCGGCAGCAGCACCGTGAGCCTGCCGACGACATCCGTCCGCGTGTTCTCGGATACGCCGCTGAGGAGATTGCGGACCTGCTCACCAATTCCAGCATTCGCCATTGGCTCATCCGAACCAACATTCGTCGTGAGCTGGCTGGCGCTGAATTTGGCGCCGCGTGCACAGGCGAGATAACGGCCGACGTGATGAAAGCCAAGCCCGGGCGGAGGCACGGTCGGGACGATGTCGGTGCCGTGCACGAGACGATAGGTCGTCCTGCCGAACGTACCGTTGTAGAGGGCGACGAAATCGTCGCGGCCCACGCGCGGACAACCGTAAAGATAGATCTGCGCATCCGCGAGCTGGAGCTGCTCCCGCGCGAAGTCCGCCGTTGCCACCGCGATCGCGGCGCCGAGGCTGTGCCCAGTGATGAAGATCGGTGATTTGCGCGCCAGCGCTGCCGCCAGTGCGCTCTTCACGTCGTCCCACACGGCCGCCGCCGCATCGACGAACCCCTGGTGCACGGGCGCCTTCGGTCGGCCAAGCGTGAAATCGCTGACCCAGTTCAGGAGATGAAGCGGGTCGGTGCCGGCGAAGGCGACAATGGTTGCGTCACCCTTGCTCGCGATGATCCCGCGCGTGTCGGTCAGCGGCAGCGTCGAATGCGCCGGCTGGCTCAGCAACTTGACGCCGGACAGATCCCAGAAAGGAGAGACCCTGTTGATCGTGTCCGGCACATGGGTCTCGTAGGCGAGTTGCGACATCCACATCATCGCGCGAGCGATGTCGAGATCAAAGCCGGTTGATGTCTCGTTGAATTTTGCAAATGCCCGTCGGTCATATTGATCGGGAGGAAGTTCGACCAGAATGCTCACATCAAGCTCCTAAATGGCTTATTGCTGCAATACGTCGATCGAAAACGGAATGACGCTACCTTCGCATATGGCTGGAATTTTGACAATCTGTGCGCGTGCCCGGGACGTATTCTGCCTTTGCGCCTAAGGGGACAAGGTTGAGACGAGGCACCTCTCCCCCCGCGTCATTGCGAGCGTAGCGAAGCAATCCAGAGTCCTTCCGCGGAGGAATTCTGGTTTGGTTCGCTGCGCTCGCAATGACGGTATGGATAAAGTTTTGGCCTCTATCGATGCTCGATCGCGCGGATCGCGCCGCGGAGCTCGGCCAGGCCGCGGAGGCGGCCAATCGCGGTGTAGCCCGGATTGGTGCGCTTGGTGGCCGCGAGATCGTCGAGCATGCGATGGCCGTGGTCGGGCCGGAACACAATTTTCTGGCCGGGCGAACGCCGCGCGTTCTCCTTCAGCAGCGCCTTCAGCACCGCGACCATGTCGACGTCACCGTCGAGATGATCGGACTCGTAGAAGGACAGGCCATCCGCCTCGCGCTTGGTCGCGCGCAGATGCGCAAAGGCAATGCGCGGGCCGAAGCGTTCGGCCATCGCGGGAAGATTGTTCTCGGCGCGCACGCCAAGCGACCCCGTGCACAGGCAGATACCATTCGCCTTTGACGGCACCGCATCGAACAACGCCTGATAGTCATCGGCGCTGGACGCGACGCGCGGCAGACCGAACAGCGGGCGCGGCGGGTCGTCCGGATGCAGCGTCAATGAGACCCCGAGCTGCTCGGCGACGGGGGTGACGCGGCCCAAAAACTCGGCGAGATGCTGCCGCAGGATTTTTGGCGTGACGTCGCGATATGTTTCGAGCCGATCGCGGAATTGCGGGATGGTCAACGGCTCGGTGGTGGAGCCCGGCAGCGCGCTGGCGATGACCATGACGAGATATTCGATATCGGCCTGGCTCATCTGCTCGAACAGTTTTTTCGCGCGGGCCTGCTGCTCGGGCGAGTATTCCTGGACGGCGGCGGGACGCTTCAGGATGTGCAGCTCGAAGGCCGCGAAACGGTCTTGATCGAAGCGCATGGCGCGGGCGCCGTTCGGCAGCTCCCATTCGAGATCGGTGCGGCACCAATCCACGACGGGCATGAAGTTGTAGCAGATGATCTTGATGCCGGCCGCGGCAGCCGCCTCCAGGCTGGCGATCCATGTCTCGATCGAGCGCGTCGCTTTAGCCCCGAGACGCTTGACGTCGTCGGGGATCGGAATCGATTCCACCACCGACCAGGTCAGCCGCGAGCGCCCGGGTTGGCCGCTCTCGATGAAGTTCTTGCGCTCCTCGACCGCCTTGCGTGTCCAGGCTTCGCCGATCGGCACCTGATGCAGCGCCGAGACGATGTCGCTCGCCCCGGCCTGCCTGACATCGTCGAGCGAGACCGGATCGTCCGGCCCGTACCAGCGCCATCCCTCGAGCATCATAAGAATTCTCCCCGATCAGTTCGCGGTCAGCACGACCTTGACGCTCTGCGAGCGGTCGAGCGCCAGCCGCAGCGCGTCCGGCGCGGTGGACAGCGGCCGCTCGGCGGTGACCAGCGACAGCACGTCGACGCTGCCGTCCGCGATCAGCTCCACCGCCGTCATGAACTCAAGCCCGAAGCGGAACGAGCCGCGCAGGTCGATCTCCTTGGCCATCACCGCATTGGCCGGCACCGGAATCTGGCCACCCGGCAAATTGCCGATCTGCACCACAACGCCGCCGCGCCTGACGATACCGATCGCACTGGCAAGGCCTGCAGCCGTGCCCGAGACTTCGAAAGCGACATCGTAGGGGCGCGAGGTGGCCTGCGCCTTCAGGCCTTCCTCGCCGGCTGCGACATTCTCGACGTGAGAGGCGCCGAGCCGGGTCGCAAAGGCCAGCGGCGCCGGCGCGATGTCGGCCACCGTGATGTCGGTCATGCCGGCGCGGCGCGCGGCGAGCATGGTCAGAAGCCCGATCGGACCCGCGCCGAAGATGATGCCGCGCTTGCCATCGATGTTGCCGGCACGCGCGACGGCGTGCAGGCAGACCGCGAGCGGTTCGGCGAGCGCCGCGGCCTGATAGGACACATGATCGGGAATCTTCACGCACTGTGCCGGGATCGCGTCGAAATAGTTGGCAAAGCCGCCCTGCATGTGCGGTGTCTTCGAGGCCGAGCCCATGAAGTAGATATTTTCGCAGAGGTTCTGCCGGCCTTGGCGGCAGGCGCCGCAATGGCCGCACCAGCGCGACGGGTTGACGGCAACGCGGTCGCCGACCTTCAGATTTGCCGCGGAGCCCGCGATCTCCACGACCTCGCCGGAGATTTCATGGCCGAGCACCAGCGGCGATTTCACCACGAAATCGCCGGTCCGGGCATGGCGGAAATAATGCATGTCCGAGCCGCAGATGCCGCCGGCGCCGAAACGGAGGCGCACCATGCCTTCAGCGAGCTTGTCGAGCGGATGCTCGACCATGCGCAGATCTTCGGGGCCAAACAGGGTTGCGGCGAGAGCAGTTGAGGTCATTTGGAAAGTCCCATGTATTTCGGTAGCCACAGGGTCAATTCGGGGATGTAGGTGATCGCGATCAGCGCAACCATCAGCGGCACCAGCCACGGCAGGATCGCCACCGTCGTGCGCTCGACCGAGAGCTTTGCGACGCGCGCGAGCACGAACAACACCATGCCGAGCGGCGGATGCAGCAGACCGATCATCAGGTTCAGCGTCATGATCAGACCGAAATGGATCGGGTCGATGCCGAGCTTGAGCACGATCGGCAACAGGATCGGCACCAGAATGGTGATCGCCGCCGTGGTGTCGATGAAGCAGCCGACGAACAGGATCAGGACGTTGGCGAGCGCCAGGAACACCCATTTGTTGTGGGTGATGCTGAGCATCCAGTCCGACAGCATCTGGGCTGCCTGCGACACCGTCAGCAGCCAGGCGAAGATCGAGGCTGCCGTGACGATGAACAGCACCGAAGCCGTGGTCTCGATGGTGTCGAAAGTCGCTTTCGCGACCGTTTTCATCGTCATGGTGCGGTAGCGTACCAGGCCGAGGAACAGCGACCAGATCACGGCGGCGACCGCGGCTTCCGTTGGGGTGAACCAGCCGAGCGTCATGCCGCCGATCAGGATCACCGGCGCCATCAGCGCCATCACCGCGGAGAAGTCGAAGTACCAGTCGATCGCGAGCAGCGCGAACAGGCCGAGACCAACTGCCCAATTGGTGGAGAGACCGGCGACCGTCAGAAGCCAGACAGCCATCGGGAAGCTCAATACGACGAGGATCTCGAGCCCCGCCGATCCCAATTGCGGCCAGGAGAACGGCGTATCGCTGCCCCATTTGTTCTTGTGCGCGAAGTAGGTGACGGTGGCCATCATCAGGAGCGTCAGCACGACGCCTGGAATGACGCCCCCCAGAAACAGCGCGCCGATCGAGACGTTGGCCATCATGCCGTAGATCACGAAAGGCAGCGACGGCGGGATGATCGGCCCGAGCGTGGCGGAGGCCGCGGTGACGCCCACGGAGAATTCCGTGGAGTAGCCGTGGTCCTTCATCGCCTTGATCTCGATGGTACCGAGACCGGCGGCATCCGCGATCGCGGTGCCAGACATGCCGGAGAAGATCACCGAGCCAATGATATTGACGTGGCCGAGGCCGCCGCGCATCCAGCCGACCAGCGCGACGGCGAATTTATAGATGCGCCCGGTGACGCCCGCGATGTTCATCAGATTGCCGGCCAGGATGAAGAACGGCACGGCGAGCAACGGAAAGCTCTCGACACCGGCGATCATGCGCTGCGCCAGCGTGACGTCGGGCGTCACGCCGCTGACCAGGATGTAGAGCAGCGACGACGCCGCCATGGCGATGGCCACGGGAACGCCGAGCAGCATGAGGATGAGGAAGCCTCCAAGCAACAGCAACATGGAATTACCCTTCAAAGCCGTCGTAGGCGCCGGGACGTTCGAGGATCGAGTAGCCCTGCCGCAAATGTTGTATGGCCACTTGCACCGAGCGGACGAACATCAGCACGAAGCCCGCCAGCACGGCGTAATAGACGTAGTCCTTGGGAAGATTGATGGTGGTCATGGATTCGTCGCCGATGATCTGGATGTAGACCCAGACCAGCTTGATGGCGTAACCGAAGAAGACGATCCGGATCAGATCGATCACTGTCGACAATGCGCGCGCCACAAGGTGCGGAAGATAGCGATAGAGCAGGTCGACCTGGATGTGCCGCGACAGCCGCACGCACATCGAGGAGCCGATGAAGACCACGCCGATCAGGCAGTAGGTCGCGATCTCCTCGGTCCAGGCGTAGCTGTCGTTGAGGACGTAACGGGTGAAGAACTGGAGGAAGACGGCGAGCGCCATCACCCAGAAGATCGCCAGCGCGACCCAGTCCTCAAAAGCGTAGATGCCGAGATCGACCTTGGGCGTCGCCTCTTCCTCGAAGGTGTGGGCGATCTCGTCCGCGGTGATCTGCCGGTGCGTTTCGGCGGTGGACATGGGTGTGCTCCTCAAACTGATCACGTCGTTCCGGGATGGTGCGTCAGCACCAGACCCGGAACCTCGAGATTTTCAGGTGCGCAATTGCACACCGTAGTTCGGTCCAGCGGACCGCCCCGGGATGGCGACTACGTCATTACTTCACCGCCTGAATGCGTTCCCAGTCGGCCTTGCGGTAGCCGAAGGTCTCGAACGCGACGTTCTTCAGCACGGTGTCGCGGAACTCGCTCTTGTCGACCTCGGTGACGGTCAGGCCCTTCTCCTTGAAGAAGGCGACCAGCTTGGCCTCGTTCTGCTTGATCTCCGCGGTCGCCTTGGCGGCGGCCTCCTGCGCGACGTCTGTGAAGGTCTTCTTGTCCTCGTCGCTGAGCTTCTTCCAAAGCGCACCGGCCACCACCGTGTTGAGATGGTCGACGATGTGGCCGGTCAGCACGATGTGCTTCTGCACCTCGTAGAACTTCTTGGCCTCGATCGTGGTGAGCGGATTCTCCTGGGCTTCGACGGTACCGTTCTGGAGCGCCAGATAGACTTCGGCGAACGCGATCGGCGCGGTGTTGGCGCCGCAGGCGCGCGGCATGGCGAGATAGGCGGGCACATCGGGCACGCGCATCTTCAGACCCTTGAGGTCGGCACAGGTCTTGATCGGCTTGTTCGACGAGGTCTGGCGCACGCCGTAATAGGTCACCGCGACGATGTGGTGGCCGCTCTTGTCCTCATAACCCTTGGTGAGCTCCTTGAAGATGTCGCTCTTGGTGTAGGCGAGCAGATGATCGGCATCGCGGAAGGTGTAGGGATAATAGGTCACGCCGATCGGCGGAAAGCTCTTGGCCGCGAAGCTCGAGCCGGAGATGATGATGTCGACCGAACCGAGCGAAAGGCCCTGGTTGATGTCGGCCTCCTTGCCGAGCTGCGACGCTGGATAGACGTCGATCGCATAGCGCCCGTTGGTGCGCTTGCCGATCTCCTGCGCGGCCCAGACCGAAGCAGTGTGGAAGGGCTCCGAGGTCTCGTAGACATGGGCCCATTTGAGCTTGGTCTGCGCCATGCCGGCGCCAGCCGTAGCAATCATCGCCGCGGCCGAGACCGCCAGCACCATTGTCATCTTTTTCAACACTGACTTTTCCTCCATTTTTCAAGTCTGCTTCTTTTAAATCTGCTTCTTGTCCGCCCGCCCCCAAACGCGGGTGCGGGCCGCACGATCTCATCGCGGTCGCGCGCTGCTGCTCGCAGCTCGCTTCTTCTTCGGCGCACGTTCCGGTTTTGTCGGTTTTGCCGTCGATCGCGCCGCGCGCCCGGAGGACGGTCCTGCCGCGCTCTCGGCGCCGAAGTTCTGCGCAAAGCGCTCCTGGGATCTCGCGAGATGATCGCGCATGGCTTCGCGCGCGGCCCCGGGATCATGCGCCGCGATCGCGTCGCGCACCGCGCGATGCTCGTCGAGTGCAGTGCGCCACGTGCCCGGGCTCTCGAAATAATGCGCAAGCTGCGCGAAATAGGGATTGAGGCGCTGGTCGAACAACTCGCCGACCACGCGCACCAGAACGGCATTGCCGAGGCTTCCGGCGATCGCGACGTGGAAGGCGCGGTCGTGGACCATCGAGGCTTCGCCGGGGTGTTCTACATTCTCCATCGCGACAAGGGACGCATCGATGCGGGCAAGGTCGTCCTTCGTCGCCACGCGCGCGGCTTCTTCGGCGATGGCGCTTTCCAGGAACTCGCGGGCACGCAACAGCTCGAACGGGCCCTCGATGACGGAAGCAGGCGCGGTCGCCGCAACCGTCGCAGGCTCGATCACATAGATGCCGGAACCGACGCGGATACGAAGGCGGCCCTCGACTTCGAGCGCGATCAGGGCTTCGCGCACCGTCGGCCTGGATATCTTGAGCTGCTCGGCGAGTTCGCGCTCGGTCGGCAAGCGGCTGCCGACCGCGTACTCACCGCTGTCGATCAGGCTTCGCAATTGATCGGCGACTTGGCGATAAAGCCGTCTCGCCTCCACAGCTTCCAGCGGCACGCTGGTCCTCCCGAAAGGGTCATGCCGGCAGCTCTCGCTGCCCGCGGCCCGCCAATTTTGGAAAATTGGTCTTACCAATTGACCGCAAGCATTGACCGAGGACGGGCGCCATGTCAAGCAGCGGCCAAACAAGGGGAGAGACGACATGCGCCTCGGCCGCGCCAATCTCGACCGGCTGCCACCCGGCATCCGCCGCCCGGCCTACGACCGTTCGCGCGTCACCTCTGGCATCGTGCATCTCGGCCTTGGCGCGTTTCATCGCGCCCACCAGGCCGTCGTCATCGATGATTGCCTTGCGGCCGGCGCCACCTCGTGGGGCATCGTCGGTGCCAGCCTGCGCAGCCCGGACACACGCGACGCCCTCGCCCCGCAGGATCATCTCTATACGGTTGCCGTCCGTGCAGCCGAAGGCACCGAACACCGCATCATCGGTGCGCTGCTCGACAGCGTGGTCGCGCGCGAAAGCCCGGCACGATTGGTCGAGCGAATGGCCGATCCCGCCATTCGCATCGTCTCCCTCACCGTCACCGAGAAGGGCTATTGCCACACGCCCCAGACCGGCGATCTCGACGAACGGCATCCTGATGTCGTGCACGACCTCAACAATTTCGACGCGCCGCGCTCGGCTCCCGGCTTCATCGTCGCCGCGCTGGCGCGCCGGCGGGCGCTGGGCGCCCCGCCCTTCACCGTGCTGAGCTGCGACAACCTCGCCGCCAACGGCCACACCGTGCAGCGGATCGTGACGCAATTCGCCGCGCTGCGCTCGAAGGATCTCGGCAAGTGGATCGCGGATACGGTGGCCTTCCCCTCGACCATGGTCGACCGGATCGTGCCGGAGACGACGGATAGTGACCGCGATGCGGTTTCATCGGCGCTCGGTTTACGCGATGCATGGCCCGTCATGACCGAGCCCTTCACGCAATGGGTGGTCGAGGATCGCTTTACGGCCGGCCGGCCCGATCTTGCCGCCGCGGGCGTCGAACTGGTGAACGACGTCAAGCCGTTCGAGCTGATGAAGCTGCGGCTGCTCAACGCCAGCCATTCGGCGCTGGCCTATCTCGGCTATCTCGCAGGCTACGAGACCATTGCCGACACCATGCTGGATCCGCATTTCGCGCGCCTCGCCGCGCAGGTGATGGAAGAGGCCGCGGTGACATTGACGATGCCATCAGGCGCAGATCTGGCCGCCTATCGCGCCTCACTGCTCAAGCGCTTCGCCAATCCGGCACTGCATCACCGCACCTGGCAGATCGTGATGGACGGCTCGCAAAAGCTGCCGCAGCGCCTGCTCGGCGCGATCCAGGATCGTCTCGCCAGGAACCTGCCGATCGCGACGCATGCGCTCGCGGTGGCCGGCTGGATGCGCTACGTCAGCGGCCTTGACGAGAAGGGCCGCACCATCGACGTGCGCGATCCGCTCGCAGCCGAGTTCGCCGGCTTGGCGCGCGAGGCAGGTCCCGTCGCCGAACGATTGGCACCCGCGCTGCTCGGCGTCGGAAAAGTGTTCGGGCCCTTGGGCGCCGAGCCGCGCCTGCGCGAAGCCGTGACCGCTGCGCTCGGCCGGCTCTACAAGGATGGCGCGCGGCGTGCGGTGGAGATTCTGGTCTCGGCGTGACCACAAAACGGGCAGCGATGCTGCGTTGCGGTCCAGATCGACGGAAAGTCGACGGAAGTCTTGCTTGATTTTTGCCTGTCATTGCCCCACCCGAGAGGCATGGCAAAGGACAGCAAGGTGATCGCCGCGAACGCAGCGTTCTACGCCGCCTTTTCGACCGGCGATTTCGACGAAATGGAGCGGATGTGGGCGGACGATGACGCCATTTCCTGCATTCATCCCGGCTGGCCGGCCATCATCGGCCGGGCCACGGTGATCGGAAGCTGGCGCGACATCCTGCAGAGTCCGGAGCGGCCGCAGATCGTCTGCGCGGAACCGCAGGCCATCGTCGATGGCGACAGCGCGCGCGTGCTCTGCATCGAGATCGTCGACGGCACGGCATTGGCTGCGGCCAACCATTTTCGGCGCGTCGGCGACGACTGGCGCCTGGTGCACCACCAGTCCAGCCCGATCGCGCAGATTGTCGAGCAAGCTGAGGACGATAGAGCGAGCCACCGCGTCCATTAACGGGCGCCCGGCCCGCAGGCACATTCTACTGTGCATGGGGTTGTTTTTTCAGTTTTTTTGTTTTGCCGCCTCACCCGAGCCCCGACAGATCATCCAGCACGACCCGCGCCTGGCTAAAATCGTCGTCCCGGAAGAACATGCTTCTGGTGATGAGCACGGGAATGTTCGCCCGCGAAGCTGCGGTCAGGCCGTTAGCGGAATCCTCGATCGCGACGCAGTCGGACGCGTTGAGCTTCAGCCGCGCCAGGGTCTCGACATAGACATCCGGCGCAGGCTTTTTATGCCGCACGTCATCTCCGGCGACAATCGCATCAAAATCCGCGGCCCAGCACTTTCCCAGGGCGCGCGACAGCAGCGCGTCGATGTTGGCGTGCGACGTGGTCGTCGCGATCGCGAGCCGCTGGCGGCGCGCCTTGGCAGCGACGAGGAGATCCGTCACCCCGGGCCGTAAGGGGCAGCAGCCGGTTTGGACCAGTCCGGCATAATGCGCGGTCTTGATGCGGTGGAGTTCCGCGATGTCCACATCCGATAATGGCGCGGCGATCCTCAGCCTTTCATGGTGGGCGCGAATGCGTTCCTTGCCGCCCGTGACCCGCAGCAGGTCCTTGTAGACGGCCCGATCCCATTGCCAATCGAGACCGTGGCGGGCGAAGGCATGGTTGAAGGCCTGCCGATGCAGCTCTTCGGTCTCAGCCAAGGTGCCGTCGACGTCGAAGATCAGCGCGGCGGCGCGGCGGACTAGCTCAGCCGCGTCAGATAGCATGATGGCTGGCGCTTCTGCCTGCATGATCGATGCGTCCCTCCGGTGAGCGACCATCGCCTGCACAGGCGGGCGAGACAAATTGCAATATCTTTTGCCGGACCCAAAAATCTCTTATGAGCGGAGGCGCGCTGCGGCGCGAACGGGAACTCCGACCTGCAAGGAAGATGTATGCTGCTCTTTATCCTTGGCCTCGGCTACAGTGCGCGGCACTTCGTCCGCCTGTTCGGTGGCTGCTTCTCGCATATCGCCGGCACGGTGCGCGATCCCGCGCAGCGGGGCGCTCTCGCCGGCGTCGAGGTGCATGCTTTCTCCGGCAGCAGTCCGGCACGCGAGACGATCGAACGCATGAGGGACGCGGATGTCCTTCTCGTTTCGATCCCGCCCGGCAGTGCCGGCGATCCCGCAATCGCGGCCTTCTCCGGCCTGCTGGCGGCGGGCGGCGACCGCAAGATCGTCTATTTGTCCACGATCGGCGTATATGGTGATCACGCCGGCGGCTGGGTCGACGAGAGCACGCCGCCGAAGGCGGACCTCGACCGGACGCGCATGCGGGTCGCGGCGGAACAGGCATGGACCGACACGACCGGTGGCGACGCCGCGATCCTGCGGCTTGCGGGTATCTATGGCCCCGGCCGTAACGCGCTGGTGACGCTGCGCGCTCGAACGGCGCGGCGCATCATCAAGCCGGGACAGGTGTTCAACCGCATCCACGTCGACGACATCGCGAGCGCGATCATGGCTGCGATTCATCACCCGAGCGGCGGCACGTGGAACGTCTGCGACGACGAGCCGGCGCCGCCGCAGGAGGTGATCGCTTACGCGGCGAAGCTGATGAATGTTGCACCGCCGCCGGAAGAGCCGTTCGAGACCGCCGAGATGTCGGCGATGGCCCGCAGCTTCTATGCGAGCAGCGCCCGCGTCTCCAACGCGAAAATGAAGTGCGAGCTCGGCGTCACGCTTGCTTATCCGACCTACCGCCACGCCCTGGATGCGTTGTGGCAAGCGGGGGAAGGAGGATCATGATCAAGCGTCAGCTCAACACGCCATACTTCTTGAACCAGGCCTGGGCCTGCTTCCAGGCATCTTCTGCTGCGTCCTTGCGATAGCTGCCGCGGTAGTCGGCATGGAAGCCATGCGGCGCTTCCGGATAGATCTTGAACTCGGCCGTCTTCTTGTTCTGCTCCAAGGCTGTCTTGAGCTGCTCGACCTGGGCGACGGGAATGCCGGTATCGGCGCCGCCATAGAGGCCGAGCACCGGTGCCTTCATCTCGGGCGCGAGCTGCATCGGGCTCTTCGGCCACGGCCGATTGGCTGGATCGACCGGCGGACCGTAGAAGGCGACGCCGGCCTTGAGGCTGCCCCTGTGAGCGGCATATTCCCAGACGGTGCGTCCGCCGCGGCAGAAGCCGATGATGCCGAGCTTACCGGTGTCGCCGCCTTGCGATCCCGCCCACGCCACCGTCGCATCGAGATCGGACAGCAGCTCCGCGTCCGGCTTGGCATTGACGATCGGCAGCAGGTCCTTGATCTCGGTGACCTTGGTCAAATCGACGCCCTTGCGGAAATAATAGTCGGGCGCGATCGCGAAAGCGCCGAGCTTGCCGAGGCGCCGCGTCACATCCTTGATGTATTCGTGCAGGCCGAAAATCTCCATCGCCACGATGATCACCGGCGCTTTGGTGTTGCCGGCGGGGCGGGCAAAATACGCATGCATCTGCTCGGAGCCGACCTTGATCTTGGCGTCCCCGGTCTGGAGGCCGCGGGTGTCGGTCGTGATCGCCTCGGCGCGCACGGGCCCGGCCGCAAGCGTGTAGCCGGCGGCGACGGCCGCAGTCGCGCTCATGAATCCGCGGCGCGAGACCGGAGCGACCTTGGTCAGCCCGACGACGTCGGATGTCATGGTGGTATCGATACTCATGGGTTCATCCTTCCTGATGCGTGCGCCTGATCGTTCAGGCGACGCATTCGCCATAGTTGCCGGCAAACGCAAATCACCAGCCTGCGAACGCGCTGCTTTCAGGCCTTGTTTTCAGGTCTTGTTCTGATGCTGTTTCACTGGCGCAGTCTCGGGCATGAGGCTCATCGCGACTAGTCCGACGATCGCCGCGAGCAGCAGGTACCAGGCCGGCGCCAGCGGATTTCCGGTGACGTGGAGGAGCCAGGTGACCACGAGCTGCGCCGTACCGCCGAAGCTGGCGATCGCGACCGCGTAGACGGTCGCGAACACACCGCCGCGGATGTTCTGGGGCAGCGCCTCGGTGAAGGTCGCGTAGAACGCAGTGAACGGCAGCGAGCCGATGACGGACAGAACACCGAAACCAACCAGGAGCGACAACGCGCCGGAGGCATGGACGATCCAGAGGAAGGTCGGGTAGGTCAGCAGCAGCGTTGCGAGCTGCGGCCAGATCATCACCGGCTTGCGACCGAGACGATCTGCGAGCCAGCCCCCGACCAGCGCGCCGACAAACTGGATGCCGTTGCTGACCAGCGACACGGCGAAAGCCAGTGTCGACGACACATGCAGCGTGTTCTGCGCATAGGTCGTCATGTATTGGGTGACGTAGGTCGAGATCGTGCCGCTTGCCAGGATCATCAGCGCAAGTCCGATGACGCCAAGGTGCCGTCTCGCCTGCGAGAGATGACCAGTGTGCTCGACGGTGCGGGCACCGGCTTCGGCCTGCGGGATAGTCTCGGGCAGCGTCCGGCGCATCCAGAACCCGAACGGCAGGCACACCGCTCCGATCAGAAACGCCACCCGCCAGCCATAGGCGTCGAGCATCTCCGGCCCCATCGTCTTACTCAGGATGACGCCGACGAGCGCGCCTGCGGTCGCGGCGATCTCCTGGCTGGCCGGTTGCCAGGCCACCACCAGCGCGCGATGCTGGGGCGGGGCGATCTCGATCAGATAGGCGGTGGTCGGTCCAACCTCCCCGCCCAGAGCAAAGCCTTGCGCCATACGCGCCGCGATCACGATGACGGGCGCTGCAAGGCCGATCGATCGATAGGACGGCGTGAGCGCGATGGTCAGGATCGATAGCCCCATGAGCGCGAAGCTCAGCAGCATGGCAGGCCGCCGGCCGATCCGGTCGGAATAGATCCCAAGCACGATTCCGCCGATCGGCCGCGTCACGAAGCCGGCGCCGAAAGTCGCCAGCGACAGCATCAGGCTGCCGTACTCGCTTCCCGTCGGGAAGAAGGTATGGCCGATCTGGATGGCGAAGAAGCTGTAGGTGATGAAGTCGTAGAACTCGAGCATGTTGCCGACGGTGGCGGCCAATGCTGCGCGCTTGACGCTGAACGGCTTCACTTGCTCGATCATTTCCCGGGCTCGATCCTATTTCGATTTAACCGCCTAGCCGCATTGCAACGCAACATTCATTAACCGAAAACGGTGGTTCTCTCGCCCCCTTTTCCGCTGCCCGAGTTGCTGCCGATCCGTCCGCTCGCGCGATTCGAAGCGCATCGCGCAACAAATGGGCTTTGCGGTGGTCGCAGCGACACATCATGTTGCACGCACATCCCGCGCGAGCGGAATCTGCGCGTACACCGCGGTCATTTGAGTGAAATTTTCAGAAGAGTTGAGCCGGGGGATTTACTCGAACTTTGTTCGTGACGCTCTAGTTCCACGACTGGAAGGTTCCGCCTCTCTCAGGGAGCTTCATTATCAGCCACCCGGATTGCGCTGCCAAAAGCTGAATTGAGTAAAGATATTGAAATGTATTTGGCTCGCGAAGCGATCGAATTATTGGGGCAGACGGCCCGCATCCTGTGGTTCGAAGGCGCCAAGCATGGCCTGCGCGACCGCGAATGGATGGCGCTGCGTTTCCTCTCCCGTGCCAACCGGTTTTCCCGGACGCCCTCGGCGCTCGCCAGCTACGTTGGCACCACGCGCGCCACCGCCTCGTTCATCATCGGCGAGCTCGAGCGACTGGGCTACATCGAGCGCAAGCGCTCCGCCATGGACAAGCGCTCCGTGTTGCTGAGCGTGACGCAGCAGGGCAAGAAATTTCTCGTGCGCGACCCCATCAGCGTTCTGCTCGAGGCCATTGCCGTTCTCGACGACGAGGCCAAGACTCGCTTTCGCGACACACTCCGGCACGCGCTCGATCAGGCCGATGCGGCCGAACAGCGGCACCATACCGACGTCTGCAAGCGATGCATCTTCCTCCGCGAAGATCGCACCACCACGGACAGCAGGACGATCGCCGAGTTCAGCTGCCGCCTGTTTCGGGCGCCGATCGCGGAGGCGGAGGTCGATCTGCTATGCACCAGCTTCGAGCATCACCGCAAATAGAAGTGGCCCTCGATCAGGGCGTGGCCTTGCGTGACGAATAGATGACGCCCCCGCTGGACTCGACCACCAGACGTCCGTTCTCGTTTTTGATCTCCTCGATACGGCCAAGGCCGGGCACCTGCTGTCCCAACACCGCCTCGACGACGCCGTTCGGGCCTTGCAGGATCGCGATCCCCTCATAGGCCTGGCGGACCGACCAGCCCTTGACCGTCTTGCGCGGCGCCGAGATGCGCTCGGAAGGTGCTACCGATCCCGTGATCTCGGGCGTAGCGGCCGAGGCCATCATCGGCATTGGCTGTGTGGCGACGGGCGCCGGAGCCTGGGCCTGCACCTGGGCAAGCTTGTCGAGCTTCACCGTAGAGGACGAGCCCACCCGTTCGATGCGATCAAGATTTTCGCCAAACCGGCCAAAACGGTCATTGGTCGCCTTGCTCGATTGGTCGACCGCGGTGCGGAGGCCGTCGAGATTGTCGGACACGCCCGACACCTGCCTGCGCAGTTGCGCCACCGTCTCGCGCAGATTCCTGATCTCAGTGTTGGCCGCGACGTTGCTCTGGGCAGGCTGCATGGTGAGATAGGCGATCACTCCGGTGCAGGCGCAGACGACCAGGATCGCAGCGACCGCCAATGTCGCGAGCGGCACGACCCATGTCGGACGCGGGGGCGGCGGCTTGGCCACGATCACGGCCGGCTTGATCACGATGGGCGTAGGCTTGGAAATTGCCATCTTGTCGAGGCGCGCCTTGGCGCGAATACGCTTCAGACCCTCGAGCGCCTCTTTCGCCAGAGTTTCATCACTCGCTGCTGCCGACGCAGGCTTGGTGTTCGCAGGCTTGGTATTTGCAGCAGGCTTGGTATTTGCAAAATGCTTGGCATTTACAAAAGGCCTGGCCGTCGGCGCCGCATTGTCTCTGGCATCGCGCGTCTCCGCGGCCGGTTTCGCCGCTGCGGAAACATCGGCGTTCGCGTTGGGACGAGCTTGTCCATCGGACAACATGCGAGAATGCTCCGTTCGGTTCGATCTGTCGAACGGTGACATTATTTGCCGAAGCTTGCCTGAAACGTGCGCATCGAAAACTTCTCATCACGCGCGATGCGACGTCACATGAGTCAAACGCGTCACGCACGTGGCGAGAGTGCGACTCGAAAGACACACCCTCGCCAAGATTTCGCCAAGCTGGAGTCGCCTCGCCATACATGAGTCGAATTGTCGCACGTGGAAACGCGATGACGAGAGTCAATCCCGGGTTGAAAACCCATCAATGTGCATGAAGCGCAGCACCACCCGAAATAGCTGTAATCATACGGGGATGCGGAAGTTTAGAACCGCCAAGGTGCAAAACTAGTTCGAACTCCAAATCAACTGATGCGATTGAATATACAAAGAAACAACTCGAACCAAACCAACAGCATCAAGCACGTGTAGCAAACGCTTAGTTGCGCACGCTTGATCGGAAATCGGCAATTGTTACGGTCCTACTCAAGTGATTCTCGCCAGTTGGCGAGGGGATTGACACAGTACAGTAGCGTTCGGACGCATGAGCGACTTGGCGCAATTGTTCTAGGTCGCTTTCTCAATCCGCTCCGCGAGGTGATCCGCAAGACACCCGCCGAGCCTCACGCAGTAAGCGTTCAGTATCGAGTCGAAGTAGCAGGCCTGCGAGACGCAGGCACTGAATGCGTAGGGCTGCCCGCGAATATCGAAACCATAATAACGGTTCGCGGGAAGGAATATCGTCAAACAGCACAGTTGCCGAGCCGGGCATCACAACAACCAACCGGCCGTAACAAGTGCGAAACAGGGGCGAAAGACTGATGTATATTATCGTTGATGATCGCGAGAGCGTCACGAACAGCTATGTCGGAGGGCTCGTTCGCGAAGGTGTATCGTCGATCGGCTTCTCCTCCGGAGAATTCTGGGACTGGCTGCAATCTGCGAGTGAATCGGATCTGGCCGCGGTGGACGCCTTCCTCCTCGGGGATTGCGACACCCGAGGAAGCCTGCCGCGGGCGATGCGCAAGCGCTCCTCGGCGCCCATCATCGCCATGAGCGGCCAAAAGATGCTCAAGAACACGCTGGAGCTCTTCGAATCGGGCGTCGATGACGTCGTCCACATACCGATTCACCTCCGCGAGATCCTCGCCCGAACGGCCGCGATTGCGCGCCGCCGGGTCGGGGAACTGCCGAGGCCCTGCGAGACCAGGATCCAGGTCTTCTTCAACGGACGTGACCCCGAGATCGCTGGCCACGCCCTCACCCTGCCACGCCGCGAACTGCGCATTCTCGAATATATGGTCAGCAACCACGGCAAGTGGGTCACCAAGACGCAGATCTTCAACGCGGTCTACGGCATCTTCGAAGCGACGTTCGACGAGAGCGTGATCGAGAGCCACGTCAGCAAACTGCGCAAGAAGCTCCGCGACCGCCTCGGCTTCGATGCGATCGTGGCGCGGCGTTACGTCGGGTACCGCCTCGACATCCCGGCCGGCGAAACCATCGACGTGCCGATGCAGGAGCTCGACGAAGTCGGCATCTTGCTCAACAGGTCGCATGCCGCTCCGGCGGCGTATCCGGCCGGAAACTGATCGGCAGGGCGCTGCCACGCAACCGACAACGGCCTCGCGAACCACCTTCGCAGGGGCCGTTGTAGTTTCAGCGACATCAACGGCGAACAGAGGCGCGGCAGTACCGGCGCCGCGGCTCGCGTCTAAGTATGATTCTAGAGGCTCGCTTCTGATTCAATCAGAACCGGTAATGCCTAGGGCTTCTGCTGGAATTCTTCCTTCGACACGTAATTGAAGTCCTCGACAAGGACGTCCTGGACGACTTCGGCCTGCATTCGCTCGTTGACACGCTGCTTGATGGCCGTTGTGAGGATGGAGAGGTCGTAACGGGCGAGTTTTCTGAAATCCAGGCGGTCGTCGGCATAGATCCTGCGGAAGGCTTCATCGACGACGAACGGCTCGGGCGGCACGTTGAGCTGATGCATGGTCCGCGCCTCTACGGTGTAGACGAAGCGCGCGACGATGTAGCCCTGCACGTTGCCACTCTCGACCATTGGCACGCTCAGGGCCCGCGTCTTCTGGTACTGCAGCCCGTCGAGATATTCATCCTTTGCCGGCAGCAGACTGCCATTTTCCTTCCAATAGGCCACGGCATAGCTCGTTCCCGCGGTGAGGATGCATACCCAGAGCCCGGCTAGCACGAGTCTGATCATTTTCCGTCCTGTGCTGCGCGGCCGGTATAGGTGCCGTCCGATTCGGCGTCCTTGATGGCCTTGACGATGATGCTCGCAACCTCGCGCACCGCATCGTAATGCATTTCGAGGATGGAACGGTTTCGCTCGAGCTTCTCGCGCAGCCGCTGGACCTCCTCGGTGATCTCGACCTCGCCGCCGAGGTGCATTCGTGCCCGCATCAGACGGACGAATTCCAGCATGCTCCGGCTCTTCCGGGCGCTGAACTCGTCGAAGTCGATCTTCTTGCCGGTCGCGAGCGCGGCCGTCTCCTCTTCGACGATGCCTTCGAGCCGGCGGATCGCAGCCAGCAGGCCGCGTACCTCGTCCGATCTCGCCGCGTCCGCGCCGTCGTTCGCCACCTCGCCGCCGACATTCGGCAGCAGCACGGGCAACAGGGCATCCCCCGACACGGCCGCCGTCGTCATCGCCTCGCGGTCCACGACCGGCTGTTCCATCACCAGGGCCGCCGCGCCTTCTTGTGCCTGCATAGGAAATTCACCCTTCCACTTCTGTCATCCATTCCCGGATCGTCATCCGGCCTTGCCCGAAGCGTCCGGTCCCGCCGGATGCGCGGCAGCGAGCTGCTTGGCAATGCCAATGCCCTTGCCCTTTGCCAGCTGAGCACCGAGCTGCTCCGCCAGCATCGACTTCCAGACGCCGCCGGCCGTGCCTTTTCCAAAGACCTGCTCCGACTCCTTCGGCAGCATCGTCTCGACGAAGGTCTGGAGGATGAAGGCCTCGAACTTGCGGTACACCTCGCCGGATGCCGGCGCCTTGATCACCTGCACCGGCGCCCCGTTCACCGCACCCGACTGGGGTTCCGAGATCTTCGTCGCGAATTGATCGGCAGCAGCCGCCTTGGCCTTGCCGACCTCCGCGTCCATCGTGGCGGCGAAATCCGCGTCCGATGATTTCAGCGCGTCGAGCTTCGCGGTGGCCGCGCGCTGCGTCACGGGATCGGCGGCGTCGAGGACGTCGAGAACGAGGTCGGGTGTCGCTGTCACGATCATGTCTTGGTCCGATTGGCTAGCCGTGGCGGCCACTCGCGCACGGTGAGGCTTGTTCCCGTCATCTCCTCGAGCGATCGCTTCTCGGCGTCGCGAAGCTTGTCCGCGAGCGCCGCCTTCGCGACCTGCTCGAACTGCTTCACACGGCGGCTCTCCGTGCGAACCTGGTCGAGCTGCTGCGAGGCCTGGGCCTGAATCGCGCGAGCGCCGACGCTGGCTCTGGTCAGGCGCCGCGCGATCGATTCGCTCGATGATCCCGCCGGCGGCTTCCCCTCGTTGAGAGTTCCGACCAGCCATTCCTGCTCGTCCTGCAAGCTGCGCTCCTGCTGGCGGAGATGAGCGAGCTGCCACTCTGACAGCCGAAGCTGGAGCTTCAGGAGCGAGACCATCCGGCCGAGCTTGTCCGCGCGCGACGTCATGATTGATCACTCCGCCAGCCACGACGAGACGCCGAGCATGAATTGCGTCAGGAGTTCGTCGCTGGTGAGGTAGAGCAGCAGGAAGCCGCCGAACAGCACGAAGGGCACCGAGATGAAATAGACCGGAATCGCCGGCGTCAGCTTGTTGATTAGGCCGACCGCCAGGTTGACGACGACCGAATAGACGATGAAAGGGCTGGCGATCCGCAGCGTCAGCACGAACGCCTCCGACAGCCTGCCGACGAGCTGGCCGAGCGGCATGCTGCCGCCGAGCCGGTCGCCGGGATGCCAGACGGCGTAGGAGTTCATCAGTCCGCGCAGGACCTGCCAGTGCTGGTCGGTCATGAAGAACAGCGTGGTGACGGCCGTCATGATCAGCGGCACCAGGGCCGGCGCCGGATCGGTATCGCCGACCGGGGTCCCCGGGATGTTGCTCAGCCCGATTGCGCTCGCCATCACGGTGGCCATGGTCTGGAGTGCGAGGAAGAACACGCGACCGCCGAGCCCGATGACGCAGCCGACCACGAGCTCGGAGCAGATAAGGAGCGCGAGCGTCAGAGGCGCCGCGTTGTCCGTAAGGGGTTTCAGGACGGCGATCAGGATCGGCGTCAGCGCAAACGTCGTGACGAGCGCGACGAACAAGCGGACCTGGGCCGGAACGTTGACGCTGGAATAGCCGGGCACCAGCATCAGGCAGGCACCGATGCGGCAGAACACGATGAACGTCACCAGCACGCTATCGGTGAGGCCGCTGATCACGATATGGCTCCGAGGGCCCGGATCTCGGTGCTGCGCGCGACCTCGACATGCGACAGGATCGGCAGTGTCGGAAAGACCCGCTCCAGGATCATCCGGACGTAGGGACGCGCTTCCGGGGTCACCGCCAGCACCACGCTGGTGCCGTTCTCGGTGAACTTGCGGATCGCGGCGCTGGCTTCGGTCGCAAACTGCTCGATCAGGCGCGGATCGGCGTCGAATTCGACGACGTCGCCCTTGGCGTCGCGCTTCAGGCTCTGGTGAAACGCGAGATCCCAACGGTTGCCGAGACGCACGACGTTGAGTACGCCGTTGTCGGAGAGATCGCCGCAAATCTGCTGGGCAAGACGGGTACGCACGTGCTCGGCCACCTGCTCGGAGCGCCGCACATGGGGCGCGATCTCGGCGATGGCTTCGAGGATCAGATGGAGGTTGCGGATTGACACGCGCTCGGCCAGCAGGATCTTCAGGATCGCCAGCAGCCCCGAATACGATATCTGCGACGGGCAGAGATCCTCGACAAGGCGCTTGTATTCGGGATCGAGCCGGTCGAGCAGGCCGCGCATGTCCTTGTAGGACAGGAGCTGGGCGAGGTTGGCCCTGATCACTTCGCTCAGATGCGTGAGCAGCACCGACAGATTGTCGACCGGCTTGCAGCCCTGACGCTTGACCTCGTCGGTGAAAGCGTCCGTCACCCACAGCGCCTTCATGCCGAAGGCCGGCTCGATCACCTCTTCGCCGGGAACGTCGGGCTTGCCATCCTTGTCGACCAGCACCAGCACTTCGCCGAGCCTGAGCTCGCCCTGGGCGACGCGGGTGTCGTGGATCCGGATCTGGTATCCCTTGGGATCGATCGACAGATTGTCGGTGAGCTTGATCTCGGGAACCACGAAGCCGTACTGCTTGGCGAACTTCTTGCGGATCTTGGCCACGCGGTGCGCCAGCTCGGTGCGCGAGCCCAGCAGATGGACCGAGAGGTGGCCGCCGAGCGCCAGCTCGATCTCCGCGGTCTTAAGCGATTCCTTGACGGATTCCTTGGCATCGACCTGGGCGCGTTCGTCGGCGTTGCGCGCATCTTCCTTGCGCCTCAGGGCTGCCTGCCGCCTCGGCAACGAGTATCCGACGAAGGCCATGACGCCGCCGAGCAGCAGGAAGGGCGCCGTCGGCAGCCCCGGCATCAAGGCGAGCACGAACATCATCAGCGCGGCGGCCGACACCGCGCGCGGATAGCCGCCGAGCTGCCGCAACACCGCCTGCTCGGCCGAACCTCTGGTGCCGCCCTTCGAGACGAGCAGGCCCGCCGACAGCGACACGATCAGCGCGGGCATCTGCGTTACCAGGCCGTCGCCCACGGAGAGCTTGGTGTAGACGTCGGCGGCGCGTGCCAGCGTCAATCCATGATGCGTCACGCCGATGATGATACCGCCGAAAATGTTGATCGCGGTGATGATCAGGCCGGCGACGGCGTCGCCGCGGACGAATTTCGAGGCGCCGTCCATGGCGCCGAAGAACGCGCTCTCCTCTTCCAGCTCGCGGCGCCGGCGCTGGGCTTCCTTGTCGTCGATCAGGCCCGCGGACAGATCCGCGTCGATCGCCATCTGCTTGCCCGGGATCGCATCCAGGGTGAAGCGGGCGCCCACTTCGGCGATACGCGTTGCGCCCTTGGTGATCACGACGAAGTTCACCGTGACCAGAATCGCAAAGATGATCAGGCCGATGACGAAGTCACCACCCATGACGAACTTCGAGAAACCGGCAACGACATGGCCCGCGGCGTTTTCGCCCTCCCCGCCGCGCGACAGGATGAGACGGGTCGTTGCGACGTTGAGCGCAAGCCGCAGGATCGTCGCGATCAGGAGCACGGTCGGGAAGGCCGAGAAATCAAGCGGCCGCTGGATCCACAGTGCGACCATCAGGATCAGTGCCGAGAGCGCGATCGAGAACGCGAGGCCGAGATCGATCAGGATCGGCGGTATGGGCAGGAACAGGATCGTGAGCATGGCCACGATGCCGCCCGCGAAAACGGCGTCGGCGCCCAATCGTCGCGGGGTCGGCAGGCTAGCAGCTAACGTATCGGACATGGGTCACCGGCAGAGGATCCGGCCCGTAATCTGCCGTGCAAAGCTTACGCGGGGGTGGTGGCAGGGTGGCAGAGGTGGCCGGGACCGTCGGGTCAGAAGCCGCGCTCGATGTGCGAATAGACCATCTCAGTGAAGGTGGAGAGATGGGCTCCGATGAAGGAGCCGGAGACGGCAACGACCACGAGAATGACGATGATCTTCGGAACGAAAGTCAGCGTCACCTCCTGGATCTGGGTCAGGGCCTGGATCAGCGCGATGATGGTGCCGACCAGCATCGCGGCACCGACGGCAGGTCCGGAGGCGACGATAATGGTCCAGATCGCCGCCTGGACGATGTCGAGAGCGTCCCGTTCGTTCATGACTGGCTGATCGTGAGACCGGGGCCGATCGCGACCTTCGTGCCGTTCTCGAGTGTCGCGACCGAGCCGTCGCTGTTGATGGAGATCGAGGCGACCTTGCCGCTGAAGCTCGCTCCTGTCGCATCCGTGAAGCTGACGGTCTTTCCGATCAGCCCGTCGGCCTGCGACAGCGACTGCGAAGACAGCAGAGCGTCGAGCTTGGTGTTGGTCTGCATCGCCTGCTCGACCGACGAGAGCTGCGCAAACTGGCTCATGTATTGCGAGGTATCCATCGGATTGGTCGGATCCTGGTTCTTCATCTCTGCAATGAGGAGCCGAAGAAACGTGTTGTAGTCGACGCCGGTGCTCGACGTCGACGTCGTCGAGCTGGTCGAACTGGACGACTTGCTGGTGCTATCGGTCGCGCTGGTGACGTTCATGTATCTCTCCGCTGTCAGGCAGCCTCGAATGGGGAATCAATCGTGGCGCCGGCCAGGATGGCCTGCTCCACTGGAAACAGTGCCCGAATCCGCTTGAGCGCGTCGAAGTAACGGGTCGCCCCGACCAGGTCGTCGACCGCACCAAGCCCGACCAGCATCTCCTGGCTCTCGCACACCGCGAGCAGAGCGGCGTGATGCTGCCCGTAGAGAGCCGAAGCATCCCGGACATCGGTCGGATTCATCAGCATGAGCTGGACGATGAAATAGAGCTGCCGCAGCGCCGTGGTGGCGTCGGAGGCCTGCATGATCTGTCCTTCGAGCAGGAACATCACGTCATTGACGAGCTCGACGGAGACCTTGCGGTCCACGCGCAGCACAGCGCCGTTGATGTAGACCCGTTCGCCCGCACGCAAGGATATCTTCATTAAAGTGCGTCTCGGATCAGGCGGTTGATTTCGATGAGCTGGATCACGTCATTCGACTTTTCTTCGCGAAGGCGGTCGGCTTCCTTGACCACCCACAGCCCGATCGAGATGATGTCGGCGCGCAGCTTTTCCGGAAGCCCGTTTTCCGGATGCGCGAGATCCTCGATGAAGATCGTCCACAGCCGCCGCACATAGAGCAGGCTCTCGACCAGATCCTCCAGGCTGAAGCGGTCCTTCTGGATCCGCTCGAGCCGGTCGATGCCAAGGCTGAGCGCCTGCCGCTCGCGGCCCCGCGCCTCATAGCCGCTCTCGTCGACGACCGCTTCATAGGCTTCAAACGTCATCAGGACAACTCTGCGCAGGAGACCGAACAATAAGACAAGGATTACGAGCCTTACGAAGGAGCGGGACTTAGAGATAGTTGATGAGGCTGATCTTCTGGAGCTGCGAGGTGAGCGCAAGTGCCGTCTGGATCTGCGTCTGCAAGGTGTTGACCCTGACGGAGGCTTCCGTCGGATCGACCTTCTCTATACCCACGATCTGATTGTTCAGAATGTCCTGCTGCGTCTTGAGCTTGTCGGTTGCTGAGGTGATCCGCTGCTGGACCGTGCCGATGTCGCCGCCGAGGGTGGCAAGGTCAGTGATGGCGTTTCCGACAAGGCCGATGGCCTTGTCCACGACAACCTGGAACGTCGCTTGATCCAGGTTGGCGTTCCCGAGATCTGCCATCATGGTGTAGGCCTCGGCGAGCTTGCGGAAGCCTGTCTGATTGGCGCTGACGGAGGTATCCGCTATCTCGGTCGTGGAGATACGGCTTTGCATGACCTGGTCGGTGGCCGATGACCAATTGGTGTTCCAGGCCGGGCTCGCGAACTCGGCATCGAAGGTGGTGTCGAGGAAGGTCTGCATCTGGGCCGGGGTGATGCTGTTCACGCTGGGCGATGATTGCGAGAAGCCGAAGGTCGCAAGGAAGTCGGCGTCGACCTGGTTCTTGCTGGCTGAGCCCGCGGTGTAGGCCGTGATCGGCGTGTTCTGCGTGTTGATGCCCGAGAAGAGAGACGAGCCGTTATAGGAGACGTTGAGCGCGCCAATCAGATCCTGGAGGTTGGAGGACGCAGGCGGCAGGATGATCCGTCCGCCGCCGTCGGTGCTGCGCGCCGCGATCAGGTCCTTGAGGAAGTCCGTTGCGGTCGAACCAAGCTGGGTGATCCGGCTCTGCGTTATGTCCAGACGTCCCGAGACCAGCCCGTTGGTATCGACGAGCTGATCGGCGAAGCTCCAATCCGCCCGCAGGGTGACGTCGCCTCCCGTCGTAGCACCAAGCTCGAGGCCGACATCGGCGAAGCGGCCGGTGGTGGCTTCCTTCGAGGCCTTGGCCAGCGCGGCCTGATTGTTGGTGATCGAAGACCTCAACGACGAAGACAGCATCAAGGTCGAGATGTAGTTTGCGCTCATCATGACTTAATTTCCCACGGCAGCCAGCAGGCTCTGCAACATTTCGTCGACGGTCGAGATGATCTTCGACGAGGCCGAATAGGTGCGTTCGACCTGAAGCATCAACGACATCTCATCGTCCATGTTGACGCCGCTGACGTTCGACAGCGCCGCGGTGCTGCGGTCGAGCAGCGTTTTCTGGTAGGTGACATTGGAGTCGGCGGTCTTGCGCTGGTTTTCGATCCAGCTCGTCGACGACGACGCGAAGTCGATCAAGCTGCCGTTCGGCTTGCCTTGCGTGGTCGCATCGAACGGCTGCGACGCATCCATGGCGCCGATGAGCTGCTGCACCCGAGCCGAGTAACCGCCGTTGCCGGCGGTATTGTATTGGTATGCGACGTTGCCGCTGATCGGGCCATCGCGCAGCAGGTTGGGATTACCGCCTTGGGCGGGATCGACCGATGCAGCAACGGATATCGTACCAGCGAGGCCCACCAAGACGGTAGCGCTCGCCGGCATCGCCGGCGCGCCCGGATAGGTGAAGAGACCGGGGACGTCGGGCAGCGTCGGAACAGGCGACTGGTCACTTTCCTTGAAGGCGTCGACCAGGCCGCGCGCGATTTCGTCGAGCTGGCTCTGGTAAGTAACCGTATCATTGTCGCGCAGCTGCGCCAGGCCAGCAAGCTTGCCGGACTTGAGCGGCATCGCGGAATTGGCGCCGGTCACCGGAACGCCGTCGATATAGACCGCATTGCCGGTGGTGCCGGCCGTATAGGCGTTCGTCGGCGCAAAGCTCACCGTTCGCGCCGTCTTGTCGAACAGCACGACGCCGCTGTCGGTATAGAGCGCCGCGTCGCCGTTGGGACGGAGCGACATCGAGACCCCGACCTCCTGCGACAGCTGCGAGACGATGCTGTCGCGTTGGTCGAGGTAGTCGGTGATGTCATCGCCGGAGATCGTCCCCTTCACGATCGCGGTGTTCACGGTCTGGAACTGGGAGAGCAGCCGATTGATGTTTTGAACCGACGTATTCATGTCGGCATCCGCGCCCTCCCGGGCCGACTGCACGGTCTGGGTCGCCTGATTGAGCGCGGTCGCCATGTCCTTGGCGGACGTCACCGCGGCCTGTGCCAGCGTGGTGTTGTCCGGGGCGTTGGCATATTGCTGGAGCGCCTTCTTCAGCGCATTGAGCTGCGCCGTCGGCGACTGGTCGAGTTCCGGATCGTCCACCGTGGCAGATGCGATCTTCTGGAGACCGTCAAGTATCGCGCTCTGCTTGGCCGACGTCGAGGTTGCGGTCAGCACGTTGGTGTAGAGACCCGAGCTCGCGGCGCGCTGGATCGCCGCCACGTAGACGCCGGTTCCCGGAAGGTTGTCCAGCACGGCAATCTTGCGCGAATAGCCGGCGGAGCTGGCACCGGCGATGTTGCGCGAGATGACCGACGACTGGATGCCCGACGCCATCAACGAGGAGCGGGCGGATTCGAGAGCGGCGGTAAGGTTCATGATCTGCTCTTGCCGGGGACGAGCGCTGAAGAAATCAGCGCTTCAGGTTGACGACCACGTCCAGCAGATCGGCGCCGGTCTGGAACGATTTCGAGTTCGCGGTGAAGCCGCGCTGTGCCTCGATCATCGAGGTCAACTCGTCCGCGAGATCGACGTTGGAATCTTCCAGAGCACCCGACTGGATGGTGCCGAGCCCGCCCTGGCCGGCGAGGCCGACCTGCACGTTTCCGGATTCCAGGTTCGGTGAGTAGACGTTGCCGACTTCGGGCGTCAAATGGTCCGGGCTCGGGACGGTCGCGAGCGCGATCTGAAAGCTCGGCAGCGTGGTGCCATTCTTGAGGACGGCCGTGACCACGCCCTTGTCGTCGATGTTCACCTTGTCCACCGCGGACGGAGCGTTGCCATCCACGGTCGCCTTGAAGTCGAAGCTGGAGGCGACCTGGGTCATGGCCGAGAGGTCGATGTTGAAGGCAGCCGAACCACCGGGGATCGCCACCGTAAGCGATGTCGCACTCGGCGGCGGGCCCACCAGATCGAGCTTGCCTTTTCCGGTCGAGCTTACGTCAAACGTGAACGTGGTGCTGGGCCCACTTGATGGAAGCGCGGTCGCGCCGTTGTAGACCTGCATATCCCAGGTATTTGCCGCAGTCTTTTTGGCATAGACGTCGAGCGTCACGGCATTTCCGATATTGTCGTAAGTCACGATCGACGTCTTCGACGTATAGTTGGCGGGGCCGGCCGGTCCAGCAGAGAAGGTAGCGCTCGGATCCAGATTGGCGGCGACGGTCGCCTTGGTCGAAGCCGACGCCTGGAGCGCCATCTGGTTGACGTTGACGACCTGGAGGCCGCCGAACCCGTTGGCTGCGACGGTGGGAGTGGCACCGTTGGCAATGTTGTAGCCCATCAGCTGGAAGCCGGCCGCGTTAACTAGGTTACCCGTGCTGTCGGGCACGAACGCACCGGCGCGCGTCAGGAAGTTGGTGCCGTTCGGATCCTGCACGACGAAGAAGCCGTTGCCCTGGACCGCGAGATCCGTGGCCGAGGTCGTGAACTGGTAATTGCCGGCGTCGGAGATGGCGTAACGCACCGTGGTCTCGACCGCGCCGGAATCGTAATTGCCCGAGCCGCTCTTCAGGATCAGCGAGGAGAATTCGGTCGAAGCCCGCTTGTAACCGGTGGTGTTGACGTTCGCGATGTTGTCCGAAACGGTTGACAGCTTGTTGGACTGCGCGTTCATCCCGGAAACGCCGGTGCGCATAACACCATACAGGCTCATGAATTGGGCTCCTTTGGTAGGTTGCAGCTACAATGGAGACTGTTGCTTGCGCGGGGCTGATGATGGGGAACGATGCACAACTTGGCGTCGTCTCCTTAGGTCGTCTTGGGCTGACAGAACGAGCGCGCCTTGTCGGTCCACGCGCCGAAGCCGCTGGAGACGAGATGCGCGACGATGTGGCAGACGTAGCGCTTCTGCGCCGGCTGGTTGTTGGGGCCTGCATTGTAGCGGGCGACTGCCATGGTCCAGCTGCCCTCGCGCTGCTTGAGCTCCTTCAGGAAGCGTGCGGCGTAGTCGACATTCCCTGCGGGATCGAACATCGCCCGGACCGAGGCGAACTTGTCGCCGTGATAGTAATGGTTGATCTGCATGCAGCCGAGGTCGATCAGCTTGATCCCTTTGGCTCGCATGGCTTCGAAGTTGGCGATCGCGTCGTTCATGTCCTTGGCGAACACGGTCTGTCCTTCGGCGCCGAGCGCGTAAGGATAAAGTGCGCCGCGCCGCCCCGTCTCGGTCAGTCCGACCGCGTAGAGAATGCCGAGCGGAATTCCGTGCTGCTGGGACGCACGCGCCATCTCGCGCTCGCACGGGCGCGAATTGTCGGTCGCCGCGGCCGCGGCGCCGGCGTTACAGATAAACAGGGCCGCGACGAATCTGCGGCGCCACGTCCTGGTCATGACGCGTCTCCTGGTTGGACTGGCGCTCCTGTCGAGCCTGCTTCGCGCCGCCGTCCGCTTGTCCCGACGAATTACTCGTACCGTCAAACGTGCCTTGCGACTGCGACGAGGGCTGTTGCTGGCCCGAAAGCTGCGGCTGCGACTGGCCGGAGCCGCTCTGGAAACCATCCAGCGAGCCGTGCTGGACGGGCGCAATGTCGGCGACGTAGCCCGCGGACTGCAT
Source organism: Bradyrhizobium sp. 87 (assembly GCF_023073015.1). NCBI lineage: Bacteria > Pseudomonadati > Pseudomonadota > Alphaproteobacteria > Hyphomicrobiales > Nitrobacteraceae > Bradyrhizobium > Bradyrhizobium sp. 87. The sequence continues at coordinate 500,559 of NZ_JADPIQ010000022.1, forward strand.
CAGGTCGCGGATCGAATCGCGCTGCTGGTCGAGCATCTGGCTCGTGTCCTTGCGCGCAGCGGCGAGGTGGACGGACACTTCGTTGCCGACCAGGCGAAGGCGCACGGTGACATTGCCGAGCGCGGGCGGCTCGAGATTGATGGTCAGGATCTTGAGCGGCTGATCCGGCGCATTGGCTTGGGACGCTGCAAGATCTGGAGCTGCGGACGCCGTCGATGCCGGAGCTTCCTTCAACTCGGCGACAACGGCGTTGGCAACCTGTTGCGGAGCGTTGAACTGCGCCGGCGGCAGATGGGTCTCTTGCTGGACCACGGTGACCTTGGTCGTCTCGGGCAATGCGTCCCGCGCCGACGCCTTGACAGCACGCTCGACATTGGCCGCGACGGCCTCGAAGCCGGGTGCCGTTGCCTTCGGCGATGGCTCACTGTCGTCCGTCGATGTCGCCTGGGCGCTGGTCGCCGCGTGCGAATCCGCGGCCTGCGAGCGGGCGGCGGTTGGAGCCACCGGAGGTGGGAGCTCGGCTGTCGCCTTCGCCATGCCCAAGGCCTGAACGTCGCGCTTCGTCGTGGAAGACCGCTCGTCGCGCCCGGACGCATCCTTCTTGTCGCCGGCCGGTGCTTGCATCTGCGGCATCACGACCGGCGGCCCGGCGACGATCTCCTGTCCGACGATCCCGGCAATACTCGATCGGCTCTGGACGTCGGCCTGCTCGATGTGATCGAGAGGTCCATGTTTCCCGGACGACTTATCGGTCTTTTTGTCGGAAGATTTCTCGGTGGACGTCTCGCTGGATCCCGGCTCCTCGACCGCCGCGGCACGGTCGTGCACCGTCTCGTCGCTCGCGTTGTCCTTCCCGCTCTGATGCGCCAGGCGCGTCCGCAGCGTTCCGGCTTTCACGGCCGTGGCGCTGCCCTCGTCGTTGAGCGCACGCTTCGCGAGATTCGAGACGGTGTGCAGAAGATCGTTGAAGGACGAGTCCGCCTGCGCTTTCGCCCCGGCGCTCTTCCCGGAGCGCGATGTGCCCCGCATGCTGAGGCTTTCGGCGAGACCCGAAAAGACCTGTCCGGAGGTTCCACTGAGCTTCATCATGGACGGCGATCCCTGGTGAGAAGTTCGAGCTCCCCGAGCTGCTTCCGCGCACGAACAAGCGTTGCGGTCGACGACGCGAGGTCGAGACGCGCCGGCGTGACCGGAGGCTTGTCGGCTGCGGCGGCGGATCCGCCAGCGAACGGCTTGCGAACGTCGAGTGCGAGCTGCACCGTTGCATTGAGAAAGGGAATGTCGCGCTCGGGCAGCTTCGACCGGTCGAGCGCCTTCAACTCGGCGAGACCGCCGTCATATTCGTCGGCGAGCGCCCGCGACACGCCGCGGAACAAATGCGCCCGCTCGCGCTCCGCCGAGGCATCGGCGCTGAGAGTCAGGGCACGCTCGCCGGCAAGCCGGGTGACGGCCAGCCCTCCGCGCACCATCGCGGTACGCGCGATCACGAGATAGAGCTTGAGGCGGCTCGCGCGGTCGATCTGCTCAAGCAAGGTGGTGATCCGCGCAAACCGGCGCTCGTCGAGCGCGAGGCCCGACTGCGTCAGGCCGGTCGCAAAGCGCTGCCAGAAGTCCCCGGCATAGACCGAGTTGTGGTAGTGCCGGATATAGGCCAGCGTCAGGAACTCGAACTTGTCGAAATCCTCGGCTTGCCCGACCAACAGGATCTCGCGCCGCAGCGCGGCCTCCTCCACCAATGTGCCCGGCAGGAGCAAGCGCGCATCATCCAGACGCTCGATTGCGAGCGATGCCTCGGCGCGTGCGAACAGTGCACCCTGGACCAGCGCGAGCTGTCCGCCCAGGCCCGACGGAACCGTCCGCGGCTTGACGTCCTTGAGCAGTTCGCGCGCTTCGTCCTGACGACCCTCGACATAGGCAAGCGCGCCATCGAACAGCCGTCCATCGACGTTCAGCTTGTCGCGCGGCAGCTTGCGGATGATTTGCGGCGCGCCGCCACTGAGCAGGTAGATCACGGCGGCCTGGCCGTTCTGCGGGTTGCTCCACAGGCCCGGATCGGCGGCGAGAAATTTTTCGCCGATCTGCCGGATCAATGCGCTGTGGCTGCCGTACGCCGCGCTATCGCCGTTGGCGATGCCGTCCTGCACGGCCTGCAACGCCCGAACGAGTTCATATGGCTCGCCCGATGCCGATGCCCCCGGTGCCGGCTCGGCGAATGCGCCTGCCGCCGTGAACGGCAACAGCAGCATCAGCAGCGCTGCGCGGAGAGGAGACCTGATCAAGGGCGCTTCTCCCGGACCATGATCTCGATCCGGCGATTCTGCGCGGCCGCCGCATCGTTCTGAAGCTTCGGCCGCCGATCGGCATAACCCTCGACATGCTCGATGCGCTGCGTATCGACGCCGGAGCGGACCAGCATGTAATAGGCCATCTGCGCACGGGCCGTCGACAGCCGCCAGTTGTCATAGGCCTCCGAACGGTACGGCCGATTGTCGGTGTGGCCGCGGACGATGATCACGCCGGGACGCTTTGCCAGCAGCGGGCCGATCTTGTCGATCACACGGATGAGTTCGGGCCGCGGCTCAGCCGAGCCGACCGCGAACATGCCGAAGTTCGCATCGTCGGTCAGGCTGATCAGCAGGCCCTCCTCAACCTGACGCACCTCGGCCACCGGTCCGGCGCCAGCCTTGACGTCCGACAGCGCGTCCGCGATCGCCGACTGAAGCTGTTTGACCGTTAGTTGCTGGGCCTGAACCGCGTCGCGCGGCCCGGATTCCTTGGTCGTGTCGTTGGGATGCGGCTGCGCGGCGACATTGGCTTGATTACCAGCCTGGGCGCCCGGCTGCGCGCTCCCTTCGCGTGAGGCCTGCGATGGCGCGAGCCCCGGCGGCAGCAGAGGCGACAGGCTTGCGGACGACGCATCGGCGCTCGGAGCCAGGCTTCCGCCGGCATCGTCCTGCCTGGCTCGGCGCGCCTGCGGCTCGGCCTGGCTTGAGCCGGAGGCAGTGTCGCGCGCGGACGCATTCGGCTTGGACTCGGGCTTGGGCTCGCCCTCGATGACGCGGTCGGCATCCTTGGCTGCCTGCGGCGCAAGCTTCCAATAGCCGGGATCGAACGGATCGCGGTAGGCGTCGCCTCCCTTGAGGCCATCCTCTTCGGCGGACGTCAGAGCGCCGGCGCGCCGCTGGCCCGAGGCCTGGTTCGCACTGCTGGCGATCTCGGCGAGCGTCGTATAGGGATCGCGGAACAGGACCTTCTCCTCGTAGAAGGGCGGCTTCTCGGCCGTCGGAGAGTCACCGCGACGTTCCTCGCTCGGTCCCCCCGGCTGGCGCCTGCCGTCCTGGCCGTCGAACGACGACGGCTCCTTCTTGGAGAGATCGTTGAGGCCCTTCGGGGCAGGTGCGTTCTCCGCGAGCTTGATCGGATTGAAATAGCTCGCGACTACCTGCTTTTGATCCTGGTTGAGCGCATTGATCAGCCACATCACGAGGAAGAACGCCATCATCGCGGTCATGAAGTCCGCATAGGCGATCTTCCAGACGCCGCCGTGCGGCTTCTCGTCGTCGAAGGCACTCCGCCGGCGGATGATGACGAGTTCTGGCTTGACCTCATTCATGACGGACTACCGGCGCGCCTCTTTCAGGCGCTCGCTCCAGGTCGTGATCTGCGTCTCGATTACGGTCTGGTCGGCCACGACGCGAACCTCAAAAGTATCGGCGGCCTCATACTCGAAACCCGTTCGCCTGGCCGTCCCGAGCTGCGTCTTCACCAAGTCGAGCAGTTCGCTTGGTCCGGTGACCTTGAACACCGGCACTGGCGAATTGCCGGTCAGCGCCGCAATCTGCTCGACCAGCGACCCGATCGCCTTGTCGCGGACAGCATCGGCGAGGAACGGCAGCAATATCCGCGCAACGGAGCTCGCGATGTTGGTCTCGATTTCGCGGCAAGCCGTCTCGAAGCCGCTGACAACCGCCACCGCCTGCTGGTCGGACCACTTGGCCCGCTCTTCGCCGAGCCGGATCGCGCTGCGAACTCTTTCCTCGGCGATCCTGGACTCGCCCTCCGCTACGCCGGCCGCATGGCCGCGCCGAAAGGCATCGTCCAGGAGACTGACCGCGGGGGCTTCCGCGTTCGGCGCCGGAGGCGGCGACTGAAGCTGCGGCTGCGAATGGGTCTCGGGTTGCGGCTGAGGCTCGCGCCGGGCTTCCTTCGGCCTCGTCAGCACATCCTGGATTTTGGGCGGCGGTGGAGGCGGAGGCGACTTGACCCGCCCGTTCGCATCGAACTGCGTCAGGAGCTTTCCGATTGCCGCGTTCATGCCGCCTCCTCGCGTCGCATCCAGTCTTTAAGGATCGCTGCCGCCTGCATCTGATCGAGACGGACGATCTGCTCCAACCGCTTCTGCGGCGTTCGTTGCATCTTGCCTTCGAGGTCTTCGACCAGGTTGAGCTCGGCCTCTTCGCTGTCCGCCAGCGTGAGGGCGCCGGCGGCTGCCTGGAGCTGGGCGGCTTCCGCCGCCTCGGTCTGCTCCTGCGCCGCGCGATGGGTCAAAATGCCGTTGACCGCAGGACGAAGTCCGAACCACACCAGCATCGAAGCGACGGCCAGGATCGTGACCGCGTTGATGACGCTGCCGAGCTGCTTGTTGATCATCTCGACGAAGCTGATCGGCGGCACCGGCGCCAGTTCGCGCGAGCCTTCGATGAAATCGACGGCCGTCACCTGGATCTGGTCGCCGCGCGCCTTGTCGAGGCCGCCGGCCGTGGCTGCGAGTTGGCTGATCTCGGCGAGCTTGCTGTCGACGATGGCCTGGTTGCTCTTGTCGCCCAGGTCGGCAATGAGCCGCCCGCGGTTCACCAGCACGGCAATGAACAGCTTCTTCACCGAATAGCCGTCGCTCACCGTCGTCGTGGTCTTGGACGAGACCTCGAAATTGGTGACGTCCTCGCGGCGGGTCTTGTCCTCGCTGGAATTCTTGGTGCCGCCGGCGTTCACCTGCTGGTCGGGAAGATTCTGCTGCACAGTGGTCGGCTGCGAACGGTCCGCGTTCTGTGACTTCTCGTTCTCGCGGACGTTCCGGACCGAACGTTCCGCGCGACTCTCCGGATCGTAGACGGTTTCGTTGATCTGCCGCTTGTCGGTGGAGAGCTGCGATGCAACGCTCACTTCGAAATTGTCGAGGCCCAGGTACGGCGTCAGCGCCTTGCGAATGTTCTCCTGCACCATTCCGCCGACCGTCTTCTGCAGGCTCGCCATCTTGGTCGGAGCGGCAGTGGCCTCGTCCTCTTCGGCAAGCAGCATCGAACCGTCGGCGTCCAGCACCGTGACCTTGTCGCGGCTCATGCCCGGAATGGCCGCCGCGACGAGATGACGGATCGACTGCGCCGTGCGCGCCTCGATGGCGCCGTCGGTGCGCAGCACGACCGATGCCGAAGGCGGCTGCTGCGTCGCGCGGAACGACCCCCGCACCGGCATCACGATATGCACCCGCGCCGCCTTCACGCCCTTCATCAACTGCACCGTGCGCGCGATTTCGCCTTCCAGCGCACGGAGCTTGGTGACCTCCTGCATGAACGAGGTCAGACCGAGCGACCCGATCTTGTCGAACAGCTCGTAGCCGGAATTGGCGCTGGTCGGCAGCCCCTTCTCGGCGAGCAGCATCCGCGCTTGCATGGTCTGGCTCGGACGCACCGAGACCGCGTCGCCGGCGGTGTTGACGTCGAAGGTGATGTTTTGCTCGCGCAGCGCTGCACCCATGCGCGTCACGTCTTCGCGGGAAAGGCCGGTATAGAGCGTTTCGAATTCAGGCCGGCTCAGATAATAGGCGCCGCCCACGACGGTGACGAGAACGGCGAAACCGATCAATCCCAAAGCCATCAGGCGTCGCGGCCCAAGCTCCAGCAGATTGTTGAGCAGTTGCTGTACCTGCGCACGACTGAGCAGCATGTGACCTCGTACCAATACGAACGTAGAGGACACTCTGCTGCCAACCTTGTCTGAAGGTTGCGCGAGACCACGAATGTGTCGGTTCGCAGGCGAGGCGTTGCAATTTTACCAGAGAGCGAGTGACGCAATCGCGCGCGTCGGCAACAGGCGGACGGCCGGTTGCATCGCGGTGCGATCGGCGACGGCATGTTGCCTGGGATGCGACGTCAGGAAATCGATGTTGGCACGTCGTGTGCCGAGATCCGCCGTTCATGGCGGAGACCGTGCTCCCTGGGGAGCACGGTCGTTTTCGAAGCCGCGGCTTAGCGGAACAGCGACAGGATGCTCTGGCTGTTCTGGTTGGCGATCGAGAGCGCCTGAACGCCGAGCTGCTGCTGGGTCTGGAGCGCCTGAAGGCGGGTCGATTCCGCGTTCATGTCGGCATCGACGAGCTGGCCGACACCGCGGTCCACGGAGTCCATCAGGGTCTTGACGAACTCCGTGTTGGTCGCGAGGCGGTTCTTGACGGCACCGAGATTGGCGGCGGCCGAGGCCACCGAGTTGATGCCGGCGGTGACCTGCGCGATGTAGCCGTCGAGCGTGGTCTGGTCAGCTGCCGAGTCGGTCAGCGCGGAGATGCTCATCGTGTCGATCGACGGGGAGGTCGAACCGGCCGTGTCCAGAATGCCGCCCTGCGCCGAGGTGTAGAGCGAGTAGTTAGCGGTGGTCACGGTGATGGAGCCGATGGTGGGCGTACCGCCGACACGCGAGTACGACGACACCAGGTTGAAGGTCGTCGGCGTGGTGGCGGTCGTGCTCAGCCAGTTGATGCCGTTGAAGGTCGCCGAGTTGGCCTTGAGCTTCATATCCTGCTGGATCTGGGTGATGTCAGCCTGGATCTTGGTGCGGTCGATACCGGCGGTCTTGGCTTCGACCAGCAGCGCCTGGAGCTTGGTCAGGCCGGAGTCCTTGTCGCCGATGACCGAGGTCAGAGCGGTATATTCGGTGTCGACGGTCGCGGCCGACAGACCGAGCGAGTCGGAGACCGCGGAAAGCGCGGCGTTGTCGGAGCGCATCGACGTCGCGATCGACCAATAGGCCGCGTTGTCCGAGGCCGTGGACACGCGCATACCGGTCGAGATCCGGTTCTGCGTCGTCGCGAGCTGCGAGCTGACGTTGCGAAGGGTCTGCAGCGCGGTCATTGCAGACGAGTTGGTGAGGAGGCTAGAACCCATTTTGATGTCCCTTTGGAGATTGGATTGAGTTTGGGACATACCGGACTTGCACCGGTACGGCAGGGCGGCGTCATGCCTTTGGGCTGCGCAGAAGCGTCAAGGCCCAACCTGTCGTAACGGCGACCATAGCCCGCGAAGCTTGTGCGAGGCTTGTGGCTCTGTGGCTTTGCCGCAACAAGGCGGCCGAAATTGCGGCGCGCGACGTCACGCCAAACAAAAGGGCCGCGCTTCGCAAGAAGCGCGGCCCTCTTCGGATGGTTCGAGGCTTAGCGGAACAGCGACAGGATGCTCTGGCTGCTGTTGTTGGCGATCGAGAGCGCCTGGACGCCGAGCTGCTGCTGGACCTGGAGGGCCGACAGCCGGGTGGACTCCTGGTTCATGTCGGCGTCGACGAGCTGGCCGATACCGCGATCCACGGAGTCCATCAGAGACTTCACGAAGTCCGTGTTGGTCGAGAGGCGGTTCTTGACAGCACCGAGGTTGGCGGCGGCCGAGGCCACCGAGTTGATGCCAGCGGTGACCTGCGCGATGTAGCCATCGAGCGTGGTCTGGTCAGCTGCCGAGTCGGTCAGTGCGGAGATGCTCATCGTGTCGATCGACGGAGCGGTCGAGCCGGCCGTGTCCAGAATGCCCCCCTGCGCCGAGGTGTAGAGCGAGTAGTTGGCGGTGGTCACGGTGATGGAGCCGATGGTGGGCGTGCCGCCGACACGCGAGTACGACGACACCAGGCTGAAGGTCGTTGGCGTGGTGGCGGTCGTGCTCAGCCAGTTGATGCCGTTGAAGGTCGCCGCATTGGCTGTCGCCTTCATCTGCTGCTGGATCTGGGTGACGTCGGCCTGGATCTTGCTGCGGTCGATACCGGCTGTCTTGGCTTCGACCAGCAGGGACTGGAGCTTGGTCAGGCCGGAGTCTTTGTCGCCGATGACTGTGGTCAAAGCGGTATATTCGGTGTCGACGGTCGCAGCCGACAGACCGAGCGAGTCGGAGACCGCCGAGAGCGCGGCGTTGTCGGCGCGCATCGAGGTCGCGATCGACCAGTAGGCAGCGTTGTCCGAAGCGGTCGAGACGCGCTGGCCGGTGGAGATGCGGGTCTGCGTGGTGGAGAGCTGCGAGCTCACAGACCGCAAGGTCTGGAGTGCGGTCATGGCGGTCGAGTTCGTAAGCAGGCTTGACATTGCGAATGTCCCTTTATGTACGCGTTACATTTTCACGAGGGGACATACCGGGCTTTCACCGGTACGGAGGGGCGGCATCATGCCTTTGGACTGATGTGGGTGGGGTCCAACCCGCCGTGACGCATTGCTAGCACGCCGAATCTTGCGCGCGGATTAAGATTGGCTTGAATTACGCCGTAAAATCAAATGGTTAACAGTACATTTTGCTAACCATAGTCCGGTACTTCTCGCTAACCATAACCATTCCTCTGGCGCTCGTTGCCATCACGAGAACGACCGCACCAGCCCTGAGGCGAGCAGGTTCCAGCCGTCGATCAGCACGAAGAACAGCATCTTGAATGGCAATGCGAGGATCGTCGGCGGCATCATCATCATCCCCATCGACATGGTCAGCGTCGCCACGATCATGTCGATGACGAGGAACGGCAGGATGATGAGAAACCCGATCTCGAAGGAACGCCTGAGCTCGGAAATCATGAAGGCCGGAATGATGACGCGCATGTCGACGCGCTTGTCGTCGAACTTCCTGCGGAAGCTCTCCGCGGCGAGCGATTCGAAGGTCTGCAGATCCTTGTCGCGAACATGGGCCAGCATGAATTCGCGGAACGGATCGGTGATCTTCAGATAGGCCTCTTCCTCCGAGATCTCGTTCTTCATCAGCGGCTGGATGCCGGTTTCCCAGGCGCGGTCGAAGGTCGGCGCCATCACGTAGAAGGTCATGAACAGCGCGAGGCTGATCAGCACCAGATTGGCCGGCGTGGTCTGAAGGCCGAGACCGGCGCGCAGGAATGACAGCGCCACCGCAAATCGCGTGAAGCTCGTCACCATGATGAGCAGTCCCGGCGCCACCGACAGCACCGTGATCACCGCCATCAGCTGGATGATCCGGCCGCTGGTCGAGCCGTTGCCCGGTGGCAGCAGCGAATTGAGGTCCGGAATCTGGGCCAGTGCCACTTCGGGCAGCACGACCAAGAGCAACGCAAGCAGCAGGACTCTCAGTTTCACTGAATCACCAACGTCTCAATGATCAATTCGCGGATCTTGCCCGAGGAGCGGATATTGGCGCGTTCGGTCAGGTCGTCGCGCAGATGCTGAAGCCCGCGCGATCCCTCGAACTGCGCCACCGTCGCCGAACGCAGATAGGTGACGATGTCTTCGCTGATATGGGCCGCCAGGATGCCGGCATCCTCGTCGCTCATGCTGTCGGTCACCATGGAGGCTTCGATGCGGGCCCAGTTGTTGGCCGGCGCGCCGAGATTGGTCACGATCGGGGACAGCTTCCTGAGCCGCGCGCTGCCGGCGTAGCTCGAGGCTAGAGGCGGCGGCGTGGCGGTTTTCTTCGCATCCGCGACGCGCTCGGCGGCCGCAAACAGATGCAGGCCGGCAAGCGCGCCCGCGCCGATCGCGATCAGGGTCAGCACCACGATGGCCACAATCAGGCGCATGACGTCCCCTGCCCTCGTGACGCGGCCCGACGGGAGCGCATCTCAGAACGGTGCCACGGCGTCATAGATCCGATGTCCCCATCCAGGCTGCTGCACGTCAGAGAGATTTCCCCGACCGCCATAGGCCACGCGCGCTTCGGCGATCTTCTCGTAGGAGATCGTGTTGGTTCGCGAGATATCGCGTGGACGCACGATGCCGCCGACGTTGAGCACGCGCATTTCCGTGTTGACCTTGAATTCCTGCGAGCCGCTGATCATCATATTGCCGTTCGGCAACACGTCGGTGACGATGGCTGCGATCGACAGCTTGATATCCTCGGTGCGGTCGATCTGGCCGTTGCCCTTGATCTGGGTGTTGGTGTTGAGGTTGGCGCTCGTCGAGCCCTTGTCCTGCCATCCCGCAACGTCCATCAGCCAGTCGAGTCCGAACTTGATTTGCGAATCGCGCGAGCGGCCGGTCTTGTTGTCGAGCTTGGCCTTGTCCTGCATCGAGATGATCACCGTCACGACGTCGCCGACGCGCCGGGCGCGGGGATCGCGGTAGAGGTCGGTGCCGTCGTCCCAGGTCGAGCGATAGCTGACGGGCGAGTGCATACGGGGGGTCACGGGAATCGGATCGGCCTGCGTCCTCAGGCCGCTCCCGACCGGCGACAGTCGCGGGCCAGTCAGGACCTCGGCCGGATCAGTGACGCATCCCGCAAGCGATAACAGCGACAGGATGAGGATCAGATTCTTCATCTATTTGGTCTTTCCGTCATCCACGCGACGCATCCCGCCGAGCAGATCGGCGAGGTGCGCCGCGCGGCCCGTCTCCATCTCGTTGAAGATTGCGCTCGAACTCCTCGGGCTGAGCTTTGCGAGCACGGCCGCAGCCGTCTCGTCCGCCATCCCGGCGATCTGGGTTGCGGCGGCATCCGGCTTCATGCGCGAGTAGATCTCGACCACACTCGCTTCGGCCTTCTTCAGGAACTCGTCGCGCAACGCCATCCACTTCTCATATTCCGCGCGCTTGGCCTCGACCTCGGCGATCCGCTCGCGAAGCTGGTTCTCGGCCTTCTCCAGCTCCTTGAGCTGCCAGGCCAGCCTTGCATCGGCGGCGGAGTCGGCGACATTGCTGCAGAACAGGGCGACTTCGTTGTCCGCGGTTGCAGCGGCCTGGGGCGGCACCGGCTTCGGCGGCGCCGTGACGCTGCCGGGCTTGGCCGGTCGCGCCGCGGCTGTGGGTGCCGACGCGGGCTTCTCGGAGGCCGAAACGGCACCCGTGATCACTGGTCCCGAATCTTCGGCTGCCCACGCTGTCGCCCGCATCGACGCATTGTCGCTCGGGATCGATGAGATTGGCTTCTGTGGGCCAGACGCACGGGCGCGCGCGAAGGACAGCAGGTTGAGCGGCTTCGACGGCTTGGCCTCATCCAGCGCCAGAACGGGCGAAGCGCTCGCGAGCGCGGAGGCTGCGACCAGGAGGAGGAGTTTGGCTTTATGATCCAGCTTCAACATCGGCCCGCGTGCGATTCTCGGTCGAGAGAGCATTGAGCGACCAAGCTTGCACGGCGCTTACGCGTCATTGCACGATGACATCCGCCTGGAGGGCGCCAGCCGTCTTGATCGCCTGGAGGATCGCGATGATGCCGGATGGTTTCAGGCCGATCTGGTTCAGGCCGCGCACCAGGCGCTGGAGATCGACGCCGCTCAGGATCGCCACCTGCGATCCGGCTTCGTTGGCCTCGACCACGGTCTGGGGCACGACCACCGTCTGCCCTTTCGAGAACGGCGCGGGTTGCGACACCACGGGAAGCTCGGTGACCCGGACCGTCAGATTGCCGTGCGTCACGGCAACGGTCGATATCCGCACGTCGCGTCCGATCACCACCGTGCCGGTACGCTCGTTGATCACCACCCGCGCCGGCGTGTCCGGCTCGACCGTCAGCTCGCCGATTTCGGCAAGGAAGCGGACCGGTCCGATGTGGCGCGGCTTCGACAGCACGATCGTGCGGTAGTCTCGCTCGAAGGCGATCTGGGCGCGGTAGCGTCCGCCCGCGTAGCGGTTGATGGCGTCGAGGATTCGCGTTGCGGTGACGAAGTCGGGGTTCTTGAGCTCCAGCACAAGATATTCCATTTCATGGAGACTACCCTGCACCTCGCGCTCGACCAGCGCGCCGTTCGGGATGCGACCCGCGGTCGGCGTACCCTGGCTGACGTTCTGGGCCTGGCCCCCGACGCTGTAGCCGGCGACCGTGACGGCGCCTTGCGCCACTGCATAGACCGCTCCGTCCGCCGCGCGCAGCGACGTCATCACCAGGGTGCCGCCGAGCAACGAGGTCGCATCGCCGAGCGATGACACCGTCACGTCCATGCGCTCGCCCGCACCGATCGAGGGCTGCAGGTCCGCGGTCACCATGACGGCCGCGACGTTGCGCGTGCGCAGCGTCGTCGGACGCGGCGGATTGTTGGTGCTGGTGGTCTCGTTCCTGACATTGATGCCCATGTTCTCGAGCATCGATTGCAGGGACTGCTCCGTGAACGGCGCATTGCGGAGCGTGTCGCCAGTCCCGTTCAGGCCGATCACGAGGCCGTAGCCGACGATCTGATTTTCGCGCAATCCCTTGATGTCCGCGATGTCCTTGATGCGGACGGCGGCCTGGGCGCTGGCGGCGGAAACGAGCAGGACGAGCGCAAGCAGGACTCTGGTCATGACCCGTCCACGACCTTGACGGTGCCGTCCGGCTGGACAACGCCCCTGATGATCACACCGGTATCGGTGTTTCGTATCGGGATGAGCGCGCCGGGCGCGCCGGACTGCATCGCTGCGCCGTAGGTCACGATCGACAGGCCGCTGTCTTCGACCACGACCTTGACCATGGCGCCGCGGGCGACCGTCCAGGGATCCTCCACCGAGTTGGTCGGGATCGGCTGGCCGGGCAGCAGCGCGCGGCGCGCCATGCGGCCGACCAGGACCTGGCGTCCTTCGATGAATATGGCGACGCCGAGCACGTTCGGCGCAAAGGCGCGCTCGGTGATCATGTCGTCCCGGATCAGTTCGCCGGCGCGGATCGAGACGGCCGGCACGGGGAGCCGCTTCTCCTCGGCCGCGGCGAGACGCGCCGAGACGAGAACCAGCAGCACGGCGGCCATCCCGCGCATGATCGAGCCCATCCTGTTCAACATGGATACACCGGAACTAGCGCATGCCCTTCGAGACCGTCTGGGCCATTTCATCCGAGGCCTGGATCACCTTGGCATTCATTTCGTAGGCGCGCTGGGCAGAGATCAACTCGGTGATTTCCTTGACGGGATCGACGTTCGAGGCTTCGAGATATTGCTGGTTGATCTTGCCGTAGCCGGAATCGCCGGGCAGCCCGACGACCGGCGTGCCGGACGCCGTGGTCTCGCGATAGAGATTGCTGCCCAGCGGTTCGAGCCCGGCCTCGTTGGCGAAATTGGCGAGATTGAGCTGCCCGATTTGCCTCGGGTTCACTTCCGTATCCAGCTTGGCGAACACCTGTCCGGTCTGGTTGACCGTGACCTGGACCGTTCCCTGCGGCACCGTGATTGCCGGATCCAGCAGATAGCCGTCGGTCGTGACGAGCTGACTATTGGCATTGGTGTTGAACGAACCCGCGCGGGTATACTGCACCTCGTTGTTCGGACCGAGCACCTGAAACCAGCCGCGGCCGTTGATCGCCATGTCGTAGGGATTGCCGGTCTGCGTGAGCGCGCCCTGGATATGCAGCTTGCGGATTGCCGCCGACTTGACCCCGAGGCCGAGATTGGCGCCTTCCGGAATCGGCGACGAGCCGCTGGTGTTCGCAACGCCCTGCATGCGGTCCATCTGGTAGAACAGATCGGTGAACTCGGCACGCGCCCGCTTGTACGAGGTCGAGTTGATGTTGGCGATGTTGTTGGCGATGACTTCGATGTTGGTCTGTTGGGCGTTCATGCCCGTGGCCGCGATGGCAAGCGATTTCACAGCGTCACTCCTTGATCAGATCGACATCCGAACGACTTCCTGGTAGGCCTGCACGACCTTGTCGCGAACTGCGACCGCCGTCTGCAAGGCCTGCTCGGCCGACATCAGCGCCTCGACGACGCGCCGCGTCGATTCCTTGCCCTGCATCGCCGAGACCGAGGCCGCCTCGCCCGCCTTCAGCGTCCCGATCGCGTCCGTCGTCACTTGTTTCATGACCGATTCGAATCCGACGTCGCCACCGGACTGAATCGCGGGCGTCGCCGCCGGCGAGATGGCCTGCGTCTCGGTCGCGCGGCTTGCCGCTTGCCCGGCCGAAATCGCCGTGGATGAAATCGCTTCAAGCATTGTCAGCTCCTCAGCAGGTCGATGGTCATGCCCAGCATCGACCTCACCTGTTTCACGACCTGCAGATTGGCTTCATAGGAGCGGTTGACTTCCCGCATGTCCGCCATCTCGATCATCATGTTGACGTTCGGCAGCTTGACGTAGCCGGCCTTGTCGGCGGCGGGATGCCCCGGCTCGTACTCCACGCGGTAAGGCGTGGTGTCGACCCCGATTTCCTTGACCTTCGCCAGCTGCGCGCCCGAGGCGCGGTCCATCGCGGCGTCGAAGGTGATCGTCTTGCGTTGATAGGGATCGGCGCCGGCTGAGCGCCCTGTCGACGTCGCGTTGGCGAGGTTCTCCGAGACGATGCGCATGCGCGTCGACTGCGCTTCGAGCCCGGAGCTCGCGACCGTCAACGAGGATTGCAATGAGTCCAGCATGTCAGTTCACCTCAGGTCTTCGCGCTCGACAGCAGCATGCGGTGAAACGACCGCACGATCGCCGAGTTCATCGAGTAATCGCGACTGACGTCGCTGCCCTTGATCATTTCCTGCTCGAGACTGACGGAGTTGCCGGAGTGAACCACATCCCAGCTGTCCTTCTTCGCAGTCGCCCGCGTGTCGCTCTCGGCTGGGGAGAGCTGCAGGTGCGACGGCGACGTGGTCGCCAGTCTCACCGGCATGCCGTCGAGCACCTTGTTGAAGGGTTCGACGTCGCGCGCCTTGAAGCCCGGCGTGTTGGCGTTGGCGACGTTGGTGGCGATCGTCGATTGGCGGAGCTCGAGGTATCGCGCCTGCGACGATGCGAGTTCGAAGAGATAGAGCGGTCCCACGGCAGCACCATTCTGGTTCAGACGGTGTAACCTTAGGGTCGCAAGCTTTCGTCAGGCTGATGGAAGGGACGCCGTCCTCGGAATTCTACTGGACCTTCTCGGACTGCGGCGTCTGCTTGGACTGCAGGAAGTAGATGATCTCGGCGACCGGCCGGAAGAACTCCGCCGGAATTACCTGGTCGACCTGAACCGCCTCGTAGAGCGCGCGCGCCAGCGCCTTGTTCTCGATCACCGGAATCCGGTTCTGCTCGGCGACTTCGCGGATCTTCAGCGCAATCACGTCCATGCCCTTCGCCACGACGATCGGCGCCGGATTTTCCTCGCGATTGTAGCGCAGCGCGATCGCGAAATGCGTCGGGTTCGCGATCACCAGCGTCGCGCGCGATGCGGAGGCGATCATGCGCTGGCGCGAGCGGTCGCGCGCCAGCGAGCGCAGGCGCGCCTTGATCAGCGGATCGCCTTCGGCCTGCTTGTGCTCGTCCTTGATCTCCTGCCGCGTCATGCGCAGCTCGCGCCGCCAGTGGAAGCGCGCCCAAGCCAGATCGACCGCGACCAGGACGATGGTCGCGATGCAGATCGCCGAGACGATTCGCATGGCGATGTTGAGAATCATCTCCGGCAGCGCGACCGGATCGGTGTACATCGCCTCGAACGCCTTCGCTTCCGACGAGCGCAGCACGAACGCGACGACGACGGTGACCGCGGCGAGCTTGAACAGCGACTTGGCGAACTCGACAAGGCCCTGCGATCCAAACAGCCGGCTCCAGCCGCCGAGCGGAGAGATTCGCGAAAGGTCCGGCGTGATGCGCTGGAGCACCAGGCTGGGAGCATTTTGCAACAGCGAGGCTGCGAGCCCGAACGCCGCCAGGGTGACGACGAGCGGCGTCAGGAATCGCAGTGCCTGAAGCCCGACCACGATGAGGAGATTCTGGGCGTCGGCCCCGGTGCTGAGAGGGAAGCCGTCGAGATCGTCGAGAAAGCCCGTCAGCATCGGCGTCAATTGCTGCACGCCCTGACCGATCAGGAACGCCTGGATCACCATCAGCGCGGCCATCGAGGCGAAGATGGAAGCCTCCCGAGAGACCGGGATTTTGCCCTGTTCGAGCGCATCGCGGACTTTCTTCTCGGTCGGCTCTTCTGTCTTGCTCTCCTGATCGGTTGTTTCTGCCATGCCCGTTCAGCGGTCAGCGAAAGACCAGCTCATCCTCCTGCTCGGGGTTGAGCTCGATTTCGCCCTTTTCCGCGAGGTCGAGCGCGAGGTCCGTGATCACGCGCCGCGCCTCCAGCACGTCGCGCTGGTTCGACGGTTCGCCAATGGCGAGTTCGTGCTCGACGACCCGGCGGACGCGCGAGGCGACCGAGGACAGGATCATCTCGCGGAAGTGCTTGTCGGTGCCCTTCAGCGCGATCACGATGCGATCGGTCGGCACCTGGTCGAAGATCATGGTGCGCGCCTTCGGCGTCAGGTTGGTGACGTCGTCGAAGGTGAAGAGCAGCTCCTTCAGCACTTCGGCCGACTTCGGCCGCTTCTCCGACAGACTCTTCAGCATGTCCTCGATGTGTCCGCGCTCCATCTTGTTGATGATGTCGGCGACCCGGGCATAGGTGTCCGCGCCGAGGTTGCGCGCGAAGTTCAGCGTCAAATCCTCATGCAGCGTCTTCTCGAGGACCCTCATGGCGTCGTCGACGATCGGCTTGAGACTGAGCACACGCCGCATCAGCTCGTTGCGCAGGCTCGACGGCAGCTGGCTCATGACCTTGGCGGCGCAGGACGGCTTGACCTTGGACAGGATGAGCGCCGCGGTCTGCGGATGCTCCTTGGAGAGGTAGCTTGCCAGCGAGTTTTCCGACACCGACGAGACGCGGTCCCACACGGACCGGCTCGAATTGCCGAGCAGGTCCGACATGATGGCCGACACCTGGTCGGCCGGAAGCACGTCGCCGAGCACGGCTTCCAGGCCACCGAGGGTGCCGAGGATGTTGGCGCCCATCGAGAATTGCTGGGCGAACTCCTCGACGATCGCTTCCAGTTCCTGCGCCGTGATCGGCCGCAGCTCGGCCGCAGCCTTTGTCACGGTGCGGATATCCTGCGGCTCGAACTGCGCGAGCACGCTGGCGGCCGCCTGCCGGCCCATGGCGAGCAGGAGTGCCGCGACCTTCTCCGTTCCGCCCAGCGTGGCGACGCCGCGCTGCTTGATGGGAGCCATGCCGACCTGTGCGGCCATGGTCAGGTATCACCCTGTCCCAACGGCCCGACAATTTCGGTGAGCGAGACGCCGAAGCGGGAATTGTCTTCTTCGACCACGACGACCTCGCCGCGGGCGACGACGCGACCGTTGACGACGACGTCGACGGGTTCGCCGACCCGGTGGTCGAGCGGAACCACCGCGCCACGGCCGAGCTTCATCAGGTTTGCCACCGGAATGGTTGCCGATCCCAGCACCACCTGCATGGTCACGGGAATGCGCAGGATCGCATCGACATTGGCGAACTTGCCGGTCTCCTCCGCAGTGCGCGCGGCGATCTCCGCCAGCCGCTCCAGCGGAGATGTCTCCGTATGCCCCTCGTCGGACGCCGATGCTGACTCATAGTCGAAGGATTGCGCCATTTGGTATCGCCTCTTGGTATTTCCGCTCCCGGAGCGCCGCGACGTTCCGATCGTATTTATTCCGCCGGCTTCGGCTTCAATGCTTGTTCACGTCGGCGCCGCCCGCGGTCGCCGCGGATGCGAGTCCGCTCCTCGCATCGAGCGCCGCGATCGCCTCGTGGGCCTGGTCGATCTTCGTGCTCAGCACGTTGGCGAGCCGCCCGAGATTTGCGGTGGAATCATGCGCCGCGGTGATGACCGTGTCGAACGCGCCCGCCGTCTCCTGGACGATGGTCGAGAACTCGCCCTGGTAGCTGCGCAACCGCGCCAGCTCGCGATGCATCCGGGTCACCCGCATGCTGGTGAAGGCGAGCGCGATCAGCAGCACGGCATCAACGAGATAGGATATCATCGACGAACTCCCGTTTCTGATCGACGGGATCTGCCACCTGCATGGCGTAATAGCCATCAAGCTGGCCGATCTGACACCAGAACAGCACCTGGTTGTTGCTCTCGAGCCGAGCCAGCGTGCGCGGCGTGGCTTCGAGCTCGAGCACCTGTCCCACCTGGAACTTCACGACGTCGCCCAGCGAAATCATCTTCTCGTCCAGCACGGCGCTCAGCGTCACCTCGGTGCGGTGAACCTCGGTCTCCATCTGCTCGCGCCAGCGCGGATCGGCCGCGCGGCCGTCGCTGACGACGACGGTCGCGAGCTTTTGCCTGAGCGGGTTGAGCGCGGAATGCGGGATGATGAGGAACATCTGACCGCCGCGGTAGAGCGCCTGCAGCATGATGTTCGCGCAGATCGACATGTTGCCGCTCCGCCCGATCGCCAGCGACGCCATGGCGGTCTCGACCCGCTCGACGCGGAAGGTGACGTTGGAGGTGCCGGCGAAAGCGGATTGCAGCGCCTTGGCGAACCGCTCGAACAGCGCCTGGACCAGGCGGATCTCGATGTTCGAGAAGCTGCGCTCGACGTCGAGCGGCGGTTCGGCGCCATCGGAGCCGAACATCGCTTCGACCATGGTGAACACGAAGTCGCGGTCGAGCATGATGATGATGCGGGAGTCCCACTGCTCGGCATAGAGCACCGCCGCAACCGCGTTGGCCTCGTAGTCCTTGATGATGTCGCCGACACGGTCGTTGGTGATGCCGTTGACCGAGAAATAGCATGGCGTTCCAGCCATCGGCTGCAGGCTGTCCGTGCACGATGCCGCCATGCGATCGAAGATCACATTGAGCATCGGCATGCGCTCGATCGAAATGCCGGCGGCGTCCAGCAGATAGTTCGGCAGCGGCTTGCGCTGATCGATTTCGAGGGCTTCCATCATGATGCGCGCGCAGCCTTCGGTTCAACCTCGGTCACGACAGCCTTGGGGCCCGCGATCGTCTCGTTCTCGACGACGTCGATCGAGGGCCGCTCGGGGCTCGCGATCATCTTGCGGCCGTGCTCGACGGCGATCTGCGGCATGGCGCCGTTCATGAACGCCAGCAGCGTCTGCTTGACGATGATGTAGGGCCGGCAGCGCTTCTCGCGCGTCATCTTCACCTTCATCGCGAAGGGCGAAATGATCCCGTAGGACAGGAAAATACCGGCAAAGGTGCCGACGAGGGCGGCCCCGATGAAGCCGCCCAGCAGCTTCGGGGACTGGTCAAGCGCGCCCATGGCCTTGATGACGCCGAGCACCGCGGCGACGATGCCGAGCGCAGGCAGCGCCTCCGAGACCACCACCAGCGCGTGGTAGGGCGCCAGCTTGCTCTTCACGATGGTGTGGATCTCCTCGTCCATCAGCGCTTCGATCTCTTGCGTTCGCGCGTTACCCATGATGATGAGGCGGACGTAGTCGCAGATGAACTGGAGCAGCGACGGATCTCCGAGCACGCTCGGGTACGCCTTGAAGATCTCGGAGGACGCGGGATCGTCGATATGCGCCTCGACCTCGTTGCGGCCCTTGCCCCGCAGCTCCCGCATCAGCGCGTGCAGCGCACCGAGCAGATCGAGATAGTAGCGCTGACCTGGCACCGCTCCCGTCACCGCCTGCACGCAGGCAAGCCCGGTATCCGCGACCGTCTTCCAGGGATTGGCCATGATGAAGGTGCCGGCCGCGGTGCCCATGATGATCACGAACTCCCACGGCTGCATCAGCACGCCCAGATGCCCGCCCATGGCGGCAAATCCGCCCAGCAGTGCCGCTACCGTGATGACGATCCCCACGAAACTGCCCAACGCGCCGCTCCATCACCGATCCCATCGGGAATATCTAGTTGGCGAGCCTTGCGCGAGGCTGGCTTCCCCCTCGCCAGCCTCGCGCAAGCGATTCACGGCAGCTTGGGACGACGTCGCGAGAGCGGCCAGAGGGGCGCGTGTCATGCTATCCACCATCGCGGACTACACCAGACTGACCAAGGACATGGGCAAGTCGCTGACACAGGTCGCGACGCAGCCGGACGTCAGCCGTGACACCGATTATTTCCTCAGCCACATCGGCAACGTGAAGACCATCGACGACTTCCTGAAGGACTATCGTCTCTACTCCTACGCGATGAAGGCATATGGCCTCAGCGAGATGACCTATGCCAAGGCGTTCATGCGCAAGGTGCTGACCGAGGGTATCGCGGACAACAAGACCTTCGCCAACAAGCTGACCGATACCCGCTATCGGCAATTCGCGGCCGCCTTCAATTTCGCCGCCCTCGGCGACAAGGCGACCCAAACCGCCGCGGCCACGACCGGCACGGCGACCCAATACGTTACGCAGACGATGGAGGAGAAGGCCGGCGACCAGAACGAGGGCCTGCGGCTGGCGCTCTATTTCACGCGCAAGGCCTCCACGATCACCAATTCCTACCAGATCCTCGCGGACAAGGCGATGACGCAAGTGGTGCAGACGGCGCTCGGCCTGCCGTCGACGATCAGCTCGGCTGATATCGATGCCCAGGCCAAGATGATCACGAGCAAGATCAAGCTCACCGATTTCCAGGACCCGGCCAAGGTCGCCAAATTCGTGCAGCGCTTCGCGGCGATGTGGGATGCGACCCAGGCCCAGAGCGACAACTCGACCAACCCGGCGCTGGTCCTGATCGGCGGCGCCACGACGTCGATTGGCATGGATTCCAACGTGCTCACGACACTTCAGAACATCAAGTTCAACAGGTAAGTCATGCAATCGGCCCTCTATGTAGGATTGTCGGCGCAGGTCGCTCTCGAAAAACGCCTCCAGACGATCGCCAACAACGTCGCCAACGTCAACACGGCGGCGTTCCGCACCGACGTGGTGAAGTTCGAGACCGTGCTGTCCAAGGCGGGCGCGAACCCGGTCGCCTTCTCCTCGCCCGGCGACAACATCATCTCGCGCGAGATGGGCAGCATCACCGAGAGCGGCAACCTACTCGACGTCGCCGTGGTCGGACAGGGCTGGATCGCCTTCGCCGGTCCGAACGGAACGGTCTATACGCGCGACGGCCGACTCCAGATCGCCGCCAACGGCGACCTTCAGACCGTGTCCGGCTTCCCCGTCATCGATTCCGGCGGCGCGCAGATCACCCTCGATCCGAACGGCGGACCGGTCTCGATCGCGCGCAGCGGCGCGATCACCCAGGACAACAACGAGATCGGCACCATCGGCCTGTTCAACATTCCCGCCGACGCCAATCTCGACCGCTACGGCAATTCGGGCGTCACGCCCAACCGGCCTGCGACCGCGATCGCCGACTTCTCCCGCGACGGCTTCAAGCAGGGCTATGTCGAGGGCTCGGGCGCCAATCCGATGATGGAATTGACGAAGCTGATCGCGGCCTCGCGCGCCTTCGACGGCACCAATTCGATGATCGAGGGCACCGAGAGCTCGCTCCAGAACGCAATCCGGACGCTGGGCGAACCCGGCAAATAGACTGCGCCCGCGCGCAATGAGATTGGACGGTTTCCTTGAACGCTCTTCGGCAACTTGAGTGGGCGCTGCTGGAGCTTCAGCAGAGCACTCCCCTGGCAAGCGTCAGCGGCGCGATCTCCGAGATCGCGTCGACGCATTTCCGCGTCTCCGGCCTGTCGCGCTTCGTCAGGCTTGGCGAGCTGATCGGCGTCAACTCCGGCGGCAAGCCCCAGATCGGCGAGGTGGTGCGGATCGACAGCGAGGGCATCATCGCCAAGCCGTTCGACCGGCAGTTCGCCGGCGGCCTCGGCTCGGTCGCCTACCGGATGCCGCCCCTGTCCTTCGCGCCCGATCCGAGCTGGAAGGGCCGCGTCATCAACGCGCTCGGGGCGCCCCTGGACGGACAGGGCCCTCTCACCCCCGGGTCGCGTCCGGTCTCGGCCGAGGCGGAGGCGCCTTCGGCCATGAAGCGCGCGCGGGTCCACAAGCCGCTGCGCACCGGCGTACGCGTCATCGACCTGTTCGCCCCGATCTGTGCCGGCCAGCGTGTCGGCATCTTTGCCGGCTCCGGTGTCGGTAAATCGACGCTGCTTGCGATGCTCGCCCGCAGCCAGGGTTTTGACACGGTCGTGCTGGCCCTGGTCGGCGAGCGCGGCCGCGAGGTGCGCGAGTTCATCGAGGACGTGCTGGGCGCCGATCGTCACCGCGCCGTCACGATCGTGTCGACGGGAGACGAGAGCCCGATGATGCGGCGACTGGCGCCGAAGACGGCCATGGCGGTCGCCGAATATTTCCGAGACCGGGGCGAATCCGTCCTGCTCATGGTCGATTCGATCACCCGCTTCGCCCACGCCGCCCGTGAAGTGGCGCTCGCCGCCGGTGAGCCCGCGGTCGCGCGCGGCTACGCACCCACCGTCTTTACCGATCTGCCGCGCCTTCTGGAGCGCGCCGGGCCCGGCGAGGAGGGATCCGGGACGATCACCGGTATTTTCTCCGTGCTGGTGGATGGCGACGATCACAACGAGCCGATCGCCGATACCATCCGCAGCACACTCGATGGACACATCGTGCTCTCCAGGCACATCGCCGACCAGGCACGTTACCCGGCGGTGGACGTTCTGGGTTCGGTCTCCCGTCTCGCCCATAACGTCTGGGACCCCGAAGAGCGCGAATTGGTGAGCAAGCTGCGCGCCATGATCGCCAAATACGAGGACACGCGCGACCTTCGCCTGATGGGCGGATACCAGGCGGGACGTGATTCGGGGCTCGACCAGGCGGTCGACATGGTCCCGAGAATCTATGGCGCGATGCGGCAGGACGCTTCGGCTCCCCCAAGCGCCGATCCGTTCCGCGAGCTGCGGGACATGCTCAAGGGCGACTAGCAAGTCTCAGATTGAGTCGGCGCGCGAGGCGCCACGCGATCGCACCTTGCTCGTTGTTTTCGACAGGCGATTGCGCATGCCGCCACGCCTCCAGCGCATGCGCGGCCGTCTCCGGTTTCCGCCGCGATCGCCTACACCATTCGGGTGAGGCTGGCCGCGCCGAATGCGACCGACCGGCGAGTTCTCGACCCAGTTCGGACAACCGCCGCGTGTAATTCCTGTGAGTTCCCTCGGACAATTCTTGGCAGAACGCACAAGTTGTGGATGACATGCGGACGCACATCGTCGTCCTGCACAAGCTTCGATCAACTTGCATCAACGACAGCCAACGGGCCGTGCAATAAAACCGTCGCATAGTCGCGTGCATGTTGCTCGTGGGACAGCGTATTGCGTTCACCAACATGTGTCCCGAGGAGCGAGATTGTCTTGAACGTTACATTCGCCTGCGACGACATCCTGTCTGCGAGATGGTCTCTACTTGATTTTGTTGAGAAGGTCATTCATCGTTTCGTCGGAAGATAAGAAACGTCTGCGTATGACTTGAACCTTAGGGGCTTCGGTTGAACTACTCCGATCCATCGTCTGGTGGCGACGGCTATTCGGGCTCCCGTGCGACGACGCCGCGAATGGCATATCCACAGCAACACCGCCTCCCACGCCATAGCTTGCAGTGCTCATCAGTCCAGGTCGGGCGCCGGGCAGGCCGTGCCTTCACGCGAGAGAAGAGCACGGTGCATGTGTCGGACGTTGCCGGTGGTCCGGCTTCTCGCAAACGGCTCGTGCGCAACGGCGGAAGGCGGCTCCGGAGCGCCGCAGACGTGACTCCCGGGGCAAGGTAGGAATTCATGCCATTGGCAAGAGAAGCCGTGGAGCTGCTGGTTCAGGCAGCGAGGGCTTGGTATTTCGAAGGCGATCAGCATGGGTTGCGCGATCGGGAATGGATGGCGCTGCGCTTTCTCGGCCGCGCCAACAGGTTTTCGCGCACGCCCTCCGCGCTCGCCGGCTTCATCGGCGCCACCAGGGCGACTGCATCGCAGATCGTGAAGACGCTGGAGAGCAAGACCTTCCTGGTGCGAAAGCCGTCGCACGAAGACAAGCGTTCTGTCGTGCTGCACGTCACTGCGCAGGGCGAGAAGTGCCTGAGCCAGCACGATCCGGTCAATCACGTGCTGAACGCGGTCACGGCGCTCGGACCCGACGAGTGCGTCAGGCTGCGCGATTCGCTGCGCGAGATCCTCAATCATCTCGACGCGGCACATCAGCGGCTCGATGCCAGCGTCTGCCGGGACTGCATGTTTCTCGCCGAACGCGGGCCGGGTACCGGCAAGGGACGCGCAACGGCCGAATTCATGTGCCGGCTGTATCGCGCCCCGGTTTCGCTCGAGGAGACTGAACTGCTCTGCACCAGTTTCGAGCGCACCCGCGACCGTCCCAAGATCGAGGAGCATCTCGACCGCGCGCGTGTGGTGAACCAGGGGTGAGGCACGCGTAAATTTCCGCGCGGTGGCGATCTCTGAAAGGCGCACAGAGCCTCTCATGTTCCGGACAAGCTGCAACGCGCAAAGCGTGTCGAAGACGCGCGTAAACGCGCTTATGGCGCTGCTGCGCAGAACCGGGACCAGGGCGACACGGCGTAATGCGGCGAGATGGGCCCCGGCTCTGCAGCCGCACCGCAAAAGCGCTGCGCTGCGTCCAGGGCACGAGAACGGAGTGTGGCGCACATTCTCTCCACATCGTCATTGCGAGGGCAGCGACTTGTCCGCCGAAGCTTTAGCGAAGGCGGAAGCAATCCAGAGTCTCTCCGCGGTAAGACTCTGCTTCGCTGCGCTCGCAATGACGGAGGATGAGGCGGCGGCTTCGTCCTCCCAGCACCACTGTCATTCCCCGCGAAAGCGGGGAATCCAGTACGCCGCGGCTTCTCGGTTCAATCATAACTGTCTCGGAATACTGGATCGCCCGGTCAAGCCGGGCGATGACAGGGAGTGTGTAGCCGTAGACACGCCTTCGCGTCCTCGCGGCGTTTCGCCCGAGCTTTGCCTGGTCATTCCACCCTCAAAGCCAAGAGGGCGCAGGGAAGACCGGGTGCCGGCTGGCACCCGCGGTCCGCTGCGCGAAAATGTAGCGCAAGGGAAACCGCACAGCAGCATACAGGTGTAGCCAATCACTCGGCCTTCCCTGCGCGATGGTTGGACGGCTTATGCCGTGCTCTCCCGGGAGCCGAGTTCCTTTTGGCCTCCCTCGTCCCAACGAAAGTCACCGGCACCGCGCCGGTTGACGCGACTGCCGCATCCGCAAGAGCTTGACCGTAGCAACGACGGCCAGGACCACACGGTTTTGCCGTACGCACGGCTCGCCATTTCGCCGCAGTTTTTCCAGCCCTGTCGACGGAGCCGGAAACTTACAGACGAGACGAAGCCTAGCAGCGCCGCTCGTCGGAACGAAGCCTTGGGCTCACGGAGAGCAATCCGCCCTGCCCTTGGCCTCTCGCACCCGAACGCTGCCGCGTCCACCGCAAGCCCGGCTCGCGAACATGACGACCACAAGATCGCCCCTCAAGGATGAGCCGGGATGGACGACACATACGCTGAAACCGAATTTCGGTAAAGTGGAATATTTTTTCTGGAGGGGATTGACGCGCCCGCGACACAGGTCGCGCAATGAGACGCCTCGCGCAGAAGCAACAAGGGGCGGTGCAAAACACCGCCCCTTGGCGCGAAACGAGACTGCGGCGAGGACAGGCGCCTAATAAGGCTGATAATAGCCACGCGGACCATAGTAGGGACCGCCGCCGTAATATCCCTGGCCGCCGTAGTAAGGACCCGGGCCGTAATTATAGCGGTCCTCGTAGTACTCCTGGCGCCTGCTCTCTGCGATCGCGCCGCCGATCAGACCTGCCGCCGCGCCCATGAAGGCGAGGCCTGCAGCGTTCGGGCCTCGACGATAATAGCGATGGCGGCGAGCCGCGCTGAAATCGGTGGCAGCCGGAGCGGCCGGGCCCGCGGCAGCGGCCTTGGCGGGCGCGGGCGAGTTGGCAGCCGAAGGGGTGATCGGGGCCGTCATCAGAACAAGACTTGCGAAAGCTGCCAGCCCAACGTTGCGGCCGGCTGCAGAAATCATCGGTCCCTTATTCATCTTGACCTTCCTGTTCTCGCTCAAAGCGACATAATCAAACACCACTTAACGGGCAAACCACTGAAATGGTTTCGTGATCGCGGCAATCTGCCACGCGTTGAACGATTGTAAATCGAACGTCCAGATCCAGCTTGAACCATCCAACATGAGCGGATAATGAACAGGCGCACCGTTTTTCGGTCGCCGTAAGCGTTTTACGTGAACCAACGCATCAACCGACGCCGTCGGGATCGATGCCGTTCTTGGGTTCACCGTGACTGACGCGTCTTATTCCAAGAGAAACCAGATGATTGCGGTTGGCAAACTGCCGGCGCGCTATGCGTCGATCGTGATGCCATTTGTGCTGTCCATCCTCATGACGGCCGTGGTGTCGGTCATTTCCACCCTTCGAAGCCTCGGCGCAACGCCGGCGTTCCTCGCGACCTGGCCGGGCGCCTGGGCGCTGTCATGGCTCGTCGCCTTTCCGACGCTGCTGATGGTGCTGCCGCTGGTCCGCCGGATCGTGGCGAGCGTCGTCGCTGCTCCCTCGCAGCCAGGCCGATAGCAGGCGCGGACGGCGGCGCATGACGCACGCCGTCCCGCTTCCGCGTGACCTTACGACAGCGCGCCGAGTACGCCGCGCGTCGCCTTGTCGATCTCCTCGACATAGCGGCGGCGGGCGAAGGTCTCGGTAAGGAAGCCGACCACCTTGCGGCTGTCGGTGGAATCGACCACCGCCAGCATCTCGGCCTCCGCCTCGTCGAACACCGCCATCGCCGACTTCACGTTCATTTCCGGGATCAGCACGATCTCGGTCAGCCGCGCGAGCTCGATCACCTGGATTTCGTCGGCGATGGTGTCGAGGTCGCCCGAGAACAGGTCGGGCAGCAGGACAAGCCCGACATATTCGTCCGCATTGTTGACGATGACGATCCCGGGCCGCGAGCCCAGCGCGAATTCGCGGCGGACCGCGGCGATCGTCGTGGTCGACGGCACCTTGCCAACATCTGAGCGCATCAGCCGCTCGACGGTGAGGTTGCGCAGCCAGCCGACGTCGTTGGCGCTGCGGATGGTCTCGCCGCGCAGATGCAGGCGCCAGGTCGAGAAGGAGTGCCCGAACATGAAGCGGACGCAGATCGAGGTGACGATGCAGCCGGCGAGCACTACGGCGGTAACGTCGACGTTGCGGGTCATCTCGAGCACGAGGAACGACATGGTCAAGGGACCGCCGACGATGGCGACGCCCAGCGTCGCCATGCCCGTCAGCATCGCGACCAGCGGATCGATCACGAAGTTCGGGCTGATCAAGAGCAGCACCGCGGAGAAGAACTTTCCGATCAGGCTGCCCACGAACAGCGAGGCAAAGAACAGGCCGCCGCGGAAACCGGAGGCGAGCGAGATCAGGCAGGCCGTCACCTTCAAGGCGATGATCAGCGCGATCAGGCCGATCGTCATGTCGTGAAAGAGATCGAGCACCATTGCGCCGTGGCCGGCCGCCAGCACCTG
Organism: Bradyrhizobium sp. 87; assembly: GCF_023073015.1. Taxonomy (NCBI): domain Bacteria; kingdom Pseudomonadati; phylum Pseudomonadota; class Alphaproteobacteria; order Hyphomicrobiales; family Nitrobacteraceae; genus Bradyrhizobium; species Bradyrhizobium sp. 87. The sequence continues at coordinate 527,914 of NZ_JADPIQ010000022.1, forward strand.
CGGCGTGACGATCGCAAAACCGCCGACGATGAGGCCGCCGATCACCGGGCGCAACCAGACCGGCAGCCATTTGAACAGGCGCTCGAACATCGAGGACGAGCGCATCACGGCGATGCCGACACCGCTGGTGACGAGCGCGAGACCGATCAGCGCGAGATATTGCTCGACGCCGACGGCGCTGACCTTGGGTATTTCGAGCGAGTATGGCGCGCCGCCGAGCCATTGCGCGGTCAGGGCGCCCGCGAGCGAGGCGGCGAGGATCGGCGCCGCGCTGCCGACCGAGTAGACGCCGACGATCAGCTCGCAGGCGTAGAAGGCGCCCGTGATCGGTGCACCGAAGGCCGCCGCGATCGCCGCAGCGGCACCGCAGCCGACGATCAGGCGCAGATCGTTGCGGCGCAGATTGAAGAACTTGCCGAGCAACGAGGCGATACCCGAGCCGATCTGGGTATAGCCGGCCTCGAGGCCGACGGAGGCGCCGCAGCCGTTCGAGATCAGCGTCTGGCTGGACACCACCACGCTGTCGCGCATCGACAGATTGCCGCCGCGCAGTGCGTTCGCCTCGATCGGATCGACCGCGCTGGAGAGCTTGAGCCGTCGCCGCCACCACTCCATGATCCCAAGCACCAACCCGCCCAGCGCGGGCGCGATCAGCGCGGCCCACGGACTGACGCTGGTATTGGCGGACAGGCGGACGTCGATGGGAATGCCGTAGATCACCATGTGGGCAATCTGCGCAATCTCGGCCATCAGCGTCACGATGGCGCCGGCGAGCGTGCCGATCACCAGCGCCAGCGGGATCAGATAGAATTCGTTGCTGCGTAGCAGCGCCCGCAGCCGAACCATGATGCGGTTCGTCCCCTTGCGGTCGGCGAGATGTCTGATCCGCAGGAACACGTTCTGTCCGCCCTACCCTTCCGACATGCCGTAACCGGACATGCGCTGGCGGACCCGCTCGATCTCGGCGCTCGACAGCAGCGGCGGCTCTCCGATCTGGAGACAGCCGTGATATTGCCGCGCCAGCGTCTCGACCTCGACCGCGAGCCACATCGCCTTGTCCAGCGACTTGCCGATCGCGATCATGCCGTGATGGTCGAGCAGGCAGGCAAGTCGGCCCTCCAGCGCCCGCACGGCATGTTCGGACAGCTCCGCCGTTCCGAAGGTGGCATAGGGCGCGCAGCGGATGCTGTCGCCGCCGGCGGCCGCGATCATGTAGTGCACGGGCGGGATCTCCAGGCCCATGATCGCCAGGATGGTGCAATAGGTCGGATGGGCGTGGACGACGGCGTCGACGTCTGGCCGGGCCTTCAGGATGTCGAGGTGGAAGCGCCACTCGCTGGACGGCTTCTGATCGGGCGCGTGCGAGCCGTCCATCGTCATGAACACGATCTGGTCCGGCGTCATGGCGTCGTAGGGCACGCTGGTCGGGGTGACCAGAAGCCCGTCCACATGCCGGACGCTGATATTGCCCGAGGTGCCCTGGTTGATGCCGAGCGCATTCATGCGGCGGCAGGCGCCGATGATGGCCTGTCTCTTGTCGAGCTCGTCCGCTGTCATCGACATCTCGATTTCCTGACGGTGGGCGCCTGTCAGACGGGGAGTACGTCAAAGCAATGTGGCAGCGCAAGAGAAAGCGGACCGGGTCGCGCACGATCCCGTCAGCTGCCTCATGGCATCATGGAATAAACATGAAAATCAAACTATTAACAGATTGTCGCAGCTCTAGGGCAGGCCCGCCCGGACGGCCGCGATTCCGTTGATCACGAACTGCACCGAATAGGCCGCGAGCAACATGCCGAGCACGCGCGACAGCACCGCATTTCCGGTACGCCCGAGGGTGCGGGCAATCAGGCTCGCCGAGACAAAGCAGAGCATGCAGAGCAGGCACACGGCGAGCACGACCGCGATGATGATCGCGAGCCTCGGCCCGTAGCCTGCATCGCCGGTCAGGAGCAGCGTGGTCGCGATCGCGCCGGGACCGGCCATCATCGGGATGGCCAGCGGGAAGACCGCGACGTCGGAGGCATGCTCGGAGGTTGCCTTGTCGGCCTCGCGGGCCTCGCGATGCGGACGGTCGCCGAATATCATCTGGTAGGACACGCCGAACAGCAGCAGCCCGCCGGCGATCTGGAACGCGGGGATGCCGATCCCGAGCTGGCGCAGCAACCAGTTTCCGATCGTGGCGATCACCACCAGGATCGACGCCGCAATCAGCGGCGCGCGCAGCGCGATCGTGCGTTTGGTCTTGTCGGGCATTCCTCCGGTCGCGGCGAGGAAGGCGGGCACGAGACCAACGGGATCGACCACCAGCAGCAGCGTCACGAAGGCGGACAGGGAGAAATCGATCATGGCGCCTCTTCCGATCCGACGGCCCAAGCACGTCGCAATAACAAAAGTTAGTTCAGCGTGTGCTCAAAAACATCAAGCAGCTCAATCGCGAAGCAACCATTCTGCAGGATTGCCGTTGCCCTCGGCATCGACACACCAATAGAAGCAGCCCAGACAATTGCACGAGCCCCATTCCAGAATTGATCCGCACGATCCCATTTCCTGCAGCCGCTGGGCGCTTCGATTAGGGACAAACGTCAGAGAACTCCAGGCCGCCATTCACCAATTCGGCGGCGCCGCGGACGCAGTGGCGTACGGTCTTCAGCAGTGGCGGCTCACCGCATCCCGTGGCCAGTGGCAAGCCCGCAGCGGCGCGCCACAGGTCGGCATCCTCTCGGATTCCATGGTTGCGCGCGGCGAACAGCTGGCCTCGGTCGCCTTGATCTGCGTCAACGCCGTCGGCCTCGTCGCGGGCGCCGTGCCGCGGGTCCTGCCCGCGGCACCGGAAGCAGATGTCGATGCGTATCTCGACCGCCTCGACGGCCTCTTCATCGGCGGGGGGCAGACCAACGTCCATCCCTCCCGTTACGGACAAACGGCCGACGAAGCGCGCGATGGTCCATTTGATGAATTCCGCGACGAGGTCGCACTACGCCTGATTCCGCGCGCGCTGGCGCGCGGCATTCCCGCTCTGTTCGTCTGCCGTGGAATCCAGGAGCTCAACGTCGCGTTTGGGGGCACGCTCGCGAAAGAGCCGGACGATCTGCCCGAGGATCGACGCCACGGCACGCCCGAGGCGGACAATGAGGATGCCCGCTATCGGCTGCGGCAAAAAGTAACGCTGCGCAAAGGCGGCGTGTTGCAGCAGATCTGCGGCACAGACGCCATCTCGGTGAATTCTCTGCACAGCTGCCTGATCGCCGATCTCGCACCGGGGCTTGTGGCGGAGGCCGTGGCCCAGGACGGCTCGGTCGAGGCCGTCAGCGTCGAAGGCGCGAGCGCTTTTGCGCTCGGCACGATCTTTCATCCGGATTATTGGGCGAGCTCCGACCACGCGTCGGCCCGCATTCTCTCTGCCTTCGGAGACGCGGTTCGTCAGCATGCGAAGGCGCAAGGGGCAGCGTAGGTCATGCACCGTTACCGCTTCGGCATTGAGGAGGAATATTTTCTGGTCAACCGCCAATCGGCGGCACCGAAGTCTGAGCTGCCCAAGCCCTATATGGCAGCCGCCCAGAAACGCCTTGGGGAGCGGCTGACCACCGAGATCCTACAATCGCAGATCGAAGTGGCGACGCCGCCATTGGCGACTTCAGCCGATGCCGTCACTGAGCTTGCACACTACCGCGCGGTCCTGGCCGAGGTCGGCAAGGAGCACGGGGTCGGCATCGTCGCGGCGGGGACGCATCCGTTGGCTCAACCCCAGCAGCAGCGCATGACGCGCAAGCGCCGCTACAGCAAGGTCATCAGCGACCTCGGGATGGTTGGCCTGGGCAATCCGATCAGCGGGCTGCACGTTCACGTCGAGGTGCCCGAGCCAGACCACCGGGTCGAGATCATGCACCGCCTCGTGCCATTCCTGCCGCTGCTGCTGGCGCTGTCGACCTCGTCGCCGTTCTGGTGCGGCTACCCCACGGGACTGCTCGGCTACCGCAATGCCGCAAACGACGCCCTGCCCCGGACCGGCTTTCCCGAAATGTTTCGCAACCTCGCGGAATACGAGACCTATGTGAAGACCCTGGTCGATGCAGGCATCGTCCCTAATGCCACCTATGTGTGGTGGGCGCTCCGGCCTTCGCTCCAACATCCCACCCTGGAGCTGCGCATCACCGATTGCTGCACGGCAATTGCCGACTCGGTGGCGATCGCGGCGCTGTTTCGCGCGCTGGTCAGGCACGCCGTGCACCATCCGGATCTTAACGCCACCCATTCGGCCGTGCACCGCGCGCTGATCGAGGAGAACCGCTGGCGTGCCCAGCGCTACGGAACCGACGGGACGTATATCGACCTGGTGTCGTTCGAGCCGGTCTCGTTCAGGACCTGGCTTGAGACGGTGATCGCCATGCTGGCGCCCGACATCGCGCATCTTCGCATCGAGGACGATATCCAGCATCTCAAGACCATCCCCAAGCGCGGCACCTCGGCCCATCTTCAGCTGGAATATTTCCGGGGCTTGAGGAAATTCGGCCGATCGCCGCGGGAGGCGATCGGCGATGTGACGAAATGGCTGCGGACCTCGACCGAGGCCGGGGACTTCACCGCACGTGCGGGCGAGCCGAGAGGGAGTTCGGTGCGGCAGCCTGTCGCCAATCCGGTGTGAGGCGCCGCATGCGACGAGGGCTGGTTGAGGAACGACCTTCCGCCATCCGACTTAGCTGACCATGACCGCAAGGGACATGGTGGAGATCATCTATGAGCGACAGCGGTGTTAGCATGTTGCTGGGCCACGCCTCGACCCAGATGCTTTGGCTCTGGTTCATCGGCGCGTTCGTGCTTGGCGGCGCCCTCGTCTACGGAGTGATGAAGGCCGGTCACCTCCGTCGCAGCGAGCGGGCCCGTCTCGACCGCGCGACGGAAGAGCGGCAGCGCCAGGAAGACCCGTACAAGCGTCCGACCTGAGCGACGCGCCGAGTGCAGCTTGCCGTTTGGAACTTTCGTTCACCGAAAGGCTTGGATCGCCTGAGGATTGAGGAAGGCGATGCCTTCCCGTGTCGCCTCAAGAGGAGGATTTATGGCCAAAAAAGCGAAGAAGCGCACAACCAAGAAATCGTCGACGGGCCGCGCCCGTCAGGCGCCGAAGATGTTGAGCGACCTATTCCTGGAGACGCTCAAGGACATCTATTTCGCCGAGAACAAGATCATCAAGACCCTGCCCAAGATGGCCAAGGCCGCCAACTCGAAGGAGCTCGCGGCGGCTTTCAACAAGCATCTGCGCGAGACCCAGGGCCAGGTCAAACGTCTGGAGCAGATCTTCAAGATGCTGGGCAAGCCGGCCCGCGGCAAGCCTTGCGAAGCGATCAACGGCATCACCGACGAAGGCGCCGAGATCATGAAGGAGTTCAAGAACGCTCCTGCGCTCGACGCAGGCCTGCTCGCAGCCGCGCAGGCGGTTGAGCATTACGAAATCTCCCGCTACGGCACGCTGCGCACCTGGGCCGAGGAGCTCGGCATGCAGGACGCGGCAAAGCTGCTGCAGGCGACGCTGGACGAGGAAGAGGCGACCGATCACGCCCTGACCGAGCTCGCCACCTCCGTGATCAACCTCGAGGCGGAAGAGGAATACCGCCAGGCGGCCTGAGGCACACATAGGGTGACGACGGAACGCCGCGGCCCGGAAGGCCGCGGCGCTTGTTTTCGGATCGCACGATCCGCATGGCACCTGCGCGCAGCCGGGCTGGAATTCTCGGGAACCGGCCCCATATTCAGCGTTCCTCACCCGCCGAGCCCGCATCATGCAACCCAAAAATCCCCTCGACTGGATGCTGTCCGAAGCCTTGGACTCGCTGACCCGCGCCGAACGGCTGCGCCAGCAGTTCGGCCGGCAGGAAGCCTGCTGGGAGCCGCCGATCGACGTGCTCGAAACCGAGCATGAGCTCCTGATCCTGGTCGCGCTTCCCGGCGTCAATCCCGACAATGTCGAGACTGTCATCCATGACGGCGTGCTCGTCATCTCCGGCCAGCGCACCCTTCCGCCAGAGCTTCGCAACGCCCGCATCCACCGGCTCGAACTGCCGCAGGGGCGTTTTGAGCGCCGCATTGCATTGCCCGTTGGCCGTTACGCCATCAGCCGCTTCGTGATGGACGGCTGCGTCGCGCTGCGCCTCGCCAAATCCTGAGGTCGATCATGGCCACCGAACCAATGAATACCGCACCGACCAATCCCCAGAGCAATTCCGACGTGAAGATTCCCGAAGACGCGCTGATCATCATTCCCGTGCGCGAAATGGTGCTGTTCCCCGGCGCCATCGCGCCGATCGCGATCGCACGGCCGAAGTCGGTCGCCGCCGCGCAACAGGCGCTGCGCGAGCAGCGACCGGTCGGCATCGTCCTGCAACGCAGCCCCGAGACCGAGGAGCCCGGACCGGACGACCTCTATCGGGTCGCGACCATCGCCAACATCGTGCGCTACATCACCGCGCCCGACGGCACCCATCACATCGTCTGCCAGGGCGTGCAGCGCGCGCGCATCCTCGACTTCCTGCCGGGGACGCCGTTCCCGGCCGCGCGGATCCAGCAGATTCCGGAGCCGACCACCAGCACGCCCGAGATCGAGGCCCGCGGGCTGAACCTGCAGCGCCAGGCCATCGAGGCGATCGAGCTGCTGCCGCAGGCGCCGCCCGAACTGGTCGCGATGTTCCAGGGCACCACGGCGCCCGGCGCGCTGGCGGACCTGGCGACCTCGTTCATGGACATCAAGCCGCAGGACAAGCAGGAGGTGCTGGAGACCATCGACCTCGCTCTGCGTGTCGAGAAGGTGTCGAAGCATCTGGCCGAACGGCTGGAGGTGCTGCGCATCAGCAACGAGATCGGCCAGCAGACCCGCGCCAGCTTCGACGAGCGGCAGCGCGAAGCGATCCTGCGCGAGCAGATGGCGACCATTCAGCGCCAGCTCGGCGAAGGCGACGGCAAGGCGGCCGAGGTGGCCGAGCTGACGGCTGCCATCGCCAAGGCCAACATGCCGCCCGAGGCCGATGCACATGCGAAGAAGGAGCTGCGCCGCTACGAGCGCATGCCGGAGGCCGCCGGCGAGGCCGGCATGGTCCGCACTTACCTGGACTGGCTGATCGAGCTGCCGTGGGCACTGCCCGCGGAGAAGCCGATCGACATCAAGGAAGCGCGCCGCATCCTCGACGCCGATCACTTTGGCCTGGAGAAGATCAAGAGCCGGATCATCGAATATCTGGCGGTGCGCAAGCTGGCGCCGCAGGGCAAGGCGCCGATCCTGTGCTTCATCGGACCGCCCGGCGTCGGCAAGACCTCGCTCGGCCAGTCCATCGCACGCGCGATGGACCGTCCCTTCGTGCGCGTCAGCCTCGGCGGCGTGCATGACGAGGCCGAGATCCGCGGCCACCGGCGCACCTATATCGGCGCGCTGCCCGGCAACATCATCCAGGGCATCAAGAAGGCCGGCGCCCGGAACTGCGTCATGATGCTGGACGAGATCGACAAGATGGGCCGCGGCGTGCAGGGCGATCCTTCCGCCGCGATGCTGGAGGTGCTCGACCCCGAGCAGAACGGGACATTCCGGGACAATTACCTGGGCGTGCCCTTCGACCTGTCGCGCGTGGTGTTCATCGCGACCGCAAACATGCTGGACCAGATCCCGGGTCCGTTGCTGGACCGCATGGAGCTGATCAGCCTCGCCGGCTACACCGAGGATGAGAAGCTGGAGATCGCGCGGCGCTATCTGGTGCGGCGGCAGCTCGAGGCCAACGGCTTGACGCCGGAGCAAGCCGAGATCGAGCCGGAGGCGCTGAAGCTGGTGGTCAAGGGCTACACCCGCGAAGCCGGCGTGCGTAACCTGGAGCGGGAGATCGGAAAGCTGTTCCGCCATGCTGCCGTGCAGGTCGCCGAGGGCACGGCTGCCAAGATCGTCGTGACGCCAAAGGACATCGGCACTGTGCTCGGCCAGCCGCGCTTCGAAGGCGAGATCGCGCAGCGCACCAGCATTCCAGGCGTGGCCACTGGCCTGGCCTGGACGCCGGTCGGCGGCGACATCCTGTTCATCGAGGCCTCGCGGGTATCAGGCCGCGGCGGCATGATCCTGACCGGCCAGCTCGGCGAGGTCATGCGCGAGAGCGTGCAGGCTGCGATGACGCTGGTGAAGAGCAAGGCCACGCAGCTCGGCATCGATCCGCAGCTGTTCGAAAAGAGCGACATCCACGTTCACGTGCCGGCAGGCGCGACCCCGAAGGACGGACCGAGCGCGGGCGTTGCGATGTTCACGGCGCTGACGTCACTGCTCACCAATCGCACGGTGCGCAGCGACACCGCCATGACCGGCGAGATCTCGCTGCGCGGCCTGGTGCTGCCGGTCGGCGGTATCAAGGAGAAGGTGGTGGCGGCTGCGGCCGCTGGCCTGAAGCGGGTGATGCTGCCGGCGCGCAACAAGCGGGATTACGACGATATCCCGCAGAGCGCGCGCGACAACCTCGAATTCATCTGGCTGGAGCGCGTCGACGAAGCCATCGCCGCGGCGCTCGAGCCGGCCGAGGCCAAAATCGAGGCCAAGGTCGAAGCGGCGGAGTGAATGCGATGAAGAAACTGCTGGAAAAAGCGAAGCAATCGCGAAAGACGCAGCGGTTGCGCCAGTTGCTCGATCGCGCCATCGACGGGGTTCGCGATGCGCTGGCGGCATCCGGACCGCGGCTTCAGCCGATCCCGGTCCGCGCGAAGCGCCGCAAGGGTTGAGCCCTCCGTCTCAAGTCCTCGCGACAGCCCCGAACAAAAGGCCCCCTCGCTCGAGGGGGCCTTTGCGTTGTTAGCCCACGGCGTCCTTGGCGGCCTTGACCGGGCGGGCGCGGACGATCTTCCGGGCCGGCTTGGCCTTGAACATCATCTCTTCGCCCGTGAACGGGTTGGTGCCCTTGCGCGCCTTGGTGGCGGGCTTCTTGATGACCACGAACTTGGCGAAGCCCGGCACCAGGAACAGGCCGTTCTTCTTGAGCTCCTTGTGACCGACGTCGGTCAGCGTCTCCATGACGCTCTTGACGTCACGCTTGGAAAGCTCGGTGGTGGTCGCGATCTTTTCGATCAGCTGCGATTTCGACATTTGGGTGGCCATCGTGTCTCCTCTGATTCGTTGACGGCTGCATATTAGACCAACCGGTGAAGGCCTATAGCCTTCTGCACAGTTTTGTCGGGGTTTTACGGGCTTTTTTGGCCCTCTGTGGCAAAAAACCCTGCTTTTTAGCCACTTCCGGAGCGGGAGAAGCCTCAGGCAGCGGATTTTACCTTGTTTCAAAGGCCCGCACGCAGCCTTGCTAAAGCTGATTCGATGCTTTCGACAAGCGATGACCGGCCTCTTTGTCGGAGTCCGGTCGCGATTCACCCTGGAAAATAAGCCTAGATCGTCGTGATGTGGCGATCGCGGGTACTTTCTCTCCCTTATTTCTAGGGAGCGCGACGAGCTTCGCTCGCGCTAGATACGTTCGATGATGACGGCCGGGGCCATGCCACCGGCCGCGCACATGGTGACGAGACCGCGCTTCAAGTCGCGCCGTTCAAGCTCGTCGAGCAGGGTGCCGATCAGGATCGAGCCGGTGGCGCCGATGGGATGGCCGAGCGCGATCGAGCCGCCGTTGACGTTGACCTTGGCGCGGTCGAGCTTGAGGTCGCGGATGTATTTTTCCGCAACCACGGCAAAGGCCTCGTTGATCTCGAACAGGTCGATGTCGTCGATGGTCAGCCCCGCCTTCGCCAGCACCTTGCGCGTCGCCGGCACCGGCGCGTTCAGCATCAGCGTCGGCGAGTCCCCCATATTCGCCATCGCGACGACGCGGGCGCGCGGCTTCAGGCCGTGCGCCCTGGCGTAAGCGGGCGAAGCCAGAAGGATCGCGGCGGCGCCGTCGACGACGCCGGACGAGTTGCCGGCGTGGTGCATGAAGTCGATCTCGAGGTCGGGGTATTTCTGCAGGATCAGGCCGCGATAGGTCGCGCCCCTGTCGTCGAGCGCATGGTCGGCGACTGCGGGGAATGCGGGCTTCAAAGCGCTCAGCCCTTCCATCGTGGTCTGCGGCCGCGGATATTCTTCATGGTCGAGCGCGAGGCTGCCGTCCTCGCGATGCACCGGCACGAGGCTCTTCTTGAAGTGGCCGTTCGCGATCGCATGCGCGGCACGCTTCTGACTTTCGAGGCCGAGCGCGTCGACGTCCCTTCGCGTGATGCCTTCCAGCGTCGCGATCGCGTCGGCGCAGACGCCCTGATGCGACTGCGGATGCCGCGCTCGCAGGCGCAGATTGCCGTTGTCCATCATCATCGGACCGCCGCCGCGGCGTCCTTCCATCGACATCATCTCGCAGCCGCCGGCGACGACGAGGTCCTCCGTGCCCGACATGATCGAGCTTGCGGCCATGTTGACGGCGGTGATGCCGGAGCCGCAGAAGCGGTCGAGCGTTACGGCACTCGCGCGCACGTCGTAGCCGGCGTCCAGCGCCGACATGCGGCCGAGATCGCCGCCTTGCGTTGCGACCTGCGCGCTGCAGCCCCAGATGACGTCGTCGACGTCGGCGGTGTCGATGCCGGTGCGCGTCGCGAGCGCGCGCAGCACGGTTGCTCCCAGCTGCTGCGGATGAATGCCCGAGAGCGCCCCCTTGCCGGCCTTGCCGACGCCCCGCGGGGTCCGGCAGGCATCGATGATGAGTGCGTCGATCATTGGCGTTATCCTCTTGTTGAACGGTTGGAAGCGTTTTGAATCAGCGGGCGAAGGGAGTCAATGCGCGCTGGCGGAACCGCCTCACCCCGCCTCTCAACGCGAGCCAAGCTCGTCGCCCTTCCGCAAGAGCGGGGCGAGGGAGAGCGATCAAACCCCCGCTGCGTTCTTCGCGATCACGTTGCGATAGAAGCTGGCGCTGAGTTTCGGCGTACGCACCTGCGTATCGAAATTGACGTGGTAGAGCCCAAAGCGCTTGTTGAGCCCAAATACCCATTCGAAATTGTCCATCAGGCTCCAGAGGAAATAGCCGCGCACCGGCACGCCTTCGGCGGTGGCGCGCTGGAGCTGGGCCAGGTAGTTGCGCAAATACATGATGCGGTCGGTGTCGTAGATCTTGCCGTCGGGCGTCACGACGTCGTCGCCGGAGGTGCCGTTCTCGCTGATATAAATCGCGTCCGTTTTCCAGATCTTTGCCGCCAGCTTGGGCACCCAGTAGATCGTCTCGGGGCCGACGCGCAGCCAGTCCGAATTCATGTGCGGGAAGGATTTCGGGATCGGCAGCGGCATGAAGCCCGCGCCCTGGTCGGAGGCCACCACATAGTTCTGCGGCGCGTAGATGTTGAGGCCGAGGAAATCGACCGGCGAGGAGATGATCTTCAGCTCCGCATCCGTGTATTTCGGCGCGTCGCGCCCGGCGAAATTCAGGAAGGCGTCGGTGTACTGGCCCGTCATGATGACGTTGAGATAGCCGGCGTTCATTTCGCGCAGCGCGATCTCTGCGGCGCGGACGTTCTCCGGCGTGTCGATCGCGGGGGCACAGGCATCGATGTTCTCCGCCGGCCCCACCCTGGTGCCACGGCGGCCATGGGCGCGTACCGCCTGCACCGCAAGCCCGTGCGCGAGCGCGCTGTTGTGCCTGATCTGGTTGACCTCGGCTTGTGGCAGCGTCACGCCGGGCGCGTCGATGCCGATGCCGTAGCCGAAATAGACGAAGCGACCGCTCTCGTTCAGTGTGAATACGTTCTTGACGCGATCGGTCAGGTGCTCGGCGACATAGGCCGCGTAATCACCGAAGATCTTGCAGGTCTCCGTCGACCGCCAGCCGCCAAACCGGTCCTGGAGCGATTGCGGCAGGTCCCAATGATAGAGCGTCAGCCACGGCTCGATGCCGTTCTTGAGGAGTTCGTCGACCAGGCGGTTGTAGAAATCGAGTCCCTTCGGGTTGGGCTTGCCGTCGCCGTCCGGAAACAGCCGCGGCCAGGCCACCGAGAAGCGATAGGCCTTGCAGCCGAGCTCCCTGATGAGCGCGATGTCCTCCTTGTAGCGGTGATAGTGCTCGTTGGCGCGGTCGCCGGTCGAGCCATCCTCGATCTTGCCGGGGATGCGGACGAACTTGTCCCAGATCGAGGCCCCTCGCCCGTCCTCGTTGACCGCGCCCTCGACCTGATAGGACGAGGTCGCCGTGCCCCAGACGAAGCCCGCGGGGAAACCGTCCACGTTTCGCGGCGGCGATGCGGGCTTGGCGTCCGCGACCTCGAGAGGATTGGCGATTCCGGCTGCGGACAATCCCGCCAGCGTGGCGAACTGGCGACGCGAGACCTTGTCCGACATTGATCGTGCTCCGGGGTGATGCTCTTTCGGTGGCACCATGGCGAATCGCGGGTCGTTTGAGAAGCGGGCGAGCCGAGGGCCGAGGATGCAGGATTGCGGAATGCGACAAAGTTGTCCGAAAGGGGCTAGGGCGATCGTCGGCAGAGCTACCCCAAAGCCGAAATACCAGCCCCACCGTCATTCGAATTCCAGCCCAATCCGGCAAGGAAGTTGTCAGTTCCCTCGATACGAGGGCCCGTAGGCTCACAGAATGCCATATACCGCTCGGAAATTACGACCAAACTTCGCAAATATGGCGTATGCTGCAGCCATCGCCGCTCCGCTCTGGGCGATTGTCTGTCTGCACCGGTCAAGCAAGAGAACGACTGACTTATGACGCGGTTTGACCGCATCAGACTGTGGTAACCTCTTCCGCTTGACCAAGCGCCTGTCCTGCCAGGGATACAATGACTGACCCGCGTCAGAGCCACCGTGAATTCGAGGTAGATATATGTCGTATGCCTACAAGCTGAATGAAGACGTTCGCCACCAGCCCCAAGGCCCACAAGGACGTGCCGCAACTGAGCCACCGATGATTTACACCATCGTCCAGCATATGCCCATCGAGTCCGATGGACGTCTCCGATACCGCATCAAGTGCAAGTCGGAGAAAATCGAGCGAGTCGTCACGGAAGATCAGCTTTCGTATTCGCAGTGATCGCTTGATGACGGCGGGAATCCAGCGCGGATGAATTGGCTCGGTGTTGCCATGACCAACGACGGGACCGTTCTCGTTGCTTGGCGAGCCTGGATTGCGGAATGTCTGCCTGGGTCGGGAGCAGACATGAGGTCCTTCCGCCGCGGTGGCGCGCGGGCTTCCGCGATCAGCGCGAGCGCTTCGGCAACTTTGGCAGCTTGTCGGGATTGAACGGCGGCATCTGCCCGGTTCGTTCAGGTGCGGGCGCCTGCTGTTCCGTCAGAATCAGCGTACCCTGGAGGATCATTCCCGGCGCTTGCGCTGCCGTCGCCGTGTAGGTTGCCACCTTGCCCGGGCAGTTTCCCTCGATGTCCAGCGTGAGCTCATCGTCGACGCCGAACACGGTTGCGCGTCCGTCGGTATGGCGCTTCGTCGACACGGTGGCGGTGAAGCGATCGCCGTCGACCTTGCAAGAGCCGTGATAGGTCATCAGGCTGTCGCAGCCCCAGATCTGTCCGTCTGCGATATGGACGATCCCGGTCCCCTGATCGAGCGGCGTCTTGTACCAGGCGGCGTAGGTGCCGTCCTTCAACATGGGAGCAGTCTCCCCTGGTATTTCCTCGCGCATATCGACACGATCAGCGCTAACAAAGCGTTAATCGCGCGGCCCGAGCCAATCCGGGCTATTCCTGCGCAGCTCGGCCTCCAGGTCTTCAATGATGCTGTGAAGCAGACAGGCGGCAAGTGGATCGGTCACTTCGCGCTCCAAATGCCGGTACCGCGCGATCTGGAATTCCTGCTCTCTCAACTGGTGCTCTGTCATCGGACGGGCCCTCCGACGAACCGACGCAGAGACAGCCGAACAGTTTCGTTACAATTTTAGGATCATTCGCTATGGTTTCCAATCGGTAAAAACAACGCGACGCCAAGCTTCGCCGGCGGGCGGGATCATCGGAGATGTCAAAAGGTCGATACGCTGACACGCACCGCTGTCACGGCACGTCGCCGCCGCTGCGACTTCCACCGATGCTGTGCGGCTTATTGAGGAAGAACTCCCGGTTACCGAGAGCCGCCTCCGCGTACTGATCAATCGCAACCTGGATGGCCTCGATGTGCATGCGGCACCAACCCTCGAGGCAGGACAGGCGCCGCGCATGATGAAGCGCCTTCAGAAATTCCGGCGGCTCCTGCATGTCGGAGAAGTAGGTCGGCCTCTCCCCCTTCATGCTCGTGCCATCTTTCGCGGCGGAACAAGGCTGCGCTTCTCAACCCCGACGCGCGATGGCATCGGCCGACGGCGGGGAACGAACAGGCTGGCGACGACGATCGGGTCGGTGTCTCCGAGCGCGGCCCGCTCCTGAACGAGCCCGCTCATTACCGTGCGCATCTTCATGACTTCGCCTGCGACGAAGCTGCAGTCCTCGTCCCTGTTGATCTGCTCATGCATGATCGCCTCGGCCTCACGCATGCTGACGCGTAACGCCCTGATGATCCTGCGGATTTCGTTGATGCGGTTGTCCATGGCTCGCTCCCTTGGCTGGACGAGCAGCATAAGAACAAAACATGAACAATGAGTCAATCGGCTTGAGGTAGAGCAGAGCCGGCGTGACACGCCATGCCGGGCGGCGCCAACCCGGGCTTACCGAGCCAAGATCAGAACGTCACCCGCATCCCCGCATAGAACGCACGCGGCCTTGCCGGACTGAGCGAGCGCGGGTCGGTGAACTCGGCACCGCCATTGGTGAAGTTGGGCACGGCTTCGCGGTCGAAGAACTGTCCGTAGGTCGCGTAGCGCCTGTCGAAGATATTGTCGATCTTGCCGTAGAGCTGGACGTTCTTGGTCACCTGGTAGGACGTGTGCAAGTTGAACACGGTGTAGGACGGCAGCTTCGTATATTGGTTGGACTCGTCGCCGACCAGATATTGGCTGGAGACGAACAGCGCGTTGCCGCCAACCTTCCACACGTCGGTGACGGCATAGTCGATGCCGACCTTGACGCGATGGCGCGGGATCGCGGGGAGCTGGTTGCCGGGTAGCACCTGAATGGTCTCGGTGACAGTATCCCTGAACGGGCTTTCGGAACCGAGCGCGAAAGCGTCGAGATAGCGTGCGTCGACGAAAGCGTAGCTCGCCTGAAACTGAAGCGTGGGCGACTTGATGTTGACCTCAGCTTCGAGCCCCTGACGCCTGGTACGGCCGACGTTGGAGAAATAGCCGAAGCCGGTGCGGCCGACTGCGGGAACGGCGACGATGTCGTCGTAATTGGTGGCGCGGAAGCCGCCGATTTTCCAGCCGAGCGTGCCGATGTTCAGCTCCCTGCTGCCGCGCAGGCCCGCTTCCACGGTCTTGGACACGACCTGCTTCAATGGCGGATCGGAGACGAGAAACGCGGCAATCAGACAGGGACGGGCTGGATCCGAGCAGCCGAGCTCGAGCGGCGTCGGAACGCGGTTGGCCTCGGAATAGCCGGCGTAGGCCGTCAGCTCCGGCGTGATCTTGTAGGTGCCGCCGATTACCGGATTGAAGCGGGTGAAGGTGTGATCGCCGTTGAGATCGGTCCCGAGCTGATCCTCCAGCGTGATGCGCGCGACGTTGAACCGGCCGCCGCCGGTGACGGCGAAGGCGTCCGTGATATTGAACGTGTCCATTGCGTAGAGGCCGTTATATTGATTGACGGTCCGCAGCGAGACAGGGCCGGCAACGGTATCAGGTACGCCAGTCGGCCCCAGGAAGAGGCCGCCGCCGCTGACGACGTAGCTTTCTCCGATCGTGCCGATTTCGGCGGTGGCGTTATAGCGCGTGACACTGGCGTCATAGGTCGCGCCCATCACGAAGCGGTTGTCGTGGCCGAACAGCTGGTCGGTGTTGGTGGCCTGCCCCGACACGCCGAAGGTGGTCGAACGTATCGAGCTCCGGTCGATCTCGCCGAGGATGGTCCCGGACGCGAAAGGATTGGCAAGCGGCAGGCCGTTCACGCCGTTTGCCGGTGTGGCGCCGTCGCCGAAGCAAAGAAGCCCAGCGAGCCCCGGGTCAGTGCATTCCTGCGCGTCGGTCGGATTGCCGTCGACGAGCTTCTGCTCGTACCTGCGCACATGCGCGGTGCCTTCGAGTGTCCAGGTCGGCGTCGCATCGACCTTGCCCGTCAGGTTGAGATAGCCGACGCGGTTGGAAGTGGTCTGCGGGGTCGTGTAGGTCGCGCCCCAATATTTGTCGAGCAGCTCGGCGGGAACGGTGGCGTTGGCGCCGAAATCGTTCTTGGCGACGCCCATGTTGGCGTGGAATTCGCTGTCGCCCGCCTTGTAACCGACGTCGCCGTAGAAGCGCCGCACGTCCGATTGGGAGAAATTGCGGAAGCCGTTGTCGTGCAGGCCTTCGAGCGCGGCATAGACGCCGTAGTTCTTGTCGACCGTCTTGCCCCATTGCGCCGAGCCCTGAATGCGGCCGAACGAGCCGCCCATGAGATCAAGCTCCGCGCCCTGATAGGTAAAACCGTCCTTCATTTGCAAATTGATCGCGCCGCCCAGCGCGTTGAGGCCGAAGGCGGGATTGTTGGTCACGAGCGTCACCGACCGGATCGCCGCGGTCGGGATCAGGTCCCAGTTGACGGCGTCGGAGAAGGCCTCGTTGATGCGAACCCCGTTCTGATACACAGCGAGGCCTTGCGGCGTGCCCGTCACCGGCGAGGCAACGAAGCCGCGGAATTCGACATCCGGCTGAAATGGATTGCCGGTAACCTCGCTGATGTTGACGCCGGCGATGTTGTCGCGAAGCGCGTCGGTGATGTTCAGCGAGCCGGTGCGCTTGATCTGGCTGGCGTCGACGGCGTTGATCGCCGAGGGGACCTTGTCGACGTCAAGACCTCTGCCGGTACCCGGCGCGGTCGGATAGACGTAGAGGCGCGTCTTGGGGCTGGCGGATGACGGCGCTCCGATGTGCGCGACCGGACGCGATGACGCGGTGCGCCGCGCCGTTGACCGCGGCGGCGCCGTCACCTCGACCGGCGGCAGGTTCTGGACGTTGGTTTCCTCGTCCTGCGCGGCCCCCGCGGGGATCGCGAAGACGGAGAGCAGCCCGGTCGAAACCAAGGCGATCAACAAACGACGATTGAACCCAAGAGGCTTGAACCCAATAGGCTTGAACCGAAAACGCTTGAACCAAACACGATCGCCCATCCCAGCCTTCCCATCCGTGACCACCGACTGTTTTGATCTTCCCCCGGTTGGTCGAGACGAGTGTAATCGGCAGGAATGCGTGCGCCAGCCACAAAAGGTCGGGCCGTATCGCACCAAATTTCCCGACCAAATCGGGAATTTTTCCCGACGCGATCAGGCCGCTGCCGTCGGGACCAGGGCCTCTACGGTCAGACCACCGTCACCCGAGACGACGTTGAGCGTGCCGCCCAGCGCGAGAATCCGCTCGCGCATGCCGACGAGCCCGAAGCCGAGCTTTTGGCCGGGCTCCATGCCGCGGCCATTGTCGCTGACCCGCACCCGGGCACAGCTGCGGCCGTCGCTTGCCGCCTCCGCCACCGGCTCGATGACGACGTTAACCGAGGTCGCGCCGGCGTGGCGGAACACGTTGGTGAGCGCCTCCTGCACGATGCGGTAGATGGTGAGGTCGGCGGTCTCCCCGGTGACGCCAAGCGCCGGCGAGATCACGGTCTCGATGGTGACATCGGGATGCGACTCCCGCCACAGCCGCGACAGCGATTCCAGCGCCTGGCGCAGGCCGAACTCGGCCAGGCCGACTGGCCGGAGGCGCTCCAGCACGCGGCGATTGAACTGCTGAAGCGCGTTGATCTGCTCCAGCATGGCACTGCCGTGTTTTCGCACGGCCTCCGCATTCGGGGCGCGTCCGTCCGCCTGCTTCGCCAGCGCGCTGGCATGCGCGCGTAGCGAGAACAAGTATGGCCCGAACTCGTCATGGAGCTCGCGCGCGATCTCCTTGCGCTCGACGTCCTGGAGCGACACCGTTCGCTCGGCGAGGCGCCGCTTGTCCTCGATGGCGTCACTGAGCGTTGCCGCAAGATGGTTGAGCTTGGTGCAGATCGCGGCGAGTTCCGGCGCGCCGCCCGGCGCGACGCGCGCCTGATAACGCCCGTCTTCGAGCTCGGCCATCACGTCCGCAAGGGATTGGAGCGGCGCCAATGCCCGGCCGATCACATTCATCATCACCAGGAACAGCGCCAGCGCGATCACCGAGCCGACCTCGAGCTGGGTCACGATGGCGTCCCAGATCTCGGCGATCTCGTCATCGGGATGGGAGGTGATCAGCAGCGAACCCGGCTTGCCATGGATCGAGACGGGCACGCTCACCGCGGTCTGCTCGGGATGAACCAGGCTGACGAACCAGGCCGGCGGCGCGCGGGTGTCGTCATCGGCGTCGGTCCGGGGCTGCGTCAGCGGACGGCCGGCTTCGTCCCGAAGCGCGATGCTGACATGGCGCAGGCGGCTGAGGTCGCGTGCGATCTGGTTCAGCCTGGCATCCGGATCGGGCGCCTCGTTGAGATCCGCAACGATCATCTCGATGAATTCGCGCGCGAGCCGGATCACGCTCTGGTCCTCGGCCTGCACGCGCGGCCCGGCTTCCGCGACCTGGCGGCCGATATTGACGGCGAGTCCCAGCGCCAGCAGCAGCGCCAGCAGCAGGTTGATGCGCCCGCGCAAGGATAGATTTTGCCACATTGGTATCGCCCGTGCCCCCGCGAAGGATTGGCCTGCCCCTTGTCCGATAACGTTGACAGAGGCGAAGCGCCCGATATCTAATCGAAAGCGTACAGCAATCCCGGCCGGGCGCGAAACAGGCCAAGACGCTGTCGCGAGGAACGCCTATGCGCATTTTGATCGTCGACGATCATCCCATCGTCGCCTCCGGCTGCCGTGCCGTGCTGGCGGACGAGGGCGAGATCGAGATTTTGGAGGCCGCCGACGCCGAAGACGGCGAGTGCGTCTTCATCGTCGAGCGCCCCGACCTCTCGATCATCGACATCAACCTGCCGACCGTGTCCGGCTTCGAGCTCGCGCGCCGCATCCTCGAGCGCGCGCCCGAGGCCCGGATCATCATGTTCAGCATGAACGACGACCCTGCTTTTGCCGCGCGGGCGATCGAGTGCGGCGCCAAGGGCTATGTCTCCAAGACCGGTGACCCCGACGATCTCGTCGAGGCGATTCGCACCGTCGGCGGCGGCGGCACCTATCTGCCGAGCGCGATCGCGCGCAGCATCGCCTTTGCGGGACCCGCGCTGGCGCAAAGCCCGCTGTCGAAGCTGAACGCGCGCGAGATGGAGATTTTGCGGCTGCTCAGCGCCGGAAAGAGCCTATCCGAGATCGCCTGGCTGGTGCAGTCGTCCTACAAGACTGTCGCCAACACCTCGTCCATCATGCGCCAGAAGCTCGGGGTGAAAACCTCTGTCGAGCTGGTGCGGCTGGCGATCGACAGCGGCGTGGCCTGACGGCCGCCGCGAATTCGGTCACACAAGCGTTGCAATCCTGATGTGGTTTGATGCCACGGAGCATAACGGCATGACGATCCAGACTGTCTCGACCAATACATCCTATGGCGGCGTGCAGGGCGTGTATCGCCATGCCAGCCAGGCGACCGGAACCGACATGACGTTCTCGGTCTATGTTCCCCCGCACGCACAGGGCGCCAAGCTGCCTGTGGTCTGGTATCTCTCCGGCCTCACCTGCACGCACGCCAACGTCACCGAGAAGGGCGAATTCCGCAAAGCCTGCGCCGAGCTCGGCTTGATCTTCGTCGCGCCCGACACCAGCCCGCGAGGCCCCGACGTGCCCGGCGATGCCAATAATGCCTATGATTTCGGTCTTGGCGCCGGCTTCTATGTCGACGCGACGGAAGCGCCGTTTTCAAGCAATTATCGCATGTGGAGCTACGTCACCGACGAACTGCCGAAACTCGTGGCGGAAAATTTTCCGGTCGATGCGAAGCGCCAATCGGTGATGGGCCATTCGATGGGCGGCCATGGCGCGCTGACGGTCGCGCTGCGCAACCCGCACCGTTTTCGCGCGGCCAGCGCCTTTGCGCCGATCGTCGCGCCGTCGCTCGTGCCCTGGGGCATCAAGGCGTTGACCGGCTATCTCGGGCCGAACAAGGACATTTGGCGCAGCCACGACACGGTGGCGCTGATCGAGGACGGCGCGAAGTTTTCAGGCTTCCTCGTCGACGTCGGCGAGGCCGATAACTTTTTGAAAGAGCAGCTTCGTCCTGAATTGCTGCAGGCGGCCTGTGCCAAGGCCAACATTCCGCTGACGCTGCGGCGGCAGGCGGGCTACGACCACAGCTATTACTTCATCTCGACCTTCATGGGCGATCACCTGCACTGGCATGCGGAGCGATTGAAGGGGTAAATATCTCCCTCACGGCTTGCCGTAGTTCGGCGCCAGCAAGCGGTTGCGGATCAGATAGCTCATCGTGCGCGTCCAGGATTCATCGGTGTTGCCGCGCATATCGGCGCTGGCGGCCGTGATCATGTTGCCGGTCTTCACGTCGCGCAGGTAGATGTTCAGATTGATGATCAGGTTCGAGACCTTCTGCACCATGCCAGTGATTTCCAAATCGGCACCCAGCTGCCCGGCAAGCTTGAGGTCGCAGCCGCCGCAGGCCTGCAGATTGGCGTGACGGGCCGCATCCCGGACCGGCGCAATATCGATCAGCTGGAACCTGCCTGACTCAACCAGTGCCTTGCGCAACTGCTCGCTGATGAGGTCGAGCCGCGCTTCCTCGGGCTTGGAGCCGTAGAACTCGCCAGGCAGGCTGGTGTCGATCAGTTCGAAATCGAACACCGCGAGTTTCGGCGGATCGGCGAATGCGGCCGAGCCCGTCAACAGCAAAGCGGCGAAACATATCAGCGCTCGCATGATCGTGATTCCCGGCGTGGCGGCGTGAGGACGAAATGCGGGGTTGCATGCCCTGACAAATCGGTCATGCTTTAGCAGAGACAATTCTCCATCGGCGGTCAAGCCGGGGAGAACATCTGGAGGAAACATGATCCGATGGTTGGTCGGCCTGATCTGCCTGGGTTTTGCTGCGACGAGTGCGCTCGCAGCCGACCCTGTCATGATCGGCGTCGGCTATCTCGGAATCGCCGGCACCAGATCAACGCTGTCGCTGGTCGAGCAGCCCGCGGAGAATGACGGCGTCGCCGGCGCACGCCTGGCCATCGAGGACAACAACACTACCGGCAAATTCCTCAACCAGCGATTTGCGCTGGAGGAGCGTCGTATCAAGGAGGGCGAAGATGCCGTGCAGGCCGCGACAGAGCTCGCCGCACGCAACGGCTTCATCATCGCCGACCTGCCGGCCGACACGCTGCTGAAGGTCGCCGACGCCCTGCGCGAGCGCGGCACGTTGCTGTTCAACGCCGGCGCGATCGACGAGCGGCTGCGCGAGGCCGATTGCCGTGCCAACGTCATCCACACCGCGCCGACGCGCGCAATGCTGGCCGATGCGCTCGGTCAGTATCTGGTGTGGAAGCAATGGAAGCGCTGGCTGCTCGTGGTTGGCTCGCATGACGAGGACAGACTGTTCGCCGATGCGCTCCGGCGCACCGCGACGCGGTTCGGCGCCAAGATCGTGCAGGAGCGCAGCTTCGAAGACAAAGGCGGCGCGCGCCGCACGGACTCCGGCGTGACGCTGATCCAGCGGCAGATGCCGGTGTTCACCCAACAAGCTCCGGCCTATGATGTACTGGTCGCCGCTGACGAGAGCGAGGTGTTCGGCGCCTACCTGCCCTATCGCACCTGGGATCCACGGCCTGTCGCGGGCTCGGCCGGCCTCGTGCCGCGGAGCTGGGACGCTGCGCAGGACCAGTGGGGCGCGATCCAGATGCAGAACCGCTTCGTCAAGCTCAACGCGCGGCGGATGACTGCGCTCGACATGCAGGCGTGGACCGCCGTGCGCATGATCGGAGAGGCCACGTCGCGCACCAATTCCGGCGAGGTCAAGAAGGTCACCGATTTCATCAAGGGCCCGGAGTTCTCGGTCGCCGCCTTCAAGGGCACGAAGCTGACCTTGCGCGACTGGAACCTGCAGCTGCGCCAGCCGATCCTGCTGGTCGATGGCCGCATGGTGGTGTCGGTGTCGCCGCAAGAAGGTTTCCTGCACCAGGTCTCCGAGCTCGACACGCTCGGCTATGACCGCCCGGAGAGCAAATGCAAGCTGAAGTGAGGACATTAAAGTGAGGACTTGGACGTTCCGCGCGTGGCGTGTTGGGTTGCTGTCCGGATTGGCGCTGGCGGCAGCGCCGGCGCATGCGTTCATCGCCTATGTCTCGAACGAGAAGAGCAACACGGTGTCGGTGATCGATACCGAAAGCTGGACGGTGACCAAGACCATCAAGGTCGGCCAGCGCCCGCGTGGCATCGACTTCACGCGCGACGGAAAGTTCGTGATGGTCGCGGTCGGCGACGACGACACGATCCAGATGATCGACGCGAAGACGCAAACCGTGGTGGACAGCCTGCCCTCCGGTCCCGACCCTGAATTGTTCGCCCAGGATGCCGCCGGCAAGGTCCTCTATGTCGCCAACGAGAACGACAACACAGTGACCGTGATCGACCTCGAGAAGCGCGCTCGCCTTGGCGACATCCAGGTCGGCGTCGAGCCCGAGGGCATGACCATCAGCCCGGACGGCAAGACGCTGATCAACACGTCCGAGACCACCAACATGGCGCATTTCATCGACACGTCGTCGCGCCAGATCGTCGCCAACGTGCTGGTCGACGCGCGACCGCGCTTTGCCGAATTCAAGCACGACGCTTCCGAATTGTGGGTGTCCTCGGAGATCGGCGGCACCGTCTCGATCATCGACCCCGGAAAGCACGAGGTGACCGGCAAGATCAATTTCGAGATTCCGGGGTTGAGGAAAGAGGCGATCCAGCCCGTTGGCATCGGCATGACCCGGGACGACAAGACCGCCTTCATCGCGCTCGGTCCCGCCAATCGCGTCGCCGTGGTCGATACCGCCTCGCGCAAGGTGACGAAATATCTGCTGGTGGGACAGCGGGTCTGGCACATGGCATTCACCCCGGACGAAAAATTTCTGCTCACCACCAATGGCGTCTCGAACGACGTCTCCGTCATCGACGTCGCCGCGCAAAAGGTGATCAAGACCATTCAAGTGGGCGAACTGCCCTGGGGTATCACGATCGCGCCATGACCAGCCCTGTTCCCATCGCCGAACAACGCGAAACACCAAGGCCCGATCCGGCGACCGTGCCCGCGCTATCGATCGACGACGTCAGCCACGCCTATGGACCGCGCCGCGCGCTGATGGACGTGTCCTTCAACGTGCAGCCCGCGAGCTTCACGGCCCTGCTTGGCCTCAACGGGGCGGGCAAGAGCACGCTGTTCTCGCTGATCACGCGCCTGTTCGGCATCCAGTCCGGCCGCGTCGGCATTTTCGGCCATGACATCAGCAAGAGTCCCGGCGAGGCGCTGCGGTTGCTCGGCGTCGTGTTCCAGCCGCGCACGCTCGATCTCGATCTGTCGCTGACGCAGAACCTGCTCTATCACGCCGCACTCCACGGCATCAGCCGCCGCGAAGCCGGCGCTCGAGCCGCCGAGCTGCTCGGTCGCATCGGGCTTACCGAGCGCGCCGGCAGCAAGGTGCGCGATCTCTCGGGCGGGCAGATGCGGCGGCTGGAGATCGCCCGGGCGCTGCTGCACCGGCCGCGCCTGCTCTTGCTGGACGAGCCGACCGTCGGCCTCGACGTCAAGGCGCGCGCCGACATCATCAGCCATGTGCGCCAGCTCGTGAGCGAGCAAGGCATCGGCGTACTCTGGGCCACGCATCTGTTCGACGAAATCATGGCCGGTGACGATCTCGTGGTGCTGCATCAGGGCAAGGTGCTGGCGCAGGGACCGATGAGCCGCGTCGTCGCGGAAGCCGGCGCGCAGGACGTCAACACCGCCTTCATGCGCCTGACCGGCGCGCAGACCCTGCCGGGCGGCGGCGCATGAGCAGCATCACCACGCGCGAGGCGCAGCGCGGCTTCTCGGCCGCCGAATACATGACCTGCCTCACGGGCATTGTCTGGCGCGAGGGACTGCGCTTCCTGCACCAGCGCGAGCGGTTCGTCTCGGCGCTGGTGCGGCCGCTGGTCTGGCTGTTCATCTTCGCCGCCGGTTTCCGCCAGGTGCTCGGCATCTCCATCATCCCGCCCTACGAGACCTACATCCTCTACGAGGTCTTCATCGCGCCGGGGCTGATGGCCATGATCCAGCTCTTCAACGGCATGCAGTCCTCGCTCTCGATGGTCTATGACCGTGAGATGGGGAACATGCGCACGCTGCTGGTGAGCCCACTGCCGCGCGGCTACCTGTTGTTCTGCAAGCTGCTCGCGGGCACCGCGGTGTCGCTGCTCCAGGTCTACGCGTTCCTGCTGATAGCCTGGTTCTGGGACATCACCCCTCCCCTATCGGGCTATCTCACCGTGCTGCCGGCCCTGATCCTGTCCGGACTGATGCTGGGCTCGCTGGGCATGCTGATCTCCTCCGGCATCAAGCAGCTGGAGAACTTTGCCGGCGTGATGAATTTTGTCATTTTCCCGATGTTCTTCGCTTCATCGGCACTCTACCCGCTCTGGCGGGTGCAGGAGGGCAGCCCATATCTCTACTATGTTTGCGAGGCCAAT
Source organism: Bradyrhizobium sp. 87 (assembly GCF_023073015.1). Taxonomy (NCBI): domain Bacteria; kingdom Pseudomonadati; phylum Pseudomonadota; class Alphaproteobacteria; order Hyphomicrobiales; family Nitrobacteraceae; genus Bradyrhizobium; species Bradyrhizobium sp. 87. The sequence goes on from NZ_JADPIQ010000022.1 coordinate 552,555, forward strand.
CCGTTCACCCATGCGGTCGAGCTGATCCGCTTCGCGCTGTACGGACAGATCAACTGGATCTCGCTGGCGGTGGTCGCGACCTGCACAATCGTCTTCATGATCGGCGCGATTCTGGCCTATGATCCCTCGCGCGGGCTGGCGCGACGGGGGCCTGCGGGAGGCGAAGGATGACGGTTCGGGTTCTGGCCATGGCCGCTCTGATGCTCGCAGCCGCGAGCACGGCGGCACGCGCGGCCGATCCGCGCTATCCGGATTGGCCCTGCACGCAGGCCAAAGTGCCGGAAATTTCGCTCGCCGCCGTATGGGCCGGTCCTCCGCTCGACGACGTGCAGAACAAATGGAAGGACGACGCCAAGGTCAGCGCGCTGGTCGCCAAACTGTCGGCACGCAAGACGCCGCTGGACGAGGGCGAGAAGTTGGTGAAGGAGTTTTTGGCGGGCTCCGCGGCCGACAAGACCACGAACGCAAAACTGCTGTTCGCAGGCCTGTTCGACACGCTCAACGCTCAGCGCTCGCAGGTCATGAGCGGGCTGGAACGCGTCAGCCGCAAGCAGCGCGAAGCCGCCGACAAGATCCGCGAGGAGAGCGTCCAGCTTCAGGCGCTCCAAGGCGCCACGCCGCGCGACGAGGCTAAGGTCGATGCGCTCAGCAACGAGCTGATCTGGAAGACTCGCATTTTCGAGGACCGCCACAAGGTGGTGCGATTCGTCTGCGAGGTTCCCACCACCATCGACCAGCGGCTGTTTGCGCTTGGACGCGTGATCCAGCAGGAAATGGAATAGAGTCAGCCTCATTGACCGCTTGCGGCCGGTTCCCGCGCCTCCATGGCGATCATTAACCTGCCGCCGTGCTATATGCCGGAACCAAATCGGTCTAGGATGTCTTGTCGACGGGTAATCCAAGGCATCGGGAGGCCTCGATGGGAACCACGAAATTCATCCTCGCAGGCGCTGCAGCCATCAGCATGCTCGCAAGCAGCGCATTCGCTGACGATCTGACCGGAATGGTCACCCGGATAGATCGGCTCAACAGCACGATTTCGATCCAGCAGACGCAGAAGGGCACAGTCGGCGGCAGCGCAGGCGGCGCCGGCGCGCTCCAGGAGTATAAGGCCAAGGATGCCGCGATGCTCGACGCCGTCCACGCCGGCGACAGGGTGAGCTACTCTGCGACCGACAATAACGGGACGGGCACGCTGACGAAGTTGCAGAAGCAGTAAGCTTTTCCTCGCCTCTTCCCACGTGCGACAGGGCGTCATGGCCGGGCTTGTCCCGGCCATCCACGCACAGCCACGAGGCACCAAGAACGTGGATGCCCGGGCAAGCCCAGGCATGACGATCTCTTGCCTATTGCTCCGGCCGCGGCTCGGGCTGCGCCTCCTCAGTAGGAAGCTTTGCACGCTCCCAGCCGTCGGTGCCATCGGGATACCAGGCGATGTTGGAGTAGCCATACGCGAGCGCGCGCTTGGCGGCGTTCCAGGACATCCAGCAATCGGCCAGGCAATAGATCACGAGCAGCGCGTTCTTATCGCCGTGTGATGCACGCGCCAGGCCGCGCTGGAAATAGTCGTCCATGGCGGGCGGCAGCGTGCCGTAGCCGGTATCCGGCAGCCAGATGCTGCCCGGAATATTTTTGCGCGGCGCCTCGCGCCAAACGGTACCCGCGGGAAGGTTTTTCGGCTTCGGCGCGCGCGGCAGCACGTCGATGAAGGCGCCGCTCTTCGCGCGCCAAATCGCCTCGGCTTCTGACGTCGACAGCACGCGCGCGCCGCCGAGCGTCGGCGGCACGGGCGCGCGGTAGTTGTCGGTGCGATAGCCTTCGGGCTCGAACGGCTCCTGCTGCTGCGCAACGACCGGCGCCACCAGCACGGCGCCGACCAGCGCAGCCGCAAGGTGCCGCCTCATGGCGTCTGCCTCATGGTGCCTTCTTGGTCGTCTCCGCGCCAAGCGGCCGATCGTTCTCGTCCAGCAGCGGCACGCCGAAATCGAGCAGGATCTTGTTGATCTCGCCCTGGTTCTCCTGGATCAGCTTGTTGAGCTGCCGCTTCCAGTTCTGGTCGGCGCCACGCACGCCCATGCCGATGCGATAGACCAGTTTTGGCCCGGTGGTTTCCTTCACCAGCGGCGTGACATGAAGCGACCCCGCCTTCTTCGCGTAGAACCCTGCCATCGGTCCCCACAGCACGCCGGCGTCGATCTTGCCCGCCGTGAGATCATCGATCATTGCCTGCGCCGAATTGTCGTAGCGCGTGTCGATCATGAGCGGATAGGGCTTTGCATCACCCATCAGTCCCGCAATGGCCATGTTGGTCGCAGGCGGCGTGCCGGCGACGATGCCGACATGCTTGCCCTTGAGCCTGGCATCCTCCAGCGTGTCGACCTCCTCCAGCCCGCTACCTGCTTTCGCGACCAAGGCATAGCTCGTGCGGTAGTAGGGATTGGTGCCTTGCACGAGGTCATCGCCTTGGGGGAAGCCCATGATGACGTCGCAGCGATGCGAGCCGAGCGTCATGCGCACGAAGCCGGTGGCTTGCGGAAAAAAGACATAGTCGAGCTTCTTCTGGAGCTTGTCCGCAAACAGCTCGGCAAGCTTGTTCTCGAACCCCTCGCCCTTCTCATTCGAGAACGGCAGATTGCGCGGGTCGGAACAGACGCGTAGCACCTTGGGGTCGACCAGTTCGAACGAGAGGTCACCCGTCTCGTTGGTCTGCGCTATGGCGACGTCGCCGAACGCGCAAGACGCAACCAGGATACTCAGTGAAAGCAACCAGCGACGATGTCGTCCGGCCTCCGTCATCGCGCTTCCTCCTAGGCTTGTTTGAATGCTAGCCATGCAACGCATGACGCGCCATGTTTTGCCAGACTTTGTGCTGGCTTTCTTTGTTGCAGTGCAATGCGCGCAACCTTTGAACTGAGGCTGAAAAGTGTCTCGCATCGCTCTCGTGATCGCAGCCTTGTCCCTGGTAACAGCGACGCTAGCATGCGCCGCAGCGGCCGAATTGCCTGTGAGCGAAGTCGCGCCGGGAATCTTCGTACACTCCGGGACCATCGCCCTGATGACCCGCGAGAACGAGGGCGACATCGCCAATGTCGGCTTCATCGTGGGCGAAGATGCGGTGGCCGTGATTGATACCGGCGGTAGCGTTCGCGAGGGCGAGGCGCTGCTGGCGGCGGTGCGGGCCCGCACCAGCAAGCCGATCCGCTACGTCATCAATACCCACGGCCATCCCGACCATGTTTTCGGCAATGCGGCTTTCGTCGCCGGGGACACCATTTTCGTCGGTCACAGCCGATTGCCGCGGGCGCTCGCTGCCCGTGGGCCGTACTATCTCGACAATTTTAGGCGCATCATGGGCGACGAATTGATATCTCCCGTGAAAATCGTGCCGCCCACAATGCTCGTCACGGACACCCTGATGCTCGATCTCGGTGCGCGCCGCCTCAACCTGCGGGCTTGGCCGGCCGGGCACAGCGACAATGACCTGACCGTGTTCGATGAGATGACGAAGACGCTGTTCACTGGCGACCTCATCTTCCTCCGCCATATTCCGGTGATGGACGGCAGCATTCGCGGCTGGCTTCGCATCCTCGCGGAACTCGAGAGCATTCCGGCGCAGCGCGTCGTTCCCGGTCACGGACCTGTGAGTGAATGGCCTGCCGCGCTGACCGATGAACGGCGCTATCTGACGGCACTGCTGGCGGACATCCGGGCGTCGAACAAGAAGGGCGAGCCGATCCGAACCGCTGCAGACAGGGCCGCCGCCTCGGAACGGCCGCACTGGGAGCTGTTCGACGACTACAACGCCCGCAACGCAACCGCAGCATTTTCGGAAATTGAATGGGAGTAGCGGACGCGCTACGATGCGTGAAACGTTGCTTCGTCCGCGGGACCATGACCATGACGGGATGCACGCGCCGACTGCCTCTGATCGCCCTGCTCCTCGGCATTGCATTCGCCGTGCCGGCGCAGGCGGAAGAGGCTTACGATCCCTGGCCGGGCCTGGTGCAGGACATCTTCAGCAGCCGTCCGATGAATGACGGCGGCAATGTCATTGGAATCGAGATGCCGTATCGTGCCGAAGACGCGGCCATCGTGCCGGTGACCCTGCGCAGCAAGCTCTCGCCCGGCGATGCCCGCCGCATCCGTTCGATCACGCTGGTGATCGATCGTAATCCCGCGCCGATGGCGGCGAAGTTCGAGCTCGGACCGGATGCCAACGTCACTGAAATCTCGACCCGCGTGCGCGTCAACAATTACACCGACGTTCATGCGGTGGCCGAGCTCAGCGATGGCCAGCTCTATGTCTCGAAAGTCTACGTGAAGGCCTCCGGCGGCTGCTCGGCACCAGCAGGGAAGAATGCCGAGGAGGCCCAGAACCGGCTCGGCCAGATGCGCTACCGCCAATTCGCGCGCGAGGAGGCCCCGGCGAGCCGCATGCGGGAAGCGCAGATCATGATCGGCCATCCCAACAATTCCGGCCTGCAGATGGACCAGGTCACACAGCTCTACATTCCCGCCTTCTTCATCAACCAGCTCAAGCTGACGCAGGACGACAGCCCCGTGCTGTCGATGGAAGGCGGCATCTCGATCTCGGAAGATCCAAATCTGCGCTTCACCTATGTATCCAACGGCGCCAGGCGTTTTCGCGCGGAAGCCAAGGACACGGACGGACACGTGTTCCGGAACGAGTGGGACGTGGAGAAGCCGGGGACGTGAGGCTCCCGGTCGTCATGGCCGGGCTTGTCCCGGCCATCCACGATCTTAGGTGCCGCCAAGACGTGGATGCCCGGGGACAAGCCCGGGCATGACGAATACGGTGGTCGTACAACCAAGCGGTCAGAAACACCTCACCTCGGCTTCCGCCTGGGCACGCCTCAAATCATTCACGGCCGAGTTCGCCTGCTCCGAGGTGCGGAACTGGACGCCGAGATTGCCGCGGACCTGGGACATGCTGAGCGCGGTTTCTGCGGTAACGTAGCGCTCATAGGACACGATCGAGGCCACCACGTCGATCGAGCAGGAACATTGTTCGATCGCCTGCCGGCTCTCGCCATTCGCCTTCATGCAGCCATAGACATACTCGGCACGCGCCGACGTCGGATAATCATTGGCCTGTTCAGCCTGCGCGGCGAGCGCGGTCGCAGCCCACACCGCCAATGCGGCGACAATCGGTCGTAGCTGTCCGGCCAGATTCATGAGCGTCCTCCCGCTGGTTGCGACGGAAGCTATGCTATGCGTATTGTCCTGAAAAGCACTTCTGTCAGAGGAAACGGCTCACAACGTGATGAGAACATTTGGTGGATCATTGGCGCTCGCGGTGGCGCTGGCGCTGACGCTAACCGGGCCCGGCCGCGCCGCGGATACGATTCGCCTTGCGGTGCAGAAGACCGGAACATTCTCCTGGGAGCTGGCCGCGATCCGCGCCAACGGCCTCGACAAGGAGGCCGACCTGTCGCTCGACGTCGCCGAGCTTGCGAGCCCCGAGGCCGGCAAGATCGCGCTGCGCGCCGGCAATGCCGACATCATCCTCTCCGACTGGCTGTGGGTGTCTCGCGAGCGCACGCTTGGCGCCAAGCTCACCTTCTATCCCTATTCCAGCGCGCTCGGCGCGGTGATGGTGCCGGCCTCCTCGCCGATCAAGTCGCTCGCCGACTTGAAGGGCCGCAAGCTCGCCGTCGGCGGCGGTCCCATCGACAAGAGCTGGCTGCTGCTCCAGGCGCGCATGAAGCAGGACGGCATCGACCTGAAATCGGAGGCGACCATCGTCTATGGTGCTCCGCCTCTGCTCGCCGCCAAGGCGCTCGACGGCGAGATGGATGCGAGCCTCAATTTCTGGAATTTCTGCGCACAGCTGGAGGCCAAGGGTTTTAGACGCCTTGCCGGTATCGAGGACATATTGCCGAAACTCGGCGCCAAGGGCGCGGTCTCCGCGGTCGGCTATGTCTTCGACGAAACCTGGGCGGCAAGTCATCGCGATGCGGTGGCGCGCTTCATCGCGATGACCCGCAAGGCCAAGCAGCTGCTGGTGACCTCCGATGCCGCCTGGGACAAGATCGCACCGCTCACCGGCACGAGCGATGCCACCCTGCTCAAGACTTATCGCGAGCGCTATCGCGACGGCATTCCGCGCCGGAGCATCGATGACGAAGAAAGGGACGCGCGCGTGCTCTACCGCGTGCTGGCCGAGACCGGCGGCCGCGACCTCGTCGGCCCGGCTGCCGAGCTCGATCCCGGCACGTTCTTTCACGCAGTTGCCGGGGAGTGAGGTGCTGCGTCTTCTGTCGTTTGCCCTGTTGCTCGCGATCTGGTGGATCGCCGCCCTCTTCGTCGGCGCCGCGAAGCTGCCCTCCCCGCCCGCCGTGCTCGACGTCGTCGTCGCGGAAGCATCGAGCGGCGCGCTGTTCCTGCATCTCGGCGCAACGCTTGCCCGCGTAAGCCTCGCCTTCGTGCTGGCGATGTCGCTCGGCAGCGCCATCGGCTATCTGATGGGACGGGTGAAGCTCGCCGACCGGCTCGGCGATCCCTGGCTAATCCTGCTCCTGAACCTGCCCGCGCTGGTCGTGATCGTGCTGGCCTATATCTGGGCCGGGCTCACCGAAGCCGCAGCGATCGCGGCGATCGCCATCAACAAGTTGCCGACCGCCATCGTCACCCTGCGCGAGGGCGCGCGCGCGCTCGACCGCTCGCTCGACGAGATGGCGAGCGTGTTCGCGATGCCGCGCTGGCGCGCTTTCCGCCACGTCGTGCTGCCGCAACTGGCGCCCTATATCGCAGCCTCAGCCCGCTCCGGATTGTCGCTGGTGTGGAAGATCGTGCTGGTCGCCGAACTCCTGGGGCGACCCAACGGCGTCGGCTTCGAGATCGGCGTCGCCTTCCAGCTGTTCGACACGCCGCGGCTGCTGGCCTATTCGCTAACCTTCGCCGCCGTCGTGCTCGTGATCGAGACCGCGCTGGTGCAACCGTTCGAAGCCCGCGCAACACGATGGCGACCCCGTGCGGCTTGAGGTCGATATCACAGGCAAGAGGTTCAAGAGTGCCGCGGGCGGGACGCAGGAGGTGCTCGCGCCGGTCAGCTTCGCGCTTCAATCCGGCGAGGTCGGCGTGCTGATCGGACCGTCCGGCTGCGGCAAGAGCACGATGCTGCGCATTATCCTCGGCCTCGACCGCGATTTCGAGGGACGCGTCTCGCGCCCGCCGGAAGCGCGGATCGGTATGGTTTTCCAGGAGCCGCGGCTGCTGCCATGGCGCTCGGTCGAGCAGAATGTGCGGCTTGCGGCACCCGATGTCACCGACGCCAAGCTCGCCGAGCTGTTCAGGATCCTGGAGCTGGACGCGCATCGCAGTCATTTTCCAGGCGAGCTGTCGCTTGGCCTCGCCCGGCGCGTCGCGCTCGCTCGCGCCTTTGCCGTCGAGCCTGACCTGCTCGTGCTCGACGAGCCCCTCGCCTCGCTCGACGACGCACTCGCCGGCCGTTTGCGCGACGAGATCGCGACGCTGGTGGCGCGCCGTCCGGTGATGACGTTGCTCGTCACCCACAGTCTGGATGACGCGATCCGGCTCGGCGACCGCCTGTTCTTGCTGTCGCCGCGACCGGCGCGCATCGTGCGCGAGGTGCCGATTGCCATCCCGCGCGCGGAGCGCAGCGAGGCCGAACTCGGCAAGATCAGGGCCGAGCTCGCGGCGTTGCAGCTTGAATCGCAATGAGAACTCATGGTCAATTGGACCAACGACATCTTCGCGGGAGGGTCATCATGCGGCGTACGCTGATTGCGATCGGCATCCTGTTGGTTGCGATGCCGGGCGCGGCGCTCGCCCAGGCCAAGGGCAAGGGTATCCGGCTCTGGAATCTGACGACGGAGGCGATCTCCGGCTTCCAGCTCTCCCCGGCCGGGAAGACCGAGTGGGGGCCGAACCAGTGCCTGAACGACAAAGACAAGGAGGTCGACCACGACGAGCGGCTGCGCATCACCGGCGTCGAGCCCGGCCGCTACGACGCCAGGGTCAGCTATCCCAATGCGCGGCAATGCATCGTGCGCGACATCGAGATCAAGGCGGATGCGGTGTTCTCGATCGCCGACAAGGATCTGAAGGACTGCAGCAAGTAACGGGGGCTGCGTTACGAGCGTTATCCCCTCATGGTGAGGAGCGCGGAACGCGCGTCACGAACCATGCAGGCCCGTCTGTCGCCCTGCGGCCATCCTTCGAGACGCTTGCTTCGCAAGCTCCTCAGGATGAGGACCTAAGCCAGTCGCGACCGGCAACGCAGCTCAGGGCTTTACGCCTTGTCGTTCGGATGCGGATATTCGCAGCGCCACCGCACCGCCTGCCACTTCGGATGGTCACCAATCCATTGCGCGATATAGGGCGGCGCAGCCATCGCGCATTGCGTCGGCGACCCCGCATAGTTGAACACCAGATGTTGCTCCTCGCAGGTCGCTGGCGAGAGCAACGCACACACAGTCACCACCAGGTCGATCGGATTCATGCCGGGATCCTCGCAGAGGCGATGAAGTTAGCACAAAAGATTACGTTCCGATGAGCGGGAAGTTTCAATCCGGCCGCCCGAAATAAAGCGGGAATTGCCTGTCAACTCTCCCCGAGCGCTAGAAATTAACTCCAAAGACCAGCCTTGCCTGGTGGCGCTCGAAATTGACGAGGTCGAGATTGCCGCCCGATCCGGCCGGCCGGCCCCATGCCTGCATGCTCCAGCTCATGGTCAGGCGCGAGCGCTCGGAAAGCTGGAAATAAGCGGTCGGACCGACGAAGAGCGCCTGTCCTGCGAACTCGCCGAGGCCGATGCCTTCGTACTGCCGGAAGTAGCGCACCTCGCCGCCGAGCAGCACATCGGGCCGCACGCGCACCAGGCCGGCGAAGGCCGCGCCGATGGTCGAACTCTTTTCGGACAGTCCCGCCATTTCGAAACGCGCCCATTCGGGTTGATAGATCAGGTTGAGCGCCCCGATGGCGAAGTTCGGGATCAGCTCGCGATCGAAGGCGAGCGTGAAATCGGTACCGTACATCCGCCCTTTTGCTCCAGAAGTCTCGTCGATGCGGTCGCCATGGAGTTCGGCGGCGACGGTCAACCCGAATGGCGCGCGCTCGCGATCGAGCAGGCGATAGCGCAGGTCGAGCGAAGCGCCCTGAAAATTGAACTGGCGGCGGTCGCCGATGTCGGGGACGCCGGTGATGTCGTGCAGGGTGGCAGTGCCGCCGACCTCGATGCGAAAGTTCGGCAGCGGCACGATCTCGATCTCGACCTCCTGCGAGAGGGCGCGATAGGTCCCGCCTCCTTTGCCGAATCGGCCTGTCGTCTGAGTCTGGAATTCGCGCTCGCCGGGATTGCCGACATCGGTACCGATCATGAAGCCGAAGATGTGTTCGGTATCGAAGCCCTCTTCGGCGCGGACGCATGCCGGCGCGAGCGCGACGGTGCAGGCGGCTATGGTCCAGAATGTAAGGGCTCTCGCGCGCATCCCCGACACTACCACGGCTTCGACGGTGGTTGCCATCGAAGCCGCGGCAGGTCGTCAGTCTTACTTGTGGTCTTACTTGCGCAAAGCGCAGGCGTACATGTTGATTTCCATGCCGACCGGCACTTCCACGATCTTCGGAGCTTTCCAGGCCATTCGGGGACTCCCAAGGGATTGAGCGCGACATCGCGCCGGCGAAAACCTAGGGCTGCGTCAGCCACAGCGCAAGTCTGGAATCGCACCGTTGACACAGCGAACTGTCGCATCGCGCTTGCAAATTTCTCTCTCGGGCAACTCGCCTTCGCTCCCAGTCAAGCGGCGCGGTTCTCACCGCAACAAGCGCAGCAGCGCGCGACCGGCGCGCGAGTTCAGCTCCTTCGCATCCAGCGTTCCATCCTTGTCGGGATTCGCCGCGTTGAAGCGCTGCTCCACCACCGAGAGATATTCGTCGAGCGTGAGAGTCCCGTCGCGATCGGGATCGGCGGCGGCGAGTTCTTTCGCTGTTAACCGTCCGCGCAATTCGCGGGCGTCGAGCGTGCCGTCGTGATCGGGATCGAGCTTGGCGAACAACGCCGCCGCCGCCTTCTTCACCTCGGCAAGATCGAGGGTGCCGTCATTGTCGGTATCGAACGTCTTGACCGCGTTGCCGGAGGCCGACCATGCCGGACCGGACAGCAGTGCAATCGTGAGCGCAAGTGCAACAGAGCGACGCGATATCATGAAAACCTCCCTCACCAAGAGCTCCGATTCGAACCGGATCGAAACGACATAAGTCCACAAGCGAGCCTCGGTTCAAGTCCCGAATTGCAGCCTGCGCACCGCACAACTTGCAGAACCCGTCGGCGCGACCGCTGCCGTGGCGCACGCGCTCTGCTCCATGCCGCGGAATTTCTTCAGCGCCTGCGCACAAGTGAGAGTTGCTTTGTCAGGTCTCCGTCAGGTGACGGCATCCCGCGCCGCCTACCATATCGGCATCGCAATTACGACTTTCGTATTGACGCGTTTTGCATTCGGGCGGAGTGTTGCTGTCGCAGCGTCAATAGGCGCGCATATTGGGAGGGACGGATGAAACGCTTTGCGATGGCCGCGAGCCTCGTCATGCTTGCATCGACTTGTGCAAGTGCACAAACCAGCGAGCAGCTGGTCAAAGGCGCGACCGATACATCGAACGTTCTCAACTACGGGATGGGCTACAATCTTCAGCGTTTCTCGACGCTGAACCAGATCAACAAGGACAGCGTCAAGAACCTTGTCCCGGTCTGGAACTACTCTTTCAACGACGATCGCAGCGAGGAATCGCAGCCGCTGGTGTACCAGGGCGTGATCTACGTGACGTCGCACAACGCGACCATGGCGGTCGACGCCAAGACCGGCAAGCAGATCTGGAAATCCAAGGTCGAGTATCCTGCCGAAACGCCGCGCATCGTCTGCTGCGGCATCATCAATCGCGGCGCAGCACTCTATGAGGGCAAGGTGTTCCGCACCACGCTGGACGCCAACGTGATCGCGCTCGACGCCAAGGACGGCAAAGAGCTGTGGCGACAGAAGGCGGCCGATATCAAGGAAGGCTATTCGATGACGGTGGCGCCGCTGGTCGCCGACGGCGTCGTGATCACCGGCATCTCCGGCGCCGAGTTCGGCACCCGCGGCTTCATCGACGGCTGGGATCCCGCAACGGGCAAGCACCTGTGGCGCACCCATTCGATCCCCTCTCCGGATGAGCCCGGCGGCGACACCTGGAAGGGCGATACCTGGAAGCTCGGCGGTGGCTCGACCTGGATTACGGGCTCCTATGATCCCGAGCTGAACACGGTTTACTGGGGTATCGGCAATCCCGGACCGTTCAACTCGGCGGTACGCCCGGGCGACAACCTCTACACCTGCTCCGTGCTGGCGATGGATCCCAAGACCGGCAAGATCAAGTGGCACTACCAGTTCTCGCCCAACAATCCGTTCGACTATGACAGCGTGGCCGAGATGGTCCTCGCCGATATGAACGTCGAGGGCAAGCCGACCAAGGTGTTGATGGACGCCAACCGCAACGGCTTCTTCTACGTGCTCGACCGCACCAACGGAAAGCTGCTCGCGGCCAATCCTTACGTGAAGGTCAACTGGGCGACGGGAATCGACATGAAGACCGGACGTCCCATCGAGACCGACGTCTCGAAGGATGCGCGTGAGGGCAAGAAGGTGACCGTCTATCCGTCGATCCTCGGCGGCAAGAACTGGGAGCCGATGTCGTTCAATCCGCAGACCGGCCTCGCCTACGCCAACACGCTCGCCTTCGGCGGCAGGTACAAGACCGAACCCGCCACCTTCAAGCAGGGTGAATGGTATCTCGGCATGGACCTCACCGATCTCTGGGAATGGGGTGACGGCCCGCGCGGTCATCTGAAGGCGATCGATCCCATGACCGGCAAGGCGAAGTGGGAAGCACCCAGCGACATCCCGCGCTTCTCCGGCGTGCTGTCGACCGCGGGCGGTGTCGTGTTCTCGGGCGCGCTGACCGGCGAGTTCGAGGCCTTCGATGCCGATACCGGCAAGAAGCTCTGGCAGTTCCAGACCGGCTCGGGCATCGAGGGACAACCGGTGACCTGGCAGCAGGACGGCGTGCAGTATGTCGCCGTGACGAGCGGCTATGGCGGCGTCTACTCGCTGTTCTCCGGCGACGAACGGCTGGCCAAAGTCCCGCCCGGCGGCTCACTTTGGGTTTTTGCGGTCAAGCAATAACCACGGCACGATGCTGAGAAAGCTATCTCACAAGACGGTGGCGATCCTCGCCGCCGTCGCGGTGCTGACGGTCGCGCTTGCGGCGACCGTTCGTGCCGCGGATGATTCAACCGGCAATCCCGTGCAGGCACAGATCGACCACGGCAAGTCGACCTATGCCGAGAAATGCTCGCACTGCCACGGCCCCAACATGATGAACCCCGGCACCATCACGCCGGACCTGCGCGCCTTCCCCGACGACAAGACGCGCTTCGTCACCACCGTGAAGAACGGCAAGAACAACAAGATGCCGCCCTGGGCTGACATTCTCAGCGACGAGGAGATCGGGAATCTCTGGGCCTTCATCTCGAGCCGGAGAAAACCATGAGGCGCTGGCTGGCCGTTTGGAGCATTGCCGCGATTCTCGCGGCGGCGGCCGCAGCTGCACGCGCGGCCGACGATCCGCTCAAGATTTGTCTCGACGAGGTCAGGCCGCCGCTCTCCGTGCATCACAAGGGCAAGCCCGGCTCGGGTTTCGACGTGCTGCTGGCGCAGGCGATCGCCGACCGGCTCGGACGGCCGCTGACGATCCAGTGGTTCGAGAGCAAGCTGGACGAGGATTCGAGCCCGCAGCTCGAGGCCAATGCGCTGCTGTCCGATGGGCGTTGCTCGCTCGTCGGCGGCTACGCGCTGACGACGGACTCCCTCGTCAAGCCCGGCATGAAAACGGCGCGCTTGCCGGATTTTGCCGGCGCCACGCGCGACGACCGGCGCCGCCGCGTCGCGCTCGGCGTGCTCGCGCCGAGCCAGCCCTATGTCTACTCGCCGATGACGGTCGTGCTCGGGCCGAAGGCGCGGGGTCGCAACATCGGCGATATCGGAGATCTCGCCGGCCTGCGCCTCGTCATCGAGAGCGGCTCGCTCGGCGATGCGATCCTCATGACCTTCGACAAGGGGCGCCTGATCGACGACATCACGCATCTCGTCCCCGGCCGCGATGATCTCCTCGGCGCACTTGCCCGTGGCGATTATGACGCGACGCTGATCGACCTCGGCCGCTTCGACGCCCATCGCGCCGCGCACCCCGACACGGCGATCACCGCGTCCGGCTATTACTATCCGATCGGGGCCAATCGCGGCTATGTCGGGCTGGCCAGCGATCCCGCACTGCTCGACGCCGTCAACAAGGCGCTGACCGGGCTTGCTGCCGAGGGCAAGATCGCCGAATTCGGCACACAGGCGGGGCTGAGCTATCTGCCGCCGCGGGAGCCTGCGATCCTTGGCGACGTCTGGTTGAAGATCATTCAGCGCTAGTGGACAGCTGGCGCACCCAGCGCGGCCCTTCGAATGCGCCAATCTGTCTCGCCAGCCACCCATGGCAGAGGCGACCCGATGCAGTACCGTCGGCGACAACCCGGGAGAGAATCATGTCCGCAAAACTCGATCGCCGCCGCTTCATCGCCGCCGGCACCACCACACTCGCGATGCCTTTCGTCTCGCGTGGCGCCTCGGCGCAGGCTGCGTGGCCATCGCGGCAGATCCGCATGATTTGCAGCTATCCCGCCGGCGGACAGACCGATCTGCTCGCGCGCGCCTATGGTGAATTCATTGCCAAGCAGGTCGGAAAGACCGTCGTCGTCGAGAACAAGCCCGGTGCCGCCGGCGCGATCGGGACGGCGGAGGTCGCCCGCGCAGAGCCCGACGGCCACACAATCCTGTGCTCGATCTCGACCACCTACATCATGAACCGGGTGGTGATGAAGACTCCCGGCTACGACATGGACAAGGATTTGACGCTGGTCAGCGTCATTCCGGGCGCCGGCCTGTTGCTGGTGGCGAACCCGAAAACCGGCGTCAAGACGCTGGAGGATTTCGTCGCCTTTGCGCGCAAGAGCGGCAAAGTCAACTTCGGCACCTATAGCGCGGGCTCGGCCCCGCATATGACGGTCCACGAGCTCAACAAGCAGTATGGCCTTGCCATCGAGCCGATCCACTATCGCGGCGAAGCCCCGATGTGGACGGGCATGCTGGAAGGTACGCTCGATGTGGCCATGGGCAGCTACACCGCAGCGCAATCGGTCTTGCAAAGCGATCGCGGCACCGTGTTCGCGGTGCATTCGAAGAAGGTCGACGCCATCCCTGATATCAAGACCCTCCCCGAGCAGGGCGCGACGTCGAAATTCTTCACCGTCAGCGGCTTCTCCGGTTGGGCCGTGCCGAAAGCGACACCGCAGCCGGTCGTCGACCGCCTGGCGGAGCTTTGCGTCGCTGCCAACAGCGATCCGAAGGTGAAGGAGGTTCTCAACACGTTCGTGCTCGAACCCGCGATCGGCTTCAAGGAAACCAACGCCCTGTATCAGCGCGAGCTGCCGATCTGGATCGAGAGCGCGCGATCGCTCGGCCTCGAACCCGCCTGAACCGCGAGGCATGACGCCCTTCGCAGCGCGGCGTCCGACCAAAGCCTAGTGCCGGAAGCGCATTTTCCCGCTATGATTGTGCGACGCTGGCGGGAAGGTCTCGCCGGCGCGGACGAGAAAGGCCGATCCCATGACACCGGATGGCGTTGCCGTAGCCGTCATGATCATCCTACTCTTTCCGATGGGCTATTTCACCCTGGCGTCTCCGGCCTTCCTGCTGGTGAAGCTGGATATCCAGCCCGTCGCCCAGCTTTTGCGCGGAATGTTCAATGCGCATTTTCTGGTGATGCGCGTTGCCGGAATCATCGGAGCGGTCGCTTTCCTGCTCGACGGTCGTCTGGTCGCAGCGATGGGCGTTGGCCTCCTTGCAGCCTTGGCGATCTATGGGCGCCGCTGGTTCATGCAACAGATGGACGAACAGCTCAGCGCCAGGGACGCCGGCGATGCCGAGGCCCCGCGCCGGCTACGCCGACTGCATTGGAGTGGAATGCTGGGCAACGCGGTGTTGCTCGTCGCTCTCCTGACCAGCATTCCCTACATCGCCATATCGGCATGAGAGACATCGCGGGCGCGTGACGGTCAACCGTCGCGTCGACTCCGAACCTGGCGTTTGCCTAGTGCTCGTCCGCCGCAACCGCGCCCTGTTGCGCCTTGTGGATCGAGGACGGCACTACGCCGAAATATTTCCGGAACACCCGGCTGAAATGCGATGAGCTGGAGAAGCCCCAGGAGAACGCGACGTCGGTAATGGTCTTGCCGGCGTGGGCCTCGAGCTCCTGGCGGCAATTCTGAAGACGCGCCTGCCAGATGTAGTCGCTCACCGTGGTGCCGCGCTCCGAGAACAGCATGTGCAGATAACGCTTGGAGCAGCCCAGTTCGCCGGAGATCTGGTCGATGCACAGATCCGGATCGCGCAAATGCTCGCGGATGAAGAATTGCGCGCGCACATAGGTCGCTTCGGGTCCGACGCGATCGAGCATCGTGTCGGCCTCGCGCAGCGGCAGCAGCAAGAGGTCGATCAGCGAATCGGCGACGCCGACCGCACTGTTCGCCGACAGCTTGGCCGCCTCGTCGAAGGTCGCATGGACGAAATCATGGGCGATGCGCCCCGTCCCCGTGCGTGAGGTCAATTTGCAGGCGGGCATTCGCTGCGACGGGAATCCACGGTCGCGCAGCAGCGCCTTCGGCACGATCACCACGTCATGGCGCGTGAAAGCGGGACTGATGATCGAATGCGGACAGGAGACGTCATAGGCGATGATGTCGCCCGGGTTCAGCTCGATGTGGCGGCCTTCCTGCTCGAAATAGGACACGCCGTAAGTCTGGAAGTGGATCTTGATATACGGGTGTTCATTGGCCTTGGCGCGCGCCAGCGTGTGCGCGATGCGATGTTGGCTGACCTCGATCTGGCAGAGCTTCAGACGCGAGACGCTGGTGTAGTCGATGCGGCCTTCGAGCGAAGACGCTTCCAGCGGATCTACGTCGAAATGCCCACACAGGCTGGTCAGCCCGTCGATCCAGCTTTGGATCTGACGTTTCGGCGTCATGCCCGTCGTCGAGAGCGTGTGAATCGTGTCGGACATTAATCCAGCCACTGGTTTGATCCGGAGATTTGACGCGAATCGCGAGCCGCGCTGCCGGAGCCCTGAACCGTGATTGCGTGACGTTTACCTCGATTTTGAGCGATCTTCTAGAACGAGCGCCATCGTTCCATTGCCACCCTTGTAAGTTAATCCTCCGCCTTAGTTGCAGCGCCGTCAAGCGGAACCTGAGCGGTGAAGGCGCTGCCAAAGCGTTGCGGAAGCCGCTGAATTCGCTACTGCAAAATCAAAAACTTCCGACCCGTGCGCTGTCAAGCAAACCAGCTTCTCTCTTGGGCAAGTTTCCCGATGACGAAGTCGTTAGGGATTGTATCAGGAACAACAAGAACGGGCCGCTCCGCACGTGGACCCGTGGCTCTCATCAGGAGGAGGAAACACCACAGCATCGTTTCTGGTCCAATCGTGACCGCCCTGCACGAGCAGACGCCGGACGAAAAGCCCGGCGATTAAGCAATGCTTCGGAAACAATAAACGAGACCAATGGAGGAATGACTATGCGCAAGGTACTACTCGCGGCCTATCTTGGCTCCGCGGCGGCTCTCGCCGTCGGCAGCGCGTCGGCCAACGACGAAGTGCTCAAGATGTCGCAGAACCCGAAAGACTGGGTGATGCCGACCGGCGACTACGCCAACACCCGCTATTCCAAGCTGAACCAGATCAACGCACAAAACGTAGGCAAGCTCCAGGTCGCCTGGACCTTCTCGACCGGCGTGCTGCGCGGCCACGAAGGCGGCCCGCTGATCATCGGCAACATGATGTACGTCCACACGCCGTTCCCAAACAAGGTCTACGCTATTGACCTTTCCAATGAGAACAAGATCGTCTGGAAGTACGAGCCGAAGCAGGATCCGAACGTAATCCCAGTGATGTGCTGCGACACGGTCAACCGCGGCCTGGCCTATGGCGACGGCAAGATCTTCCTGCATCAGGCCGACACCACGCTCGTCGCGCTCGATGCCAAGAGCGGTCAGGTGGCATGGACCGCGAAGAACGGCGACGCCAGCAAGGGCGAGACCGGTACTTCGGCCCCCATGGTCGTCAAGGACAAGGTGCTGATCGGCATCTCCGGCGGCGAGTTCGGTGTTCAAGCCCATATGACCGCCTACGACATCAAGACGGGCAAGCTGGCTTGGCGCGGCTACTCTGAAGGACCGGACGATCAGATCCTGGTCGACGCAGAGAAGACCACCGCACTCGGCAAGCCGGTCGGCAAGGACTCGAGCCTGAAGACCTGGCAAGGCGATCAGTGGAAGATCGGCGGCGGCGCCACCTGGGGCTGGATCTCCTACGACCCCGAGCTGAACCTCGTCTATTACGGGTCGGGCAATCCCTCGACCTGGAATCCGAAGCAGCGTCCCGGCGACAACAAATGGTCGATGACGATCTGGGCTCGCAACCCTGACACCGGCCAGGCCAAGTGGGTTTATCAGATGACGCCCCACGACGAGTGGGACTATGACGGCGTCAACGAGATGATCCTCTCGGACCAGGCCATCAACGGCCAGCCGCGCAAGCTGCTGACGCATTTCGATCGTAACGGCCTCGGCTACACGCTCGATCGCGCCACCGGTGAGCTTCTGGTCGCCGAAAAGTACGATCCGAAGGTGAACTGGACCTCCGGCGTCGACATGGACAAGAACTCGCCGACCTACGGCCGCCCGAAGGTGCTCGATGCAGCTTCGACCGACAAGGCGGGCGAGGACCACAACGTGAAGGGCATCTGCCCGGCCGCGCTCGGCACCAAGGACGAGCAGCCGGCAGCCTACTCGCCGGACACGCAGCTGTTCTACGTTCCGACCAACCACGTCTGCATGGACTACGAACCGTTCAAGGTGAGCTACACCGCGGGTCAGCCCTACGTGGGCGCAACGCTCTCGATGTATCCGCCACAGGGTGAAACCCACATGGGCAACTTCATCGCCTGGGACGGCAAGACCGGCAAGATCGTCTGGTCGAACAAGGAGCAGTTCTCGGTCTGGTCGGGTGCGCTCGCAACCGCGGGCAACGTGGTGTTCTACGGAACGCTCGAAGGCTACCTGAAGGCAGTCGACGCCAAGACCGGCAAGGAGCTCTACAAGTTCAAGACTCCCTCCGGCATCATCGGCAACGTCACCACCTATGAGAACGGCGGCAAGCAGTATGTCGCAGTGCTCTCCGGCGTGGGCGGCTGGGCCGGCATCGGTCTGGCGGCAGGCCTGACCGATCCGACCGCCGGTCTCGGCGCCGTCGGTGGCTACGCGGCGCTCAGCAACTACACGGCACTCGGCGGTACGCTGACCGTGTTCTCGCTGCCCAACTAGGCCTCTCAGCATCGCTCCGGCGCGTGGATCAACTCCACGCGCCGGCTCGTCTCACCGAATGCCTTCCGAGGAAAATCTCTTGCGTAAAATCTGCTCTGCCATTGCTGCGATGTTCTTGGTCGCGTCCGGGGGAATTGCCGTCGCTGACGGATCAGGTGACCCGACTGCCGTCAAGCAGAACGAAACCGGCGAATGGTCCGACAAGGAAGGCAACCCAACCTACAAGATCACCGACGGATCCGTCGACTGGTACACCTATTCCGGATACCGCCGCTATCACTCGGATTGCCATGTGTGTCACGGCCCGGACGGCATGGGCTCGACCTACGCCCCGGCGTTGAAGGATTCGCTGAAGACGATGAGCTATGCCGATTTTCTCGGCGTCGTCGCCTCCGGCCGCAAGAACATCTCGACTGCTGCAGAGAACGTGATGCCGGCCTTCGGCGATAACCCGAACGTCGCCTGCTACATGGACGATCTCTACGTCTACCTGCGCGCCCGCTCCAACGAGGCCTGGGGCCGCACAAGACCCGGCAAGCACGAGGACAAGAACGACGCCTATACCAAGAACGAAGATTCGTGCATGGGCAAGAAATGAACGTGCGGAGCCCGACCAGGACCTGGATCTGGGCGCCCTGCTGGAATTTAAGGAGCTTAAGATGAAGACACGTGCCGCCGTCGCTTTCGAAGCCAAGAAGCCGCTCGAGATCGTCGAAGTCGATCTGGAAGGACCAAAGGTCGGCGAAGTCCTGGTCGAGATCAAGGCGACGGGCATCTGCCATACCGACGCCTACACGCTCGACGGCTTCGACAGCGAGGGAATTTTCCCGTCGATCCTGGGCCATGAGGGCGCGGGCATCATCCGCGAGATCGGTGCTGGCGTGACCTCGGTGAAGCCGGGCGACCATGTCATCCCGCTCTACACGCCGGAATGCCGGCAATGCAAAAGCTGCCTCAGCCAGAAGACCAACCTCTGCACCGCGATCCGCGCGACGCAGGGCAAAGGCGTGATGCCCGATGGTACCAGCC
Source organism: Bradyrhizobium sp. 87 (assembly GCF_023073015.1). Taxonomy (NCBI): domain Bacteria; kingdom Pseudomonadati; phylum Pseudomonadota; class Alphaproteobacteria; order Hyphomicrobiales; family Nitrobacteraceae; genus Bradyrhizobium; species Bradyrhizobium sp. 87. The sequence continues at coordinate 572,081 of NZ_JADPIQ010000022.1, forward strand.
GATTCTCCTACAAAGGCAAGCCGATCTACCACTACATGGGCTGCTCGACCTTCTCGAACTTCACCGTGCTGCCGGAGATCGCGGTCGCCAAGATCCGCGAGGACGCGCCGTTCGACAAGAGCTGCTACATCGGCTGCGGCGTCACCACGGGCGTCGGCGCCGTCGTTAACACCGCCAAGGTCGAGCCGGGCTCCAACGTGGTCGTGTTCGGCCTCGGCGGCATCGGCCTGAACGTGATCCAGGGCGCCAAGATGGCTGGCGCGGACAAGATCATCGGCGTCGACATCAACGACTCCAAGGAGGAATGGGGACGCCGGTTCGGCATGACCGACTTCGTCAATCCCAAGAAGATCACCGGCGACATCGTCCCGCATCTCGTGACCCTGACCGACGGCGGCGCCGACTATACCTTCGACTGCACCGGCAACACCACAGTGATGCGCCAGGCGCTGGAAGCCTGCCATCGCGGCTGGGGCACCTCGATCATCATCGGCGTTGCCGAATCCGGCAAGGAGATCGCGACCCGCCCGTTCCAGCTCGTCACCGGGCGAAACTGGCGCGGCACCGCCTTCGGCGGCGCGCGGGGCCGCACCGACGTGCCGAAGATCGTCGACTGGTACATGAACGGAAAGATCCAGATCGACCCGATGATTACCCACACGCTCAAGCTCGAAGACATCAACAAAGGCTTCGACCTGATGCATGAGGGCAAGTCCATCCGTTCAGTCGTCGTGTTCTAGTTCGAAAAGCGTCACCCCAAGGAGGATCGACCCATGACTGTTGCACTCCATCCCTCGATCGATAACGGCATCAAACAGGGCAGCGGCAGCTTCGCCGGCGGCACGCTCGCATGCAAATGCAAGGACCATCAGGTCAAGGTCGCCGTCAAGGGCGACGTCGCGCATAATCACGCCTGTGGCTGCACCAAGTGCTGGAAACCGCAGGGGGCGAATTTCTCCGTCGTCGCCGTGGTACCCCGCCAGAACGTCACCGTGCTCGAGAACGGCGACAAGCTCCAGATCGTCGATCCATCGGCGACGATCCAGCGCTACGCCTGCAAGGCCTGCGGCACGCACATGTACGGCCGCATCGAGAACAAGGATCACCCGTTCTACGGCCTCGACTTCATCCACCCCGAACTGTTCCAGGAGCAGGGTTCGCAGGCGCCGCAATTCGCCGCCTTCGTCTCGTCGGTGATCGAATCGGGCGTGAAGCCGGAGCAGATGGGCGGAATACGGGCTCGGTTCAAGGAGCTTGGACTTGAGCCCTATGACTGCCTGTCACCGGCGCTGATGGACGCGATCGCGACCCACGTGGCGAAAGCCAAGGCCGCTTAAGCAAAGGCCGCCTGAGCAAAGGTCGCCTGACGTTTGCTGCGCCCCGTCCGCTCGCGTTCCACCACACCCAGCGAGCGGACGGAGCCGGCCCGGGACAATCGCGGCGATGCCGCCGCTTTTCAACTGCACTTGTGTGGGGACCGTCAACTCCCTCAGTCCTGGTCTCTGAATGACTGCGCAGGGCCGCCGGCTTCCGGCTTGAAGTCCGCGGCCTGCGTTTCTCCCTCCCTCGACTGAGGCATCCTGCTTCGTCCGCACAGGTCTTCTGGCGGACGAAGCTCTTTTTTTAGTGCGCCCATCTCGAGAGGCGCGCGGCGCGATGGGGCGCCCTGCTTTTGACAAACCTTCGTTGCAATCTTTTCCCGTCGAGAACAGCTGATTGGAAAACACTTGGCTGTGAACGCCAGACCGAAGCGATCCTGCTACGATCGCGTCGTGACGATGCCGCGCGAAATTCAATAATCAAGAACACGACGGGAGGTATCGAGCACATCCGGACATGACATTGGCATTCCTCTGAGTCCTGCCGGGATCTGCCCGCGCGGGAGGACGGCTGGAACGCGACGCCGCGCAGCGGGCGTTCCACCGACCGGCATCTGGAAAATCTGAAATCGGCAAGCTTATGAAGAGCGAGGGACGATCATGATCAAGGTGAAGATCAATGGCCAGGAACAGAGCTGGGACGGCGACCCGGATCTCCCGCTACTCTGGTTCCTGCGCGACGAGGCCGGGCTGACCGGCACCAAGTTCGGCTGTGGCCAGGCCCTGTGCGGCGCCTGCACCGTTATCGTCGACAAGGAAGCCGTGCGCGCCTGCATCACGTCGATCAACGACGTCGCCGGCCGCGAGATCACGACGATCGAGGGACTGCATCCGAACGGCGATCACCCGGTGCAGAAGGCCTGGCGTCAGGTCAACGTACCCCAGTGCGGCTTCTGCCAGGCGGGCCAGATCATGCAGGCGGCTGCGCTGCTGATGGACAACCCGAAGCCGTCGCACGACCAGATCCGCGAGGCGATGTCCGGCAACATCTGCCGCTGCGGCTGCTACCAGCGCATCGAGAATGCGGTCCATCTCGCATCGACGGGAGTGTGACATGAATTTCATCGACAACCCGAAGAAGCTTCGTGGCTTCGAGAAGAACATCAAGGTCGAGAAGGTTTCGCGCCGCAGCATCCTGAAGGGGCTCGGCATCACCGGCGGCTTTGTGCTCGCGGCGCCCGTGATGTCGCGCCAGGCGTTCGCCTACGAGACCGGCGCCGGCAAGATGCCGCACGGCGTCGTGGTCGATCCGCGCGTATTCGTCGCGGTCGCGCCCGACGGCACCGTCACCATCCTCGCCCACCGCGCCGAGATGGGAACGGGCGTGCGCACCAGCCTGCCGCTGATCGTGGCCGAGGAGATGGAAGCCGACTGGTCACGGGTCAAGGTGGAACAGGCCCATGGCGACGAGGTCAAGTTCGGCAACCAGGACACCGACGGCTCGCGCAGCACGCGGCATTATCTGATGCCGATGCGCCAGATCGGTGCCTCCGCCCGTACCATGCTTGAGCAGGCCGCCGCGAAACGCTGGGGTGTGCCGGCAACCGAGGTCAAGGCCGTCAATCACGAAGTCGTCCACAGCGCGACGAGCCGCAAGCTCGGGTTCGGCGAGCTCGCAGCCGACGCTGCCAAGGAGTCGGTCCCGAGCATCGAAGGGCTCAAGCTGAAGGACCCCAAGGACTTCCGCTATCTCGGCAAGGGCCAGATCGGCATCGTCGATCTCCATGACATCACCACCGGCAAAGCGCGTTACGGCGCCGACGTGCGGCTGCCTGGCATGAAGTATGCCGTGATCGCGCGCCCGCCGGTGACCGGCGGCAAGTTGGTCTCGTTCGATCCGGACGCGGCGTTGAAGGTCCCGGGCGTGGAGAAGGTGATGGAGGTGCGCGGCTGGCCGTGGCCGTCGAAATTCCAGCCGCTCGGCGGCGTTGCCGTGATCGCGCGCAATACCGGCGCGGCGATCAAGGGTCGCGACGCGCTGAAGCTGACCTGGGACGATGGCGCCAACGGCAAATACGATTCCGTCGCCTACCGCAAGGAGCTCGAGGAGGCCTCGCGCAAGCCGGGCCTTGTGGTGCGCCAGGAAGGCGATGCCGAGGCTGCTCTGAAGGGCGCCGACAAGGTCGTCGTCGGCGAATATTATCTGCCGCATCTTGCTCATGTCAGCATGGAGCCGCCGGTGGCGGTCGCCGACGTCAAGGGTGACAAGGCGGAGATCTGGGCGCCGGTGCAAAGCCCGGGCGGTACGCGCGAGGACGTCGCGAAGACGCTCGGCATTCCCGAGGGCAATGTCACGGTCAACGTCACGCTGCTCGGCGGCGGTTTCGGCCGCAAGTCGAAATGCGACTTTGCGCTCGAGGCCGCGTTGCTGTCGAAGGAGCTCGGCGTACCCGTCAAGGTGCAGTGGACGCGCGAGGACGACGTCCGCCACGATTTCCTGCACACGGTCTCCGTGGAACGGATCGAGGCGGGGCTCGACAAGAGCGGCAAGGTGATCGCTTGGCGCCATCGCAGCGTGGCCCCGAGCATCGCCTCGACGTTCGCGGCGGGTGCAAAGCATGAGGCGCCCTTCGAGCTCGGCATGGGCCTCGTCGACATGCCGTTCGAGATCGCTAACATCTCCTGCGAGAACCCGGAAGCCGCGGCGTTCACCCGCATCGGCTGGTTCCGCTCGGTCTCGAACATCCCGCGCGCCTTCGCGGTCCAGTCGATGGTGGGCGAGATCGCCCATGCGACCGGCCGCGACCAGAAGGAGACGCTGCTCGCGCTGATCGGGAGCCCGCGCATCGTCAAGCCCGCCGTGAAGGACATGTGGAACTACGGCGAGCCCTTGGACAGCTATCCGATCGACACCGCGCGCCTGCGCAAGGTGGTCGAGCTGGTCGCCGAGAAGGGCGAATGGGGCCGTCAAGTGCCGAAGGGCCATGGCCTCGGCATCGCCGTGCACCGCAGCTTCGTCAGCTATATCGCGACCATCGTCGAGGTGGCCGTCGACGACAAGGGCAAGCTGGCGGTGCCGCGGGTGGACACCGCCATCGACTGCGGCACCTATGTCAACCCCGAGCGCATCGCCTCCCAGATCGAGGGCGCGGCGATCATGGGGCTCAGTCTCGCCAAATACGGCGAGATCACCTTCAAGGACGGCAAGGTGCAGCAGAAGAACTTCGACGACTTCCAGGTCCTCAGGATCGACGAATCCCCTGCGGTGACCAACGTCTACATCGTGCCGCCAGGACCCGACACGCCGCCGAGCGGCGTGGGCGAGCCTGGCGTCCCGCCATTCGCGCCGGCGCTGATGAACGCCATCTTCGCCGCGACCGGAAAGCGCATCCGCAGCCTTCCGCTCGGCAAGCAATTGGAAGCGTAAAGGCGGGAACACAAGGCGGCCTCGCGCCGTTTGCATCGATCTGACAGGAGCAGATCGATGACCCATATCCCAAAGGCGCTCGCAGTCTCGTTGCTGTCGAGCGCCTTTCTTTTGACGGCCACTGGCGCATACGCCCAGAGCAACACCACGCCGCCGACAACGGCGACGCGCCCCAGCACGCCGGACCAGAACTCGCTGCCCAACGCCAATGCCACGCCGCCCTCGACCACCCAGACTACCGGACAGCACAATCCCGATCCCAAGGTTCGCGAGATGAACCAGAAGGAAAAGGACAAGGTCGAGCGCGAGGGGAAGTAGCGATCTGAGCATCGGCGTTTTGACATCGCGAATATCGGCTCTACTTCTTCGCCGAAGCGCATCGATGTGCCCTCTTTCCTTGCGGGAGAGGGCAGCGACGCCAGTTGCCACGATCACGCGTGGGTGGGGGGTATGCCTGCGCGGGTCCGCACATTGAGACGCGCGGATAGAACCCCTCATCCGGCGCTTCGCGCCACGTTCTCCCGCAGGGGAAGAAGGGACAACGCCCACGCAAAATGCGGCGGACGTTACCGTCCGCCGCATTTGCCCCCTGACACTCCGCTTCTTTCGATCCGCCAGCGGGGCCTATTTCTTCAGCGCGAACACCCAGATCACGCCGCCCTGCGGCACGTTGGCTTCGATGCCGATATTGTTGGTCACGAGGGCATCCTGGATGCGCTGCGCATCCACGCCCCATCCCGACTGGATCGCGATGTATTGCGTACCGTCGATCTCATAGGACACCGGCATGCCCATGATACCGGAATTGGTCTTCTGCTCCCACAGCAGCTCGCCACTCTTGGCGTTGAAGGCGCGGAAGTTGCGGTCGTTGGTGCCGCCCACGAAGACGAGATCGCCCGCGGTCGCCGTCACCGATCCGAACAGCTGCGATTTCGGGAAGTTGTGTTGCCACATCTTCTTGCCCGTAACGGGGTCCCAGGCCTGGAGCTCGCCGAAATGATCCGCCCCGGGCTTCGTCTTCAGCCCGATGTCCTCCGGCTTGGTGCCGAGCCAGAGTTCGCCGGGCTTGAGCGGAACCTTCTCGCCGGTGAACCCGCCGCAGAAATTCTCGTTGGCGGGCACGTAGACGAGGCCGGTCTTCTGGCTGTAGGCCGCCGAGGGCCAATCCTTGCCGCCCCACAGCGACGGACAGAACTCCACGCGCTTGCCGACCATCGGCTTGTGCGCGGGATCGACGATCGGCCTGCCACTCTCGGCGTCGATGCCCTTCCAGACGTCGGTGGAGACGAACGGCCAACCGGCGACGTAGTTGATCTTGGTCGGCGTGCGCTCGAGTATCCAGAAGATCGCATCGCGTCCCGGATGGACCAGACTCTTGATGTTGCGACCGTCGCGTTGCAGGTCGATCAACATCGGCGCTTCGACCTCATCCCAATCCCAGGAATCGTTCTGGTGATACTGATGATAGGTCTTGATCTTGCCGGTGTTCGGATCGAGCGCGAGCACCGACGAGGTATAGAGATTGTCGCCCGGATGCATCTCGCCGGGCCAGGGCGCGGCGTTGCCTACGCCCCAATAGATCGTCTTGGTGTCCTTGTCGTAATTGCCGGTCATCCAGGCCGAGCCGCCGCCGTTCTTCCAGTCCTCGCCCTGCCAGGTGTCGTGGCCGGGTTCGCCTTCGCCCGGAATCGTATAGGTCCGCCAGAGCTCCTTGCCGTCCTTGGCGTCATAGGCGGCGACATAGCCGCGCACGCCGAACTCGCCGCCGGAGCCGCCCACGATGACCTTGCCGTCGACGATCAGCGGCATCAGGGTCATGTACTGGCCCTTCTTGTAATCCTGAACCTTGGTGTCCCACACCACCTTGCCGGTCTTGGCGTCGAGCGCGACGACATGGTCGTCGGTAGTGGCCAGATAGAGCTTGTCCTCCCAGAGGCCGACGCCGCGACTGGTCGGATGCAACTGGAACAGGTCGTCGGGGAGCTGCCGCTTGTAGCGCCAATATTCGTCGCCGGTCTTGGCGTTCAGCGCGATCACCTGGCCCATCGGGGTCGCCACGAACATCACGCCGTTGTTGACGATCGGCGGCGCCTCGTGACCTTCGACCACGCCGGTCGCGAAAGTCCAGACCGGGGTGAGGTTCTTCACATTCGAGGTGTTGATCTGGTCGAGTGGGCTGTAGCCCTGCCCGTCATAGGTCCGCCGGTAAAGCATCCAGTTGGCGGGCTCCGGGTTTTCCAACCGCTGCGCGGTAACCGGCGCGTAGTTCTCGATCGGGCCTGACATGGCGGCGGTCGATGCAAGACACGTGAAGGCGACAAAGCCGGACAGTAACCATTGCTTCCTGGTCATGGACGTTCCCCTTTTATATCCGTTTGAATTCTTGTTTTGAATTCTTGTCGTTCGTCCCGTCGTCCGCCCATCGGCGGATGCGGCCTCTCGTGACGCGGGCACAACCCGCACGCCCATCATCCCGGCTGCGCGCCACCTACCTTTCCGATGAAGTTCCCGGCGACGCTGAGCGAGCCGTCAGCCAGCGCCAGCGGCAGCGCAGCGAGCCGTCGCGGCGCCGGCCCGAACACGACCTGCGCGCCCGCGCGAGGATCGTATTCGGAGTTGTGGCACATGCATTTGAGCACTTCCTTGTCGCCGACATCGCTCTTCACCCAGGCCGTGACAGGACAGCCGGCATGCGAGCAGATTGCCGAATAGGCGAGGATGCCGTCGACAGCGCGCGCTTTCGTCTGCTCGTCGAGCTCGGTGGGGTCAAGGCGGATGATCAGAATCTCATTGAGGCGCGAGGCGCTGCGCACGACCGATGTCTTCGGATCTTTCGGCCAGGCATGCACCGGCGGTCCGCCGGCCGACAGAGCGGCCGCGGTGACGGGCTTTCCCTCCTGATCGCCTTCGGAGAACACGAGCAGATCGCCCTTCTGAGGCCGTTCGTCGGAGCCGGGCGCATCCTCGCCCGCGTGGACCTGCGTGGAACAGGCGAGGCACGCCGTGGTGGCCAGCGCATTCATCAACAGCGCCCGCCGGGTTTGCTCCGTGCAGGCGTCAGCGTCGGATTCCGCTGTGTTGTCGGAGGATGAAGAGGATGTGTTGAACGATGCACGCGACATGCCCGCAAGCAGGCGCTGGAACTCTGCCGAAAAAAAGGCAAAGATTTTTTCCCGCAGTGCATCACATGGTTATGCTCGCACTGATTGAACGAGAACACGCGCATTTACGCGCATTTTTCTAATTGCAACGTCACGCTACGCGACCGGCATGATGATTTTGCAGATCAGATCAATGCTGCCGGTATTGGTGCAATGCGCCGACGCTCGGCGCCATCGTAGCGCCATCAGCGCGGCTGCGCATTTCTCAGGCAGGCGTTTTGTGTTCTAGGAGCGGAGCACGTGACGCGGCGCAGCGATGCGTCCGGCCAACGTTGCCGACGCCATCTCAAAACTGTCGGCGATGCGGCGCGCCCTGTCGATGAAGAGCGCGGCTGCCGGCGGCGGGCAGACCTCGCGTGCCGTCTGTTCGAACAAATCGAGCCAGCGGTCGAAATGATCCCCGATCAGGTTCAGTGGCATATGCGCCCGCATCGGTGAACCATGGTAGCGGCCGCTCATCAGCACGACCGACGACCAGAAATCCCGGAGCTTGGCCAGATGCTCGTCCCAATTCTGCACGTTCGCGAACACCGGCCCCAGCAGCTCATCCTCGCGGATGCGCCCGTAGAAGCGGGTCACGAGTTCCCCGATCATCTCTTCGGTGATCCCCGTGCGCTCGATTGCATCCTGGGTCAGCAAATTCCGCCGCGCGGTCGCAGCCTCGCGCTCGGCCTTCAGTCGATCCGACATGTCCCTTGTTATCCGTTCCGTTGTTCCCGCACGGCGCCCGTTCGACATTGTCGGGCCGATTGCGCGCGGCGTCTTTGTCGCAGCGCAAATCGCGGGGTCTGGCGGCGAGCACACTCAACGCCCGCCGCCCGCGCCGTTGTCAGGCGCTGTAGGTATAAAAGCCCTGCCCCGTCTTGCGGCCGAGATGGCCGGCATCGACCATTTCCTTGAGCAAGGGGGCCGGACGGTATTTGGGGTCGTTGAAGCCTTTGTAAAAGACCTCCATCACCGACAACATGGTGTCGAGCCCGACGAGATCGGCGAGCGCCAACGGGCCGATCGGATGGTTGCAGCCGAGCTTCATGCCGGCATCGATCTCTTCCGCCGTCGCAATCCCCTCCTGCAGCGCGAAGATCGCCTCGTTGATCATCGGACAAAGGATGCGGTTGACGGCAAAGCCCGGGCTGTTCTTGGCCGTGATCGCCACCTTGCCGACGCGCTTGGCCAAATCGAGCGCCTTGGCGTGGGTGTCGTCGGAGGTCTGCAAGCCGCGGATGAGCTCCAGCAGCGCCATAACTGGAACCGGATTGAAGAAGTGCATGCCGATGAATCGGTCGGGACGGTCGGTCGCCGCGGCGAGCTTCGTGATCGAGATCGACGAGGTGTTCGTGGCGAGCAGCGTGCGTGGCGACAGCGTCGCACAGAGATCCTTCAGGATCTTGACCTTGAGTTCCTCGTTCTCGGTCGCGGCCTCGATGACGAGATCGCAATCGACGAGCTTGGCGCGGTCGGTGGTGCCGGTGATGCGCTTGAGCGTGGCGTCGCGATCGCCCGCCGACATCTTCTCCTTCTTGACCAGGCGCTCGAGGCTGCCGCCAACCGTCGAAATCCCGCGGTTCACCGCCGCATCGGAAATATCGACCATCACGACCGAAAGCCCGGCCGCGGCACAGATCTGCGCGATGCCGTTCCCCATGGTGCCTGCCCCGATGATGCCAACGCTTTGGATCATTGCCTCAAATCCTTCATCCTTGCGGACGTGCCATGCCGGCCCGCCCCTTTGTTCCTGCATCAGGGTCTAGCACCGCCCCCGGGCGGGTGCGACCTGATCCTGTCCCTTCCTTAAAGCATCCAAGGCGGGAATAAAGCCGCCTTTCGGCCGCCACACGGCATGATTTGACGCCCCCGGCTGTTTGGCCCGGCCTATCCGCGGCATCCGTCTCCGTGAGCGCCGAGCGTTCGGGAGCACCGGGCTTGAGGTGGGCACAGCTCAACCGAGACGAAGCACCTTGCCCGGATTCATGATGTTCTTGGGATCGAGCGCCCGCTTGATCGTGCGCATGATGTCGAGCTCGGTCCGGGAACGGTAGTGCTGGAGCTCGTCGAGCTTTTCGATGCCGATGCCATGTTCCGCCGAGATCGAGCCGCCCATGAAGGTGACGAGGTCGTTGACGGCCCGTGTGATCGCCGCGGAATATTGGGAGAGCGTATCGCGGTCCATGCCCTTCGGGCCCATGAAGGAGAAGTGCACATTGCCGTCTCCGATGTGGCCGAGCGGATAGGGGCGGATCGCCGGCAGGATTGCGAGTACGGCCTCGAGACCGCTGTCGATGAACTCGGGAATCCTGGAGACCGCGACCGACACGTCGTAGCTCAAGCCCGGACCTTCGGTGCGCGATGCCTCGGCCACGCTCTCGCGAATCCGCCACATGTTGCGCGACTGCGCTTCGGTTTGCGCGATCACCGCATCCAGCACCCGGCCCGTCTCGAGTTGGTCGGCCAAGAACTGCTCCATCCTGTCCGACATGCCCGTGCCTCCGTCCTGCCGTGGCCGTGCCGATGACCATTCGAGAAGGAGATACCATTCCGTCTCAGCCTTGAGGGGATCCTGGGTGCCGGGAATGTGGCGCAGCACCATGTCGGTGCACGCACGGCTGATGAGCTCACAGGAGCCGACATTGTCATCGGAAGCGGCATGCGCCTCCGACAGAAGGTCGATGGCTGCCTTGGGATCGCGAATTGCGAGCCATGCCGTGCACACGTCTTTCGGCGCCGGCCAGAGTTTCAGCACCGCCTTGGTGATGATGCCGAGCGTCCCTTCGGCGCCCATGAACAGATGCTTGAGGTCATAGCCGGTGTTGTCCTTCTTGAGTGCGCGCAGGCCGTCCCAGATATCGCCGTTAGCCAGCACGACCTCGAGACCCAACACCAGATTTCGCGCATTGCCATAACGCAGCACCTGCACGCCGCCGGCATTGGTGGACAGATTACCTCCGATCATGCACGAGCCCTGAGCACCGAGGCTGAGCGGAAAGAGGCGGTCGTGGCGCGCGGCTGTGTCCTGAAGCGTCTCGAGGATGCAGCCCGCCTCCACAGTCATAGCATAGCCGACGGGATCGATATTCAGCACCTGGTTCATGCGACCAAGCGACAGCACGATGCCGCGGTGCATGGGCCACGGCGTGGCACCGCCCATCAGGCCGGTGTTGCCACCTTGCGGAACGATGGCAATGCCGTTGTCGTAGCAGAGCTTGACGACAGCGGAGACTTCCGCGGTGATGGCCGGACGCACGATCGCCGCGGCCTGCCCCGCCAGCGTGCCGCGCCAGTCGGTCACGAAGGGCAGCTTGTCCTGCTCGTCCACGATCAGGCCTTTGTCGCCGACGATGGCCCGCAAGCGGTCGAGAACGGCTGACGTCACCGGCGCGCTCGGAATCGAGGGGGCGGTGGGAAGGGCTGCACCCGGCATGTGTTCCTCTCTTTTCGGCCGTTGCGCGCCTTGGGGCGCGCCGGCCTTCGTTCTTTTTCATTCTGGGCGGTGGTGCAATGACCCTAGCATAGGGGTCGCGCTTGCGGGAACGTCTCCGGCAGTAAGCCTCGTGCGGATTTGCCTGCAATGCTGAACGCAGGCGCACTTCCACCGGGCTCCCGCATACCCTACTGTGCCCCGATCAAATTCGGATTGGAGCTCATGAGCCGTTTCTGGAGTCCAGTCGTCCACACGCTTTCGCCCTATGTCCCCGGCGAGCAGACCAAGCAGGACGGCATCGTCAAGCTCAATACCAACGAGAATCCCTACCCGCCCTCGCCGCGCGTGCTGGCGGCGATCGCATCGGCCGCGGAGCGGCTGCGCCTTTATCCCGATCCGCGCGCAACGCGCCTGCGCGAGGCCATCGCGGCCCATTGCGATGTGGCGCCCGAGCAAGTGTTCGTCGGCAACGGCTCCGACGAGGTGCTGGCCCACACCTTCCAGGCACTTCTGAAGCACGAACCACCGCTTCTATTCCCCGACGTCACCTACAGCTTCTACCCTGTCTATTGCGGCCTCTATGGAATAACGCATGACGAGGTGCCGCTCGATGCTGCGATGAGGATCGATATCTCCGACTACAGGCGACCATCGAGCGCCATCCTGCTCTGCAATCCGAACGCTCCAACCGGCATCGCCCTTCAGCGCGACGCCATCGCATGGCTGCTCGCCGAACAGCCGGACCGGCTGGTGGTGGTGGACGAGGCCTATGTCGATTTCGGCGCCGAGAGCGCCGTGCCGCTGGTTGCACGCCACGACAATCTGCTGGTTATCCAGACTTTCTCGAAGTCGCGCTCGCTCGCTGGCCTGCGGGTTGGTTTTGCCATCGGCCAACGACCGCTGATCGAAGCGCTGGAACGGGTGAAGGACAGCTTCAACTCCTATCCGCTCGATTGCCTCGCGATCGCCGGCGCCGTCGCCGCGATCGAGGACGACGGCTGGTTCCGAGACACCCGTGCCCGTATCATCGCAAGCCGCGAAACCTTGGCCCGCGATCTCAGACAACTCGGCTTCGATGTGCTGCCGTCGCTCGCCAACTTCGTTTTCGCGCGCCATCGAAGCCGGAGCGGAGCAGATCTCGCGGCAGCGCTTCGCCAGCGTGGCGTTCTGGTCCGGCATTTCGGAAAGCCGCGCATCGAGGACTTTCTGCGCATCACGATCGGAACGGAGGCCGAGTGTGCCCGGCTCGTTGAAGTGCTGCGCGGCTTGATCTGAGCCCCGACCGTCCCCGCATCGGGCAAAAGATGAGGCCGAACGCCACCTCGTACCCATGCCGCGCAAGGCTTTGATTTCCGGTCAAATTCGGGTTACCAAACCGCTCCGCCGCTGCCTTGCACGACGCTGCCCTCAGGGAAATATACGTGAATCACCCCCGCAGTCCCGAAATCGGCGCACCCGAGGCATCGTGGCGGGCGCCGAAGCTCGGGCACGGATGAACGACTTCGCGCGATCCATCGGCGCCGCATTCACACTGATCGGCGAGGCCGACGCAGAGCTTTTGGGCATCGTCGGGCTGTCGGTGCGCGTCAGCCTGACTGCCAGCATCCTCGCGCTTCTGATCGGGGCGCCGTTCGGGGCGCTGCTTGCGATCACCCGGTTCCGTGGGCGGCAGGTCATCATCGTCCTGACCAATGCCTTGCTTGGCCTTCCGCCGGTCGTGGTCGGGCTCGCGCTCTATCTTCTGCTGTCGCGCTCGGGCCCGCTCGGGGCCGCCGGCCTGTTGTTCACGCCGGCGGCCATGGTGGTCGCGCAGACGCTGCTCGCCACACCGATCGTGGTCGCACTGGTGCACCGGCCGGCGAGCCTGCTGTGGGCGGAGTATGGCGACCTCGCACGGATCGACGGGCTGTCAACGCTACGCAGCATCGGCTTGCTGTTCGCGCTGGGCCCGACCTCGCTGCTGACGGCCTTTCTCGCAGCCTTCGGGCGCGCGATCGCCGAGGTCGGCGCCATCCTCATCGTCGGTGGCAATATTCGCGGTTTCACGCGCACGATGACGACCGCGATCGCGCTGGAGACCAGCAAGGGCGACCTGCCGCTGGCGCTCGGGCTCGGGCTGATCCTGCTCGCACTCAGCGTCGCAGTGTCGACCGTCGCCTTCCTGCTAGTGGGACGCGTTGGGGAAAAATAGCTGCTCGCCCCCGACCTTGTAGCCCGCGATGGCCTCCTGCCCCCCAGGAGAGATCAGCCAGTCGACGAAGGCCTGCCCGTCCCGCGCCTTCACGTTCGAATGCTTGGCCGGATTGACCAGCATGACGCCGTACTGGTTGAACAGCCGCTTGTCGCCTTCGGTGAGGACGGCAAGGTCGCCGCGGTTCTTGAATGACAACCAGGTGCCGCGGTCCGACAGCAGATAGGCGTTCGACGACGACGCCATGTTCAGTGCTGGACCCATGCCCTGGCCAATCTCGCGATACCAGCCGTCCTTGGCGGCACCGAGGTCGATGCCTGCCTCCTTCCACAGCCGCAGTTCGGCCGCGTGCGTGCCGGACTTGTCGCCGCGCGAGATGAACGGCGCCTTCACGGCCGCGATCTTGCGCAGCGCCTCGGCCACATCCTTGCCGCCGGCGATCTTGGCGGGATCGCTCTTCGGCCCGACAATGACGAAGTCGTTGTACATGACGTCGAAGCGCTTCACGCCCTCGCCTTCGGACATGAACTTGTCTTCGGCAGGCCTGTCATGGACGAACACGACATCTGCATCGCCGCGCCGCCCGATGTCGAGCGCCTGACCCGTACCGACGGCAACGACCTTCACGTCAACGTCTCTGGCCTTCGAGAACAGCGGCAGCAAGTAACCGAACAGCCCCGACTGTTCCGTCGACGTCGTCGAGGCCACAGTAATGGTGCGCTCCTGTGCGAACGCGATGGTGGACCAGAGCAGAACCGCTCCGAGAGTCATTATCCTTTTCATGCCTCGTCCTTACACAAGATGCTCGATGTTCCAAACTTTACCGTCGATAGAGCTGTACAGGGAACCTCGACAGCGCCGCAATGCGCTTGGTCATGAGCCTCGCGGCGCTCCTAAGTGAGGAACGTCCGCTCCGCGCGCAAGTTGTCGTCAAGGCAACCCAGGAGGAAACCAGATGAAGAAGATCATTTTGGCATCCGCGTGCATCATGGCGCTGGCGACCGGCGGCGCCTTTGCGCAGACACAACCCGCCCCAGGCGCATCCGGCCAGGGCGACGTTGGCCCTTCGTCGCGGGGCCCCGCGACCAAGGGCATGACAACCGGCGCGTCGTCGAACATGCAGAACGAGGCCGCCGACAGCAAGGGCAAGCAGACCCCGTCGGCCGGCGGCAGCAACACCAATAACATGGGCAGCCAGGCCGGCGGCGGCGCTGGCTCCGGCTCCGGCGCCGGAAAGTAGGCCGGTATCGATCGAAAATCCTGGAGAGGGGCGATCGTCCCCTCTCCAGAACCTTTGTGCCGTCAAAGCTTGTCGATGTCATGTGCGAAGGTGTTGGTGTCGAACGAAGCGTATTGGCGGGGCTGCACCTTGGTTACAGTCACGCCGGCTAAATCGCAGCCGCGCGCCCTGAAGGCGTGGATGTTCTGCAATTGGTCCTACCTACATTGACATCAGTGTGACAGCCGGGGATTTTTACATTGCTGGCGAATCAGCGATGGCCTCAAGCCGAGTACCTCTTGGACAACTCCCAGTGCTTTCGAGACTGATATCGTTGCTGCGCCGCATCGCCGCGGTGAAATGGGCGTTCACCCGGCTTCGCCCCGCGCCGCACGGTGGCAGCATCGACGTCACGCCTGACGCAGTAGACGCCTCACCCGCCATTGTTGCAGAAATTGCAGATACGGCTCCGGCTCTCGACACCAGCATCAACGCGGATACGTCGCACTGCGACGTCCCGGTCGCGGCTTCAGCCGCCGAAGACAACACCTCCAGCCCTGTCATCGCGGAGAGCCCGTCGGAAACGCCAGCCGATGTCAGCGGCAGCGACGATTCATCCCAGGAGACGCCGACGGAAGTCGAGCCGATCGTCGTGGAAGTTTCGGTCGCGACTATCGACGTCGTGCGCGAAGCGGTCGACGTCCCCGAACTCATCATCAACAGCGATCCAACTTCCGAACTTTCGGCCGACGTTGAGCCCGTTGTGGCGGAGAAGGCCTCTTCTGTCGATGTCGAGGTCGTCACGGTTGACGCCATCGCTCTGGTCGTCGACGTGGATACTTCCTCGACTCTCGACGACACGTGTGTCGCGTTCGCCGATCGCGACATCTCGCCGGAGCATGTCCCTGAGGATAGCATCGAGAGCGATCCTTCCCCCGGCGCCGCGGAAGACTCCACCGAGACGCTCGGCGTCGTCACAACTATCGAGCCAGCTCCGGCCCTCGTGTCTCCGGCTCCGGAGATCCCGTATGCACCGAAAGCTCGCGTGAGAGCCGCAGAGCCCGCCGACCGCGCCGCGCTAATCCGGCAGCGCTGGGCGGAGACCGGGATCAGGATGTGGAATCCCCGCCTCCACGGCGCCGATGATGCCACGCTGAACATCCAGGGCAGCGTCGGGCTGCTGCCGCCCGCGCCCGGCGAGACGATGCCGCGCTACGACAAGCTGGAATTCCGGATGCTCGGCGGACAGATCGTCTGCGAAGGCGTGATTGTCGAAGCCCCCGCGCATGCAAGCCAGCGCAGTTTTACACGGCTCGCCGAGCCGGGGAAACCCGATCCGGTCCGCGAATTAATGCGGGAACGCCAGGCCGCTCTCGCCTGACCCTTTATTCCAGTGACGAGCAGCCCATATGCTAGGCTAACGCCCTGAATTTGGGAGATCGCATGCCCGCAAGATCGTTGCGACTGGTCGTGATTGTCGTCCTCTGCGTCTCGCAAGGAGCCTTCGCCGCATCCAGTAAACGCCATGCGCCCACGACCGATCAGGCCTCACCCTACAAGGCCGACCGCCTCTCCTTTTCGCGCGGAGAGACGATCCTCAACACGCCCGGCCAGACCACCGTGCTGACGCGAGAGGTCCTCGACGACAAGAACGCGACGAGCCTCAAGGACGCCATGCGCTCGACCGCCGGCGTGACGATCGGGCGCTAGGCTACTTTCGCTCAGGGGATAGGATAGCCCTTCCAGACCCACTCCAGCGCCGACGGCAGCGTCTGCGCGATCGTGGGACGGTCGACGTGCTTGGCGTTGCGGACGAACAGAAACTGATAGTGGTAGCCCTTCTCCGCGAGCACCTTGGCCATCAGCGCGTTGGAGAGGGTCCAGTCGTGCATGCCATCGGGAATGGTGGGGTTCGGATAGAACAGGTCCTGGTCGCCGCCGAAGAACCAGAACCGGATCGGCTTGGTCGGCGCGGCGACGATCAGCGGCAGGCCGGGCGGCTCGGCCGGCGTGAGCACGCCCGCCTTGGAGATGAGATGGGGTGTGGCTGGCCCCGTCCATGCGCTGTGATACTCCCAGGCACCGCCGCGCAGCGACGGGTCGTGCGGCCATTGCTGGTTGACCATGGTCGGCGAGAACGCCAGCACGCGGTGATAGAGATCCGGATAGAACCACGCCATGGTGAAGGCGGCCACACCGCTCGAACTCAGCCCCATGGTCGCACGCCCATCGGGATTTCTGGTCAGCTTGACATCGGCGTTCTTTTCGACCAGCGGCAGCACTTCACGCTCGACGAACTGCGCGTAGGCACCTGACACCGCGTCATATTCGCGGCCACGCTGACTGCCCTGCGCGTCCTGCCCGCCATTGCCGATCTGAATCGCGATCATCGGCGGCACGCGGCGCTGCGCGATCAGATTGTCGAGCGTGACGGCGAGGTCCTTGTAGGCGTTGGAGCCGCCGTCGCCGACCACGATGAACGGCGCCTCGCTGCCGCGCACATATTGCGCCGGCACATAGACGTCGATGGTGCGCGACCAGACGCCGGGATGGCTGGTGGTGACGATCATGTGCGACTTGTCGTCCGGCGCCGTGACGGTCGTCATGATCGAGGAATTGGTGCAGCCGGCGGCGTCATCGCGGATCAGGCCAGGATTGTAGATGGTGCTCTCCTTCGACGACAGCGTGAAGGACTTTGTCGTCCCACGCGGCACGCCCTCCTTCGCGATCGTCTCCGGCGCAGGATTGTGGGTGGGACCGATGATGAAATTGCCCTCGGCACCCGGTGGCGGCAGCGTTCCGTCAGGAAGCTCTGTGGCGCGTGGATAATTGGGATTGGATGGATCGCGCGTCGGAGGCGCCGTCTTGAAGTCAAGACCCGTCGTATCAATGAAGAACGGGCCCGCCTTGTCGGTGGTGTTGGCCCCAGGCGGCACGGCCATGTTCTGGGTGACGCAGGCCGGCTGCGAGAAGGCAATCGAAGTGAAGGAGACGACGGAAATCAGCGTCCCCGCAAGGACGGAGAATGATTTGGTCATTTCAGCTCCCGATACCGACGAGTCTTTCTGGCTCGCCTTGGCGCAAAGTATGACGAGCCGACTGTGCGCGGTCAAACCTCAGCCGGCCGCGTTGCGGCTATGGCCGCCATGCTCAAAACGGGCAGGCACGGTTACTCCAGGCCGGCTGGGATGCGACTTCATCCAGGGCTACTACTTCGCAAAGCCCATGCACGGCGACGCGATCGACGAGTATCTCGCAAAGGAACGCCAGCGCCTCGGCAGCGCCGAAGCCAGGGTCGTGGCCTAAGTCGCGCCTAGCGCAGGCTCGGCAGGTCGAGCCCTTTGTCGCGGGCGCAGTCGATCGCGGTGTCGTAGCCCGCGTCGGCGTGGCGCATGACGCCGCTGGCAGGGTCGTTCCAGAGCACGCGCGCGATCCGCTTCGCCGCTTCCGGCGTACCGTCGGCGACGATCACCATGCCGGCATGCTGGGAATAGCCGATGCCGACGCCGCCACCGTGATGCAGCGACACCCAGGTCGCGCCGCTGGCGCAATTGAGCAGGGCGTTGAGCAAGGGCCAGTCGGACACAGCGTCCGACCCGTCCTTCATCGCTTCGGTTTCGCGGTTGGGGCTCGCCACTGAACCGCTGTCGAGATGATCGCGGCCAATCACGATGGGTGCCTTCAATTCGCCGCGCGCCACCATCTCATTGAAGGCAAGGCCCAGGCGATCGCGATCGCCGAGCCCGACCCAGCAGATCCGCGCCGGCAGGCCCTGGAACTTGATGCGCTCCCTGGCCATGTCGAGCCAATTGTGCAGATGCTTGTCGTCAGGCATCAGCTCCTTGACCTTGGCGTCGGTCTTGAAGATGTCCTCGGGATCGCCCGACAGCGCGGCCCAGCGGAACGGCCCGACGCCGCGGCAGAACAAGGGACGGATATAGGCGGGAACGAAGCCGGGAAAATCGAAGGCATTCTTCAGGCCCATGTCCTGCGCCATCTGGCGAATATTGTTGCCATAGTCGAGGGTCGGAATGCCCAGTGCATGGAAATCCAGCATGGCCTGGACGTGCTCAACCATCGAGGTCTTCGAGGCGCGCTCCACGGCCTTGGGGTCGGCAGCGCGCTTGGCTTCCCACTCGGCGAGCGTCCAGCCCTTCGGCAAATAGCCGTTGATCGGATCGTGCGCGCTGGTCTGATCGGTGACGATGTCGGGCCTGACGCCACGGCGGACCAGCTCGGGAAAAATCTCCGCGGCATTGCCGAGCAGGCCGACCGAGACCGCCTTCTTCGTCTTCGCTGCGTCGGCCATGATCGCAAGCGCCTCGTCCAGCGTTGCGGCCTGGCGATCGAGATACCCGGTGCGCAGACGCATCTCGATGCGGCTCGGCTGGCATTCGACCGCCAGCATCGAGGCCCCGGCCATGGTCGCAGCCAGCGGCTGCGCGCCGCCCATGCCGCCGAGACCGGCCGTCAGAATCCATTTGCCGGCGAGGCTGCCGCCATAGTGGCGGCGGCCAACTTCAACGAAGGTTTCGTAGGTGCCCTGCACGATGCCCTGGCTGCCGATATAGATCCAGGAACCCGCCGTCATCTGGCCGTACATCATCAGGCCCTTGCGATCGAGCTCGTTGAAATGATCGAGCGTCGCCCAGTGCGGCACGATGTTGGAATTCGCGATCAGGACGCGCGGCGCGTCGGCATGAGTGCGGAACACGCCAACCGGCTTGCCGGACTGGACCAGCAGCGTCTGGTCGTCCTCGAGCTCGCGCAGCGAAGCAACGATCCGGTCAAAGCTCTCCCAGTCGCGCGCGGCGCGGCCGATGCCGCCATAGACGACGAGCTCGCTCGGACGTTCTGCAACGTCGGGATCGAGATTGTTCATGAGCATGCGCAAGGGAGCTTCGGTCAACCAGCTCTTGGCGCTGATTTCGCTGCCGCGGGGCGCGCGGATGGTGCGGTCGTTGTCCAGTCGGCGGTTCATGCGGAACACCTCGTCAGGCAAGTGTCGGAAACGGGTCAGTTGACAGTACGGCGAGCGCCGCAGCCGGCAGCGCGTCGGCTTCGACCAGCGCTGCAGCCCTGGCGAGATCGCCGGCCATGTAGCGGTCGGCGCCGAGCTGCGGCACCTGCTCGCGCAGTGCGGCGATGACGGCGGCGAGCGGCGCGCTGGTCGCATGCGGCGCGCGCAGCGTGATGCCTTGGGCGGCGACCAGCAGCTCAATGCCCAGGATGGTGGCGAGATTGTCCGCCATGTCAGACAGGCGCCGTGCAGCATGCGCGGCCATCGAGACATGGTCTTCCTGGTTGGCGCTGGTCGGCGTCGAATCGATCGAGCACACGGCCGCGCGCTGCTTGTTCTCGGCATAGAGTGCGGCCGCCGTCACCTCGGCGATCATGAAGCCGGAATTGATACCGGGATCGGGAGTGAGGAACGGCGGCAGGCCGAAATTGAGCGCGGGATCGACCAGCGTCGCGATGCGCCGCTCGCTGATCGCACCGATTTCCGACAGCGCCAGCGCGATGGTATCCGCGGCAAAAGCCACCGGTTCGGCATGGAAGTTGCCGCCGGAGACGATCTCGCCGGTCTCGACCAGGACAAGCGGATTATCGGTGACGGCATTGGCCTCGATAATCAGCGTCCGCGCCGCCTGCAGGATCAGGTCGAGCGCCGCGCCTGCGACCTGCGGCTGGCAGCGCAGGCAATAGGGGTCCTGCACGCGCTCGTCGCCTTCGAGATGCGACAGGCGGATGTCGCTGCCGTCGAGCAGCGCCATCAAGGTTGCCGCGGCCGCGATCTGTCCCGAATGGCCGCGCAGGGCCTGGATTTCGGGGCGGAACGGCGCCGTCGAAGCCATCGCGGCATCGACCGACAGCGCGCCGGTGACGAGCGCGGCGCGGGCCAGGCGAAATGCGCGCAGCACGCCGGAGACGGCGTAGGCAGTGGAGAATTGCGTGCCGTTGATCAGCGCGAGCCCTTCCTTGGGACTGAGCGTCAGTGGCGGTAGGCCGGCTGCGGCGAGCGCGTCGCTGCCTGATACGCTCTTGCCGTCGACGAACGCCTGTCCTTCGCCGATCATCACAGCGGTCATATGCGCGAGCGGCGCGAGATCGCCAGAAGCACCGACCGAACCCTGCTGCGGCACCAGCGGTGAGACGCGCCGCGCCAGCATGGCCTGCAGCTGCTCGATCACCTCGCGGCGCACGCCGGAAGCACCGCGCCCGAGCGAGATGATCTTCAGCGCCATCATCAGCCGGACAATCGGCTCGGGCGTCGCCGCACCGACGCCGCAGCAATGCGAGACGATGAGATTGCGCTGGAGCAGCGCGGTCTGGTCAGGTGGAATCCGCTTCGACGCCAGCTTCCCGAAGCCGGTGTTGATCCCGTACACGGGGACGTCGGCTCGCGCAGCCCTTGCAACGATCCCCGCGGCCGCGTCGACGCGCGGCCAGAACGAGGGATCGAGAACGACAGATGCGCCTTCGAGCACGCGCGCGAGATCGTCGAGGCTAACCGTTCCCGGCTTGACGACGATCGCTGTGCTCTCCTCCATCACTGTCCCCTCCACACCCGGCGGTGAAGCGGATTGAAGCCGATACGGTACACCAGCTCGGCGGGGCGATCGATGTCCCAGATCGCAAGGTCGCACCATTTGCCGGCCTCTAACGTGCCGGTATCATTGAGCACGCCGAGCGCTCGCGCGCCTTCGCGGGTGACACCCACAAGGCACTCGGCCACATTCATCCGGAACAGCGTCGCGCCCATGTTCATGGCGAGCAGCAGCGAGGTCAGCGGCGAGCTGCCCGGATTGCAGTCGGTCGCGAGCGCCATGGCAACGCCGTGCTTGCGGAACGCCTCGACCGGCGGTTTTTGCGTCTCGCGGATGAAGTAGAAGGCGCCGGGCAGAAGCACGGCCACCGTTCCGGCCTTCGCTATCGCCGCTGCACCGGCTTCGTCGGTGTGCTCGAGGTGATCGGCCGAGAGCGCCGAGAATTTTGCGGCGAGCGCAGCCCCGCCGAGGTTCGAGAGCTGGTCAGCATGCAGCTTAACCGGAAGTCCGAGCCGCCTCGCCGTCTCGAACACCCGCCCCGTCTGCTCGCCGGAAAATGCGATCCCCTCCATGAAGGCATCGACGGCATCGGCGAGGCCCGCCTTCGCGACCGCCGGCAACATCTCCCTGCAGACGAGATCGATGTAGCGATCCTTGTCGCCATCGGCCTCTGGCGGCAGCGCATGCGCGCCGAGAAACGACGTGCGGATCGCGACCGGCCGCTGACGGCCCAGGCTTCGCGCGGCGGCCAGCTGCCGCATCTCGGTCTCGGTGTCCAAGCCGTAGCCGGACTTGATCTCGACCGTGGTGGCACCCTCGGCAATCAGCGCATCGAGCCGCGGCAGCGCGTGTGCTACGAGCTCGGCCTCGCTTGCCTTGCGCGTCGCGGCCACTGTCGAGACGATACCGCCGCCGGCGCGCGCGATCTCTTCGTAGCTCGCGCCCTTCAGGCGCAGCTCGAACTCATGGGCGCGGTTACCGCCATAGACCAGATGGGTGTGACAGTCGACGAGACCGGGCGTGATCCAGCGCCCTCCGCAATCGATCCGGTCGGCTGCATCGGCGCTCGCCGGAAAATCGGTCTGCGAACCCGCATAAGCGATACGGCCGCCGCGCGCGGCGATCACGCCGTGCTCGATCTCACCGAGATCGGGACCATCGGCCCGCATCGTGGCGAGCCGGGCGTTATGCCAGATCCGGTCGAAGCGTTCTGCCATGCAACTGTCCCTTCGCGTGGGATGCTTGACTTATATGTCTAGACATATAATCGTGTCGCGGTTCTGTCCAGCCGGCATGGAAACATGACACGACTGCATTTCGCCTCCGCGCTCCTGCCCTCGGGCTGGGCCAATGACGTGCAGGTGGTGATCACCGCCGGCGCGATCGCCGAGGTGACGCCGGGCATGGCGCCGGTCTCCGGCGATGAACGCCACGACATCGCGTTTCCGGGACTTGCGAGCCTGCACAGCCACGCTTTCCAGCGCGGCATGGCGGGTCTCGCGGAACTGCGCGGCGATAGCACCGACACCTTCTGGACCTGGCGCGAGACGATGTACCGCTTCGCGCTGGCGATGACGCCTGACGACGTCGCAGCGGTCGCGACACTGCTTTATGTCGAGATGTTGGAGCAGGGTTTTACCCGCGTCGGCGAATTCCATTATCTGCATCATGATCGCGACGGCTCGCCCTACGCCGACATCGGCGAAATGGCCGCACGCATCGCGCAGGCCGCCGAAGCTTCGGGTATTGCGCTGACGCTGCTGCCGAGTTTTTATGCGCATGGCTCATTTGGGGGCGCAGCACCGCATGCCGGCCAGCGCCGCTTCATCTGTACGGTTGATCAATTTTCCGCACTGATGGCTGCCTCGCGCAAGGCGATTGAACGACTGCCGGGCGCGAATATCGGCATCGCGCCGCACAGTTTGCGCGCGGTGACGCCGGCCGAGCTTGCACCGATCATTCCACTCGCGGAGGGCGGCCCGGTGCACATTCATGCCGCCGAGCAGGTGAAGGAAGTCGAGGATTGCCTGGCGTGGTCCGGACGACGTCCGGTGCAATGGTTGCTGGAGCACGCACCCGTCGATCAACGCTGGTGCCTCATTCACGCCACCCACACCACGGACGAGGAAGTCCGCGCCTTCGCTAGGACCGGTGCGGTCGCCGGCCTCTGCCCCATCACCGAGGCAAGCCTTGGTGATGGCATTTTCCCGGCGCGCGAATTCGTCGGTGCCGGCGGTGCCTTTGGCGTCGGCACGGATTCCAATGTGCTGGTCGGCGTCGCCGACGAGCTGCGTCAGCTCGAATATGGCCAACGGCTCAAGCACCGTGAACGCAACGTGCTCTCTGCCGGCGCAGGCCGCTCGACGGGACGCGCCCTGTTCGATCATGCGCTTGCAGGCGGTGCGCGGGCACTAGCCCAGATGTCAGTCGGTCTGACGCCAGGTGCACGCGCCGACATCGTCACGCTCGACATCACGCATCCCTCGCTGGCGGGGCGCGCGCGCGATGCCGCCATCGACGGCTGGATCTTCGCTGGGGGCAACGGCGCGATCGATTGCGTCTGGGCCGGCGGCGACAAGGTCGTCGAAGGCGGGCGGCACAGACTGCGCCAGGCCGCGCGCGAACACTTCAACGCATCGGTGCGGAGGCTCGTCG
Organism: Bradyrhizobium sp. 87; assembly: GCF_023073015.1. NCBI lineage: Bacteria > Pseudomonadati > Pseudomonadota > Alphaproteobacteria > Hyphomicrobiales > Nitrobacteraceae > Bradyrhizobium > Bradyrhizobium sp. 87. The sequence goes on from NZ_JADPIQ010000022.1 coordinate 596,019, forward strand.
CATGAGCCTCGCCACAGATGCCGGCGACAAGCCGACGCTCTACAAGCGGATCCGCGCCGATATCGAGAAGCGCATTCTGACCGGCGAGTGGCCGCCCGGGCATCGCATCCCGTTCGAGCACGAACTGGTGGCGCGTTACGGCTGCTCGCGCATGACCGTGAACAAGGCGCTGTCGGAGCTCGCGCAAGCCGACCTGATCGAGCGGCGGCGACGTGCCGGCTCCTTCGTGCGACGCCCGCAACATCAATCCGCCGTGCTCAAGATCGCCGACATGCGCGCCGAGATCACCGCGCTCGGGCGCGCTTACGGCTACGAGCTGATCGGCCGCAAGCTCCGCGCCGCAACGGCTGCCGACCGCGACCGCCTCGGCGTCAAGAAGGCCGGCAAGGTCGTCGCGATCACCTGCCGCCACAGCGCCGACAACGTGCCGTTCGCCGTCGAGGACCGGCTGATCGATCTCGCGTCGGTGCCGGATGCGGCGGCCGCGGATTTTTCGCGTGAGCCGCCCGGCTCGTGGCTGCTTCACCATGTGCCATGGACAGAGGCCGAGCATACGATCAGCGCTATCGTTGCGGACGATCGCACGGCCGAAGCGCTCGACATCGCCGTCGGCGCGCCCTGCCTCGTGATCGACCGCTATACCTGGCGCAGCGCGCGCACGATCACCGCCGTGCGGCTGCTCTATCCCGGTGACTCTCACCGCCTTGTCGCCCGATTCAAGGGAGGCTGAGAGGACGATGTCGGCACAAATCGTGCAAAGCTTCGGGCAACGGTCCGCGAGGACCGACCAAGATCAACAGGACGTCAATCCATCGATCGGCAAGAGGACGACAATCATGCGTAGTTCGAAAGTATTTGCGGCAGTCATTGCACTTGCGGTCTCCACCCCCGTGCTCGCCGACGACGTCAAGGTCGGCGTCGGCATTTCCGGATGGACCGGGTTCGCGCCGCTGACGCTGGCGAAGGAAGCCGGCATTTTCAAGAAGAACGGCCTCGACGTCACCATCAAGAAGATTCCGCAGAAGGATCGCCATCTCGCGATCGCGTCCGGCGACGTCCAGTGCGCGGCGACCACCGTGGAGACCTGGATCTCCTGGAACGCCAACGGCGTCGCGACCAAGCAGATCTTCCAGCTCGACAAGAGCTACGGCGCCGACGGCATGGCCGTGCGCAACGAGCTTGCCGCGATCAAGGATCTGAAGGGCAAGACGGTTGCTGCTTCCGCGCCCGGTACCTCGCCCTATTTCGCGCTGGCCTGGATACTCAAGAAGAACGGCTTGTCGGTGAAGGACGTCACTGTCGTGAACCTCGAGCCGGCGGCGGCGGCACAGGCCTTTGTCTCCGGCCAGAACGATGCCGCGATGACCTATGAGCCGTATCTGTCGACGGTTCGTGCCGCCCCCGACAAGGGCAAGATCATCGCGACCACGCTCGACTATCCGATGGTCATGGACACGTTCGGCTGCACGCCGAAATTCCTCACCGAGAACCCGAAGGCCGCCAAGGCGCTCGCCGACAGCTATTTCGAGGCCCTCGACATGATCGCCAAGGACCAGGCCAAGGCCTACGAGATCATGGGTGCCGACGTGAAGCAGAGCGGCGAGGCGTTCGGCAACTCGGCAAAATATCTGCGCTGGCAGGACAAGGCCGCGAACCAGAAATTCTTCGCCGGCGATTTCCTGACCTTCAACAAGGAGGCCGCCGACCTCCTGCTCGAGATCGGGATCATCAAGGCCGCGCCGAAGGTCGAGGATCTCTTCGACGCCAGCTATATCAAGTAAATCTCCCAGGAGCCGCCGGCCCCGTCTCGCCGCGGGGCCGGCAAACTTGTTCACCGCCCGGATAGACAGTTTGATGCGTCCCCTCGATCCCGTGACGTCAAGGCAGCGCGTGGCTTACGGCCTTGCGTTCTTCGTGGTGTTCGTAGCCCTCTGGTCCTGGGCGACCTTCGGCGGCCATGTGTCGAAGGTGTTCCTCGCCAACCCGCTGACCATGGTGCAGGAAGGCGTCGATCTGATCATCAAACAGGGCTTCCTGTTCGACATCGGCATGACGATCTGGCGCGTCGTCGGCGGCTTCGTGCTGGCCGCAATCATCGCGGTGCCGTTCGGCGTGCTGATGGGCGCGTACAAGCCGGTCGAGGCCTTCCTCGAACCGTTCGTTTCCTTTGCGCGCTATTTGCCGGCCTCCGCCTTCATTCCCCTCCTGATCCTGTGGGCAGGCATCGGCGAGCTGCAGAAGCTGCTCGTCATCTTCATCGGCTCGGTGTTCCAGATCATCCTGATGATCGCGGTGACCGTCGGCACCACGCGGCGCGACCTGGTCGAGGCGGCCTATACGCTGGGAGCCAGCGACCGCGGCATCATCCGCCGCGTGCTGTTGCCCTCTTCCGCGCCGGAGATCGCCGAGATCCTGCGGCTGGTGCTGGGCTGGGCCTGGACCTATGTCATCGTCGCCGAACTGATCGGCTCCTCCTCCGGCATCGGCCACATGATCACCGACAGCCAGGCGCTGCTCAACACCGGCCAGATCATCTTCGGCATCATCGTGATCGGGCTGATCGGCCTCGTCTCGGACTTCCTGTTCAAGGCGTTCAACGCGTGGCTGTTTCCCTGGAGGCTCGCATGACGATCCTCAAGATCGAACAGGTCTCGCGAACTTTTCCCGCGCGCCACGGCAACGCGCCAACGAGGGCGCTGGAGCCGACCGACCTTGTGATCGGCAACAACGACTTCGTCACCATCCTCGGCCCTTCCGGCTGCGGCAAGTCCACGCTGCTTCGCATCGTCGCCGGCCTCGATCGCCCGACCGGCGGACGTGTGGTGCTCGACGGACGCGAGGTGACTGGCCCGGGCGCCGACCGCGGCATGGTGTTCCAGTCCTACACGCTGTTTCCCTGGCTGACGGTGCGCGAGAACATCGCCTTCGGCCTTCGCGAGCGCGGCGTGCCCGAGGTGGAGCGAAACAAGGTCGCCGATGCCTTCATCCGCCAGGTCGGTTTGTCCGGCTTTGAGAACCATTGGCCAAAGCAGCTCTCCGGCGGCATGCAGCAGCGCACCGCGATCGCGCGCGCGCTCGCCAATGATCCCAAGATCCTGCTGCTCGACGAGCCCTTCGGCGCGCTCGACAACCAGACGAGAGCCCTGATGCAGGAAATGCTGCTCGGGATCTGGGAGCGCGACCAGAAGACCGTGCTGTTCGTGACCCACGACATCGAGGAAGCGATCTTCCTCGGCAGCCGCGTCATCGTCATGAGCGCGCGTCCCGGCCGCATCAAGGCCGAGATCAATGTGGACCTGCCGCATCCGCGCTCCTACAAGATCAAGACCACGCCCGAATTTGTGCAGTTGAAGGAACGGCTGGTCGAGGAGATCCGCACCGAGGCGTTGAAGGTTGCCGAGCATGCCTAACACCTTTTCACGCGCAAACGGCGAGCGCGTTCTCGCCGATCTCAATGCGCTCCGTGCCATTGGCGCGTACAAGACCGGCGTGCACAAGCCGACCTTCTCCGAGCCGCACAAGCTTTCGCTGGATTGGCTGGTGCAGAAGCTGCCCGACGCAGGCCTCTCCGCCGCGATCGACGGCATCGGCAATGTCTTTGGCACCAGCGCAAAGTCGGGACCCAAGCTGCTCGCGGGATCGCACCTCGAAAGCCAGAACTACGCCGGCTGGCTCGACGGCCCGCTCGGGGTCGTCTACGCGCTCGAAGCGGCCCGCGTGCTCAATGCCGATCCCTCGCTCGAAGGCGCGGTCGAGGTTGCCGCCTGGTGCGACGAGGAAGGACACTTTGGACACTTTCTCGGTTCGCGCTCCTATGTCGGCCAATTGACCGAGACCGACATCGATGCCGCACGCGACCGCACCAGCGGCCGCACCATGCGGGCCGCACTTGCCGACATGGGGCTCGCAGGACGACCACGCATCGCCGCCGAGCCGGGCCGGCACGTCGGATATCTGGAAGCCCATATCGAGCAGGGCGACACGCTCGAAAGCGGTCGCCTTGCGATCGGCGTCGTCACCTCCATCGTCGGCATCTGGCAATACCAGATCAATTTCGTCGGTGAACAGAATCACGCCGGCACGACCCGCATGGCTGCACGGAAGGATGCCGGGCTGGCGCTGGCAAAGTTCTGCGTCGCGATCGACAAGCGTTTCCCCGAGAGCTGCGGCCTGCGCACGGTCTGGACCACCGGCCGCATCACGCTCGATCCGGGCGCACCGAGCATCATTCCGGGTGCGGCCGAAATGCTGTTCCAGATCCGCGACGACGATCCTTCCGTCGTCGCACGGCTGGAAGAACTGCTGCGGAGCATGGCGGACGAGGTCAGCGCGAACGGCCCCTGCACCGTCACCGTGGACAAACTGCGCACCGGTGCGCCGGCCATGATGAACGCGGGCATCCAGGACGCGATCGAAGCCGCGAGCAAGGCCCTGGCCGGCGGACGGTCCATCCGCATGCCCAGCGGCGCCGGCCACGACGCGCAGATGCTGGCGACAATCATGCCCGCGGGCATGCTGTTCGTACCGTCGATCGGCGGCATCAGTCATCACTGGACCGAGAACACCGCCGACGTCGACATCGTCACCGGCGCCCAGGTGTTTGTCGACGCTTGCCAGCGGATACTCGGCGGCTAGAACGATTACAGACACAGCTTCGCATCCTCGCGGCGTGTTTCGCCCGAGCTTTGCTTCGTCGCTTCACCCTCTTGTCCAAGAGGGCGCAGGGAAGGCCGGGTGCCGGCTGGCACCCGCGGTCCGCTGCGCGAAAAGCACACGCAGGAAAACCGCACAGCAGCATACAGGTGTAGCCAATCACTCGGCCTTCCCTGCGCGATGGTTGGACGGCTTATGCCGTGCTCTCCCGGGAGCCGAGTTCTCTTTGGCCTCCCTCGCCCCAACGAAAGTCACCGGCACCGCGCCGGTTGACGCAGATGCCGCATTCGCCAGAGCTTGACCGTAGCAACGACGGCCAGGACCACACGGTTTTGCCGTACGCACGGCCCGCCATTTCGCCGCAGTATTCCCAGCCCTGTCGACGGAGCCGGAAACTTACAGACGAGACGAAGCCTAGCAGCGCCGCTCGTCGGAACGAAGCCTTGGGCTCACGGAGAGCAATCCGCCCTGCCCACACCTCTCGCACCCGAACGCTGCCGCGTCCACCGCAAGCCCGGCTCGCGAACATGACGACCACAAGATCGCCCCTCAAGGATGAGCCGGGATGGCCAACACATACGCCGTTTCCGAATTTCGGTAAAGCGGAATATTTTCATCAGTGCGGCTTGACACCGGTGCGGGTCGGGCTGTCAAGGTGTTTCGCCCGACGGCGCAGCCCACCGGCGCGCCGAGATGCCGGTGACGAGCCAAAAGGCCTGGTGTCCGCTTGCGGCCGCCCGGGGGCCGCCTGCGACAATCCGAGTCCGCCGCGGACATAAAGACGCGACAATTGCGGGGCTTGTCGATTGCCCCTGCCCTGATTCCCCCTTCCCGGAGTTCCCATGTCTTCTGCCGACAGGCCAGCGACACGCCTTGCGACCAGACTTGCCTTCCTCGTCGCGGGTTTCGGCATGGCGTGTTGGGCACCACTGGTGCCGTTCGCGAAGGCGCGGCTCGCCGTCGACGACGGCATCCTCGGACTGCTCCTGCTCAGCCTCGGCATCGGCTCGGTCGTCGCGATGCTTCTGACCGGCGTGCTGAGTGCGCGCTATGGCAGCAAGCCGATCATCATGGCGGGCGGGATCGGTCTTGCCCTGGTCCTGCCTCTGCTGACAATCGCGAACTCGCCCGCGATGCTGGCGCTGGCACTCCTCGCATTCGGCGCCGCGCTCGGCTCCATCGATGTCGCCATGAACATCCACGCGGTTGAGGTGGAGCGCGCCGCGGGACGTCCGCTGATGTCCGGCTTCCACGCGCTGTTCAGTATCGGCGGCTTCGCCGGGGCCGCGCTCATGACCGCACTGCTCTCGCTGCAACTCGGCGCGCTCGCTTGCACGCTGATCTGCTCCGTCCTGATGCTGATCGCGATGCTTGGGGCCTGGCCGCGGCTGCTTCGCTCCGTGCAGGTGCAGGAAGGACCGCTGTTCGTGCTGCCGCATGGCGCCGTGCTCCTGCTCGCGCTGCTTTGCGCCATCACCTTCCTCGTCGAAGGCGCGATGCTCGATTGGGGCGCGTTGCTCGTCATCGGCGCGGGTCTCGTTTCCGAAGCGCAAGGCGGGATCGGCTACATCGTGTTCTCGGTCGCGATGACGATTGGGCGGCTCGGCGGCGACGCCGTCGTCGCGCGCATCGGAGACCGCACGACATTGTTCTGGGGCAGCCTGATTGCGATCGCGGGTTTCGTGGTCCTGCTCACCGCTCCCGTCGTGGCGGTCGCCATAGGCGGCTTCCTACTCATCGGCCTCGGCGCATCCAACCTCGTGCCGGTGCTGTTCCGCCGAGCGGCGAGGCAGAAGGTGATGCCAACGGGCCTCGCCGTCGCGGCGATCACGACCGCCGGCTACGCCGGCGTTCTCGTGGGCCCCGCCGGTGTCGGCTTCATCGCACGTCTTGGCGGATTGCCGGTGGCGTTCTGGCTCCTGACCGCGCTGATGGGCCTCGTCACGCTGACGGCGCGCATTGTCACGCGCGCCGATGCCTGAGCGGCTTCACAAATTGATCAGCCCGATCGATTTGATCAGGGGCGCGAGGCTTGCGGATGTGGCCTCGACGATGCGCTGGAATTTGTCCGGGCTTGAATCGTTGTCCGGCTCCATGCCCTGGGCGCGATAGCTCGCCAGAAGCGCCCTATCGGCCATGGCGAGCCGCGTCGCCTGCGCGATCCGGTCGATGATCGCATCGTCGGTGTCCTTGGGTGCGAACAGACCGAACCATCCCTCATACCGGATGCCGGGCATGCCGGATTCGACGGCGGTCGGGATCTCCGGCGCGCCGCTCAGCCGCGTTTCGGTGGTGACCGCAAGCAGCCTGACTCTTCCCGCTTGGGCCAGCTGCTGCAATTGAACGGACATGACGGCAATGACGAGCGATATCTGGCCGCTGACGAGGTCGTTGGTCGCCTGCGCGATGCCGCGATAGGGCACGTGGACGATGTCCAGCGCGCCGGCCTGCTGCTTGAAGGATTCGCCGACCAGATGGTTTCCGGTGGCGATCCCCGGCGTGCCATAGGACAGCTTTCCTGGATTGGCTTTCGCATAGGTGATCAACTCGCGCAGGTTTGCGGCAGGCACCGAAGGATTGACGGCGAAAACCAGCGCGCTGTTGATCAGCCGGTAGATGGCGCGGAAATCGCCAACGGAATATCCGGGATTTGCCGCCGTCATGGGAATGATGACCTGCGTGCTGCCGTTGCCGAGCAGCAGCGAATAGCCGTCGGGCTCCTCGCGCGCGACCGCCGCGGTCCCGATGGCGCCGCCCGCGCCGCCGATATATTCGACGAAGGTCGGCCCGAGCAGCGACGGCATCCTGTCCACCCAGGGGCGCGCGATCTGGTCACCCGATCCGCCGGCTCCGTAGGGAATCACCAGGCGAATGGGACGAGACGGATAGTCGGCGGCTTGTCCGCTGCGGGGAAGCGCGGCGAGCGCCGCTGCGCCCGACAACGCGTGCACCAATTGTCGCCGCGTGAAAGAGGCCATGCTGGAAATTCCGGAAGTCGGCAGTCAATGTGGTGGCGGGACCGGCTCCCGGACCATGCCATCGCAGCAATCCGGCATCACAGTCAATGCTCCATCCGGCCGTGCCCCGGCGTCATCGCATTGTCATGTCGGCCTAACTCTTTATTTCACAAGCATTATTTCGGCGAGCCATCCGTCCGCGCAGGGCTGTCAGCCCTGCCCACTGCTTTCGACCGGTTTACTGTACGCCTCGTTCTGTTAGATCAGAAAGTAATACCTTTTGACTCCCTTCGAGGGGGCGATGGCGCGTGCCAGATCGTAGCGAAGATTCGGCCATTTCCTTTGGGCCATTTCGACTGTTTCCGAAGTCCCGGCTCCTGGAGAAGGAGGGCTCGCCGCTTCATGTCGGCGGCCGCGCGCTCGACATTCTCATCTTCCTTGCCGGACGCCCCGGAGAAGTGGTCGACAAGAGAGAGCTGGTCAAGCGCATCTGGGCCGGCGTCAATGTCGACGAGGGTAGCCTGCGCTTCCATGTCGCAGCGCTACGCAAGGCGCTCGGCGACACCGGCAAGTCGGCGCGTTACGTCGTCAACGTGCCCGGCCGCGGCTATTGCTTTGTCGCCTCGTTCGCTCAAGCAGCTCCTCCGGCCGCCCCGCTCCCGGCCGAAAGCGCCCCTCCCCGCTCCTTGCCCGCTCAGCTCACCAGGATGGTCGGCCGGGAAGGTGTCATCGAGAAGATCTCGAACGGACTTTCGCTCTATCGCTTCATGACCGTCGTCGGCCCGGGCGGCATCGGCAAGACCTCGGTCGCCGTCACCGTCGGGCATCGCCGCTCCCAGGATTTCGGCGGGCGAGTCTTCTTTGTCGATTTCGGTCCGCTGAGGGATGCCAGTCACATCGCGACCACCATTGCTTCGGCGCTCGGACTGACCATCAGCGCGGAGGATCCGACGCCGGCCCTGCTGACGTTTCTGAAGACCGACCCGGCCCTGCTGATCTTCGACGGTTGCGAACATGTGCTGGATCATTTGGCGCCGCTGGTCGAGCGCATCGTTCGCGAAGCACCGCAGCTTCGTGTTCTCGCAACCAGCCGCGAGTCGTTCCGGAGCGAAGGCGAGCGAATTTTCCGGCTGTTCCCGCTGGACTGTCCGCCCGAGCGCGAAGGGCTTGCTGTCGACGAGGTCCTTGCCTACCCTGCGGCTCAGCTCTTTGTGGAGCGCATTGCGCAGAGCTCGGGCCCGTTCCAGCTCAGCGCGGAAGAGGCCCCCCTCGTCGCGAGCATCTGCCGGCGCCTCGACGGCATCGCGCTGGCAATCGAGCTCGCGGCGGGCCGCGTCAATGCTTACGGCATCGCCGGCACGGCATCCCTGCTCGACAGCCGCTTTTCGCTGCAATGGCGCGGCCGACGCACCGCCGTGCCGCGGCACCAGACACTCGCTGCGGCGCTCGACTGGAGCTACGACCTTCTGCCTGCCGCGGAGAGCGCAACGCTGCGACGCCTGTCGGTCTTCGCCGGGCCTTTCGCGCCGGAGGCGGCTGCGGCGGTCGCGTCGGGTGACGGCCTCAACGCCTCCGAGACCCTCGAAGCAATCGACAGCCTGGTGACCAAGTCTCTGATTTCGCCGTCCGGCTCGCGGACGCTGCGCTATCGGCTGCTCGACACCACGCGCACCTATGCATACGGAAAACTCAACGAGCTCGGCGAAGCCGGGCAGTTCGCGCGGCGTCATGCCGAGCATTTTCGCGATTTATTCCAGCGCGCGGAGGCCGATATTTCGACGCCGCTGCCCGAATGGCTGAGCATGTATGGCGCGGAGCTGGACAATGTGCGCGCGGCGTTGGACTGGGCCTTCGGGCCCGACGGCGAGCCGAAACTCGGGATCGCGCTGACGTCGGCCGCAGTCACGCTGTGGGTGCGTCTTTCGCTGTTCGCGGAATGCCGTGAGCGCAGCAGAACGGCGCTCGCGGCGCTCGGAGACACCGCCGACGACGACCGCATCCGCATGCAGCTGCTGTCGGCGCTCGGATGGTCGCTGATGTATGGCGAAGGCCGCGCGCGCGAGGCGCGGCCGATCCTCGAGACGACCCTCGAGCTGGCTGACAGGCTCGACGACAAGGATTTCCGGCTGCGCGCGCTCTGGGGCTTGTGCATCGACCAGTTCAATAACGGACAGTTCGGCAAGGCCCGTGCGCTCGCCGATCGCTTTGCGAACGCAGCCGCGAACTCGCCCGACAGGACCGATGTCATGCTGGGCGACCGGCTGATGGCCGTCGCGCTGCATTATCTCGGGGATCAGAACGAGGCTCGGCTGCGCATCGACCGGGTCAATGCATCGTTGCATGTGTTGGCGGAGAAGCCGAAAATCTTCCCGCTCGATCTGAGAATATCGACGCAATATTTTCGAGCTCGCATCCTGTGGCTTCAGGGTCTGGCCGATCAGGCTCAGGCCCTCACCGCCAGAAACATCGAGGAAGGCCGCGCCAACGGCCACGCGCTGACATTCTGCAGCGTGCTCGGACAAGCCGCCTGCCCGATCGCCTTCTGGTCCGGCGATTTCGACGCCGCCGAGCGTCACGGCATCGAGCTGCTCGAACACACCGAGCGCCACGCCATCCGGCTGTGGGGCCTGTGGGCACGGGCCTTCAACGCCGCAGTCATGGTCAGGCGCGGCGACGTCACGACCGGCCTGCCGCTGCTGCGCGAGGAGCTCAATCGCGCCGGCGATGCGCGCTTCCTGCCGCGCTTTCTGCCCTTGCTCGGCGAGCTCGCCGCGTGTTCCGGAGAGGCCGACCAGGTCGATCGCGGGCTCGACGTGATCGAGGATGTCCTGACCCGCTGCAACGACCGGCAGGAGCTCTGGTATCTGCCGGAGCTGATCCGCATCAAGGGAGAGTTGATGCTCAGGAACGCCCGGCATTCAGAGGATGCCGAGGCGCGCTTTCGCGAGGCCATGGACATTGCCGTCCAGCAAGGCGCGCTTTTCTGGGAGCTGCGAAGCGCGGTCAGCCTGGCGCGGTACATGATCGGGGCCGGCCAGAGCGCGGAGGCCTTGGCAATTCTGCAACGCGCATGCGGGCCGTTCACCGAGGGCGCCGGCATTGCCGAGATCCGCAGCGCCCACGATCTGATCGAGCAGCTCCGGGCTTGACGAGTCGGCTGACCGGCGCCGATTCATCCGGCCCGCGGAATGAATCCGGGCACGCCGGTCTCGACGACCGTGTTGAACCTGATGTTTGTCGTAATCTGGTCCCTCATCTCTCGCATGGCGTCTTCGGGCAAGGCCGAAATATCGAAGTTTTCCTGGATGCGCCGGGAATTGGTCGAAGTCGTCAGGAAAGCGGTGCCGCGCTGGACCGCCCACGCCAGCGCAATTTGAGCCGGCGTCCTGTGCAAGCGCTCCGCGATGGCAGTGATCACCGGATCGGCTAGCACGTTCGGCTTCATGGCGTGTCCCAGCGCTGCAAACGCCTGCAAGACAATCCCGTGCTCTCGACAGAAGTCGAGCAGGTCCCATTCGGGAAGATACGGATGCGATTCGACTTGCACCATGGCGGGCCTGATCCGCGCGATCGAAACGATCTCGCGCAGCTTGTCCAGGGTGATGTCCGACAGACCGATCGACTTGCAGTGCCCCTCGTGGACGAGGCGCTCCAGCGCCCCCCATGTCTCCGCCAGCGTAACCCCTGAATCATAGATGACCCGACCGTGCTCATCCCTCGGGTCCTGCTCGTCGCCGGGTTGAAAGGCAAAGGGCGTATGGATGATGTAGCAATCGATCTCGTCGAGTTGCAGCCGCCGGCGACTGCCGTCGAAGGCAGGCCTGACCCGTTCCGGCCGATGATTGGTGTTCCATAGCTTCGTCGTAACGAACAGGTCCTTGCGCTGAAGCGTCCCCGCCTTGAATGCCTCCCGCAGCGCATCGCCGACCGCCTCTTCGTTGCGATAGCGCTCCGCGCAATCAAGATGTCGAAATCCGGCCTCCAATGCAGCCTTGGTGGCCCGCCTGGTCACGAGCGGATCCGGAATGAGCGTGCCAAATCCCACCGCGGGAATCGTCCCGGATTGATGAGTTAGAATTCTCGTATAACGAAGCGAATCCGACGTTGTCATGCTGATGCTCCTTTGTTTGCCCTCAGCTCCCTCAAAAGTAAGGGACGAGGTATTCGAAATTGACGATGCGATGTCATTCCACGACTCCAGGCGTTAACCGGTAGGCCGCGGCTTACGGAGAAAAAACACGAGCGGAATCATGACGAGCATGGCGAACATCAGGATCTCGAACTGGTCGATGACCGCGACGGTCGCCGCCTGACGCGTGACCATGCCGTTGAGGGCCGCAAGACCCGGCTTGCCGACCGAGCCCCCGACGTAAGCGGCGACACGATAGGGCGTGAGGTTCTTTGCGAGTGCGACATGCACAGCCTGCGTGTTGGCGTAGAAGAAGAGCTGGACGACCGCGATGCCAATGGTGCTGCCATAGAGGCGCGACAGGTTGATCAGCGCGCTGCCTTCCGGGCGGAGCTTCGGATCGAGCGTGCCGAACGCGGCCCTGGCGAGCGCGGGCAGCAACATGCCGAGACCCGCTCCCTGGAGCAGGCCGGCCTCGACGACCGGCCGCCAATCCATCGCCGGTGAATAGCCAAGCATCAGCCAGTTGGCATAGACCACCAGCGTCATTCCACCCACGAGGAACGGCCGGTAGTCGATCTGCGCCGGGACCAGGCTCGTCAGCACCAGCGCCCCCACCAGCGCGACGCCGCGAGGAACGGTCATGTATCCGGTGGTGTCGACGGGGTAGTTGAGCAATTCCTCCAGCATCGGGGACGTCAAGGCCAGGGTCGGCAGCAGCACGAAGCCAAGCGCGAAGGAGATGACCGTCGAGAGCACGAGATTGCGGTCCCTGAACAGCGCCGTGCGGAGAAAGTGCTCCTTTGTCGTCATGACGTGCACGATGAAGAGATAGAAGCCGAGCACGGAGGCGCCCGCCTCGATCCAGATTTCCGTCGAGGCGAACCATTCGAGGCGCTCCCCGCGGTCGAGCAACATCTGCAACCCGATCATGCCGACGGAGAACGTCGTCAGACCGAAGAAGTCGAAGGACCGGCTCCGCTCCGCCCGCTTCTCGCGGAGCAGCTGAGCCATCGTCAGGAAAATGAAGCCCGTCATCGGCAGGCTGAAATAGAAGATCGAGGGCCAGCCGTAATATTCGCTGAGCCAGCCGCCAATGGCCGGGCCACTGCTGATGCCGAGTAGGGAGCAGACGGTCCACGCCAGGCTCATGCGCGCATGTCGCACCGGCGATGTCGCCTCGAGCAGGATCGCCAGCGAGAGCGGTGCCAGCGGTCCGCTCGCCGCGCCCTGGAGGATTCGCGCCAGCACGAACTGAATCGACGTCGTCGCCAGCGCGTCGAGCGCGAGACCCAACACGAAGATCGTGACGGCGGCCTGATAGACCACCTTCCGACCGTAGCGTCCCGCCAGCCATTGCGTGATCGACATGGTCACGGCGCTCGCCGCGATATACGAGGAAAACACCCAACCGACCTCGTCATTGGCCATCGAGAGCGTCGCCTGAATATGGGGTAGCGCCGCGTTCGGTATCGAGATGTTGACGGCCTGCATGTAGGTCGCCATGAGGGCGGCCGCGGCGATCGCGTGATGACCGCCGGGCGCCGTGGACGATGGGAGGGGCGTACTCATTTGCCCTCCATCGCAAGCGCCGGTTGGAGCAGATGCGCCCAGCTGCGGCGATGGCCTGTATCGACCCGCGCCGTCACGCTGATGCCTGAGAACAGCGGCCGGTTTGGATCGAGATCGTCGAGTTCCAAGCGCACCGGCAATCGCTGGACGACCTTGACCCAGTTTCCCGTCGCATTCTCGGGCGGCAGGAGCGAGAAGTCCGAGCCGGTCCCCGGACTCATGCTGACGATGTGTGCCTTGAACTTGCGATCGGGATAGGCATCGACGTCGATCGTCGCCTCCTGGCCAGGGCGCATATGAGTGAGACCGGTCTCGCGAAAATTCGCCTCGACCCAGACGTGCCGGCTCGACAGCAACGAGAACGTCGGTGCCCCGGCATTGACGAAGCCACCAATCTGGAGATCGTCGACCTTGGTCACGATGCCGTCGTCCGGCGCCGTCACGGTGGCGTAGGAGAGATCCAGCCGCGCACGGTCGAATTGTGCCTTGGCTGCGCGGACTGCCGGATGGCGATCGACATCACCCTCAAGCTCGCCGTTGAGTGCGACGATCGTGGTGGCGATCTGCTGCTCGACCGACGCCACGCGCTGGCGAGCGACCTTGAGATCCGTCTCGGCCCGTTCATAGACCGCGCGTGGCGTGAAGTCGGAGGCAACCAGCATCCTCTTGCGGTCGAATTCGTGCTCGTCGAACGTAGCCGTCTCTTTGGCCGACTGCAGCTCCGCCTGCTGCTGACGGTGGGTCGCCTTGAGGGATTCGATCTGGAGCCGCGCACTGCCGAGGCGCGCCTCGGCCTGGTCGACGGCAATTTGATAAGGCTCCGGGTCGATGCGAAACAGCACCTGCCCCCGCCGGACGCGCTCGTTGTCACGCACGGCTATCTCGACCGCCTGGCCGGAAACGCGCGCGTTGATGGTCACCTTGGCGGCACGCACAAAGGCGTCGTCGGTCGAGACATATTGCTCCTGCGCCAGATAGATGAATGCGCCGACCACGGCCGCCGCCATCGGCAGCGCAAGCATCAGCGGCCGTCGCAGCGGCTTGCCGAGCCCTGCCCCAAACCATTGGGCGGCTGCGTCGCTCGGGCGGAAGCTGTTGCGAACGCCGAGCCCGCCGGCGATTGGCGCGAAATCGAAACGCATCGGAAGATCCTCGGGTTCAATCTATTTAATAACGTTCGTTACAAATATTGTACCCCGACGCGGCGATCAAGTCCGCGACCTTGATTTTTATAACGATCCATACAAATATGCGTGTGGAACATGCCAACCGGGGTTCTGACGATATGGCACGGAAAAAGAGCGAAACGAGCCCGGCGCGCCGGGGACGCCCACCGGCCTACGACGCAGAGACGGCCTTGAAGCGGGCAACGGAAACGTTCTGGAGGACCGGTTATTCCGGTACCTCCCTGGACAAGGTCGCTGCCGCGACCGGGATGAGTCCGCCGAGCCTCTACGCGGTGTTCGGCAACAAGCATGCGCTCTATCTCGAGGCCCTCGCGCGGTATTGGGAGATCAGCCTTGCCGCGACGCGTGAGGCTCTCGCCGGGGACCATCCCTTGGACGAAGCGCTGATCCTGGCCTATGACGCGGCGCTGTCGATCTACTTTTCCGGCAAGGGAGCCGCACGCGGCTGCTTCGTGGTGGGGACGGCGGTGACCGAAGTCGCAGAAGATGCCGCGATCCGGAGCAGCGTTGCGGCGGGACTGCGCATGATAGATGCCGATTTCGAAGCCCGCTTCCGGCTCGCGCAGGACAAGGGCGAACTGAAGCGCGACGCCGATCCGGCGGCGCTTGCCATTCTCGCTTCAGCCACGATGCACACCATCGCCATTCGCGCCCGTGCCGGCGCCCGCCGCTCCGAGCTGAGGGAGATGGCCCGAAAAGCGGTCGATGTGATCTGCGGATGCCGGCGATGATCTCGCGGATTTCAGCCATGGCTCTCCCCGGCAATAGCGACGACCAGCTTTAGCCTGCCGCGGCAGCCCCGCGCCGCGGCAACTTCCAGTCGGGGCGGATGAAGTGGCAGGTGTACCCGTCCGGATAGCGTTCGAGATAATCCTGATGCTCCGGCTCGGCTTCCCAGAACTCGCCCGCGGGCGCGACCTCGGTCACGACCTTGCCAGGCCAGAGACCGGACGCCTCAACGTCTGCAATCGTGTCCTTGGCGATCCGCTTCTGCTCGTCGCTGGTATAGAAGATTGCCGAGCGATAGCTCGTGCCCAAATCATTGCCCTGGCGGTTGAGCGTGGTCGGATCGTGGATCTGGAAGAAGAACTCCAGCATGGTCCGAAAGCTGGTCTTGGCGGGATCGAAGGTGATCTCGATCGCTTCGGCATGACCTTCATGGTTGCGGTAGGTGGCATTCTTCACCGCGCCGCCGGTATAGCCGACGCGGGTGGAGACCACGCCCGGTTGCTTGCGGATCAGATCCTGCATGCCCCAGAAGCAGCCTCCGGCCAAAATTGCGCGTTCCGTTGTCATATCTCCACTCCCAATTGATCGGTCTGTCCGTTCTGAACCCGTCGCATCCTATGCTTTCGGCGGCCCAGTCGAAAGCCAGGCATTTGCCCATCCGGTTCCTCTCGTGGAGGCCAAAGCTTCGACGACCTCAGCTTCCCCAAGCAGAACCAGATGGACATAAATTGAGCGCGCCTTACGTCAGCTTCGCGTCGAGCGTGATTGCGGCGTTGAGCACCTTCGACACCGGACAGTTCTTCTCGGCCTCGCCCGCGATCTTGGCGAAACCAGCGTCGTCGAGGTTCGGCACCTTGGCACGTAGCGTCAGCGCCGATTTGCTGATCTTGAAGCCTTTGCCTTCCGGCTCGAGGCTGACCGCAGCTTCAGTCGTGAGCTCGTCCGGCGTGAAGCCGGCGAGTTGCAGGCCGAAGGCCAGCGCCATAGTGAAGCAGCCGGCATGGGCCGCAGCGATCAATTCCTCGGGATTGGTGCCCTTCTCGTTCTCAAAGCGGGTCTTGAACGAATAAGGCGTCGCGGCGAGCACGCCGGATTCGCTCGATAACTGACCAGTGCCATCGCGACCGGTGCCTTTCCAGACTGCTGTTGCCTTGCGGATCATCTCAATTCTCCTGGTTGATTTTTTTAGCACCGGCACTCGGTACGGTACGAAAGCGACATTGGCACGACTGCCTGTCGCCGTTCCAACCGGCCGAGCGCCGCAGCAGTTCCGCCAAATCCCGTTCCGATAAAATCGGAACGGAACTTGATTCTTGCTTTGACGCGTTTTCTTCACGCGAACCGGTATCCACTTCGCTTGAAAACGCTTTAGCTACCGATCTGTCCGACATGGAAGCCGAGCCGGTTCTCGACATCACCGGCGCGGTGGAAGCCGCGCGACATCAGCGCCTTGATGCGGCTCTGGCTTGCCGGGCGGCTGAGCGAGGCCAGGAACGCGTCCCATTCCGGCTTGATCTCGATATCCGGTGGCAGGCTCGCAACGTCGACGAGGCGCTTGGTCTCGGCAATCGCCTCCTTGTCGAAGGACGCGATGCGCATGGCCAGCGCCTCGACGAAGCCATCGAGCTCGGCATCCGGCAACGAGCGGTTCACATAGCCGTAACGTTCGGCGAGATCGCCGTGGATATCGTCGGCGCCAAGCAGAACCTCGAGCGCGCGGCCGCGGCCCATCAGGCGCGGCAACCGCGCCATCGGGCCGCCGCCGGGCACCAGGCCCGCACCGACCTCCCATTGCGACAGGACCGCCTTTTCGCGGCTGGCAAAGCGCATATCACTTGCCAGCGCCAGTTCGCTGCCGACGCCGGTCGCACGGCCCCTAATCGAGGCAATCGAAACCACCGGCGCGCGGCTGAGACGCACCAGCATGTCGGGCAGTGCCTGCAGGCCCGTCGGCCCCGGCGGGATACGAAGCGAATCCTCCAGCGGCGCGAGGAAGTCGTAATGCGTGATGAAGAAGCCTTCGACGGCGCTGTCGAACACCACGACCTTCACCTCAGGATCGGTCTCGATCGCCTTGACGACGTCATCAAGAAGCGGAAGCTGCTTGGGGCCGAAGATATTGACTGGGGGCATGTCGAAGGTGACACGCCAATACGACGGCAGCCGACGTTCCAGGCGGATTTGGTCGGTCGTGAAGGTGCGTTCGGGGCGGTTCATGATTGGATTCCTGGTCTGTGGGGAAAGAAGGGAACGCGCGGAAGTGCGCGTCCCCGCAGGTCTCAGATCGACTGACGCAGCGGTCGGAAGGCGGTGCGCATTTCCGCGCAGAACAACGCGGGCTGCTCCCAGGCGGCGAAATGGCCGCCCTTGTCGAGACGGTTGTAGTGCATCAGCCTCGGATAGGCCTTCTCGGTCCAGCTGCGCGGCGCAGCGTAGATCTCGTCCGGGAAGACGCTGACGGCGACCGGGATCTTGATGTGCTTGGGCTCGAAGAACACCAGCTTGTTCTCCCAGTACAGCCGCGCCGACGACACCGCGGTGTTGGTGAGCCAGTAGAGCGCGATGTTGTCGACCACGTCGTCGCGCGACAGCCCTTCCGTCTTGCCGTCGAACACCCGGGCGATCATTGCGGCGCTGCGCGCATCATGGTCGAGCATCCAGGACGCGAGGCCCGCCGGCGAATCCACCAGGCCATAGAGTGTCTGCGGCCGGTTGGACATCTCGATCGCGTAGCCGAGACCGTGCTTGTAGAAGTCATCGAGCTGATCGTAAGCGTAGCGCTCGTCGGCCGAGAGGTTCGACGGCCGCGATCCGCCGGGCTGAAGCGCCTTGGCGATGTCGTCAGGAACGGTCGCGGGCATGTTGGTGTGGATGCCGAGCAGTTCCGGCGGCGCGATCACTGCCATCTGCTCCGTCACGGCATTGCCCCAATCGCCGCCTTGCGCGACATAGCGGTTGTAGCCGAGCCGCTTCATCAGCACGATCCAGGCACGCGCGACGCGCTGGGGATCCCAGCCCAGCTCCGCCGGCTTGCCGGAGAAACCGTGGCCTGGGAGCGAAGGGATCACGAGATCAAAAGCGTCCGCCGCCGTCGCGCCGTGTGCGGCGGGATCGGTGAGCGGGCCGACGATCTTCATCTGCTCGATGATCGAACCGGGCCAGCCATGCGTGACGATCATCGGCAAGGCATTCTCGTGCCTGGAGCGGACGTGAATGAAATGGATGTCGACGCCGTCGATCTCGGTGACGAATTGCGGCAAGGCATTCAGCCGCGCCTCCATCTTGCGCCAGTCGTAGTCGTTCTGCCAGTAGCTCACGAGCTGCTGCACCGTCGTCAGTTGCACGCCCTGCGATTGATCGGCAACGATCTCACGATCAGGCCAGCGCGTCGCGGCGAGACGGCGACGGAGATCGAGCAGATCCTGCTCGGGCACGCTGACGTGGAACGGGCGGACCGCCCCGCTCACGCCGGCCTTCGCAGAATGCAGCGGCAGCAGGCTCGACACGCTTGCCGCGACCGCGGTCATCGCGGCTTGACTCAACAGTTGACGGCGGTCTGGATTGAGAATGTCGGTACGTGCTTGCGTGGTCATGTTCGATCTCCCTGGCTTTGGTCGGTGACGCTGACCGAATTTGACATAAACGCCTCGGTTCGCCATGCCGAGAGATTGGCGCAGGCCCTGGCAATTTGCTCGTTATGGGTTGTTAGAGCGCGTTAGCCGTTGCGAGCCGCGCGACACCGAGGAGAGCGATCGTCGACTCGCGACGCGCGCCGCCAAAACAACACGGCGCGCGATGAGCTCAGTCATCGCGCGCCGTGTCGGCTTGCATCAGTCGAAGAATCCGTGCTGCCCAGCTCAGGATGGCAGCGGCTGGCCCGCCTGTTCGCGGACGATGTAATCGGCGTACCAATCGGCCCAGTTCTCGTCGTGCCCGCCGGTCCGCTTTTCGTGCTCGCCATGGGCCGCCGCCGCGCGGCGCAGTGCTGCGGCCAGCGCAGCCTGCGAAGCGAATGTCGTGCCGTCGCCCGCGATCCGTCCCGGCAATCGCGTCGTGACCTCCTGGAACAACCAGCCATTGCCGTCGGGATCGCTGAACGACGCATATGAGCCGTAGCTGCCGCGCTTCGGGTCAGCACCGCTCACCCGAACGCTGCCGGAGAGATAAGGCTCGTCGGTCCCCGCGTGAACATCGCCGGCACCGTGGAATGGAGCGCTGACCTCGACGCCGCGGTCCAGCAGATCCTTTCGCGCCGCCTCCAGATCGGAGACGATCAGGTAGAGGCCTCGCACCGAGCCCGGCGCTGCCGCCGTCACGTTCCTGCCAAAAATCACCGAGCAGGCCGAACCTGGCGGCGTGAACTGGATCACGCGCCAATCATCGCCAGAGGCAAAATCGGCGTCCAGTCGCCAACCGAGACGCGCGTAGAAGGCCTTGGCGCGATCAACATCGGACACGGGGATCACGATCACCTCGAGCCTCTGATCAACGCTACGCGATACCGAAGGCTCGTTGGCAGACTTGTTGGAAGGCTTGTTGGAAGGCTTGGCCGCGGCGTCGCGGTCGATTTCGGTAGTGGCCATGTCGAACTCCCTGGGTTGGATTTAAGACGAGCTTCAAGCAGCTGCGATCGGCATCACGATGGTTACGCGTGTGCCGTCCTCTCCCGCCTCGCCCTGCAGCCGGGCGTGAATGCTGCGTGCGAGTCCTTCGAGAATCCGGCTGCCGGTGCCCTGAAGCGGCCCGTCGCGCCGATCCCGTTGTCTATTACCGTGCAGAACCAGGCGCCGTCGCGATTGGCCGTCTCGATGCGGATCAGTGCGTCATTCCTGTTCGGGAAGGCATGCTTGGCCGCATTCGTTACCAGCTCCGTCAGCATCAGCGCGAGCCGATGGCATTGCGACGCCGGCAGCGTGCCGCTTTCAATTGCAGCCTCGCAGCGGATGCCCGCCGGCTCCAGCACGGCCTCGGAAATCGCTCCGCACAGATTTTCGAAGAAGGCCGCCACCGGGATCGCCGTATGGTCGTCATTGTCGGACAAGAGTTGATAGAGCCTGCCGAAGGCGACAATGCGCCGCTCGAGCCGGTCCGCTGCAAGCGACACATCCCTGGTACCCGTTCTGGTGAAATCGCGGCGGACTGACGCACCGAGTATCGTCAGCGTATTCTTCATCCGATGGTGGGATTCCCGCAGCACGAGCTCCCAGTCACGCGACTGATCGTCTAAACTGGCCACAAATTGAGATCGAACGACGTCGTCATTCGGCCGAGCATTGATACCGGACATCGTAGCCTCCCCGTTGGAATTAGCGTCAAACTCGGAACAGATACTGGATGCAGTTCGCGCGCATTGCTCGTTAGACGTTGCAAGATTCTGTTATGATGGGGTACGACGACGGGCACTCCGAACGTGAGCTGGTCGGTCAAGCACACTGCCGGGTTGTCCCGATCGCTTCGAAAGAGGCTCGCGTTGAGTACAATTTGCGACGGATCGTCGCGCGCGACCGGCCAATTGCCGGCACCCTCCACGCGATTTCGCCACTTTCGGCCAGTTTACTCAGGGTTCCCTTCTGCTAGATCAAAGTGCAGAGTTCAGCTCTCACTGGAATGATTGGCCCGTGCCGGACACTAACGACCAGGATTCGGCCATTGCTTTCGGGCCATTCCGGCTGTTCGCAAAGACGCGGCTGCTCGAGAAGGACGGCGCCCCGGTTCACCTCGGTGGCCGTGCGCTCGACATTCTCGTTTTTCTCGCCGAGCGCGCGGGCGAGGTCGTGGACAAGCGTGAGTTGATGCGGCGGGTCTGGGCCGACGTGAATGTGGACGAAGGCAGCCTGCGCTTTCACATCACGACGCTGCGCAAGGCCTTGGGCGATCCGGGCGAAGGCTCCCGCTACGTCGTCAACGTCCCCGGACGGGGTTATTGCTTCACGGCCGCGCTGCTCCGGGCCGCCCCATCGGAGAACCGGACCAGCCTGCCCGTTGCTGCGCCGCGCTCGCTGCCCTCGCCGCTCGCGAAGATGATCGGGCGAGACGATGCGGTCGAGAAGATTTCCGCCGAGCTTGCCTTGCATCGCTTCGTCACGATCGTGGGCCCCGGCGGGATCGGCAAGACCTCGGTCGCACTGGCGGTCGCGCATCGCGAGTTCCAGGCCTTCGACGGCCAAGTGTGTTTTGTCGATTTCGGCGCACTGAGGGAGACCCGGCTCGTTACGGGAACGATTGCGGCCGCGCTGGGCCTGACAGTCAATTCCGACGACCCGATGCCGGGGTTGCTGGCATTCCTGCGCAGCCGGCGGATGTTGCTGGTGTTCGACAGTTGCGAGCACATCCTCGACGATCTCGCCCCCCTGGCCGAGCGCATCGTCCGGGAAGCGGGCGAGCTGCATATTCTCGCCACCAGCCGCGAATCTTTCCGCGCCGAAGGTGAGCGTGTCCATCGGCTGTTTCCATTGGATTGCCCGCCACAGCGCGACGGGCTCGGCATCGCCGACATCCTTGCCTATCCTGCAACTCAGCTCTTCGTGGAACGCATCGCAGAGAGTCTGAGCGAATTCGAGCTCAGCGAAGAGGATGCGCCGCTCGTCGCCGATATCTGCCGTCGGCTGGACGGCATCGCGCTCGCCATCGAGCTCGCGGCCGGGCGCGTGAATGCCTATGGCATCGCTGGGACGGCCTCTCTGCTCGACAGCCGTTTCTCGCTGCTGTGGCGCGGGCGGCGCACCGCTGTGCCGCGGCACCACACCCTGAGTGCGGCACTCGCCTGGAGCTATGATTTGCTGCCGGCAACCGAAAGCGCAACGCTGCGCGGATTGTCGGCATTCGTCGGGCCATTCACCCTGGAAGCCGCGCTTGCGGTCGCATCCTGTCAGGGCATTGGCGAAGCAGAAGCCGCCGAGGCGATCTCCAATCTGCTTTCCAAATCGCTGATCGCGACCTCGCCTGCGGAGCGGCGGCTGCGCTATCGCCTGCTCGACACCACACGTGCCTTCGTCGCGGAGAAGCTCGTCGAGAACGGCGAAGCGGACCGCGTCGCACGTGCCCATGCCGAATATTTCCGCGACTTCCTGCGCGACATCGCCGTCAAATCCACGGGCATGCAGAGCGCCGGCGGCTTCCTTCCTTATGCCGACCACCTGCCCAACGTCAGGGCCGCGCTGACCTGGAGCTTTTCGGACGGCGGGGACCGAACGATCGGCGTGGATCTGGCGGCGTCAGCGGCGCAATTCTTCCTTGAGCTGACATTGCTGACGGAATGCTACCGCTGGACCCAGCAGGCGCTGGCGTCCCTCGACGCGAGCGCGGTGGATGGCCGCAATGAAATGATCTTGCAGGCCGCGCTCGGCGTCTCCGCGATGTTCACGCAGGGCAATACCGAAGCGGTCCGCTCGGCATTCACGCGCAGTCTCCAGCTTGCCCAGGAGCTCCAGGATTTGCACTGGCAGCTCTGGCTGCTCCGCGGATTGCACATCTATCTCACCAGGGTCGGAGATTTTCACGGAGCACTCGGAACCGGGGAACAGGGCGAGAGCGTCGCGCGGAAGCTGAACGATCCCGCCAGCACGCTGAACGTCGAATGGATGCTGGGCGTCGCCCATCATTTGATCGGCAACCAGGACAAGGCGGTGCAGCTCTGCGAGAGCGCGATGTTGCATAATCCCGGCTCGCAGCGGCTGAATATCGGCCATCTCGGCTATGACGACCGCATCGTCGCACTGGTGGCGCTGGCACGCGGGCTTTGGCTCACCGGCCGGCCCGATCGTGCGATCGAGGCGTCGAGATACACCGTTCGCGAAGCCGAACTGCTCGAACAGCCGCTCACTCTCGGTATTTCCTTGATCTGGACCATCTACGTGTTCCTCTGGGTCGGCGACTTGGCCAATGCGGAAATCCTGATCGAGCGGCTGATCGATCATTCCGCGCGCCACTTCCTCGGGCCCTATCACGCGGTCGGCATCGGCCAGAAGGGTGAGCTGCTGCTTCGCCGCGGCGACGTCGCCGCCGGCATCGAGCACCTCCGCCGCAGCCAGGCCACGCTGTACGCGACGCGACACCGGATCATGACCACGGTGTTTGCGACCGCGCTCGCGGAGGGACTTGTGGCGCAGAACCAGGCCGACGAAGCCTTGCAGACCATCAACGATGCCATCGCAGAGATCCCCGATCATGGCGAATCCTTCGACATGCCGGAGATGCTCAGGGTCAAGGGCGACATCCTCGCCCGGTCGGGCAATGCCGCGGAAGCCGAAAGCTGCTTCCTGGACTCGCTCGATCTGTCACGCCGCCAAAGCGCGCTCGGCTGGGAGCTGCGGGGGGCAATTAGTCTCGGCCGGGTTTGGCGCGGGGCCGGAAAAGCCGCCGACGCACGCGCCCTGCTCGCCCCCCTCGTCGCGCGGTACCAGGAGGGCCTCCAGACCCGTGATCTCGTCGCCGCCAGGGAGCTCCTTGCGGCGCTGAATTGAGAGTATCTTCAATGAGATACCGCAAGGCTATCCGCTCGCAACTCCTAACAAATTCTAACACGCCAAGCCGCATCCGCCCCGCCATGGTGGTGGCACTTCATGGTGGATATGGCGGGACATGGCGCTTCTTGACGATGTAATTGATGCCAGCGGCGGAATGGCCCGCTGGAATAGCTTGAGCCGGTTCACGCTTCACCTCTCCGTCGCGGGAACGCTGTTCTCCAGCACCGGACATGCCAGCGAATTCAAGGACGTGACGGCGGAGGGCTCGACCCGCACGCAATCGGTCCGCTTCACCGGCATCACCGGAGGCGAACACTCCGGCTCGTTTCAGCCGGACGCGATCACGATCGAAAGCCTCGAAGGTGAGATTCTGCGGACCTGGCGCAATCCGAGTCTTGCGTTCACCGAGGCCGGTTCGCCCGCGCTCGCGGGCGAGCTGCATCTCGTCTTCTTCTGCGGCGTCGCGATCTGGAATTATCTGACCAATCCATTCCTGCTCGCCCATCCCGATGTCTTGGTGGAGGAGCTGCCGCCGTGGCAGGAGAATAACGAGTCATGGCGGCGGCTGCGGGCGCAATTCCCACCGAGCCTGATCACGCTCGCGCCCGAACAGATCTTCTATCTCGACGAGAACGCATTGCAACGGCGGACCGATCACGATCTGTTCGGAATGAAAGTCGCGCATTACTCCTGGGCCCATGACAGCTTCGGCGGCATCGTGGTGCCGACGCTCCGACGCGCGCAGACGCTGCGGCCCGACGGAACCGTGGTCGCCAAGCCCGTGCTGATGGATGTCGAGATCTTTGACGCCGTCTTCGAGTAGCGGCCCGCGCGATATCTCCAACTCTCAACGTCTAACAATACATAACGAGCCAACAGTCGGCCTTGAGCGCAGATTGGGTTCGCGAGCAACGAACGACGTGACGTGCTCGAACGAGACCCAGCTCCGCGCATCTCCACCGCAATGGAGCGCGTCATCGCAGCAAACGCACTCAAGGAGAACGGTCATGAAAATATTGATGGTCATCACCTCGCACGACCAGCTCGGCAACACCGGGCGCAAGACGGGCTTCTGGCTCGAGGAGCTCGCCGCCCCCTATTTCATCTTCAGGGATTCCGGGGCCGAGATCACCCTCGCCTCGCCGAAAGGCGGCCGTCCGCCGCTTGACCCCAAGAGCAACGAGCGCGAATTCCGCACCGACCTGACGCTACGCTTCGAGGCCGACGTCGCCGCCGAAGCCCAACTCGACAAGACGGTTCGCCTCGACAGCGTCAAGCAGGAAGATTTCGACACCGTCTTCTATCCCGGCGGTCACGGCCCGATGTGGGACCTCGCCGAGGACAAGGACTCGGTCAAGCTCATCGAATCCTTCCTTGCCGCCGGCAAGACAGTCGCCGTGGTCTGCCATTCGACTGGTGCGCTGCGCCACGTCAAGACGCCCGACGGCAAGCCCCTGGTTCAGGGCAAGGAGGTGACCGGTTTCACCAATGGTGAAGAGGAGGACGTCGGCCTCACCAAGGTGGTGCCTTTCCTGGTCGAAGACGAAATGCTGAAGCTTGGCGCCGTCTTCTCGAAGACGGCAAACTGGGGCGTTCACGTCGTCACCGACGGCCTCTTGATCACGGGCCAGAACCCGCACTCCTCGGGTCCGGCCGCGCAGGCCCTGCTCGCCGCCCTGAAGGGCGAGCCGCTGGCGCGCGCGTCGTAAAGCCCAGATGCGGCACATCGCGAGAGGCGCCCGCGATGGTGCCTCTCGACGCCGCCGTCACAAGCGGATGTCCCCTACTTGCGACACATCTTCACTTCACATGCCGGATTCGGAGCGATGACATGAACATCCCAGCCACTCTTGCCCTCTCGGCCGCTTTGGCCTGCGCGACCGTGCAGGCCTCGGCACAGGATCTGCGATCGAGCCGGCGCTCGATCAGCTATCACAAGACCGATATCCGGGGTCTCGAGATTTTCTACCGCGAGGCTGGGCCCACCGACGCTCCGACGGTGCTGCTGCTCCACGGATTTCCCTCGTCGTCGCGGATGTGGGAGCCGCTGATGCCGCTGCTCGCCGACAAATATCATCTCATCGCGCCGGACTATCCCGGCTTCGGCAACAGCAGCGCGCCGCCGCCATGCGACTTCACCTATACGTTCGACAACATCGCCGCCGTGATCGGCGAGCTCACAACGAAGCTCGGCCTCACCGACTACGTCCTGTTCATGCAGGACTACGGAGGCCCTGTCGGCTTCCGCATGGCGCTGGCGCATCCCGAACGCGTCCGCGGTGTCATCGTCCAGAACGCGGTTTCGCACGAGCAGGGGCTGAGCCCGCTCTGGAATGCGCGCAGGAAGTACTGGGCCGACCCGGCGCACGAGGTCGAGGCGCTCAAGGCCAACTTTACGTCCCTGGAGGCGACGAGTCAGCGGCATCTCGGCTCCAGTCCGCGTCCCGAGCGCTATGACCCCGACACCTGGATCGACGAATACGCGTTCCTGACGCGTCCCGGCCAGGCCGAGATTCAGACCACGCTGTTCCTGGATTACCGGACCAACGTCGCCTCCTATCCGAAATGGCAGGCTTGGTTGCGCCAGACGCGGCCACCGACGCTGGTGGTCTGGGGCGAATACGATCCGTCATTCGCCGTCGCAGGCGCGACGGCCTATCGCGACGACGTGCCGGATGCCGAGGTTCACATTCTCGAAGCCGGCCACTTCGCGCTGGATGAAGCCACCGACGAGATCGCTTTGCTTGTCCGCGACTTCCTGGGGCAGCTGGCTGGACACAAGGGTTGAGCGCTGATGGACGCGCTCAGCAGCGAGAAGAGACGGTCGTATCGACTGTTCAGGCCCCCGGTTCGTTCAACATGCGTCGTGCTGCAATGAGATCGGCGGTCTCGAACCCTTCGGAGAACCGGGCATAGGTTTGAGCGAGCTGTTCGAGCGGATTTTGCACATGCTGCCGGGTTCGAAGCCGCGCCAGCGACATCTCGGCTCGCAGCCGCCACGATAGCGCGCCCTGCTGTTCGGCGAGCGAGATCGAGGCGACAAGATCGGCCTCGGCCGCGTCGGGATTGCCGCCCTGGACCTCCAGCTCTCCCCGCAGACGGAGCAGCTCGGGCATGTCGAACGCGCCGCCTTCCCGCTCGACCCGCAGAATGGTTTCGTGAAGAACCTGAATGCCTTCCGTCAATTGTCCCAAGCTGACCAGGCCCCGAGACAGATCCGCGGCGAACGCCGAGGCATAGAGTTCGTAGCGGTCGGCATGCAGGCGTGGAAGCGCACTCCGCATCAGGTCGACGCCGCCGGCCGCCTCGCCCCGAGCGATCATGCTCTGCGCCCGAAAACCCGCCGCGACGGCTTCGTAAGGCACGAGCCCGTGCATGCTCGCATGCGCGGTCAGACGACCGGTCATCGCCTCGACCGACGACCAGTCGCCGAGCCAGCCGAATACCGAAGCGGACCAGCATAATGCGATACAATGCATGACCACGTCATGCGGCGCCGAAGCGCCGACCAGCGGCCGGATGCATTCGAGCGCACGATCGGGAAAGCCGCGCAGCCATAGCACGCGCGCGAGCGGAATTTGCGGTGTGCGTGAGTAGGCGAAATGCCCGGGTTGGGTGCCGCGGAGCGCAGCGTCGTCTCGCAGGCCCTGGTCGAGATGAGCCTGCGCCGCGGCCTGGTCTCCGGCGAGGTGATATGACACGCCGAGCAGCGCTTTGCTCCCGGCGATGCCCGCGGTATCGCCGATGACGCGGGCAATCCGCTCGGCGTGAAGCGCAGTCGGCACCAGATGCCGATAGCGACCGGTCCGGCGGTAGAACATGTTGAGCCGGGACAACAGCCTGAATGTGTTGGCGTGATCGGAAAGCGCTTCCGCTATTTCCAGCCCGCGCCTGAGCGCCGCTTCCGCCTGCTCGCTGTTACGTTCGGTGAACATCAAGGCGTGACCGAGCGTCGACTGAAGTTCGAGCTCCCATGCGCCGCCCCGGTCGGCCTCGTCCAGCATTGCGAGTGCGCGATCGGACCAGATGCGGGCCTCGTTCAGCAAATTGAGTTCGACGAACAGCCTTGTGCAGCTGCCGGCGAGCGGCACGCGCAAGCCGGCGCCGTCGTCGTTGGCATAAGCCCATTGCAGCGCAGCGCGGGCATCGGCGAGCAGGCTCGCGCTTTCCTGCAAACGTGACGCATGATCGCCGCCCTCCTTGTCCCTCATGCCCGCTTCGAGCGTGCATTGAACATAGAGAGCATGACGATGCGCGATCTGCGCCAGCTGTCCGCCGTCGGCCAGTTTCTGCAGGGCATAGGCACGCGTTGCGTCGAGCAGGCGATAGCGCCGCGATGCGCCGTCCGGCTGGGTGGAAACCAGCGACTTCACCACGAGTTGCTCCAGGGCCTCGACGACGCGATCCTCCGCCATCTCCGCCCCGGCCGCGACTGCTATCGCGCCCCTCAACGTGAAGTGACCTGCGAAGACGGCGAGGCGCTGAAATACGATCCGCTCGCTCTCGCCGATCAGACCGAAACTCCAGTCGAGCGTAGCGCCGAGCGTCTGCTGCCGCGGCGGCGCCGTCCGCCGCCCGCGCGATTCGAGCTGCAGCCGGTTGTCGAGCAGCGCCGCCATCTCGCGCAGTCCATAGAGACCGACACGTGCGGCAGCCAGCTCGATCGCCAGCGCGATGCCGTCGAGCTTGCCGCAAATCCGGGCCAGGACTTCGGCATCCTCGTCGGTGATGTCGTCGCGATGCCCCGCCGCGACGGCGCGATCGACGAACAGGCGCACGGCGGGATAAGCAAGCACCTCGCCGGCACTGAGGCGGGTGCCCTGCGGCGGACCGGGGAGCGAAACGAGCTCGAAAATCTGCTCGCCTTCCACCAGCAGCGACTCGCGGCTGGTTGCGAGGATGACGATGCCAGGCGCCTCCCGGTAGATGTTTTCTGCAAGGCGCGCGACCTCCTCGATGACGTGCTCGCAGCTGTCGAGCACGAGAAGCAGCCGGCGGCCGCGCAGGAAATTGACGATGCTGGCCGAGGGGTCCTCGTGGTGCACGACGAGGCCCAACGCGGCTGCAACCGTGCTCGCGACCAGCGCTCCGTCCTTGAGCGGACCGAATTCGAGGAAATGGACGTTGCCGTCGAAGCTATCGCACATCTCGTGCGCGAGCGCAGTCGCAACGGTGGTCTTTCCGATGCCGCCCGGCCCTCGCAGCGTGACGAAGCGATCGCGGAGCAAGCGCGCTGCCAACTCGGCCACGGCGTCCTCTCGCCCGACCATCCGGTCCAATCGGCGCGGTAGCGACGGTGGCGGCGCGGCCCTTTCAGGCACACGCGACGCCGGTGTAGCCACCTCCGCGCGCCCGCCACGCCGCACGGGCGCGACAAAGCAATAGCCCCGGCCCGGGATGTTGGTGATGTAGCGGGCACCATCCTTTCCGTCGCCGAGCACCTTGCGCAGCTCCGCGACATGGACGCGCAGGCTGACCTCCTCGACGAAAAGTCCGGACCACGCATAGCCGAGAATTTCGTTCTTCGGGACCACTTCGCCGGCGCGACTGACCAGCAGGCGCAAAATATCCATCGCACGGCTGCCGAGCCTGACCGGCAAGCCATCCTTCTCCAGCAGCCGCGACCGCAGCGAAAATGGCCCGAACGCGACGGCATCGAAATCTGGGATCGCCGCGGCGTCGCGGCCGCGGGGGCCCTGTCCTGCCGAGAGCTCGATCACTTTTGGCTCATCTTGACGGCCGCTCCAGCGAAATGCGGCGCGACTATACCCGGCGCCAGTGCGAGGTCCAGCGAGGGCAACCCACAGAACTCACACCTCCACATCGATCTCCACGCCATGACCGGTGCTCTCCTGAGTCGTGTCGGGGATACGCAAATGTCTGATAAACTGTACAAAAACGACGCTTCCTGAGACGGGATGCCGCACCTGATGCGCTCCCACAAAAACTAACACATCCTAATCACCACTAACGAGCTTGCAGGTCAGCTCACGCCTATCCTCTCACCATGGAAAACGTGGGCTTTGCGCGTTTGCTGGTTGCAAACAGCGGAGAACGCCCGGAGAGGACGAACGATGTTGACCAATTTGCAGGCAGGTGATGCCTGGATTGAATTTCCGGGCACCTCGGGGGATTGCGAGTTCCCCCGGGCAACACACGCGATCATTCGGGAGCGTCAATGGCGTCAGATCGATCCGCGCACGGGAGCGGCGGCCGAGGACATCGCGATCTCGCGATGGGAAGACCCGCGGAGCACCTCGTCGCACCAAGCGACGACGCCCGAGGATCGCTATTTCGTCGGCATCGCCCTCAAGACCACGCGCGCGAAACTGACCCGGGATCGCCAGGTCATTTTCGACGGGACCATGCCCGCGGGCACACTGTATCTCACCGCGCCGTCAAAGCCCCTCGCCGTACAATTCCAGTCGCCATGCGCCTTCTTGCACTTTTACATCTCCGCGGATCAATTTCCGGCACAATTTTCCGGAACTGAAGGTTTGAATGATCTCGTCCTGTTGCGCGATCCGCTCGCGGCCGAGCTTGCCAAGGCGCTGATCGAACTTGGCGACGCCGCGGACCACGAGTTCACGCGCTGCATTGGCCAAACCCTCGCGATGCATCTGGCGCGGCTGGAATTGCCACGCGCCAAGGTCAATGCCCTGCCGAAATGGCGGCTGCGGCGCGTCGAGCAATATATCGCCGATCATTTCCACCGCTGCATCAGCCTGTCCGAGCTCGCCAATGTCGCCGGCCTGTCCAGAATGCACTTTGCGGCGCAATTCCGCGTCGCGACCGGTTATCGCCCCCGCGAATATCTGCTCAATCACCGGATCGAGCAGGCCAAGACGTTGCTGGCGACCACCGAGCGGCCGCTGGCCGAGATCGCACTCGCCGTCGGCTTCAGCACGCAGGCGCATTTTTCGACTGTCTTCAAGCGCATCACCGATCAATCCCCGGCACGCTGGCGCCTCGCCAGCAAGGGCGAACGGCGAGAGGTGCAAGCACTCCCGCCGCGTCGTCCTGCTACGGAGAGGGACTGGATCAGCGCAGCCGCGTAAGCATTCGCTCGCGCCCTCATCCTCCCGGGCCTGCGAGCCACTCGGGGCCGTCCCTGCACCCACACAGGACGGCCCCTTTTTTTCTACACCGGATCGAAAGCCCGGATCGGCGGCAGATTGCCGGTGAACTTCTCGACCTCGACTGTCGTGAGCTGACCGGTGCAGCCTTGCGCAAAGGACGACGTGCCGACGTCGCGGGTGAGCACGTTCGGATTGCCGTGCACGCAGAGCGGCGCGTCGTCTTCGGGGTCCATCGGGTCGTACCAGGCGCCGGTCGGGAGCTGGACCACGCCGAGCGCGATGCCGTCGGTGACGTGGACCGCGGCGAGACAGGCGCCGCGCGCGTTGAACAGCCGGATGATGTCGCCGTGCTTGATCCCGCGTGCGTCTGCGTCCTGCGGGTTCATGCGCGCGACCTCGCGGCCGCGATGTTTGCTTTGAAGCGAATGTCCGCCGAAATCGAGCTGGCTATGCAGACGCGTCACGGGCTGGTTGGCGACCAGGAAGCACGGCGCCCCCGGCTTGGGCGTGTCGGACTTCTCCAGCCAGACCGGATGGCCCGGGCAATCCGCATCACCATGACCTGCGATCTTGGCAGAGAATATTTCGATGCGACCGCTCGGCGTGGGCAAAGCATGATTGACGGGATCGTCGCGGAAGCGGCGCAGCCGGCCACCGTCGTCGGGCTGCTGCGGCACCACCAGGCTGCCGCGCCGCCAGAACTCTTCGAAGCTCGGCGCTTCCAGGCCGCGCGCTTCGAGCGAGGCGCGGGTCGGCTCATAAAGATGTTCCAGCCACTGACGTGACGTCCGCCCCTCGGTGAAGGGCTCGCGCGCACCGAGACGGTCGGCAAGATCGGCGAAGATCTCGTAGTCGTCGCGCGCAAGGCCGAACGGCTCGGCGATCCGGTGCATCGCGACCATCAGGGGATCGTTGCTGGAATAGCCGATGTCTTCGCGTTCGAGCGTCATCGTCGAGGGCAGCACGATGTCGGCATGCCGGGCCGTGGCAGTCCATGCGAGCTCGTGCACGACCAGCGTGTCGACTTTCGCAAACGCCTTGCGCAGGCGGTTGATGTCCTGGTGGTGATGGAAGGGATTGCCGCCGGCCCAGTAGACAAGGCGGATATCCGGATAGGTGCGCGTCTCGCCGTTGTAGCGATAGGCGCTGCCGGGATTGAGCAGCATGTCGGCGATGCGCGCCACCGGAATGAAATCGCGGACAGCGTTGCGGCCCTGCCCTAATGTCGGCCCCGGCACGTCGTTGACGCGGCGACCGTAATAGCCGATTGCCCCCAACGAATAGGCGTAGCCGCCGCCGGAGAGGCCGATCTGGCCGAGCGCTGCCGCCAGCACCATGCCCATCCACACCGGCTGCTCGCCATGCTCGGCGCGCTGGAGCGAATGAGAGACGGTGATGAGCGCGCGCTTGCCGGCGAGCCGGCGCGCCAGCTTGCGGATTGTGTCGGTGTCGACGCCGCAGACCGCGGCGGCCCATTCGGCGTGCTTGGGTTGGCCGTCGCTCTCGCCGGTGAGATAGCGCAGGAAGACTGGCCAGCCCTCGGTGTAGCGATCGAGGAAGGCCTGGTCGTGCAGGTTCTCCGCGATCAGCGTATGAACGATGCCGAGCATCAGCGCGGTGTCGGTCCCGGGCACGCAGGTCATCCACTCGGCGCCGGCCTCGACGGGCAGGTCTTCGCGCAACGGGCTGACCAGGATGAACGCGCAGCCGCGGCGGCGCGCAGCTTCCATCGCGCCGCGCTCGACATGCTTGCTGATCGAGCCGCCTGCGACCATCGAGTTCTTCAGCGCCATGCCGCCGAACGCCAGCACGATGTCGGTATCAGCCGCGATCTGCTCCCAGGTGACATTGCGCTTGGTGATATCCTCGTAGCCGCAGAGGATCTGCGGCAGCAGCACCGAGGACGCGCCGGAGGAATAGGAGTTCACCGAGCGCACATAGCCGCCCAAGGCGATGTTGAGGAAGCGATGCACCTGGCTCTGGGCGTGGTGGAAGCGGCCCGCGCTCGACCAGCCATAGGAGCCGCCGAACACCGCGCCGGGGCCGCGCGTATCACGGATGCGTGCCAGCTCGTCGCCGAGCAGATCGAGCGCCTTTTCCCAGCTGACGGATACGAATTCATCGCGGCCGCGGCGATCGTCCGGACCCGGACCGCGTTCGAGCCAGCCGCGGCGGATCGCCGGCTGGGTGATGCGCGCCTGATGGCGTAGCGCGCCGGGAAAATTGTCGATGATGCGGTTCGGATCGGGATCGCCCGCATAGGCCCTGACCTCGAGCCCGGCCTCGCCTTGACGTGCCGAGAACACGCCCCAATGCGAGGTGTGCGGCTTGAAGCCGTCGGACAGGTCGAGGCCGGGGTCGGGGAAGCCAATCGTATCGTCCATCGTCGCATTCCTTGTTCCGGTCGCGGCACTGTCCCGGCCGCACCGATGTCATCCGCGTCGCAGTATAGCGATCCGCGCTTCGATGTCGTCGGGTCAGGGCCGGCGAAAATGCCGGGCGCTCGTGCAAGGACAGATTGGCGAACGTTCGCAGGAACGACCCGGCGGCGATTTTTCGTCCAATTTTGCTTTTATTTTCAACGCTTTAGTCGGTTGCATTCAGAGCCGCGCGGTCCGTCTTTCGGTGAGACTTGGCGCGAGATCTCTTTGCGACGACACTGACATTGAAATGTGCGATATGCCGCCCGTCACACACAACATCGGTCCCATCATGATCAAGCGCGTCTTGCCCTACGAGGGTCTGCTCCACGAAGTGGTCGAGCATCATGGCGTGCTCTACATCGGTGGAATCGTCCCAGAGGACACGAGCCTCGACATGTCGGGCCAGGCAAATGACGTCCTCGGGCAGTTGGCGCAGCTGCTCAAGACCCTCGGATCCGATCTGAGCAACGTCTTGCAGGTGACCATCTACATGACGAGCCTCAAGGAGAAGGCAGACTTCAACGCGGCCTGGAAGGCGCATTTTGCAGAGGCTCATCTGCCGGCGCGCGCCGCAATCGGCGTGGCGGATCTCGGTCCCGGCGTCAAACTCGAGATCACGGCCATCGCCGCTCGACAATAGTGGCATGCCAGGGCGCCGCAAAGAACCTCACACCAAACCCATTGTGTTCTCGGCAAGATCCACCTCAGATTAGCGCCGCTCGTGAAGGATAACCGCCACGAGCGACGTTACTGTCAGCACGATTCCTAGCCCGACGGCCGGATCGCTGGCGACAATCGCCGCGAGAGAGGCACCGCATGCAGCGCCCGCCATTTGCGAGAATCCGAACAGGGCTGCGGCGATACCGGCCTTGCTGCCAAACGGCGACAGCGCTGCCGCGCTCGACAGCGGGCTCACTATTCCCACGCCGAACAGAAAGACGGAAGCCGCTAACAGAAATGGCAGCAGCGCGCCGTTCGCGAGCAGCACCGCGCAAAGCAGCCCGGCGCCTCCGAGGACGGTTAGTCCCAAGCCGACCGACGTCGCACGGCAGGAACCAACCCGCGCCGATAGCCTAGGCGCCAGCATGCCGGCCGCAAACACCAGGAAGACCACGCCCGCAAATAGCTCACCAAGTTTGATTGGCAAGAATCCAAACGATTCGAGCAGCACCCGCGGCGCGCTGGAGAAAATCGCGAAAAGACCGGCCATCACCAGTCCAGCGGTTCTAGCAGGCGCAACGAACCGGCGATCCCGAACAAGCTCCAGATAGAAGCCGGCAATTTTGAGCGGATTCAGAGAACGACGCGCGCCGTCATTGGTTTCGCCGACGAAGGTCGCATAGGCCAAAGCCGTGCAGAGCGCGAAGGCCGCGACAAAGGCAAATTCCGAGCGCCAGCCAAAGAATAGATCGAGCGCACTCCCCAGCAGCGGTGAAAAGCCTGGGGCGGCCGCGGTTGCCATGGTGATCGAGGCCATGACCTTTGCAAGTGCCTGGCCATCGAACAGATCCCGGGCGATCGCACGTGAAAGCACCGAAGCCGCACATGCGCCGCAAGCCTGCATTGATCGGCCGATCAGCAGGCTCGATAGATCGCGCGCGAAAGCGCACCAGATCGTACCGGCGATGAAAATTCCGAGCCCTATCAGAATCGGCATGCGTCGCCCGAACCGGTCCGACAGCGGGCCGGCAATCAATTGCCCTATGGCGAAAATCGCCAGAAAGATCGTGAAGGCCGACGTGACCGCCGCGCTGGATACATGCAAATCGTCCGCGATGACCGGCAGCGAAGGCAAGAAGATGTTGGTCGCAAGGATTCCTGTCGCCGCCAGGGCACAAATCACTATTCTGCGCGCCGCCGCCCCTGCTTGACGTCCGTGCCCCGCCGCAGAAACCGTGCCCTCGACTTCAATGGACATGCTGCGCTCCCAAGTCCTGTCCAGATGCGGCGAGGCAGGGACGCCTGATCACCTACCCACTGCATGCTGGCCGGACGCATGCCATCCTGAACAACCACTGCTTGGGTGTCGTCCTGCGAATGTGGGAGGAGCGCGCAAATATTTGCTGCTTCTGGGTGCTGCAATGAGCGCCCTCTCTCCTATCCCGCCAGGGGCGTCGTATAGCCTGCAACCAGCTTGACGAGATCCGCCTGGCGCGCGGTGCCTGTTTTTTCAAACAACCGGCTGACATGCGTCCTAACCGTGCTATCGGCGACCCCGAACGCCATAGCGACCTCAGGAACGCCACCGACCTCGACGATGGCCAGCAACACGCGGAGTTCGGTCGGCGTCAGCTTGAACGCGCTGCCGATGGCTCCGGGAATAGAAGCAACCGCCAGCGACGCCTTGCGAACGAACAAGGCCGCCGTGGCGGTGTAAACAATACCAGCACGCCGACGCGCGCCTGACGTGAGGGGCAATGCATGGGCCACATAGCGGTCGCCCTCCCTGCCGGTCAGCGGCAACGCGATGCCCCTTATACCAAGTGCGGCATCGCCCTGCCCCGCGGTGGCGAAGACATCTCGCAGGGTGCGGTCGACCTGAGGATCGCTGGCGACCAGCCGCCCGCCCACGGAACTCAGAATATCACGAGCGTCGAGAATGGCATTGCCGGCCGTATTGGCGTGAATGAGACGTCCACCGGGATCGACGAGATACATGCCAGCACCGAGCCCGTCCAGCGTGTCAACGAACGTCGCGAGTTCAGCGGCCTTGAACTCGAACATCTTGCCGATCACGACGGCACGCCTGATATGCGGCGCGATCAGCCTCATTTGCCGGCGCGCGTGCTCGTCGACGAGCCCATTTCGCCGGTGGCGGAAGACCCCGAAAATAGCTGTGCTGACCGTGGTCCTGTCGACAACCGCGCTGACAAAATCGACAAGCCCCTGGGGCTCGGCCCACTGCCGGTATAGTTCACTCTGGGTGAGTGCTGCGAAAGACATCAAATCGGTCGTCGCGATCGGCTGCTCGAGGTCACCGAGAAAGTGCCCCTCCGCGGAGGAATAAATCTGCCGAAAGAGTTCGACCCGCAACGGCACGTCAAATCCAAAGCGATGGGGCACCGTGGCGTGCTGGACACCGACGTCCTTGCAGAACAGCCCGCCTGCTGCGCCGCCAACGAATTGCACGATGCTGACGATGGCGTCTTCCCAACGAGAGGGATCGATGGCGGCATCGTAGATGACGCTGATCAGGTCGCTCAGTTGCTGCTGATCATCTGAATTGTCTTTCGACGATTCCGAAACCGACCGCGGATGTGAAACCCTGTTCATTCGAAGACGCGCCCCCGGTGTGAGGATAGCTGTGAGACAACTTTAAGCTTTTCCGCTGATAGCGAGCCGGTATCGCGCTCAAATCATTTTGATCGTGTCCCACCGGAGCCGCAGGGAATATCGGCCATCCTTCAAATGGAGGATGGTCATGCGGTCGGTGATCCTCTTGGCCGGACGCCGCAGGTTGAAATGAGTTGATCAGAACGCGATGCGCACGCCGCCCTGGCCGTGTCGATACGGCTGCGACCGGACGCCGCGCCGCTTGAATCCACCCCTGCTTGCGGACTGATTGGCCTGTCTTGACGAGCGTCTCGGGTCAGATGTCGGCGTCCTGGGACGCGGCGAAGCTTCGGCATGAAAGCGGGACGAGCATGGCCGCGTGACGGCGGTAGCGGCGATACCGGTTGCCGAACTGCTGGATCAGATCGTGCTCTTCCAACTGAATGCCGATCAGGATGTAGGCTGTGATGCCAAGCGAATAGACCAGATGACCGACCGTCATCGCAGGCGTGGCCCAGACTGCGAGCAGGATGCCGAGATAGATCGGATGGCGGACATACCGGTAGAGCAACGGCGTGCGGAATTTGGCTTCGGGCGGTTGTTTACCGAACAGGTGCATGAACACCTGGCTGAGGCCGAACAACTCGAAATGATTGAGAAGAAACGTGCTGACCACCAGCTCGACCCAACCCAGCCAGAAGACGGCGTCGATCGCCCCCGCCGCGACCGGGTGGTTCACGGTCCAGACCGGCGTGGGGATCGGCTGCCACTGCCAGTACAGCAACAGCAGTGCAAAGCTGGCGAACAGCACGTAGGTGCTGCGCTCGACCGAAGCCGGCACGATTCGCGTCCACCAGCGCTTGAAGCTCTGACGCGCCATCACGCTGTGCTGGATCGCGAACACTCCGATTAGCAGCACATCGATAACAATGCTTGCCAGAACCGGACCAATGGCCCCGGAATCGATAGACTTTGGAGGAGCAGGTTCCCGGTGAAGCCAGTGAGATAGAGCAAGGCGACGAGCGTGACACCGTAAGCGGCAGTGCCGTAGAGGACCGCAACTAGACCTGCCATCAATCTTCTCCCAGAGAGTTCATTTTTTTTGCATCGATTCGTCCGATAGCGGCGGCGGCTGCGGCGGTGCTTACAATGAAGAGATTTCGAGCAGCGACTGGCGCGGGTACGTCACCCCGGGGCCGCGGCGGTGATCCCGGATTCTGCACGGTGACCATCCAAGAGCTTGAATTCATCATCACGCCTTCAGGGCGGACGAATTGTTTCAACTCGTCCTTCAAGGCCGCCACCAGCGTATCAAACAAACGAGCAGCCTTCGGACCGGCTTCGCGATAAACCTCCCCTGCGGGACCGATCGCGAGCTGAAACGCGACCGCTTCGTCAAGATCTCGCCCGACCAAGACTTCGGCATCGATCCGTTCGAACCTGATGCCGCCGTAGCCGGCAATCATCAATTGCCGAGTCACGGCCTCGGGATCGGTCATAGAAAACGGTCCGGGCCCGCAGGTTGCAGCGTCTTCCCTGACGGGGGGCAGCTAGCGAAGCAGAACCTCCTTCGACAGTGTAAGCCACGGATTGTCCGCCCGTTCGCGCCAGACGACCATCGTCATCAGTCCACCCGGCTTGAGCGCAAATCGCAAGTTGCTCAAGCCAGCCGTTGGGTTTTCGAAGAACTGGGTTCCAAAGCGAGAGAAGCAAAAATCATGTACCGGCTCGAACGGATGGGTCTGAACATCCGCTTCGAGAAAGCTGAGATTGGTCACCCCTGCCTCCTTCGCATCTGCGCGGCCGACGTCGAGGAAGGCATTGCAGCAATCGAGGCCGAGGACGGATCCGGTCGGTCCGACGCGCCGCGCAAGTTCAATTGCGGTGTCGCCCCAGCCACATCCCACATCCAGGGCCCTGTCGCCGGCTCTGATCGGCAGCGACGGGAAGACTTTAGCGCTATGCAGGTGAAGGCCGCCGGCGAGGATGTGCCGCCACGCATTGAATTTCGGAGCCAGTACAGCGTTCCAGAAATCGATATACGGCGTGACGGTTGCGGTAGCCTGCGCGATGCTCATGATCGGGATATCCGTCTGCTTGGTTGCCATCCAGAACCCCGTCGTGGCGTCCCGCTTTTCCATTCTTCCGCAACCGGTTCCGCGTCCGCCTGACCGTCTGGACAGCGTCTCAAGGAAACGTGGAGGAATCGGTTGCTTGGCAGTTCATTCATGAGCCCCGTATAAGCGCGGGGACCGCCACGGTGAATGATCGCCCAGCCGGATCAGTTGACCGATCGTCCAAATCTGAGATTAGCCTAATGATCGATCCGCTATCGGAAGTGCTTCGATCGGTTCGCCTGACCGGCGGCATTTTTCTGGATGCGCGGTTCACCGCGCCGTGGAGCGTCCATACGCAGATCGTCGCTGAGGACTGCGTGACCTTCGCGGTCAAGCCCTCGCTGCTGATCGCTTACCACTTCGTCATCGCCGGAAAATTTCTGCTCAGCGTCGACAGCGAACCTACAGTCGAGGTGCGGGCCGGCGAGATCGTACTGCTGCCCAGAAACGATGTTCATACACTCGCCAGCGACGCGGGTCTGGTACCGACAAACGCGCGTCATCTCATTCAGCCGTCACCGGATGGGGGGCTGGCAAAAATTATGCACGGCGGAGGCGGTGAGCCGGCGCAAATCGTGTGCGGTTTTCTCGGCAGCGAGGAAACCTATAATCCGTTGATCGCGGCCCTGCCAAGAGTGCTGAAGCTCGACATTCGCGAGGGGGTCGCACGCGACTGGATCGAGGCTTCAGTGCGATATGCAGCCGGCGAACTGACGGCCGGCAGGTTCGCCTCGTCAAACCTGATGTCTCGGCTTTCCGAACTGCTGTTCGTAGAGGCGATGCGGCAATATTCCGTGACATACACCGATCAAGATGGAGGATGGCTGAAGGGGATTGCCGATCCGAAAATCGGACGCGCGCTCGCCTCCATTCATCATAACGTCGGGCTGCCGTGGTCCGCGGAAGTCCCTTGCGAGAGAAGTCTCGATGTCGCGGAGCGCCTTCGTCGACCGCTTCACAACCCTGATCGGGGTGCCACCAATCCGGTATCTGACCATCTGGCGGCTTCAGGCAGCCAAGGTGAGCCTACGAGAAACACGCAAGCCGATCGACCAAATCGCAGAGGAAGTGGGTTACGGATCCGGAGAAGCATTCAGCCGGGAATTCGGCCTGGCGCCTGCGCGATGGCGGCAACGCTGACAACGCAATTGATTGCGCAAGCGTCAAGTTTCAGAACGAGCCTCCATAGGGGGACGATCAGGAAATGATGCGTCGCCGTCGCGGCGAGAGCCGTAGCGGGTCAAACCGGCCCTGGACGGTCGGAATCGCACCTCTTGTCTATCTCGCACAGCGGAGCATGTGACCAGCTGATACGCACGTCCTAGTGCCCTCGGCGTGGACCTGGAGCACGGGCACGCGTCACGCACGCCAATTTCAGTGCGCACAAACCCGCGCGATATCGGCGACGGGTCGAGATCGGCGAAGGCACGCACATGGTCCTGCTGGAGAAGAACCGGTTGCAGGCCTTCGACGCGATCAATCAGTTTCTCTCGGAACAGTATGAGCATGACTAGCGCGATCTCCGCGGATCCCGCCGCGAGAAACACAGATGCTTCGCCTGAGCGCGACTCGCGCTTCCGGTTCCCGAATCGTCCGATCCTTGAGGACGATCGCATGCGCCGTCTACTATTCCGGAACCGTTTGACCGATCGCCCTCGCACTTCTGGGCGCATGCTGGGCAGACAAACAATGACCTGCATGGAGTAAAACTATCAAAGTTTAATGCGCTCTGTCGTTCTCATCGATCAAATTGGGGACGGGTTCTGA
The DNA here is from genome assembly GCF_023073015.1 of Bradyrhizobium sp. 87. NCBI lineage: Bacteria > Pseudomonadati > Pseudomonadota > Alphaproteobacteria > Hyphomicrobiales > Nitrobacteraceae > Bradyrhizobium > Bradyrhizobium sp. 87. The sequence continues at coordinate 636,370 of NZ_JADPIQ010000022.1, forward strand.
GTTATTAGGCGACCAATGCAGGCAGGATTTGCGTTCTCCAAGCTCGCCGACCGGTTGGCGAGCCTCACTCCCGTAACGGCCGACGATCTCCACCTGCTCGCGGACATGGCAAGCACAATCGCGCATCTCGGTTCGCGTCAGGCCGTTTTGCGGCATGGCGATGATGCCACCCAGTGCTGCCTGCTCCTTCAGGGATATCTGTCGTGGCAGGATGCAGAGAGTGCGGACGGGCAGATCACGTCAATCCATGTTCCCGGTGACATCGCCGATCTACACACGCTTTATCGTCCTCGCGTTGACGGCAACCTGATCGCGCTCGGCCCTGCCATCGTCGCTCTCGTGCCACACCGCTTCTTTCACGATTTGTCCGCGCGTTCGCCCGCGATGTCTCGCGCATTGCTGCTGATGCTGCTCACCACCCACGCCATTCAGCGCAACTGGACAGTGAACCTGGGTAGCCGTGATGCATTGACGCGCGTGGCGCATCTGCTGTGCGAGATCACCACCCGGCTGCAAAGCGTCGGCTTGGCGAGAGATTTCAGACTGCCGTCACCCTTCACCCAATCGGACCTTGCGGCAGCATGCAGCATCTCCCCGGTCCACGCCAACCGCACGATTCAGGAACTGCGACGATGCAATCTCCTGCAATGGCAGGGCAAGACGGTAACGATCACGGACTGGCAGGGACTCGTGCGGCTCGCAAGATTCGATCCGACTTACCTGAGCATTTCGTCCAGCCGCGACGATGCGTCGTCCTCGCGTCTCAGGCCACTTACGGCGGACCTTGCGCTCGCTTGAGCTCCTTTCGGACGACACCTTGGAAACTTGCGGAGCGTGCAATCAGGGCCTCCCGCACCTCTTCAAGGACGCTATCCCAGTTGCCTGGTGTCCTCTGATGAAACAGCCGCAGGCTCGGATACCAAAGGGAATGGGCCTCGGATGCCGGCCAGCGCCAGTCGCAATCCGCATGCAATAAGACCCACGCCTCACAGCCGAGTGCTCCCGCGAGATGGGCCACCATAGTGTCGACGCAAATGACGAGATCGAGCCGCTGGAGGAGATGACCGAGAACCGTAACGTCAGGCGTGCTGACGTCCCTCGCGCCGATCTCGGCCAGTTCGCACGTTCGGGCCCCGCGTTGCAGTGAGCAGAGCGTCACGCCGGGAACGGCAAGATGTCCCAACAGGGACGGCGGAACGGTCCTCCGCTTGTCCCAATTGCCGACTTCCCAAACCAGGCCCACGGCAAGGCCCCTGAGTTCGAGACCTCGGTCTTGCGGGAGCGCTGGTTCGACCTTGGTCGGCAACGACAGGTAAGGTGCGCGCATCTCGACCTGCTCTCGCCTCGCCCTCATGGCATGCGGCACCTCCATAATCTCGATATCGACCTCGAAGTCGACCTCAGGTGCACCATCATGGAGCGCGAAGGCCCGATCGACGCCAGCCGCTCGCTCGACCAGCGGCAGAAGCTCGCCCTGGCACCAGACCGTGACGCGGCGCGCGACGTCACGAAGCGGCCGCATGAAGCGCAGGAACTGGATAGTGTCGCCGAGCCCGTGGTAGCAGCGGACCAGCACATCCTTGCCCCTCAGTTCCTCACCACGCCAGATCCGCTGCAGGTGACGCGGCCCGGTGTGCTTGGGTGGATACGCAAGCATTGCCAGATCGCGGTCATTGATTGCCCAGGCGCGTTCGAAGTCGCCTGCCCGCATCGCCTCGGTCCAGCTGCCCGACACGTGGCGATCCAACTAGCGCCGTACGAATTTGTGAAAGCGGCTCGGCTTCCCATCCTTGGTCTGGTCCTGATGGAGGAAGGCAATGCCGGCCTCGTCGAACTTGGCGAAGAATTCGTCCCAGCTGATCCGATCGAGACCTTCGTCGGGCGGATCGAAATCGATGCGCAGGATACCGGCGTGTCCGTCCTCCTCCGTGGCCTTGACCGTTGCAGGCTTTCCGCCGCGCTCCTCCGCCCATTTCCGGATCACATCATGGCTGGTGGTCTGCTGGGCTTCGCTGGTTTGTGATTTGGATGACATGTGACACCTCGATTGCTGACAAGGAGCGAGCGACGGATCGGCCCTCGCGTCGGACTGTTTCGCCGTGAACGCCGGGCGCGAGCATTTGTTCTTTCGTAGGCCGGACTCTCTCAAAACATCATCTTCTTCATCTTCATCATGGAAGCTTTTCGTTCCCACCAACCCGCCCGGGATTCTATCCCAGGTTAAGCGCGCGAGATTTTTTCGGCCGGAATCCGACGTGAGGCGGACATAGTGCAGTGAGTTCAGGAACGAACATACGTTCCCCACGTTCGCCGACGTACTTACGTCAACACTGCATCTCTTCAACACTGCATGCCTTAACGCTGCACGTCTTCCGGAGGGCCTCTAGCCATGCATTCTCGTCTTCAGGACAGGCGGCGCGTGCGCGTCGGCATCGTCGGTGTCGGCAATTGTGCGAGCTCCTTCGTTCAAGGGCTCTCCTATTACCGGGACGCCAAATCGAATGAACCGGTGCCTGGGCTGATGAACGCCGATCTCGGCGGCTACCACATCAGCGACATTCAGGTCGCGTCGGCCTTCGACGTCCATGCCGGCAAGGTCGGACGCGACGTGGCCGAGGCGATCTTCGCAGCGCCGAACAACACGCACCGCTTCTCCGACGTCGCCCCCACCGGCGTCATGGTCCAACGCGGCCCCGTCATGGACGGTGTCGGCCATTATCTAAAGGACGACGTCCCGATTGCGGATGTCCCGGAAGCCGACGTCTCCGAAGTGCTCGCGACCTCGCGCACGGACGTGCTTGTGTCCTATCTTCCCGTCGGCTCGCAGCGTGCGAGCGAATTTTACGCCGCGCGCGCGATCGAGGCCGGCTGCGGCTACGTCAATTGCATCCCCGTCTTCATTGCCTCGAATCCCGACTGGCGGCGGCGTTTCGAGGATGCAGGCCTGCCGATCGTCGGCGACGACATCAAGAGCCAGGTCGGCGCCACCATTCTGCACCGTGTGCTCGCCAATCTCTTCCGTGAACGCGGCGTACGGCTGGACAGAACCTACCAGCTCAACATCGGCGGCAACACCGATTTCAAGAACATGCTCGAGCGCGAGCGGCTGACATCAAAGAAGATCTCCAAAACCCAAGCCGTAACCAGCCAGTTCGACGTGCCCATGGATGCCGATAATATCCATGTCGGCCCGAGCGACCATGTGCCGTGGCTGACCGACCGCAAGCTGGCCTTTATCCGCCTGGAGGGCACCACGTTCGGCGGTGTTCCCTTGAGCGCGGAAGTCAAGCTCGAAGTCTGGGACTCCCCGAACTCGGCGGGTGTCGTGATCGACGCGGTCCGCTGCGCCAAGCTCGCCATGGACCGCGGGCAGGCCGGCGCGCTGACGGGCCCCTCGAGCTATTTCATGAAGTCGCCGCCTCAGCAGTTCACGGACGAAGAGGCCGGACGGCGAACGCGCGCCTTCATCGACGACAAGGCGTATACCTGATGGCGAAGATCATTCATCTGATCCGCCACGGGCATCATGCCCTGCTCGGCCGCACGCTCTGTGGCCGGATGAAGGGCGTAGAGCTCGATGATCTCGGCTGCGAGGAAATCGCGCGATGCGCCGATACTTTCACGCCCCCGCCGAGCATGGTTCAGTCGAGCCCGCAGCGGCGCTGCATGCAGTCGGCCTGCATCCTGGCGGCGCGCTTCGGCTTGCCGGTCGAGATCGTGCCGGCACTCGACGAGCTCGACTACGGCGAATGGACCGGACTGTCGTTCGAGGCGCTCGCCCGGGATCCCCGCTGGTCGCGCTGGAACGAACAACGCGGAACGAACCGCCCGCCGGGGGGCGAAAGCATGCGGTCGCTTCAGAAGCGCGTCGTCGCCCATCTGGAGCAGCTGCGCAACGATCATGGTAGCGGCACCGTCGTCGTCGCCGTCAGCCATGCCGAACCGATCCGCGCGGCGCTGCTGCACTATTCCCGGAAAGAGCTCGACGACTTCCTCTCGATCGAGATCGACCCCGGCAGCGTCAGCACCCTCAGCGTGGACAATCGCGGACTCAAGATCACCGGGATCAATCAGCGGGTGCCAGCGTGAAGATCGTCATTTTCGGCCTGACAATTTCCTCGTCCTGGGGCAACGGTCACGCCACCCTGTGGCGAGGGCTTTGCAAGCATCTCGCGCGAGCCGGCCACAGCGTCGTCTTTTTCGAGCGCGACGTGCCCTACTACGCGGGCGCGCGGGATTTGCACGAACTGCCCGGCGGGCAATTGCGACTGTTCTCGAACTGGGACGATGTGCTGCCTTTGGCGCGGAGCGAAATCCGTGATGCAGATGTCGCGATCATAACGTCCTATTGTCCCGACGCGATCGCCGCGACAGAGCTTGTCCTGTCCGAGGGTCGTGCGGTGCCCGTGTTCTATGACCTCGACACGCCGGTCACGCTGACGAAGCTGATGGCCGGCGAGGCCGTTCCCTATATCGGGCCGCGCGGCCTGCGGGATTTCGCCCTGGTCCTGAGCTTCACCGGCGGCTCCCGCATCTGCAACGAATTTCGCGACAGGCTCGGCGCCTGCAACGTCCGCCCGCTCTACGGACACGTCGATACGGACATCCATCGGCCGGTGCCGTCGCAGCCGCATTACCGTGCGGATCTGTCCTATCTCGGCACATATTCGCAGGATCGCCAGCGCGCACTCGAGGCTCTGTTCGTCGAACCCGCACGTAACAGGCAGGATCTGCGCTTCCTGATTGGAGGTGCACAATATCCGGAAGATTTTCCCTGGTCGCCAAACATCTACTTCGTGCAGCACTTGCCGCCGTCGGAGCACGCGGCGTTCTTTGCGTCATCCCGGCTGACACTCAACGTCACGCGCCGCGCCATGGCCGAGATGGGCTGGTGCCCCTCCGGCCGCCTGTTCGAAGCCGCTGCCTGCAAGGCCCCGCTGCTCAGCGACGACTGGCCGGGACTCGATGAATTCTTTGTACCTGGGCAGGAGATCCTGATCGCATGCGATGCGAAGGACACGCTTGCTGCGTTGACGATGGCCGACGCCGAGCTTCAGCACATTGCCGGGCGCGCCTATGAACGGACCATGGATCAGCACACATCCGACAAGCGCGCAGCCGAACTGATTTGGCTGCTCGAGCAGACGGCATCGCTCGGCGCGCGCCGACAGCAACCCGAGGAGGCCTGATCATGTGGGGCATCGTTCCGGCCGCGGGCCGCGGCAGCCGCATCCAGCCGCTCGCCTTCTCCAAGGAGTTGCTTCCGGTCGGAAGCCAACGGGACGACGGCATCGACCGTCCGTGCGCCGTCTCCGAATATCTGCTGGAGCGGCTGATCCTTGGGGGCGCCGACAAGATCTGCTTCGTGATCTCCCCCGGCAAATCGGACATCCTCGAATATTTCGGCGATCATTATGGCAGCGCCCAGCTCGCCTATGTCGTGCAGCCCGATGCGTCGGGGCTGTGCGATGCCGTGTTCAGGGCGGGCACGGTCGTTGGCCACGACGAAGACGTCCTGGTCGGACTTCCGGATACCGTATGGTTCCCAAAGGCGGCCTTGCAGACGTTGCCGGCCGCCGACCTGTCGTTTCTGCTGTTTCCGGTCGAACATCCCGAGTTCTTCGATGCCGTCGTGCTCGACGGCGATCGCGTCACGGAGATCCAGGTCAAGCAGCCGGATGCGGTGTCGAAATGGATATGGGGCGCCTTCAAGATGTCCGGCCACGGATTTCGCGAGCTTCAGTCGTTGTGGACGAAGCGCGACCGCCGCGATGAATATTTCGGGACGCTCGTCAATGCCTACATCGCGGGCGGCGGCCAGGGTCTCGGCGTCAAGGCCGGCGAATCCTATGTCGACGTCGGCACCATCGATGGCTACCGGACGGCAATGGCGTTGCTCGCGGAAAGCTCCGCCGGGAACGGACGCTCTCGACTGCTGGCCGGCGGTTCGCCGGAGGCAATCCGCCCTGCCTCCGCAATGAACAATGGAGTGACCGCATGAGCAGAGGCGCCCTCTCCCGCGAGGAAATCCGCCAGCGCGTCGATGCGCTCGGGCCATGGTTTCACAATCTGGACCTGAACGGCGTGCCGACAGCGCCTTCACACTTTCTCGGCGACTATCCCAACGTGAAATGGCGCCGCTTTTCCGGGATCATTCCGGACCGCCTCGAAGGCAAGACCGTGCTCGATATCGGCTGCAATGCCGGTTTCTACGCCATGGAGATGAAGCGGCGCGGCGCCGAGCGCGTCCTCGGCCTGGACACCGACGACGAATATCTCGCGCAAGCCCGCTTCGCGGCCGAGGTGAACGGGCTCAGGATCGAATTCCGCAAGATGTCAGCCTATGATGTCGGCCAGCTGCGCGAAAAATTCGATCTCGTGATCTTCATGGGCGTGCTCTACCACCTGCGGCACCCTCTGCTGGCACTCGACCTGATCCACGAGCACGTGGCTGACGATCTCCTGCTGTTCCAGTCGATGCAGCGCGGCGACAGCCGCGTGGATTCCCTCGACAAGAACTATGACTTCTGGACCACCGATCAGTTCGATTCCCCGGGCTATCCAAAGCTGCACTTCATCGAGAACAAATATGCCGACGACCCCACCAATTGGTGGGTGCCGAACCGCGCCTGCGCCGAAGCCATGCTGCGCAGCGCCGGCTTTGCGATCGCGGCGCATCCGGAAGAGGAAGTCTATCTCTGCAAACGGGTGACAAGGCCGCAGGCGGAAGGTCCGGTTTATCCGTCGCGGGAGACTGGCCGATGATCGAAGCCGCCAAGATCTGGAACGAGCCCAACAACAAGTCGCACTGGGACATCCTGATCGATCCGGATTGGACCATGTTCGCGAGCCTGTCGCTCGCTGCCGGAAAGGCGATCCGCAGCGCGCATCCCACACTCCCACGTGTGCTTGGCGGCATATCGCCGATCGATCCGTCCTTCCTGCGCAACATGCAGGCGCGCGGCGTACTCGATCATGTCGATGTCGTGGCCGTGCACGGCTTTCCGCTGGACTGGAACCTGTGGCAGATCGCGGAATGGCCGGCCAAGATCGACGAGATCAAGGCCGTCACCCCGCTGCCTGTTTGGGTCACGGAGGTGGGAGTCTCGTCTTTCGGCGCCGAGGAGGTGCAGGCTTGGGGCCTGACCCGAACGGCGGAGTTGTTGATCGGCCGCGCTCCGCGCATTCACTGGTACAGCCTCTACGATCTGCCTTCGAGTTGGGAGGCCACGACCCGGCACAAGGAAGCTGAAGGTTCATCCTACTACAGGCATTTTCACATGGGCCTGCTACGCGAGGACGGAACGCCGAAAGCCTCGGCGGACCTGTTCGCCCAATATGCACCTGCGATGGGCCTGTGCCAGTGGTTTCACTTCGAGGACCACCGCCTCGACGACGCCGTGCGCTGGATGCGCCGGCTGGGCGTGCAGCATCTCAGGACTGGCCTGTCCTGGGCCGACAGCTTCCGTCCCAATGCGCTCGACTGGTTCGATCGGCAGATGGACGCGCTGGCCGAGTTTCAGGTCACGGTGACCTTCTGCTTCACCCCGGAACATCGGGGTATCGAGCCTCATCACACCAGCCCGCCGCTCGACGTGAACGAGTTCGCCGAGTTCTGCGCGCAGATGGTCGAACGCTATTGCGCGAAAACCGGGCTCGCGCCGTCCGCAGCGTCTTCGCGCCCGGCCATCTCGGAGCCGACATGCGTGCCGTGATCCTGGTGATGGACTCCGTCGGGATCGGCGCCGCGCCCGATGCCATCAATTACGGCGACGAGGGTGCCGATACCGTCGGCCACATTGCCGAGATGTGCATGGCCGGCAATGCCGACGGACCGCACCGGGAGGGGCCGCTTCAGCTTCCCAATCTGGTTGCGCTCGGCCTTGGCCAGGCTTGCCGTCTCGCCACCGGGCGCGTGCCGCCGGGGCTCGATGGCCCAACTGAGCATGCGCGATTTGGCTGCGCGAGCGAGATCTCCAAAGGCAAGGACACGCCCTCGGGCCATTGGGAGATCGCCGGCGTGCCGGTGCCATTCGACTGGGGCTATTTTCCAAGAACCAAGCCATGCTTCGCGCGCGACCTGACGGAGAGCCTGTGCGAACAGGCTCGAGTGCCCGGCATCCTCGGGAACTGTCACGCCTCCGGCACGGAGATCATCGCCGAATTCGGCGAGCGTCACATCAGAACGGGCGAACCGATCTGCTATACATCGGCCGACAGCGTGTTTCAGATCGCAGCGCACGAGGAGACGTTCGGTCTCGAACGCCTCTATGAGGTCTGCCGTGTTGCACGCCGACTGGTCGACCCCCTCAACATCGGGCGCGTCATCGCACGCCCCTTCATCGGCACGTCGGTAGGTGACTTCAAGCGAACAGCGCACAGGAAGGACTTCTCCGTCCCCCCGCCGGAGCGAACGATCCTCGATCTTGCCGAGAGCGCAGGCCGTGACATCGTAACGATCGGCAAGATCGACGACATCTTCGCCCATCGCGGCACCGGGAGGAACCTGCGCGGCGATGGCAACCAAGCGCTGTTCGATGCCACGTATGATGGGCTGGCCTCTCTCGCGGAGGGCGGGATGTTGTTCGCCAATTTCATCGATTTCGACACGCTGTACGGCCATCGCCGAGATGTGGCAGGCTATGCAGCGGCGCTCGAAGCCTTCGATGCGCGAGTTCCGGATCTTTTGAACCGCCTGCGCGAGGATGATCTCCTGATCATCACGGCTGATCATGGTTGCGATCCGACCTGGAGCGGTACCGATCACACGCGGGAACAAGTGCCGGTTTTGGCGTGGAGCGCGCGGTTAACTTCTCCGATCGGCAAGCGCGCCGGATTTGCGGACATCGGCGCGACGGTCGCGAGCCATCTCGAGCTGCAGGCACCGGGTCACGGCGTGTATTTTTAGCCTGCTGCACCGCGCAGATTCACCTGGGTTATTGATCCAGGTTAGAGAAATTTTCGTTTGTAGGTTTCGCAGGAACGAACATTCCTTGCACCGCTTCTACTTCCAAATGTGACTGGCGCGCCGGTCGCTCGACCAGAACAGCAGCGCGCTTTCATTCTCATCACGGATTGATCCCGCAGGATCGATCTTACGGCGGCACGGAGCGGTGAATGACGCGAGTATTGATCACTGGAGGTGCGGGATTCATCGGATCGCATGCAGCGGACGCGCTGCTCGCGGCCGGCTACGAAGTCCGCCTGCTCGACAATCTCTCGCCGCAGGTCCACGGAGGCAACCGCCAGCGTCCCGCCTATCTTGCCAAAGACGCGGAGCTCGTCGTCGGTGACGTCACCGACGCTCTCGCGGTCGATCATGCGTTGCGCGGCACCGACATGGTCCTGCATCTCGCATCAGCGGTCGGCGTCGGCCAGAGCATGTATGACATCGAACCCTACGTCAGAACCAACGAGCTCGGTACCGCCGTGCTGTTGCAAGCACTATCCAAGCGCCCGGTCGCGCGGCTCGTGGTGGCCTCGTCCATGAGTATTTACGGCGAGGGCCTTTACCGGAGCGCCAATCAGAGCGTGGTCGCCTGCGAGGAGCGGGCGGTCGAGCAGCTTCGCCGCGGCGATTGGGAGCTGCGCGATGCCGCTGGCAACCCGCTCGATCCCGTCCCTACGCCGGAGACAAAGCAGCCTTCGCTGAGCTCGATCTATGCGCTCAACAAATATGCGCAGGAGCGCATGTGCCTGATCACAGGCAAGGCGTATGGCATTCCGACGGTGGCGCTACGCTTCTTCAATGCGTTCGGGCCACGTCAGGCCCTGTCCAATCCGTATACCGGCGTACTGGCCATCTTCGCCGCCCGGCTGCTCAACGGCCGTCCTCCCCTCGTGTTCGAGGATGGCCGGCAGCGCCGCGACTTCGTCCATGTCCATGACGTCGCCCGCGCCTGCCGGATGGCGCTGGAGGCGGAGCATGCGCAGGACGTCTTCAACGTCGGCTCTGGTCAGAGTCGCACCATTTTGTCGGTCGCGGAGGATCTGGCCGAAGTCATGGGGCGCCGCGACATTGCGCCCGAGCTGACGCGGAAATATCGCGCCGGGGACATCCGGCACTGCTTCGCCGATATGGGAAAATCCCGCGACGTGCTCGGCTTCGAGCCTCGCGTCGCATTCAGGGACGGGCTCGAAGAGCTGGCGGAATATCTCGCCGACCAGATCGCCGACGATCAGGCGGAGCGAGCCACCAAGGAGCTGCAGCAACGAGGATTGGTCGCGTGATGAGTGAACGAGACAACAGACCCGTCCTGATCACCGGCGGCTGCGGGTTTATCGGCTGCAACCTCGCCGACCGCCTCGCGGAGCGCGGCGAGCCGGTGCTGATCCTGGATAACCTCGCCCGCACCGGCGTGCGGGAGAATGCGCAGTGGCTGAAGTCCCGGCATGGCGACCGGGTCACAATCACCGTGGCCGACATTCGCGAGCCGATCCCGGTGATCGACGCCGTACGCGAAGCCCGCGCCGTGCTGCACTTGGCCGCCCAGGTCGCCGTCACCGACAGCGTGAGCGATCCGGCCGCCGATTTCGAGATCAATGCGCGTGGCACATTGAACGTGCTCGAAGCCGTGCGCCTCCACAACAACGCCGCACCGATCGTGTTCGCCTCGACCAACAAGGTCTACGGACGCCTGATCGATGATGGCGACATCGCGCTCACCGGCCGCCGCTACACGCCGAAAAGCGGCCTGCTGGCGGCCGGCATCTCGGAAAATGCGCCGCTCGACTTTTACAGCCCCTATGGATGCTCCAAGGGAACGGCGGATCAATACGTCCACGACTATGCGCGGGTCTACGGCCTCCAGACCGTGGTAATGCGCATGAGCTGCATCTACGGGCCCCGTCAATTCGGCACCGAGGATCAGGGTTGGATCGCGCATTTCCTGCTCAGCGCTATCCGCAGCAAAGAGCTGACGATCTATGGCGACGGCCATCAGGTCCGCGATGCGCTTCACGTCTCCGACGCGGCCGCGGCCTGGCTCGCCGTGCTCGATGGCATCGCGCTCGCCCGTGGGCGCGTATTCAATCTCGGCGGTGGTCCGGCCAACGCGATCAGTCTGCTGGAATTGATCGACCGCATCACCGATCTGACCGGCCGCAAGGTGGCCTATCGCTTTGCCGATTGGAGGCCCGGCGATCAGCCCTGGTACGTGACCGACACGCGCGCGCTCTCCAGCGCGCTCGGCTGGGCACCTCAGATTTCATTCGCAGACGGACTCCGATCCCTTCACACCTGGCTGGCCGGCCGGTTCGGATCGTCACAAGACAACCGCGAGGCGCTCGCATGACGCGTGTTGCCCTCATCAACCCAAACTGGGACTTTGGCGGCAGCATCTATTTCGGCTGCCGATCGCCTCACCTTCCGCTCGAACTCGGGATCTCCGAGCACTACCTGAAGGCGGCCGGGCACAAGACGCTGCTGCTCGACGCCCACATGTTTGACCTTTCTCTCACCGAGATCGAAGCCGAGCTGCGCGCGTTCGGCCCCGACCAGATCGTCATCACGACAGCGCCGACCTATCTGTTCTGGCGCTGCGCCCCTCCCGAGCTCCGCGTTCCGCAGGAGCTTGCGATGGCGGTGCGCGACTTGGCTCCGATCCTCATCGCGGTGGGTCCCCATGGCTCGACCGTGCCAAGGGCGGCGCTTCGAAAGCTCGGCACCGACATCGTCGTGATGGGCGAGTGCGAGGCGTCCTTGCTGCGTCTAGCCAATGGCGAACGGGACTTTCCGGGCTTGTGCTTTGCCGATGGCGCATCGCTCCGCGTCAATGGCGGCCCGCAGGCCGTCGCGTTCAAGGATCAGCCGCCGCTCGACTGGCCGGAGGAGATGATCCGGCGACACCACCATCACCATCACCGCTTCGAAGCCGAGCCGCAGGCGCCAGGCGCCGAGGTCGAATCATCCAGGGGATGTCCGTACAACTGCACGTTCTGCGCCAAGGAGAACTTTCGCAACGCCTACCGCAAGCGGCCCCCCCTTATCGTTCTCGAAGAGATCGACGGTCTGCGCCGTCAAGGCATCGAATATGTCTATTTCATCGACGAGATTTTCCTTCCGAACGCGGAGCTGCTGGAAGGGCTGACCACACGCGGACTGAAGTTCGGGGTGCAGACCCGCATCGACCTTTGGAAGCCGGACATGCTGGCTCTGCTCGGCCGCGCCGGCTGCGTCTCGATTGAAGCCGGCATCGAAAGCCTCACCGTCGAGGGTCGCGCCGCGCTCGCCAAGAACTGCAAGATGACGACCGACCAGCTTGCCGAACGGCTGGTCGAAGCGCGCCGTCACGTTCCTTTCGTCCAGGCCAATTTGATCGAAGTCCCCGAGGACGATGACCCCATCGTGCAGCGCTGGCGTCGCACCATGCAGGATGCCGGCATCTGGGCCAACGATCCGGTCCCGCTGTATCCCTATCCCGGGTCGCCGGATTATCGAAAGCTGTGGGGCGAGCCCGACGATTTCGCCTGGGAGCGCGCACACCGGCACTATCTCGCGATGTTCGACCAGTTCAGCGACGTGCAGAACGATCGCCCGGTCCCGCTCGAGGCTCTCGAACTGCAGGTGGCATCATGAGCCGCAGCTCGCAGCTCAGAATCCTGATGACGACCGATACTGTCGGAGGCGTCTGGACCTACTCGTCTTCTCTAGCTTCGTCCCTTGCTTCGAAGGGCGCCGACGTTACCCTGGTGACGATGGGCCCGCGCGCGCAGGCCGGCCAGCTAGAGATGCTGCGTGGTTCGCGGGTCCGCCTGATCGAAACGGACCTTGCACTCGAATGGCAGGATCCGGAAGGCCAAGATCTGGTCCAGGCCAGGCGCGTCCTTGCGAAGCTCGAGGCCGGAATCGTGCCTGACGTCGTTCACCTCAATAGTTTTCGCGAGGCGGCCTTCGCCTGGCGCGCTCCTGTGATGGTCGTCGCGCATTCCTGCGTCAACTCCTGGGGGCACGCCTGCCACGATACGAGCTGGCTCCGCGAACCGAAATGGCGCAGCTACACCGAACGGGTAACGGCCGCACTCGACACGGCACAGGCCTGGGTTTGTCCCAGCCAGTCCTTCCACGATGACATTGCGGAAATTTATCGGCCTCGCTCGCGCGGCATCGTGATCTGGAATGGAATTGGCCCTCAGGGCTTTGCGGGACGGAAGCAAGACGTGATCTTTGCGGCGGGCCGGCTCTGGGACCGCGCCAAGAACATCGAGGTCCTGGCGGCCGCGGCGCCTGGGCTGGACTGGCCCGTTCAGGTCGCGGGCCCGGCGGATGAGTGCCCTTCGGCTTCCATCACCTGGCTCGGGCATTTGCCTCACGAAGTCATGCGCGCGCATTTGCGGCAGGCCGGCATCTTCGCCAGCCCCGCGCTCTATGAGCCGTTCGGCCTCTCCGTTCTGGAAGCCGCGGCGGCGGGATGCGCTCTCGTCCTGTCCAACATTCCGACTTTCAGGGAATTGTGGAGCGGGGCCGCGCTCTTCGTCGATCCCACCGACAGCAAGGCGCTGCATCGAGCGCTCGCAGGTCTGTGCACCGACGATCGCGAGCGGGTGAGGCTGCAACGTGCCGCCTTTGAGCATTCCCTGACCTACTCGCTGACCCGAACCACGAGCGCCTATCTCAGCCTCTACGAGGAGCTGCTTGCCGTCCATCACGCGCCTGCCCCCATGGAGGTACGCGCATGAAATGCGTTCTATTCTATCACGCGTTCACCTCCTGCTGGAACAACGGCAATGCCCATTTCCTGCGCGGTTATGCCCGCGAACTTCACGCGCTCGGTCATGAGGTCGTCGTGTTCGAGCCGATCGACGGCTGGAGCCGATTGAATGCGATCCGCGAGGGTGGCAGTCAGACGATGGAGGATATTCCAACGCTGTTTCCCGGCATCGGCATCCGCCGCTACGACGCCTCCCTTGATCTCGATGAGGCATTGCACGGCGCCGATCTCGTCATCGTCCACGAATGGAATTCGCCTGATCTGATCGCAGACATCGGATCGAGACGGGCTCACGGCGCGCCCTTCACGTTGCTGTTCCACGACACCCATCATCGCGCCGTCAGCGCACCGGACGAACTCGCGCAGTTCGACCTCGACGGCTTCGACGGTGTGCTCGCCTTCGGCGAGGTCCTTCGCCAAATATATCTGAAGCTCGGCTGGGCGGACCGAGCCTTCACCTGGCACGAGGCGGCCGACATCGCCCTGTATCATCCGCTGCCGCATATCGAGCGCACCGACGATGTCGTCTGGATCGGCAATTGGGGCGACGGCGAACGCAGCGCCGAGCTCAACGAATTTCTGGTCGAACCCGTGGCCGAGCTGAAGCTGCGCGCGGGCGTCTATGGCGTCCGCTATTCGGACGCAGCCCTCGCGACCATTCAGGCGGGGGGCATTCGGTATGGCGGCTGGCTGCCCGCACACTGGGCTCCCATCGCTTTCGCCGGCGCACGCGCGACTGTCCACGTCCCCCGCGGTCCCTATGTCCGCTTGCTACCGGGCATTCCGACCATTCGCATCTTCGAGGCGATGGCGTGCGGCATTCCAATGGTCTCGGCCCCCTGGTCGGACGCGGAAGGCCTGTTCCCGGAAGGTGCCTATCTCAGCGCCTCCGACGGCACCGCAATGAAGCGGGCGCTTCGTGCGCTCCTCGATGACCGGGAATTATGGTCAGCCACGGTGGAGACTGGACTCCGAGCGATCAAGGAGCGTCACACCTGCCGTCACCGGGCGGAGCAGCTTGTCGGCATCGTGCAGGACCTCAGGGCTTCAAGCCACGCGACACAGCCCCTGCGATACATCGGAGCCTCCGCATGAAGATCTGCTTCTTCGGATCCAGCCTCGTCTCATCCTACTGGAACGGTGCCGCCACCTATTACCGCGGCATGCTGAAGGAGATTGCGGCCCTCGGCCACGACGTCACATTCTTCGAGCCCGATGCCTTCGAGCGCCAGGCCCATCGCGACATCGACGATCCCGACTGGGCGAAGGTGGTGGTCTACGCCGCGACGCCCGAGGGCTGGCGTAGCTCGCTTGAGGAAGCCGCCCGCTCGACCGACATGCTGGTCAAAGCCAGCGGCGTCGGCGTCTTCGATCGGGAGCTGGAGAACGCGGTCGCCGACATTCCGTCGAATGCAATGCGCATCTACTGGGACGTCGATGCCCCCGCGACGCTGGAGTCCGTGGCGGACAATCCAGACCATCATCTGCGCCATGCGATCCGATCCTACGACATGGTTTTGACCTATGGCGGCGGCGATGCTGTCGTATCCGCTTATCGCGGCATCGGCGCGCGAGACTGCGTGCCGATCTACAATGCGCTCGACCCCGCCACGCACTTTCCGGCGCCGCCCAATCCACACTTCACGTGCGATCTGAGCTTGCTGGCAAACCGCCTCCCGGACCGCGAGCAGCGCGTCGAGCGGTTCTTTCTCGACGTCGCGCGCCAATTGCCCGACAAAACGTTCGTGCTCGGTGGATCGGGGTGGGACTCCAAAGACACGCCATCCAATCTGCATAAGGTCGGGCATGTCGGGACCGGCGACCACAACGCGTTCTTCGGCTCCGGTCTGGCTACGCTGAACGTCAATCGCGACAGCATGGCGCGCTACGGCTTCTCGCCGCCAACGCGCGTGTTCGAGGCCATCGGTGCCGGAGCCTGCCTGATCACCGACCAGTGGGACGGCATTGATCATTTTCTCGAGCCAGATCGCGAGGTGCTGGTGGCCGCGAGCGGGGCGGAGGTCGCAGAGCATCTTGCCGCACTGCGCCCCGAGCGGGCTCAGGCGATCGCAGCGCGCGCTCGTGTGCGCATTCTGAGCCATCACACCTACCGGCAGCGCGCCCGCCAGTTCAACGATCTCTTTGCCGCAAGCAGTTCGCGAATCGAGGCAGCAGAATGAACCTCACCATCGTCGTCGTCGGTCTTTCGGTTACTTCGTCCTGGGGCAACGGTCATGCCACGACCTATCGCGCCCTGATCGAAGCCCTGGCACGACGAGGTCACCACGTCACGTTTCTGGAACGCGACGTCCCCTGGTATCGCGAGCATCGTGATCTTGCCAAGCCTTCCGGTTGGACTGTCGAGCTTTACCAATCCTTGAAGGACATCCCGCAGCGTTTCGGAAAGATGATCCGGGATGCCGATCTGGTGGTCATCGGCTCCTACGTGCCCGACGGCATCGCGATCTCCGAATGGATCACGACCCACGCCCGGGGGATTACTGCCTTCTACGACATTGACACGCCTGTCACGCTTGCGAAGCTCGAGCAGGGCCTGAACTATCTGTCCGCGGCGATGATCCCGCGCTTCGACCTTTACCTGTCCTTTGCCGGCGGCCCGGTGCCCGGCATGATCGAGGAGAACTATGGCAGTCCGCTGGCTCGGGTGCTGTATTGCAGTGCCGACACCGACATCTACGCGCCGCAACGCGCGGAGAAGAAATGGGCACTTGGCTATCTCGGAACCTACAGCGAGGACCGGCAGCCGGTTCTGGAGCAGCTGCTGCTCGCCCCTGCTCGCACTCTCTCACGCGAGCAATTCGTCGTCGCCGGCGCGCAATATCCCGATGAGGTGGTCTGGCCCGCCAATGTCGCCCGGATCGAGCACCTCACGCCCAAACATCATCCGGGATTTTACGCAGAGCAACGCTTTACGCTAAACGCCACCCGCGCCGACATGCGCGCGCTCGGCTTCTCGCCTAGCGTTCGGTTGTTCGAAGCGGCCGCGTGCGGCACGCCCGTCATCTCGGACCGGTGGCCTGGAATCGAGACCGTCTTCGAGCCTTCCCGGGAAATCCTGCTCGCATCGAGCCCCCGCGACGTCGTGGAGATCCTGCGCGACATGCCCGAGGAGCAAAGGCGCACGATCGCGGAAAACGCACGGCGCCGCGTTCTGGCTGACCACACCTCCGACCACCGCGCCCGGCAAGTCGAGACCTACTACGCCGAGGCGTCGGTCCGCCGCCGCCGGAAAGCCCCGCAACTTCCCGCCTCGCGTCCCATGCAGGTCGCTCAAATCTGAAAGGCAGCACATGACAGTTCAGACCCGCATCAACGCGTCCCGCCGCTCTCCCACCGTTCTGGTGGCCGGCGGCGCCGGCTTCATCGGATCCCACCTCTGCGATGCGCTTTTGCAGCGCGGTCATACCGTGATCTGCCTCGACAACCTGTTTACGGGAAGGATCGACAACATCCGCCCGCTGCTCAATCATCCGAATTTTCGCTTCATCGAACACGACGTGCGCGATCCCATCGAGATCGAGGGCGACATCGACCGGATCTACAGCCTTGCCTGCCCAGCCTCACCCAGGCATTACCAGAAGGATCCAGTCGGCACGATGAAGACCTGCGTGCTCGGCACCATCAACATGCTGGAGCTCGCGCAACGGAAAGGCGCCCGGGTGCTGCAGGCATCGACCAGCGAGGTCTACGGCGATCCCGAAGTGCATCCCCAGCCGGAAACCTATCTCGGCAACGTCAATCCGATCGGGCCCCGGGCCTGCTACGACGAGGGCAAGCGGGCCGCGGAAACGCTGATGTTCGATTACCATCGCATGTACGGCGTCGAAATCAAGGTCGCGCGCATCTTCAACACCTACGGACCCCGTATGCTGGAGAATGACGGACGCGTGGTCTCCAACTTCATCGTGCAGGCGCTTCGCGGAGAGCCGATCACGATCTATGGAGGTGGTACGCAGACCAGGAGCTTCTGCTTCGTCGACGATCTCGTGCGCGGCCTCCAGCTGCTCATGGAGAGTCCATCCTCGATTACTGGTCCGTGCAATCTGGGCAATCCCCACGAGGTCACCATCGAGGCTATTGCGCGGGACGTGCTGGCGTATACGGAGTCAATCTCGCCGCTCCGATTCGAGGAGTTGCCGAAGGACGATCCAAAGCGCCGCAAACCGGTGATCGACACAGCCGTTCGAGCGCTGGGATGGCGCCCGCGCGTGGCGCTCAAAGACGGTCTCAAGGCGACGATCGCCTATTTCGCCATGCGCATGGCC
Source organism: Bradyrhizobium sp. 87 (assembly GCF_023073015.1). Lineage (NCBI taxonomy): Bacteria > Pseudomonadati > Pseudomonadota > Alphaproteobacteria > Hyphomicrobiales > Nitrobacteraceae > Bradyrhizobium > Bradyrhizobium sp. 87. The sequence goes on from NZ_JADPIQ010000022.1 coordinate 654,365, forward strand.
GGGGAAGCGCCGGCACTTGTTCCGGCCATTGCACCGCGCAGGAGCGGACGTACCGGGGCACGCGGACAGCTAACGATCGCCGATGGGCAGTAAACGGCAGAACGAGCCGAGGAACGCGCGGAACCCGCGCGAACTCTCAAGCCCGTGTAGCAGCCGCGCCACGGGCCCGCTTGCAGAAGTTCTCGAGATGGTACTGGTATTCGGAGATCGCGCGATTGGCCATCCGGATCCGGTTTTCCTGGCCTTCCTCGACCATCATGGTGATGCGCTGGGCCAGAAACACGCACGCCTCGAACTCATCGTGGATCGCCCCGCTGCGGGCCAGAAAGTCCCACGCGATCTCATAGGCCTGTTCGGCAGCGGGACTACGGTAGTCGCTGAAAATGATGTGCGCCATTACAGCCAAACGTGGATAAGAGGGTTCCGGTCCTGCGAGCCGATATGACCGCAGGCGGACTCGGCGGCCGAAGCCGCCGGTCTCGCCGTGGTGGGTGTGGAGTGCGATCAGGCCGCCTGGCGCTGATGCGCCAGATATTCCATTGTCACCTTCTCGACGTTCGAGTCGATCCAGGCGGCCATGCGCTGCTCCTCCTTCAGCGACGTCTCAAGAGGCTCCTTGGCCTCCGCGAACCCAGCGGCGCCGCAGAGGGCGAGCAAAGACTTGTATGCAGCAATCTCGAAATTCTCGAAGGCATTGTTGGCGAATGTGTTCTTGAGAATCTCGTCGCCGGCGACAGAGTGTGCCATGGCTTGCATGTTCGCCATCATGGATTGCGTCGTATCCTTGAGGCTGGAGGTGCTCTCCCCGCAGGCTTCCAGGCATCTCTCCAGCCGCTTCAGCTGCTCGTTGGTTTCCTGAAGGTGGGCGGCAACCTTGGCCTTGACCTCGGGATATTCGTCCAATCGTTCCGACTGACGTTCCATCAACTCTCGCGCCTGCACTTCCATCGCATGCGCATTGCGTAATCCAACCACGAATGTATCGCGGGCTGCGTTCGTCATTTCATGTTCCTCCATTTCACCGGCCTTGTCGCCGCCAACCGCAGTTTCGGTGGATCGTTCCTAGAGTGATCCGTGACGCCGACGCTGGGTTCCGGCCGCCGGACCCGAGGCTAACCTGCGATAACAGAACACAAATCCTCTACCGCCGCAGGAACGCTGCATACAGCCGACGGGTTTCCGGAGCGTGGTCGCATCGGCAAACGGCCGCAGCGCTCAGGAACAAAATGACAAACAGCTCTCCGCAAATTAGCAACCCAAGCCCTCCGCTTGGCCGGCCTGCACTTGGCCGTCCGGGCGAGAGACGGCCCGACAACACTTCCGATCCGTTCTTCATGACGATCCGCGACGATCTTGCGGACAAGGGCTTCTTCACGGCGAGCGCGGAGGAGCTGATCACCTGGGCGCGAACCGGGTCGCTGATGTGGATGACGTTCGGGCTCGCCTGCTGCGCGGTCGAAATGATGCAGATGTCGATGCCGCGCTACGACGCCGAACGCTTCGGCTTCGCGCCGCGCGCATCGCCGCGCCAGTCGGATGTGATCATCGTCGCGGGCACGCTCACCAACAAGATGGCGCCGGCGTTTCGCAAGATCTACGACCAGATGCCCGAGCCACGCTACGTCATCTCGATGGGGTCGTGCGCTAATGGCGGTGGTTACTACCACTATTCGTATTCGGTCGTGCGCGGCTGCGATCGTGTCGTGCCGGTCGACATCTACGTGCCCGGCTGCCCGCCGACCGCGGAGGCGCTGCTGTACGGCGTGATGCTGCTTCAGAGGAAGATCCGGCGGATCGGCACAATCGAGCGCTAGTGAGCTGACCAACTCGGACTTGAATGGACATGACGCAGATCCCGCTTCCCTCTTCCGCCGACGCGGAGCACGCGCAATCCGACCTCGACCGCAATGACAACACGCGGCAGATCGTCGCTGACGTCGCCTATCGTCAGCTCGCGATCGTCAACGTGATTTTCGTTGGCCTCGAAAACGCCGGCGACGGCAATTGGGTGCTGGTGGACGCCGGCATTCCCGGATCGGCTGGCGCCATCCGCTCCGCCGCGAAAGCCCGGTTTGGAGGAAACGGCCGGCCTTCCTGCATTGTCATGACGCATGGGCACTTCGATCACGTCGGCGTGCTCGAAACGCTACGGAATGAATGGCACGTGCCGGTTTATGCCCATGCGGCCGAGCATCCCTATCTGGACGGAAGCCAATCCTATCCGTCGGCCGATCCCAGCGTCGGTGGCGGGCTGCTCGCTCGGCTCTCTCCGCTCTTCCCGACAAAGCCGGTGGATGTCGCATCGCGCCTTTATGATCTTCCCTGTGATCACAGCGTGCCCTTCATGCCGGAATGGCAGTGGATCCATACCCCCGGCCATACCCCAGGGCATATCTCGCTCTGGCGCGAACGCGACCGCGTGCTGATTGCCGGCGATGCCTTCATCACGACGCGGCAGGAATCCGTCTACGCCGCAGTGACGCAAACGCCGGAGATGCACGGGCCCCCGATGTATTTCACCCCCGATTGGGGAAGCGCCAAGACATCGGTGCGCGCACTTGCCGCACTCGCTCCGGAGATCGTCGTCACGGGGCACGGCGCGGCCATGCAGGGGCCGCAGATGCGCGCGGCTCTCGATGCTCTCGCCCAACGGTTCGACGAAGTTGCCGTGCCTTCGCAATATCGACGCGGAGTCGTCGACGACAGAGCTTGATCACGCTGCACGGCTAGGAACGGTGGATGCTTCACATGATTGATCCGACATCGAAACCTCAAGGAGAAGACAGATGCGTAAGACAATCCTGACGATCTTTACGGCAGCAATGCTTGCAGGCGCTTCAGTCGGCGCAGCGTTCGCGCAAGGTGCTGGCGGTGGCGCCGGTGGTGGCGCAGGCGGCGCCGGTGGTGGGGCCGGAGGCGGTGCTGGCGGCGGCGCGGGCGCTGGTGCCGGGGCTGGCGGCGCAGGCGCAGGCGGTGCTGGAGCTGGAGATGGCGGCTCAGGCGGAACCGGCGGCGGCGGCGGCATCACCCATGTCGAGCGGGGCGGACAAGGTGCTTCCAGTCCTTCCGGCATGCGCAACGAAACGACCCCACCGTCCAACGGCGCCACGCCGCGTCGCTAGCGGTTCGCAGTTAGCAATCCTCCAAAGCGCGCCCTTGCTGTTGCGCGCATGAGAGCGGCCTCGGTGAGATCCTCTCCTCGCCGGGGCCGCATCGCGTTCAGGTCGCAATTAGAGGAGTCGGTAAACGTTGCACTTGGAACGCCGCTTCACGAGGCACGTTCAATGTTGAAATGGAGATTTCCATGAAGCATCGATTGCTCCTGGCCGCCGCCTCTCTCGCGCTCGTGACGGGCCTCGGCTCCCCAACGGCGGCCGTCGCACAAGACCGCTACTGCCTTCAGGGCCGCGTCTGGGGCTATCCGGGCAACTGCCAGTTCGCCAGTTACGCTCAGTGCATGGCGACTGCATCGGGAACGCACGCCTATTGCGGCGTCAATCCTCGCTATGCCTATGCACGGCGATATAGGGGATATCGGTGACCGGCCCAGGTGCAGACTGGTCATCGATCCTCCTTCTGACCGATCCCGCCGCTGAGCCGAGCGGCCCCGCGGCAGCAGAGCAAACGCTCAAGGCGCGCCAGGGACCGCTTTAGCTCTCTCGCTCGATACGCCGGCGGATGTCCAGCAAAAACTGGCTGACACCATCATCTGGGCTGACGCCGTCAGGCGACGCTATGGTGGTGATGCCCCAGTTCGCCAATACAGCCTCCTGCACCGGATTGCGCTGCGTGACGAACGCGAAGGACCTCGGTCGGTCCTGGCGGTGCCCGGACTCATCCCAACTCTGCCAAATCCGATGCAGCAGGAGCCGAATGTTGGGATCGGACATGCTGTATCCGATGAAAAGCAGCGTGCTGCCCAAGGCATCGGCGCGAAACCGGATATCGAGTGGCGAGTCGAACGCGAGCCGGTTGAGGAAGTCGGTCTCGGTCAAGACGAGCGAGGCATCGTCGTCGAAGTCGCCATGAAATTTGATGATGTGCGTGACGCCGGAACGGGCGCTTGCAATGTCCTTTGCGTTGCTGATCTTGGCATAGGGCTTTTCCAGGACCTCGAAGGCCGTCTCGAGGTTGCGGTCGTAGTTCGTGGTGTAAATGGTCGGAAAATCGAGCTCCACGATCAGCCGGTGGAGCCGTGAGGCCGCGATCCTGTCCGGGTCGACGCGCCAGTTGCGGTCGAGCCAGCTGCGGAGCGGGCCGATTCCGCCGCGCTTCAGCCGGTAGTACTCCGCCAGCATCTGATAGCCGCCGTGCATCCCAGCGATCACGTCGCGCTCAAGTCCAAGGTCATCCAGCAGATGGTCGATCAGAGATTGCCAGGACGGCAGGCCGACAGCCATCGAGACGCCGGCGCCGACGAACAGGATCGCGCAGCGTCGCTTGATCGCCGCGGCCAAGACCTCATGAGGCGGTCGCTCCTCGAATGCGAGTCCGGTCGGTTGCTGGTTCATCTACCTTGAATAACTGGACGAGACGCGGGTTCCTGGAGCCATGCCATCGCTCAGCGGTGAGGGGGCGGTCTTCTCCGTCTGCGCCGCGAAGCGGGCGATTAGACGACGAAGCTGCGCCTTGTGCACCAGACGGCCCGCCGTCTTCGGCGAGACCCAGATTGCTTCACGCTCTCCCTTTTCCGGCCACCAGCGCTCCTGCCCGTGGACCCTCATGGGAAAGACGGCAACGTTCATGGTCCGCTTGCGATCACCCTTCCGCTTGCGATGCTTGAAGGAGCCCAGCGCGCGCTTTGCGGTGACGCCGACGAGACCGGCCTCCTCGTACGCCTCGAGCGCAGCCGTACGGTGCGGCTCCGTCTTGCGCATCGGCGATCCCTTCGGGACACTCCACCTGCGCTTGCGCCTGGTCGTGATCAGCATCACGCGCAATTCGGAATTGTTCAGCATGAACGGCAACGCGGCGAATTGTTTCTTGCCCATCAGGCGCCTCCAGTTTGGTCGATAAGCCTACCCCGCAGCCATCGTTCCTTTATGCGCGAGTGTCCGTCCCCGATCAGAACTTCCGTTCGACCATCTTGAGGCGCAATCCGGAAATGGCTTCGCCCGGATTCAAGCCCTTGGGACACGCCTTCGCGCAGTTGAGGATGGTGTGACAGCGATAAATCCTGAAGGGGTCTTCGAGCTTGTCGAGGCGCTCGCCCGTCGCCTCGTCGCGACTGTCATTGACCCAGCGGGCCGCCTGGATCAGGGCCGCTGGGCCGAGGAAACGCTCGGAATTCCACCAGTAGCTTGGACAAGATGTCGAGCAGCAGGCGCAGAGGATGCACTCGTAGAGCCCGTCGAGCTTGGCCCGATCCTCATGGCTCTGTCGCCATTCCTTCGGTGGTGTGGGTGACACGGTTTGCAGCCAAGGTTCGATCAATGCGAGCTGTGCGTAGAAATTCGTCAGGTCGGGAACGAGGTCCTTGACCACTGGCTGATGCGGCAAGGGCAGCACGCGCAGCGGCTCGCCGTTCGGAACGTCCTCGCTCATGGACTTGGTGCAGGCGAGCGTGTTCTGGCCGGCGACATTCATCGAGCAGGAGCCGCACACGCCTTCGCGGCAGGACCGCCTGAATGTCAGCGTGGAGTCGATGTTGTTCTTGATCCAGATCAGACCATCCAGAACCATGGGCCCGCAATCGCTCATATCGACGAAGTAGGTGTCGAGCCGGGGATTGCGTCCGTCGTCGGGATTCCAGCGATAGACCTGGAATTCGCGCAACGATTTGCTGTCCGGCTTGGGCCAGATCCTTCCCTTTTCGACGCGGGAGTGTTTCGGAAGCCTGAACTCGACCATGTTACCTCCGGGAAGACATGAGGCGTGATAACCGCGCATCAGCCGGGATTGAAGCAGCGTAGTTGCAGAAGATCATCCAGCGACACACCCAACAGCACGATGCGAAAGGCCGGTGCTGTAGCGAGCATCAGCAGCAATATAAAAATGGCATAGACCAGAGCTGGCGAGGTCTCTCTAGCGAGGCTGTAGACTGCTTTCCGCATGGACCCTCCCTTGCGTGCCGGCGCGTGTCATGGCGGCGCCGATGACCAACATGGCCGCACCCCATAGCAGGAAGCCGATGTCCCAGAAGATGCGCTGCTCGTGAGGCACGGTCTCATTCACCTGGTGCAGCTTGAAGACCTCATGGTCAACCACGCCTTCAACCAGATTGAAGATGCCCCAACCGAGCAACACCGCGCCGAGACACTGGCCGCGCGACCAGTGGATGTCAGACCCGCGCGCCCGTTGCCACAGCACATACAGGCCGAGGAGCACAACAACATAGGCCGCGCTGTGGAAGATGCCGTCCCAGGTCGTGTTGAGCTTGACGTTGTCGATGGAGTTGAGCGGATACCAGCCGCTTAACATATGATGCCATTGCAGCAGCTGATGAAACACGATGCCGTCAAAAAACCCGCCCAGACCAAGCCCGAGAAGGACGCCCGCGGAAATCGGAAAGCTGCGTGAATTTCTGTGTTGCATGATTTTGCTCGTGCGCCGGTCGGCATCTGGATGATGGACAAACCGTCCTCAGTGCTGCCGTTCCTATGATCATGACGCACTTCCCGTGCCAATAACCTGCGTTAACCTGCGGGCTCGTGCCAGGATGCCGACATCAGGTGGAGCATCGCCCGGCTGCTTACGGCGGCGATAGGAACGTTCGAAACGGTCGCAGCGTCTTGTGAATCCAACATTGGAGATTCCACGTCGTATTTGCGATCAGATGGCACCCCGGCGAACAGCAGGTCGCATAGATGTCGCCGCCGATCATTCAGCGTCACCTGGCGATCCTGAGCAATCTCAGGGAAGTCGGCTAGAGCTTCACCAAGCGACAAAGGAGCGACGGTGGCCGTGTGTGTCCGCCCACGTCAAAGTCTTCGATGATTCCAATCGCGAGGAGCCAATATGGCGTATGCCCTGTTCAAGGACGGCGAAAAACTGAGCCGGACGTTTTCAACCAAAGAGGAAACCCTGAAAAAGGCCGAAGACGCCGGTCTGGTCGAAAGCGGCGGGGGTCAGCCCAGGCTCGAGGATGACCTGAAGATCAAGCCCTGCTCGCCCGACCCCGAACCTCGAAGCGAGGACGACCTCGATTGGACGCCGGAAAACCCGGCGTCCTGATCGCCGATCTAACAGCCTTTGCAGATGCTCTTGATCTTTCGATCGACGTGGGAATCCTGAGAGTTCTCCGAGCGTATTTCGGCGTCGCCCGGGATCGACGGACCGGGTGTCGCAGTTCCGTCAATCCGTCCGCTGCTGGTCCCCCCTGCGGGATTGCCGGCCCGCCCGACGGTGGTCGATCCTCGCGGCCCGCCACCGCTCGATTGGGCCGTTCCAGCGGTGTTCGTGCCGGTAGCCGTCGTGCCACGCGAAGCCGCGGCCGCGTCGCCTGGATTGCCCAGGCTGGGCGATGCACCGCCCGTCTGGTTTGTAGCTCCTGCAGACCCAAGGCCTGCCGACCCAGGGCTTGTGGCACCGCCGGTGCCGCCGCTCGTGCTGCTCGCGCTTGCTCCGCCCGATCCTCCCGAACCGCCGCCACCGCCACTCTGCGCCGAGGCGGCCCCTATCGACGCGGTCGCCAGGAACGCGATCAGCATCAAGCTCGAAGTTGTCTTAGCCATCGCTCAGCTCCTCTCACGATCGTCGTGCGTGTGATGTTGATCGCGCTCACCACCGCCTCCCGAGACGTGTGATTTGCGGTCGTTGGTAGCCGTTCCGGGCGCAGGGCGCTCATGCTCGCGACCTCCCTTTTCGGGGTGCTTGCGATCCTGCCGCGAGGAGCCCGGACCACCGAAGCGTTCACTGTCTGAGTTCTTGTGTGGCATTCATCGGTCCTGCTGGTAGCCTTGGTTTGTCGTGTTCTGCTTGATGTTGCCGTGACGACCCTGGGTGTCGAAGTTCTCGCGGTCGGGGACTCTTTCATCCGTCTCGATCCTGGGATCAGATCCGGGTCCCTTGTCGCTGCGCTGCTCTGGCGGTATGGGGGGCAATTTGGACATTGCATGCTCCTTGTTTCGGTCTCGCGACCTCATGCGCTGGCAATGAGATGGGGCGGCGGTCGTTCCTGATCGATGCTGATGCATGCCCCTAGGAACGAACGATTCCTGCCCGTGTTGACCCCGCAGTTCATACGGAAGGCTTTTTGTTCATGGTCCAGGCTCTATCGCGGGAAACGGAGAAGGACGGCACCCGGAAGCTGATGATGGCGGGATCGCTGGCGTACGTTGATCGCGTGCCACCACACCGACAGATCGCAGAGAGGACAAGTTATGCCGAAAGCGAAAGCGCCTGAAAACGACCCGAGAGAAACACCGGTCGACGATCCGCGACAGCAGACGGATTTGCCAACCCACCGGCAGACGGACCAGCCTTGGCAGGGAAATCCCGAGAAGGAGCAGATCGACCCAAAGCGTCCCCCGATTGATCTGGAGCGATGGCAAAAGTCGAATACCCACTAGCTGCTACGCATGCGCTTCGTTCACGCGTCGAGCTCATGGATGGTGGGCCGCAGGTCGCCGCCCTCATCGAGATCGAGCGTTGCCAGCGTGATCGGCAGCTTGAATCGCCTTGGACCGGCGCTTCCAGGATTCAGGAAAAGCACTCCGTTGATCGTGTTGACCTGCACCCGATGCGAATGTCCTGATATCACCACGTTCACACCGGTTGCCGCGGGGTCGATGGCGAGCGCCTTGAGATCGTGAAGGAGGTAGAAACAACGAGCGCCGAGGTGCACTGTTTCGGTTTCGGGATAGCGCCTCGCCCAACTGCCGACATCGACGTTTCCCCTGATGGCGGTGACGGGCGCTATTCGGCAAAGCCTCTCCAGAACCTCCGGCGCGCCGATATCACCAGCGTGGAGGATATGCGACACCCCTGCAAGACGGCGTCCGGCCTCAGGTCTGAGAAGGCCGTGCGTATCCGAGATCACTCCGATCCTCAACGCCATGTCAGGCCGCGACTTCAGTGCAGGACATCCAGTGGCACTTTCCCGATCTCCTCACCCTGCTGGTTCGTGACCAGGATGGAAAAATGACGATTCCTGAGTTCGGGACGCTCCGCAAGGAGCCTCTTCGCGATCTCCTCGGCAACGTCCAGCGCCACGATGTCGTCGGGCAATTCAGCTCCTCCCTCGTCGGCGACGGTCTCGGAGTCGACCAGATCAAAATGATAGCGCGGCACGTGAACCCTCAATTCGTCGCAGGAACGCGCGATCTCGGGCCTTCGTTCCGGCGCTCGCACGTCAACGCCCGGCGTGTCCGCAGGAACCCTCAGGGTCATCGCGGCATTGCTGCTTTTTGGAGCCGACACATGCTCGGAGAGTTGCGCGTGCTTGCCCAGCCGGGCGCAATCATCGCCAGTCTCGCCGTCCTGTTGCTGATGGCCGCTGGCGATGCGGCGATCGTGATCGCCGTGAAGGGCTGGCCATTCTAGCCCGATGATTGATGTCGGACATCCCTCTTCGGCCCATCGCTCCGATTAGCGGATAGGAACCTTTGTAGGCCTGCCCGGTTCCGCCTGTGAAGCGGAGTGCGACAAGGCGTCAATGCAGGTCTGGGTGCGAAGGGTTCTGGTGTTGTGCACGATCTGGCCGCTCACGGCGTGTGCGGGCCGGCAATCGGCGCTCGATCCGCAAGGGCTGCAATCCGACCAGATCTTGCACACGCTGTTCATCTTCCTCGCTGTGTCGGCGGTCGTCTGGACCGCCGTCGTGATCGCGCTCTGCATCGGAATGATGCGGCGAAAACGTTCGGCTGATCGGCCGCTTGACCTTCACCAAGCCTTCGAGGAATGCTCCGGGCGCGTCATCCTCGCGCTTGGGATTGCGACCACCGCCGTCGTGCTCGGTCTCTCCTTCGTGAGCTATGCCGGACAACGTACCGTCTTTGCCAAGGACGAGAAAGCCCACATCCTCAAGATCATCGGCCACCAATGGTGGTGGGAGGTCCGCTATGAGGCCGACAGTCCGCAGCAGAGTTTCGTGACGGCCAACGAGATCCGGATCCCGACCGGCCAGCCGGTGAAGGTCGAGCTGGAATCGGCGGACGTGATCCACAGCTTCTGGGTGCCGAGCCTGACCGGCAAAATGGACTTGATCCCCGGGCAGAAGAACGAGCTGCAATTCACGGCGAAGAACGCGGGCATCTATCGCGGGCAATGCGCCGAGTTCTGCGGGATCCAGCACGCCCACATGGCATTTGCCGTGATCGCGATGTCACCCGACGAGTTCGGCCGCTGGCGCCACCATGAAAACCAGAGCGCCAACAGCCCTGCCGATCCGCTCGGCAAGCAGGGCGAGGCTCTGTTCCGGGCGCGCGGATGCGCCTTGTGCCACAACATTAGCGGCACGCTGGCCGGCGGGCAGCTCGGCCCGGATCTCACGCATATCGGCAGCCGCACGACCATCGCGGCGGGAACGTTGCCGAATAATTCGGCCACGCTCGGCGCCTGGATCGCCGATCCCCAGCACATCAAGCCCGGCAATCTCATGCCGAGGATGCCGCTGCAATCGGATGAAATGATCGCCATCATTCATTATCTGGAGCAGCTCAAGTGAGCATCGCCGCTGAACCAAATGAGTTGCGGGACGACGTCCTGAACGGCCTTCGACTTTCCACACAGCTGGAGAAAGTGTGGCGCACGCCGTCCGGCTGGATGGGCGCGCTGACGTCGGTCGACCACAAGGTGGTCGGCCGCCGCTACATCATCACGGCGTTCGTATTCCTGCTCCTCGGCGGCCTCCTCGCGGTCCTGATGCGCATTCAGCTGGCCGGGCCGGAGAAGACGTTTCTCTCCGCCGACAAGTACAATCAGGTCTTCACGATGCACGGCTCGACGATGATGTTCCTGTTCGCCGTGCCGGTCATGGAGGCGTTCGCCGTTTATCTGGTGCCGTTGATGGTCGGCACGCGGAACATCGCCTTTCCGCGACTGAACGCCTTCAGCTATTGGATGTTTCTGTTCGGCGGCTGCTTTCTCTGGATTTCCTTTGCGCTGAATGTCGGCCCCGACGTTGGCTGGTTTGCCTATGTCCCGCTCTCCTCGCTGCAATTTACGCCGACAAAGCGCCCGGATGTCTGGGCGCAAATGATCACCTTCACCGAGGTCGCGGCGCTCGCCGTCTCCGTGGAAATCATCGTGACCGTGTTCAAGCTCCGCGCGCCCGGCATGACGCTCGACCGCATTCCCCTGTTCGTCTGGGCCATGCTGGTGACGAGCTTCCTTGTGATGTTCGCGATGCCCTCGATCATGGTCGCATCGACGTCACTGATCCTGGATCGCCTCGTCAACACGCGCTTCTATGATTCCTCCTCGGGCGGACATCCCCTGCTCTGGCAGCATCTGTTCTGGTTCTTCGGCCATCCCGAGGTCTACATCATCTTCATCCCGGGCACGGGAATGGTCTCGGCGATCCTCGCGACGTTCGCACGACGGCCGGTGATCGGCTATCCCGTGGTGATCCTCTCGTTGATCGCGACCGGCTTCCTGTCGTTCGGTCTCTGGGTCCACCACATGTTCGTCACGGGCCTGCCCCAACTCGGCGCGGCCCTGTTCACAGCCTCCAGTATGCTGATCGCGGTGCCGAGCGGGCTGCAGATCTTCTGCTGGCTGGCAACGCTCTGGGACGGGCGTCCGGTCTACCGGACCCCGCTGTTGTTCGTGATCGGCTTCATCGTGATCTTCGTGCTCGGCGGGCTGTCCGGCGTCATGGTCGCCTCGGTCCCGATCGACACCCAGGTGCACGACACCTATTTCGTCGTCGCCCACTTCCATTATGTCCTGATCGGCGGCGCTGTGTTCCCGCTGGTCGGCGCGGTCTACTACTGGTTTCCCAAGATCGCCGGCCGCATGCTCAGCGAGCGACTCGGGCGCTGGAATTTCTGGCTCGCCTTCATCGGCTTCAACGTCGCCTTCTTCCCGATGCACATCCTCGGGCTGATCGGAATGCCGCGCCGGGTCTACACCTACACCGCCGACATGGACTGGGCGCACCTGAATCTCGTGTCCAGCGGTGGTGCTCTCATTTTCGCGCTCAGCTTCGCGTTGCTTTTGGTCAATGTGGTCTACAGCTTGCGTAAGGGCGCGCTCGCAGGCGACAATCCCTGGGATGCCTCCACGCTGGAATGGGCGACGTCATCGCCGCCCCCGCCGCAGAATTTCGACCGCATTCCGGTGGTCAAGCACCGCGATCCGCTGTGGGCCGATAGCGAGAGCCTGCCCGTGGTCGCGGGTCTGAGCGCCGAGCGGCGCGAGGTCCTGCTGACGTCGCTCGCGGAAGCCGAGCCGCAGATCCGCGAGGCTTCGCCCGAACCCAGCATCTGGCCACTGCTCACAGCTATCGCAACGACCGTGTTCTTCATCGGCTCGATCTTCACGCCCTGGGCGGTGCTCTGGGGCACGCCGCCGATGGCCGTCACCTTGATCGGCTGGTTCTGGCCGAGCGGCAGCAAGGAGGACGAGGAGTGAGACAGACCATCGTCCGCAATGTCGCTGAACTGCCGACTTACGGCTACGGCCCGCGCAGCGGACCGTGGTGGGGCGCGATGGGCTTCATGGCGCTGGAAGGTATGGGCTTTGCCATTGCCATCGGTGCCTATCTCTATCTCTACGCCGTCAACCCAAGCTGGCCGATCGGCGCCTCGCCGCCCGATCTCTGGCCAGGCACAGCCGAAGTCGTGGTCTATCTGCTGAGCATCATCCCGAACGAGATCACCAACCGCGCCGCACACCGGCAGGATCTCGCGAAGGTGCGGACCGGACTCATCGTGATGGCCCTGATCGGCATTGCCCTGCTGGTGCTGCGCGGCTTCGAGTTCGCGCATCTCAACACCCGCTGGGACAATTCAGCTTACGGCTCCATTGTTTGGCTCATTCTGGGGCTGCACACGACCCACCTTGCCACCGATGTCGGCGACACGGTCGTGCTGGCGGTATTGATGTTCACGCGCCATGCGAAACCGCGCCGGTTCAGCGACGTGACCGACAACGTGTTCTATTGGAACTTCGTCGTGCTCGCCTGGCTGCCGCTCTATGTCTTGCTCGATTGGGTGCCACGCCTATGACCGCAGCCGATCGACATTCCAGACTGCTTTATTGGGCCGGCGTTGCGCTCGGGCCCATCGCGTGGGGTATCAACTTGCAGGGCGTCTACGTGCTCGCGCACTTCTCCTGCGAACAGACCAGGCTCAGCGGCGCGATCATGAGCGCGGTTCTGGCTGTCGTCGCGCTGGCAGGCACTGTCATTTCGGCCCGCGCCGTTCGGCGCGGCGCGGGGGCTGAATGGGCCGATGCGCGGGGTGGCGGACCACGAACGTTCATGGCCTGGCTCGGCGTCGGCTCCGGCGTGTTATTTGCGCTGGTGATTGCGAACCAGTTCGCCGCCTCGCTCATGATCAGCCCATGCCTGCGCTGAGCTTTGCAGCACTGCTGCTCGCGCTGCTCGCGGCGCCGGCCGATGCGCACGGACTATCGGATGTCGATCCCGGTTCGCTGTGGAGCTACGATCCCTGGCTCATGGCCCCGCTCTATGCCGTCGGTATCGGCTTCTATGTCGGAACGCAGCGGCTCTGGCATCATGCAGGTGGTGGCCGTGGCGTCAGCTTCCGCCAGGTGGCCGCGTTCTGGACCGGATGGCTGGTGGCCGCACTTGCCGTGACCTCGCCGCTGCACTGGCTCGGCGAGCGTCTGTTCACCGCGCACATGGTCGAGCACGAACTGCTGATGGTGGTCGCGGCACCGCTGATGGCGTTCGCCCGGATCAATGGTCCTCTGCTGTGGAGCCTGCCGGCCCGGCTTCGCCCGGCGGCAGGCCGCATGCTCGATCTGCCGATATTGGCGTGGCCCTGGCGTTTTGTAAGCCACCCCATGAGCGCGACCATCCTGCACGGCGCAGCGCTCTGGGTCTGGCATGCACCGCCTTTATATGCGTGGGCGCTCGAGAATACGGCGATCCATCGTCTCCAGCACATCAGCTTCTTCGCGACTGCGCTGTTGTTCTGGTGGGTGCTGCTGCATGGCCGCGGTCAGGGCCGTAGCACTCGAATTCGCGACGGCATCGCTGTCGCGTGCCTTTTCATCACCATTTTGCATTCCGGCGTGCTCGGAGCTCTGCTGACCGTGTCGCCGCGGCTGTGGATCCCAGGCCAGGGCGCCCTCGCCGGGGAATTCGGCCTCTCGGCACTCGAGGACCAGCAGCTCGCCGGCATCCTGATGTGGGTGCCCATGGGCCTACTCTATACCGGCGCCGCGTTGTTCTTTGCTCACCGCTGGCTGACTGCGAACGGCGGTCATTCCCGCCTGCCGCTCCCTTCAACATCCGGGCTGAGCGACGCTGCATAGGAACCGCAACTTCTGTTCGAACGTTCGCCTGCCGACTGCGACACTCCACGGAGGCCACATGGAAAAACGACCCGTCATGGTGCTAACGGCAATCACCGCAGCATTCTTGGTGCCTGCAGTCTTGAGCGCGCAGGACCAACCCAAGTCAGGGATGTCGTGCCCGGTCGACCATGACAAGCTCGCCGATATCCTCAAGAAGAGTGTCAAGCCGGGCGGCGGCCCCAGCAACGGCGGTCTCGACAACAACGAGTGGGCTGCCGTCGTCAATCGGCAGGGCATCGTCTGCGCAGTTGCCTATAGCGGCGGCAAGGTCGACGACCAGTGGCTCGGCAGCCGGGCCATCGCGGCCGAGAAGGCCAATACGGCAAATGCGTTCAGCCTGAAGGACAAGGCGATCGCGACCGCCAATCTCTATGCCGGTGCGCAGCCCGGCGGGTTCCTGTTCGGAGCGGCACTCGGCAACCCGCCGTCTCCGGAAGCCTTGTACGCCGGATCTCCCGACAACTTCGGCACGGCCCAGGATCCGATGGTAGGCAAGCCGATCGGCGGCACCATCGTGTTCGGAGGCGGGTTGGCGCTCTATGACGGCAACGGCATCACGGGCGCGCTGGGCGTCAGCGGCGACAGCTCCTGCGCCGATCACAACGTGGCCTGGCGCGTGCGTCACCAGCTCGGGCTCGACCGCGTGCCGGCCGGCGTCAGCCCCAACATGAAAGACGCAATCATCTATGACATCGGACCCGACGGCAAAAGTCCGTCTGGATTTGGCCACCCCAAGTGTAACGGCAAGGAAGATCAGATCGCAGTTGACCTCGGCGCCGGCGTGTCCGGCAACGTCGTGAGATAGCTCGTCGTCGGTCTCACCTCTTTGGAACCAAGCGAAGTCGGAACGTTTGTAGGTTCGTAAACCGGCCTGCAACGGCGCACGGCCTCATCACTGCCGTGGAGATCTTTACATATGTTAGTGCGTGGTCTCACGCGTTTGCTGGGCCGACTTCCAGGCTTCCTTTGTGCCCTTTGCGCGTCCTGCGCGTTGCTGTCGTCCGCCTCGGCACAGAGCGATCTCGCCAGCCGCATGAAAGATCCCGGCCAGTGGCCGATGGCGGCGCGCGACTACGCCAACACCCGCTATAGCAACCTTGATCAGATCAACACGTCCAATGCATCGCGCCTCCAGCTTGCATGGACGTTCTCGGTCGGTGCCGATCGCGGCCAGGAGGCGGCGCCGCTCGTGGTCGATGGCACCATGTATGTGGTCGGCCCTTATGCTGGCCCCTACCCCAACCGTGTGTTCGCACTCGATGCCACGAGCGGTGAATTGAAATGGTCCTACGCGCCAAAGCCTGAACCGGCAGCCGCGGGCGTTGCCTGCTGCGACGTCGTCAATCGCGGACTCGCCTTCGACAACGGCAAGGTCTTCCTCAACACGCTTGATAACCACACGGTCGCGATCGACGCCAAGACCGGCAAGGAGCTGTGGCATACGAAGCTCGGGGAGATCAACAAGGGCGAGACCATCACGATGGCTCCCGTCGTGGTCAAGGGCAAGGTGCTCGTCGGCAACAGCGGCGGCGAGATGGGCGTGCGCGGCTGGGTCACCGCGCTCGATGAAAACACCGGGGCCATTGCGTGGCGCGCCTACGCCACGGGCCCGGACAAGGACGTGCTGATCGGCGACGACTTCAAGCCGTTCTACGACAGTCTCAAGGGCAAGGATCTCGGCGTGAAGACGTGGCCGGCCGACCGCTGGCAGGTCGGCGGCGGCACGATGTGGGGATGGATCTCCTACGATGCCGAACTCAATCTGATCTACTACGGCACAGCCAATCCGAGCCCATGGAACGCCAACCAGCGCAGCGGCGACAATCTCTGGAGCACCACAATCTTTGCCCGCGACCCCGACACCGGCCGCGCCAAATGGGCTTACCAGATCAACCCGCACGACCTGTTCGACCACGACGAGATCAACGAGAATGTGCTCGTCGATCTCGAACTGAATGGAAAGCCGCGCAAGGTGCTGATCCACCCGGGCCGCAACGGCTATATGTACGTGATGGATCGGGCGACCGGCGAAGTCATCTCGGCGGACGCGTTTGAATTCGTCAATGCCTATAACGGCGTCGATCTCAAGACCGGCAAGATCATCCCCAACGAGGAGAAGACGCCGCTCGCCGGCAAGACCGTCGAGAACATCTGCCCGGCCGCGCCGGGCGCCAAGGACTGGCAGCCAACCGCCTGGTCGCCCCGCACCAAGCTGCTCTACGTGCCGCATCAGCATCTTTGCATGAATTTCAAGGCATCGCAGGTCGGCTATATCGCAGGCACACCTTATGTGGGCGCCGATGTCGACATGTATGCCGGCCCCGGCGGCCACCGCGGCGAATTCATGGCGTGGGATCCCGTCGCGCGCAAGAAGGTCTGGGAGATCCACGAGAAGCTGCCGGTCTGGAGCGGCGCGCTGGTTACGGCAGGCGACGTCGCGTTCTACGGCACCATGGATCGGCTGTTCAAGGCCGTGGATGCCAAGGACGGGCATGTCCTCTGGCAATTCCGCGCCGGCTCCGGATTCATTGGCCAGCCGATCTCCTATCGCGGCTCCGACGGACAGCAATACATCGCGATCCTGTCGGGCGTCGGCGGCTGGCCGGGTGTGGTGGCCAACGCCGAGGTCGATCCGCGGGTGCGCAACGGCGCGCTCGGTTTTGTCGGTGCGACCCAGGATTTGCCGTTCTACACCGCGGGCGGGAGTGAGCTGCTGGTCTTCAAACTCGGCGGCGCGAATGGTGAGGACACCAGCCATGCGCCTTCGAAATAGTTATCCCGGCATCGCTCTTGGTTTTCTGGTCGGGCTTGCAACCACGGCGGCGGCAGCGTCGGATCGCGAGCTTCGCGTCTGTGCCGATCCCAACAATCTGCCTTTCTCGAACAGCGCCGAAGCAGGATTCGAGAACAGGCTCGCGGCCATGGTGGCCGAGCATTTCGGCCTGCAGGTCTCCTACACCTGGTGGGCGCAGCGCCGCGGCTTCATCCGTAACACGCTGAAAGCCGGCAAATGCGACGTCGTCATGGGCGTGCCGTCCGGCTATGATCTCGTCGAGACGACGAAGCCGTATTATCGCTCGAGCTACGTGTTCGTCACGCGGCAGGACCAGCACCTCGACCTTTCGTCCCTGCTCGACCCGCGCCTGCATCACCTCGCGATCGGCGTGCATCTGATCGGCGATGACGGCAACAATCCGCCGCCCGCGCAAGCGCTCGGCGAACAGGGCATCGTTGACAACGTCCGCGGCTACTCCATCTACGGTGATTATCGCCAGGCCGATCCGCCGGCGCGCCTGATCGAAGCCGTCGAAAGCGGCAGCCTCGATGTCGCCGCAGCCTGGGGTCCGCTCGCCGGATATTTCGCCCAGCGCTCTCCCGTCCCCCTGACGGTCACGCCGATCCGGGATTACGAGCGCTTTGCACCTCAGCAGTTCCAGTTCGCCATCGCGATGGGCGTGCGCAAAGGCGACGACGCCTTGCGCGACCGACTGAATGCATTCATCGACGAGCACCGGTCCGAGATCACCTCGCTGCTGCGCAGTTACGGCGTTCCGCTGGTGGACCAACCGGTTACGGTATCGGGAGGACATGAGTGATGTCTGCTCCAGTGCTGCGCGCGAGCGCCCTGTCGTTGCTGCTGGCGGTTGTGCCGAATGGTGCGGGACTGGCCCAGCAGACTTTGCCGCAGTCGCAGGAGGCGCAGATGCCGACGCTGTCTCCGCGCCCGAACTTCGGTGGCAGCGTCGGCAATGGCAGGCCCGGCGTCTTCATGCAGGTCCCCGTCAGTCACCTCCATCCCGGCGCGCAGCCGGACCCGCCGCAGATCAAGAACCCTGTGCAGGGCGATCCCAATGCGGAGCAGCGCGGGATGACCTACTACGTCAACTTCAACTGCGTCGGCTGCCACGCGCCAAATGGCGGCGGCGGCATGGGTCCGGCACTGAGCAACAACAACTTTACTTACGGCTCGCAGCCAGAGAACATTTTTCTCTCGATCTACCAGGGGCGGCCGAATGGAATGCCGGCCTGGGGCGGCGTGCTGCCCGACAGCGTGATCTGGGATCTCGTCACCTATATCGGCAAGATCAGCAACGAGCCGAGCCACCAATGGGGCCGAACCTTTTCCGCGAATCTGCCTTCGCCCGAAGTCGAGCAAGTCCCGAGCGAGCAGGTCTCGACGACCGATCCCTGGTCTGCCACCAAGTCTTTCAATTTCGGCCAGAAGCCCTGATCGCCGGGAAGCAGCGATGGCAAATCCGATCACGAGATTGCTAGTCACCGCGCTGCTGGCTACCACAGGCGCCGCCTGCAAGGCTGCGGGCCCGGACAACTTCACCGGCGACGCGCGTCGTGGCGCCGACCTCGTCAAGCAGTATCACTGCGGCGGCTGTCACGATATTCCCGGCATTGCCGGCGCCGAAGGCAATGTCGGCCCACCCTTGCATCGGATCGGCACGCGGACCTACATCGCCGGCTACATCCAGAACTCGCCGGACAACATGGCTGATTGGATCGAGGATCCACAGCGGGCGTTGCCGGGCAATGCCATGCCGAGAATGGGCATCCCGCAGAAGGACGCGCGGGACATCGCGGCGTTTCTCTATACGCTGAAGTGACCATCATGCCTCCCATGCATCGTTCAATGAATTGGCTCCGTGACGCGCCATTGCTGGCCATCACCATTGTGCTCGTCGCTATCATGGGACTGGGCCTCCTGGCTGGCGGTGCCTGGCTCGAGGCCCTCGGTGGCTCCGTCTACTATCTGATCGCGGGCATCATGCTTCTGCTCACGAGCTGGCTGCTCGGGCGCCGCCGCGCCGAGGCGCTCTGGGTTTATGCCGCGCTGCTGGCCGGAACGATGGCCTGGGCGATCTGGGAGGCCGGCCTCGATTTCTGGTCGCTGGCGCCGCGCGGCGACGTACTCGTGCCGCTTGGCCTGTGGCTGATGCTGCCCTTCATTGCCTCCCGCCTGGCGCCTCGCTTGCGCGCAGCGCGATGGGCGCTTGGCCTTGTGTTGGTCGCCGCAGCCATCGTCGTCGGCATGTCCCTGACGAGCGATCGCCGCGATCTTGCCGGCACGATACCTGAGGGCGAAACAACGGGGGCCATTGCGTCTCCCGAACCGGACCAGCCCGCTGCCGGCCAGAACTGGACGGCCTACGGCGGCAGCGGCTTCGGTACGCGCTTCTCGTCGCTGAGCCAGATCACCAAGGACAACGTCAAGGACCTCAAGCTCGCCTGGGAATTCCGCACCGGCGATCACAAGGGCCCGGACGATCCCGACGAGATCACCAACCAGGCGACGCCGCTCAAGGTGGGCGATCTGCTCTACACCTGCTCGCCGCACCAGATCGTGTTCGCGCTCGAAGCCGCGACCGGAAAACTGCGCTGGAAGTTCGATCCGCAGGTGCAGCACAACAAGGCCTTCCAGCACATGACCTGCCGCGGCGTGTCCTATCACGCGACCAAGCCCGGCGCGATAACTGCCGACGGCACGCCGGCCCCGAGCGATTGTGCGGGGCGCATTTTCATACCGACCAACGACGGACGGATGTTCGCGCTCGATGCGCAGAGCGGCGTGCCTTGCCAGGATTTTGGCAATCAGGGACAGATCGATCTCAAGCAGGGCAGCGAGATCCAGACACTCGGCTTCTACGAGGGCACCTCGCCGCCCGTCGTCACGGACAAGTTGCTGATCGTCGGCGGAGCGGTGATCGACAACTATTCCGATCGCGTGCCGTCGGGCGTGATCCGCGGCTTCGACATCTATTCAGGACGGCTGATCTGGGCATTCGATGCCGGCAATTCCGATCCGAACGAGATGCCCTCGGCCTCGCATCATTTCACGGCCGGCTCACCCAATTCCTGGAGCATTTCCGCGGTCGACGAGAAGCTCGGACTGGTCTATGTGCCGCTCGGCTCGAGTTCTCCGGATATTTGGGGCGGCGGCCGTTCGCCCGAGAACGAGCGCTACGATTCGGCATTGATTGCCCTCGATCTCATGACCGGGAAACTGCGTTGGTCGTTCCAGAACGTGCACCACGATCTCTGGGACATGGATATGCCGTCGCAGCCCAGTCTGGTCGATTTGCGCCTTAACGGCGGCGTGACGCCTGCGATCTACATCCCGGCAAAGACCGGCGACATCTTCGTGCTCGACCGCCGCGACGGGCGTCAGCTGGTGCCCGCACCGGAGAAGCCGGTGCCGCAGGGCGCCGCGAAGGGAGACCGGCTGTCGCCGACCCAGCCCTTCTCGGAGTTGAGCTTTCGCCCGCCCGGCATGCTGACCGACGCGCAGATGTGGGGCAGCACGATGTTCGACCAACTCGCCTGCCGGATCAAGTTCAAGCGCCTGCGCTATGAGGGGCCGTTCACGCCGCCGTCTGAACAAGGCACGCTGGTGTTTCCAGGAGACTTCGGCATGTTCGAATGGGGCGGCATTGCCGTCGATCCGCAACGCCTGATCGCGATCGCGAACCCTCAATCGATTCCCTTCGTCTCGCGTCTCGTGCCGCGCGGGAAAGACAATCCGGCAGCGCCGAACGCGGCGCATCCGCCGGGAACCGAGCTCGGCGTGCAGCCGATGTACGGCGCCCCCTATGGCGTCGACCTCGGCATTTTCCTCTCACCGCTCGGCATCCCCTGCCTTGCCCCGCCATGGGGCAACATCGCCGCGATCGATCTCAAGTCGCACAAGGTGGTCTGGCAGCATCGCATCGGCACGATCCGCGATCAGGCCCCGCTGCCGCTGCCATTCAAGCTCGGCGTTCCCATGCTGGGCGGTCCGATCGTCACCGCGGGCGGCGTCGTCTTCATCACGGGAACGATGGATGACTACATCCGCGCGTTCGACGTTCGCGATGGCAGACGGCTTTGGCAGGACCGCCTTCCTGCCGGCGGCCAGTCGACGCCGATGACCTATGAGGCCAACGGCAAGCAATATGTCGTCACGGTCGATGGCGGCCACGGCTCGTTCGGAACTAAACTCGGCGATTACGTGCGGGCCTACGCGCTGCCGTGATCTGCCTCGGCAGGACATGCTTGTGCTTGGCGACGCCTTGTCCCGATCTGCCAGCGCGACGCGCAACTGCTGAAGCCAGGAGAGCCACGCCCGCAGCTAGTCCCAGCGCCGCGAGCCCCTGACTGATGACCCCGGCAGGTGGGAGCTGCTTGCGTGACAGCCAACCGCCATCGATTGACGTGCCCTGCGGACCAGCTTCGATCATGGTGCCCTCGCTGCTCTTCGCCGGGCGCGCGCGCGACAGCAGGTAGCGGAAGGCAACCCCCAGGATGTTCTCGGTAATCTGCGGAGCCATCGCGTAGGCAATTTGGCCGGCACGCGCCGGCCAGCCCACGGCGACCTCATCTTGGGGTGCGCGGACGAGGCTCACGAACGTCTCGGCAACGTCCTCCGCCTGATACAGCAGCGGACCGGGATCGAGCGTCCGGCCGGACATGTTGGCGCCGTGGACGAAGCCCGGCGTGTCGACCATGGCCGGGAAGACGCCGCAGACATGGATGTTGCGATGAGCCCTGAGCTCCTGACGCAGGCTCGCGGTGAAGCCCCGAAGGCCGAATTTGCTCGCTGTGTAGGCCGCAGCAAAAGGCGTCGGAGCCCAGCCCCCGAGCGAGATGTTGTTGATCAAGATACCGCGGTTCTGGCGCAGGAAGATCGGAAGCACCGCGAAAGCGCCATGCATCGTGCCGAGGAGATTGACCTCGATCGTTCGGCGATGAAGTGCGATATCCGCGTCCTGATAGGCCCCGAAAACGCCGGTGCCGGCGTTGTTGATCCAGACGTCGATGCCACCGAGCGCGTCTTCCGCCTCTCGGGCCAGCCGCTGCACCGCCTCGGCATCGGTGACATCGGTCGGGATTGCCAATGCGCGGCCTCCGAGCGCCTCGCATTCTGCAGCGAGGCTCGTCAGGACTTCGGCACGGCGTGCCGCCAGGACCACGCTTGCGCCCTTTCCGGCGAAGGCCAGCGCCGCAGCACGCCCGATTCCGCTCGAGGCACCGGTTATGACGACGCGCGTGCCAGTCATTTGCCGCGGCTCGGATCCGGAGCCGCCCGCCGGAAGCAGCCAGTGCAGGGATCGCCGGAGACGCTCGGTTCCGTCCGCTTCGAACCAGTCGCCATGCGCGAAGATCACCCGCTCCGGCGACAGCCGTATGAGCCGCTCGGCTGCCGACCGCACGGAACGGCCGCCGAGGCGCAGCAGCAGTCGGAGATAGACCGGCGCCGTTCCGTTTGGCTTGGAAATGCCGAGGAGGTTTGCCGCGGCCTCGTTTGACGCGCTGAGATCATCGGGATCGAGATTTTGCACCAGATCCGTCAGGATCAGTGTCCGGCTGCGCTTGTCGAACAGCTCGATCTCGGAGAACATCGGAGCGTTCACCGAGACGGCTTCGAGGTCGGCCCTCCATTCCTCAGGCGTCGCCTCTCCAAGCTCGCGGTCGATGTGGATCCGTGCTGCTCGAACTTGCCGACGCGCCGAAAGGCCGCGCGCCGCGAAAGTCGTCACCTGTGGCAGCTCTCTCTGCCAGTCGGACAGGAACATCCAGTGCGCGATATTCGGCGCGAGCAAGTACCTTATCGGCCCTAGCCGCTCCAACTCACCGCGGAGAGTCGGCGAATGTCTCACCGGCGAATGCAGCACAAGATCGCCGTTCGAGAGCCGAATGACGGTCATACGCACCGGAAGTTTCAGACCGGCAGCGCTGATCGGGGCATCGTCCACGACCCAGATATCGTCCGTCGCTCGCGACAAACGGGCCGTCGACAAGGTAGCGTCGGAACTTTGCATGAGCGTCTTCCATCACAAGGCGTTTGCTCAAGCTTCGGGAGCGACGCTCGTTCCTCGCTAGGACGCCCGAGCCTGCATGCGGGCATTGCGTCGGCGACGGCGCGCGGCGAGTCGTCCTCGGATCCTCTCCGCCGGAATGTGCCGCGAGATCGCCGGGGCAAGCTCTGGTTCTGAGGGAGGTTGTTGGGTGGCAATCGGCGCTTGGTCCGGACGAGCTTCCATCAGACCGAGCACGGCGCGGCCCTTGGCCGTGATGCGCCACCCGCCATTTGTCCGGTCGATCAGCCCTTGCGAAAAGATGTCCAGCCCCGGCACCCGCCCGGCGAGCCGCCGGGTGCGCTCGGTCCAGTCGCGACCGCTGGTCGCCAGAATGGCCATATCCCGCTTGAGATCCTCCATGGCCGCGAACCCATCCGGGTAGCTCACCAGGATCTTGAGGACCGTCACGTGGAAATTCACCCCTGCCCCCACATGACCATCATCACATCGTCGGGACTTCTGAAAGGGCATTGCGGGCCGCTAGTTTGAGACGATCCGCAGAGATGTCGCCCCTGCTTGCAGTCTCCAGAAGCTTCGAGGCTACGCGAGTCCTGGCGCCGATCTCACAGCGTGGAACAGCTTCACACACCTCGTCGAGAACGGTGCGCAACAACGCCTTGGTCGCGGTATCGATCATGGAAAGCCCCGGCGGAAAGGTTCACGGTAGGGCAATCGCTCCGGCCAGGGATTCAACATTGTTAATGATCTTAAAATTTCGCTGCCTGGCCACTGCCGGCTTGGCGATGTCTTGGGCCTGCTGTGCGCGACCTTGCGGGCTCCTGCTCGGCATTGCTCGTGAAATCGGGGAACCTCCGTCGTCGGCCAATCGTTCGCATGCCATGGAGATTGTCGTTTTCGCGGTCCTCGTCCTCCTGGTTGCGACTGTAGTTCGGCATGCGTGATGGCGAACCGCGCAGCTTCGCATCCTCGCGGCTGATTCCGCCCGAGCTTTGCTTCGTCGCTTCACCCTCTTGTCCAAGAGGGCGCAGGGAAGGCCGGGTGCCGGCTGGCACCCGCGGTCCGCTGCGCGAAAATGTAGCGCAAGGAAACCGCACAGCAGCATACAGGTGTAGCCAATCACTCGGCCTTCCCTGCGCGATGGTTGGACA